>NZ_ANNV01000102.1 GCF_000346755.1 Pseudomonas sp. CBZ-4 | reverse complement strand
GCGAAAGCAGATGGGGTTTTGTTTTGGGCGCGGGAAAAGTACGCCAGGTGGTGCTAAACAGTGCTCACTCGGGTGCTAAATCTTTGGCTTTCTATGCAATGACCCAGCGCATGGCTATCATGCCTGCCTCATTGTGAGGCGATATGTGCATGCTGACGTTGTTAAAGCTTCTGAAAGATGGCCGATTCCACTCTGGAGAGGCACTAGGCACTGCCCTGGGTGTTAGCCGCAGTGCTGTCTGGAAGCAACTCCAGCACCTTGAAGCGGAATTAGGTTTGCCTATTCATAAGGTGCGTGGGAAGGGGTACCAGCTAGCAGCGCCGCTGGTGTTCTTGAGTGCTGAAGAAATTGCGCTGAGGGCGCCTGCCTTAGGCTGGCCCGTCTATATCTCCGACTCTGTTGATTCCACCAATGCTGAAGCGTTGCGGCTGGTTGCTGCTGAGTGTCCAGCGCCGTTCCTGGTACTTTCGGAGCAGCAAACAGCGGGAAGAGGCAGGCGAGGCCGAACATGGGTCAGCCCGTATGCGCAGAATGTGTATTACAGCCTTGTACTACGCATTGAGGATGGTCTGCGACAGTTGGAAGGATTGAGCCTGGTTGTCGGCTTGGCGGTCATGCAGGCCCTGCGTGAGTCGGGTGTGCAGGGGGCTGCCTTGAAGTGGCCGAACGATGTCTTGGTCGGGCAGCAGAAAATTGCCGGAATCTTGTTGGAGTTAGTGGGTGATCCTGCGGATATTTGCCACGTTGTCCTTGGCATAGGCATTAATGTGAATATGCAGAAATCCGATGCTATAGACCAGCAGTGGACGTCAGTACAGCTTGAGACAGGCGCTCCAGTTGATCGCAATTCGCTGGTTGCGAGACTGGGGCAGCAGTTGCTGAGCCATCTGGAGCGGCACAAAACCGGTGGGTTTGCTGTGCTTCAGGGGGAGTGGGAGTGTAATCATGCGTGGCAAGGGCGGACGGTTTCCCTCATCGCCGGCGTCAATCAAGTTGATGGCGTGGTGCTGGGTGTGGATCGCCAGGGCGCCTTGCGTTTGAGTGTTGATGGCGTTGAAAAAATTTACAGCGGTGGTGAGTTAAGCCTGAGGTTGCGTGATGATTCTTGAGCTCGACTGTGGCAACAGCTTTATCAAGTGGCGGGTGCTTGGTTCGAATTGGTCGGCGGCCTCCGCCGAAGGTGTCGTTGGCTCGGATATAGCTTTGATTGAAAGCCTGGTGGCCGTTCCTGGCTTGCTGCTCACGCGCTGCCGACTGGTGAGTGTCCGGGCGCTGGAGGAGACTAGTAAGCTGGTACAGGCTCTGGAGGGGGCTTTCGGTATTGTTGTCTCTTGTGCCGCGCCCGCACGAGAAATGGCCGGCGTGCGCAACGGCTATGAAGATTTCGAGCGCCTGGGCCTTGATCGTTGGCTGGCAATGCTTGGGGGATACAAATTAGCGTCAGGTGCTTGCCTGGTACTTGATTTTGGTACGGCGGCGACAGCAGATTTTATTGGTGCGGACGGCGAGCACTTGGGAGGGTTCATTTGCCCTGGTATGCCTCTCATGCGTAATCAATTGCGCACGCACACCCGCAAGATACGTTATGACGATGCTGCCGCTGAGCAAGCGCTGGAGCGTCTCTCGCCAGGTCGTACGACAGTCGAGGCCGTCGAGCGCGGCTGTACGCTGATGCTCAGGGGATTTGTGCTGACTCAGCTCGAGTTGGCCCGAAGCTACTGGGGCGACAGTTTCACGGTGTTCCTTACTGGGGGGGATGCTGATTTGGTTCTGGATGCCGTGCCGCAGGCGCGCCTCGTTCCTGATCTGGTTTTCGTCGGTTTGGCGATGGCATGCCCTTTGTCTTGAGGTGTTTATGCGTTGGCTGTTTCTACTTTTACTCGTCCTCAACGCTTTCTATTACGTATGGCATCAGCAGGAGGCGCCGCTGCGTGCCAAGGATGTAACGCCCTTGAGTCTTTATCGGGGTTCTCAGCAGGATATTCGCTTGCTGAGCGAATCTTCGGATGCGATTGCCAGGAGGGAGCGGGCAAAGGCGTCCGATCCGCAAAATACGTGTTTGTACATAGGTGGTTTTGTTGACCCGCGTCAGGCGCAGTCCGTCGAACAGCGGCTGATCAGCCTGGATATAAAGGTCAAAGTGCAATTGCTGAACACTCCTGAAGCCTCCGGCTACTGGCTTCGCGTAGCGCCTGAAAGTCGACGTTTGGCTGATGATCTGCCCTTTGAAAACCTTGCTAAGGAATTCAATGAGTTAAAACATAAAATAATGTTGTGCGAAGGCGTTGCAACTCTCGAATAGTTTGCATAGAATGGCGCCCGCTTCGCAGTGAAGACCTTTACGGTCTACAGCGTGAAGCGAACGTCAATGCAGCTAACCTCATATTTTTAAATGAGAAAATGCTTGACAGAAGGTCGGCGTGATGTAAAATGCCGGCTCGCTTAGGAGGGGTTCCCGAGCGGCCAAAGGGATCAGACTGTAAATCTGACGTCTACGACTTCGAAGGTTCGAATCCTTCCCCCTCCACCATTTTTAGCGTGAGCTGCAAGCTCCGCGGGTATAGTTTAGTGGTAGAACCTCAGCCTTCCAAGCTGATGATGCGGGTTCGATTCCCGCTACCCGCTCCAAGTTTGCAGGTTGTGCAATGTGTTTCGCTCTTGTAGCTCAGTTGGTAGAGCACACCCTTGGTAAGGGTGAGGTCAGCGGTTCAAATCCGCTCAAGAGCTCCATATAACAAGGCAGATATGAAAATATCTGCCTTTGTTTTAACAGCTGCCTCGGCTTGATTCTGGTTTTACTGGCGCTTGTGTCAGGTGGTTTCAAGTCTGTTGGGGTTGGTTGTTGTAAAGTCTTTTTCAGGCCTGCATAATGGTCGGCCTGATTTTGTTTTAGGTCAGTAGCTCAATTGGCAGAGCGACGGTCTCCAAAACCGTAGGTTGGGGGTTCGATTCCCTCCTGACCTGCCAGATTCACGTGGTGTGTCTGGCTTTCTTTTCACAGGATCTTCATAGATGACTCCTAAGGCTGAAGCTCAAAGCTCTCGTTTCGATCTGGTCAAGTGGCTCGCTGTAGTCGCATTGGTGGTCGTAGGCGTTGTTGGCAATCAGTACTACTCTGCTTCGCCGATCCTGTACCGTGTGCTCGCCTTGCTTGCCCTTGCTGCTGTAGCTGCCTTTGTAGGCCTGCAGACTGCTAAAGGCAAGTCTTTCGCGGTCCTGGTAAAGGAAGCTCGCACCGAAATTCGTAAAGTCGTTTGGCCGACTCGCCAAGAAACCACGCAGACCACATTGATTGTCGTGGCTGTTGTTCTGGTTATGGCGTTGCTGTTGTGGGGGCTCGACTCCCTGCTCGGCTGGCTTGTTTCCTTGATTGTTGGCTAAGGGTGTCCCGTGGCTAAGCGTTGGTACGTTGTGCATGCTTACTCGGGTTACGAGAAGCATGTTATGCGCTCTTTGCTAGAGCGCGTAAAGCTGGCAGGCATGGAAGATGGCTTCGGCGAAATTCTGGTTCCCACTGAAGAAGTGGTTGAAATGCGGAATGGGCAGAAGCGTAAAAGCGAACGCAAGTTCTTCCCTGGCTACGTGCTGGTTCAAATGGACATGAACGAAGGTACTTGGCACTTAGTCAAAGATACCCCTCGTGTCATGGGTTTCATCGGCGGAACCGCTGATAAGCCTGCTCCAATCACCGACAAAGAGGCGGAAGCAATTCTGCGTCGTGTTGCTGATGGCAGCGACAAGCCTAAGCCGAAGACGTTGTTCGAGCCGGGTGAGGTTGTTCGTGTCACAGATGGTCCGTTTGCTGATTTCAACGGCACTGTCGAAGAAGTTAACTACGAAAAGAGCCGGATCCAAGTGGCGGTGCTCATTTTCGGTCGCTCTACTCCGGTAGAGCTGGAATTCAGCCAGGTCGAGAAGGTCTAGCTGAACAAGCATCCCAACCCCACAGCCTTAGGCTGTGGGGTTTTGTCGTCACTGGGATAAACGCGCAAGTAACCGGGGAGCCTTTCGAGGCGCTTGAACCCGTAATTGGAGTGCCTCATGGCCAAGAAGATTACCGCTTACATCAAGCTGCAAGTGAAGGCCGCTCAGGCCAACCCAAGCCCACCCGTCGGTCCAGCTCTGGGTCAGCACGGCGTGAACATCATGGAATTCTGCAAGGCCTTCAACGCCCGTACTCAGGGTATTGAGCCAGGTCTGCCGACTCCAGTGATCATCACTGTATACAGCGACCGTAGCTTCACCTTCGAAACCAAGTCGACCCCGGCTTCGGTTCTGTTGAAGAAAGCTGCTGGTCTGACTAGCGGTTCCGCTCGTCCTAACACCGTTAAAGTCGGCACTGTAACTCGTGCTCAGCTGGAAGAAATCGCGAAAACCAAAAACGCGGATCTGACTGCAGCTGATATGGATGCAGCCGTGCGTACCATCGCCGGTTCTGCTCGTAGCATGGGCCTTAACGTGGAGGGTGTGTAATGGCTAAGCTGACCAAGCGCCAAAAGGCTATCGCCGGCAAAATCGAAGCAGGCAAGTCCTACAACTTTGTAGACGCTGCTGCCCTGCTGACCGAGCTGTCGACTGTCAAGTTCAGCGAGTCTGTTGACGTTGCTGTAAACCTGGGTGTTGACCCACGTAAATCCGACCAGGTCGTTCGTAGCGCTACTGTGCTGCCACACGGTACTGGCAAGACTGTACGTGTAGCTGTCTTCACCCAAGGCCCGGCAGCTGAAGCTGCTCTGGCCGCCGGCGCTGATCGCGTTGGCATGGACGACCTGGCTGCCGAAATGAAAGGCGGCGACCTGAACTATGACGTCGTTATTGCTTCCCCGGATGCAATGCGCGTTGTAGGTCAGTTGGGTCAGATCCTCGGTCCACGCGGCCTGATGCCTAACCCTAAAGTCGGCACCGTAACTCCAGACGTAGCTACCGCGGTTAAAAACGCCAAGGCTGGTCAGGTTCGTTATCGCACCGACAAAAACGGCATCATTCACACCTCCGTTGGCAAGGTCGGCTTCGACGCCGTCAAGCTGAAGGAAAACGTTGAAGCCCTGATCGCTGATCTGAAGCGTATCAAGCCGGCCTCCTCGAAAGGTATCTACGTCAAGCGCGTTACCCTGAGCACCACTATGGGCCCAGGTCTGGTCATCGACCAAGGCTCGCTGGACGTATAAGACACAGATTGGCGCGAGAGATCGCGCCAATTGAAAAAAATTGGGGTCCCTGCCTGGCGGGGGCTATCCAAGACCGTAGGCGGCGCAAGCCTTAAACCTCAAGCCTACGCAGATGGTGCTCCCGGTTCCTTACCGAATCAGACACCAAAACGACATCCGGCTCCGGCCAGATGAAACGGTAACAAGCAGGAGTTAAACCCGTGGCAATTAATCTCGAAGACAAGAAGGCCATCGTCGCTGAAGTCAACGAGGCTGCCAAAGCTGCTCTGTCCGCTGTCGTGGCTGATGCCCGTGGTGTGACAGTAGGCGCTATGACCGGACTCCGTAAAGAGGCTCGTGAAGCTGGCGTTTACGTACGTGTTGTACGTAACACTCTGCTCAAGCGCGCTGTTGCTGACACTGAATACAGTGTTCTCAACGACGTGTTCACTGGCCCGACTCTGATCGCGTTCTCCAAAGATCATCCAGGCGCTGCTGCCCGTTTGTTCAAGGAATTCGCCAAGAGTCAGGATAAGTTCGAGATCAAGGCAGCTGCGTTCGAGGGCAAGTTCCTCGCAGCTAACCAAATCGACGTACTGGCAACACTGCCGACCCGCGACGAAGCCATTTCGCAGCTGATGAGCGTGATTCAAGGCGCTACCAGCAAGCTGGCTCGTACTCTGGCCGCAGTTCGCGAGCAAAAAGAAGCCGCAGCAGCCTAAGGCTGAACGACTTCTCTCGCGTATTTTTGTTTATTTCGATGGCCGTGTAGGCCGTCCCCCAATTCAGGAAATACAGCAATGTCTATCTCCCAAGACGATATCCTCAACGCCGTAGCTGAAATGTCGGTTCTGCAGGTTGTTGAGCTGATCAAAGCTTTCGAAGAAAAATTCGGCGTTTCCGCTGCCGCTGCTTCCGCTGGCCCAGCTGCTGCTGCTGCCGTTGTTGAAGAGCAAACCGAATTCAACGTCATGCTGACCGAAGCTGGCGAGAAGAAAGTAAACGTGATCAAGGCAGTACGTGAACTGACCGGTCTGGGCCTGAAAGAAGCCAAGGCTGTAGTTGACGGCGCTCCTGCCGTGGTTCTGGAAGCTGTGTCGAAAGACGCTGCTGACAAAGCCAAAGCTACTCTGGAAGAAGCAGGCGCTAAAGTCGAGCTGAAGTAAGCATCGACCTTGCGTCTCCAGCCCAAGCGTTAAGCTGAAGGCTGATGGCTGGTGGCTCTTGCCACCGGCCTTTTTCCGTTCTTGGCTGCCGACTAGGTCGCCGCCATTAACGCGCTGTAGCCACCCGAAGCGGTGGTGCAAACCAAGGGGTTTGCAAGATTTTCTGGCTGCTCCCGTCGGAGGGGCCAAACAAGCAGGTGACCAAGCTGGGGAACGCTGATGGCTTACTCATATACTGAGAAAAAACGTATCCGCAAGGACTTTAGCAAGTTGCCGGACGTCATGGATGTCCCGTACCTTCTGGCTATCCAGCTGGATTCGTATCGTGAATTCTTGCAGGCGGGAGCGACCAAAGATCAGTTCCGCGACGTGGGCCTGCATGCGGCCTTCAAATCCGTTTTCCCGATCATCAGCTACTCCGGCAATGCTGCGCTGGAGTACGTGGGTTATCGCCTGGGCGAACCGGCATTTGATGTCAAAGAATGCGTGTTGCGCGGTGTTACGTACGCCGTACCTTTGCGGGTAAAAGTTCGTCTGATCATTTTCGACAAAGAATCGTCGAACAAAGCGATCAAGGACATCAAAGAGCAAGAAGTCTACATGGGCGAAATCCCACTGATGACTGAAAACGGTACCTTCGTAATCAACGGTACCGAGCGTGTAATCGTTTCCCAGCTGCACCGTTCCCCGGGCGTGTTCTTCGACCACGACCGCGGCAAGACGCACAGCTCCGGTAAACTCCTGTACTCCGCGCGGATCATTCCGTACCGCGGTTCGTGGTTGGACTTCGAGTTCGACCCGAAAGACTGCGTGTTCGTGCGTATCGACCGTCGTCGCAAGCTGCCGGCCTCGGTACTGCTGCGCGCGCTCGGTTATACCACTGAGCAAGTGCTGGACGCTTTCTACACCACCAACGTATTCAGCCTGAAGGATGAAACCCTCAAGCTGGAGCTGATCGCTTCGCGTCTGCGTGGTGAAATTGCCGTCCTGGACATCCAGGATGAAAACGGCAAGGTGATTGTTGAGGCTGGCCGTCGTATTACTGCGCGCCACATCAACCAGATCGAAAAAGCCGGTATCAAAGAGCTGGAAGTACCTCTGGACTACGTCCTGGGTCGCACCACCGCCAAGGTTATCGTTCACCCGGCAACAGGCGAAATCCTGGCTGAGTGCAACACCGAGCTGAACACCGAGATCCTGGCGAAAATCGCCAAGGCCCAGGTTGTTCGCATCGAGACCCTGTACACCAACGATATCGACTGCGGTCCGTTCGTCTCCGACACTCTGAAGATCGACTCCACCAGCAACCAATTGGAAGCGCTGGTCGAGATCTATCGCATGATGCGTCCTGGCGAGCCGCCAACCAAAGACGCTGCCGAGACCCTGTTCAACAACCTGTTCTTCAGCCCTGAGCGCTATGACCTGTCTGCGGTCGGCCGGATGAAGTTCAACCGTCGTATCGGTCGTACCGAGATCGAAGGTTCGGGCGTGCTGTGCAAGGAAGATATCGTCGCGGTACTGAAGACTCTGGTCGACATCCGTAACGGTAAAGGCATCGTCGATGACATCGACCACCTGGGTAACCGTCGTGTTCGCTGCGTAGGCGAAATGGCCGAGAACCAGTTCCGCGTTGGCCTGGTACGTGTTGAGCGTGCGGTCAAAGAGCGTCTGTCGATGGCTGAAAGCGAAGGCCTGATGCCGCAAGACCTGATCAACGCCAAGCCAGTGGCTGCGGCGGTGAAAGAGTTCTTCGGTTCCAGCCAGCTCTCGCAGTTCATGGACCAGAACAACCCGCTCTCCGAGATCACCCACAAGCGCCGTGTTTCTGCACTGGGCCCGGGCGGTCTGACCCGTGAGCGTGCTGGCTTTGAAGTGCGTGACGTACACCCGACGCACTACGGTCGTGTTTGCCCGATCGAAACGCCGGAAGGTCCGAACATCGGCCTGATCAACTCCCTGGCTGCCTATGCGCGCACCAACCAGTACGGCTTCCTCGAGAGCCCGTACCGTGTGGTGAAAGACGCCCTGGTTACCGACGAGATCGTGTTCCTGTCCGCCATCGAAGAAGCTGATCACGTGATCGCTCAGGCTTCGGCCACGATGAACGACAAGAAAGTGCTGGTCGACGAGCTGGTTGCTGTTCGTCACTTGAACGAGTTCACCGTCAAGGCGCCGGAAGACGTCACCTTGATGGACGTATCGCCGAAGCAGGTAGTTTCGGTTGCTGCGTCGCTGATCCCGTTCCTGGAGCACGATGACGCCAACCGTGCGTTGATGGGTTCCAACATGCAGCGTCAAGCTGTACCGACCCTGCGCGCTGACAAGCCGCTGGTAGGTACCGGCATGGAGCGTAACGTAGCTCGTGACTCCGGCGTTTGCGTCGTGGCTCGTCGTGGCGGCGTGATCGACTCCGTTGATGCCAGCCGTATCGTGGTTCGTGTTGCCGATGACGAAGTTGAAACTGGCGAAGCCGGTGTCGACATCTACAACCTGACCAAATACACCCGCTCGAACCAGAACACCTGCATCAACCAGCGTCCGCTGGTGAGCAAGGGTGATCGTGTTCAGCGTAGCGACATCATGGCCGACGGCCCGTCCACCGACATGGGTGAGCTGGCTCTGGGTCAGAACATGCGTATCGCGTTCATGGCATGGAACGGCTTCAACTTCGAAGACTCCATCTGCCTTTCCGAGCGTGTGGTTCAAGAAGACCGCTTCACCACGATCCACATCCAGGAACTGACCTGTGTGGCACGTGACACCAAGCTTGGGCCTGAGGAAATCACTGCAGACATCCCGAACGTGGGTGAAGCTGCACTGAACAAGCTGGACGAAGCCGGTATCGTTTACGTAGGTGCTGAAGTCGGCGCAGGCGACATCCTGGTTGGTAAGGTCACTCCGAAAGGCGAGACCCAACTGACTCCGGAAGAAAAACTGCTGCGTGCCATCTTCGGTGAAAAAGCCAGCGACGTTAAAGACACCTCCCTGCGCGTGCCGACTGGCACCAAAGGTACTGTCATCGACGTACAGGTCTTCACCCGTGACGGCGTTGAGCGTGATGCTCGTGCACTGTCCATCGAGAAGACTCAGCTCGACGAGATCCGCAAGGACCTGAACGAAGAGTTCCGTATCGTTGAAGGCGCGACCTTCGAACGTCTGCGTTCCGCTCTGGTAGGCCACAAGGCTGAAGGCGGCGCAGGTCTGAAGAAAGGTCAGGACATCACCGACGAAATCCTCGACGGTCTTGAGCACGGCCAGTGGTTCAAACTGCGCATGGCTGAAGATGCTCTGAACGAGCAGCTCGAGAAGGCCCAGGCCTACATCGTTGATCGCCGCCGTCTGCTGGACGACAAGTTCGAAGACAAGAAGCGCAAACTGCAGCAGGGCGATGACCTGGCTCCAGGCGTGCTGAAAATCGTCAAGGTTTACCTGGCAATCCGTCGCCGCATCCAGCCGGGCGACAAGATGGCCGGTCGTCACGGTAACAAAGGTGTGGTCTCCGTGATCATGCCGGTTGAAGACATGCCGCACGATGCCAATGGCACCCCGGTCGACGTCGTCCTCAACCCACTGGGCGTACCTTCGCGTATGAACGTTGGTCAGATCCTTGAAACCCACCTGGGCCTCGCGGCCAAAGGTCTGGGCGAGAAGATCAACCGTATGATCGAAGAGCAGCGCAAGGTCGCAGACCTGCGTAAGTTCCTGCACGAGATCTACAACGAGATCGGCGGTCGCAACGAAGAGCTGGACACCTTCTCCGACCAGGAAATCCTGGATCTGGCGAAGAACCTGCGCGGCGGTGTTCCAATGGCTACCCCGGTATTCGACGGTGCCAAGGAAAGCGAAATCAAGGCCATGCTGAAACTGGCAGACCTGCCAGAAAGCGGCCAGATGCAGCTGTTCGACGGCCGTACCGGCAACAAGTTCGAGCGCCCGGTTACTGTTGGCTACATGTACATGCTGAAGCTGAACCACTTGGTAGACGACAAGATGCACGCTCGTTCTACCGGTTCGTACAGCCTGGTTACCCAGCAGCCGCTGGGTGGTAAGGCTCAGTTCGGTGGTCAGCGTTTCGGGGAGATGGAGGTCTGGGCACTGGAAGCATACGGTGCTGCTTACACTCTGCAAGAAATGCTCACAGTGAAGTCGGACGATGTGAACGGTCGGACCAAGATGTACAAAAACATCGTGGACGGCGATCACCGTATGGAGCCGGGCATGCCCGAGTCCTTCAACGTGTTGATCAAAGAAATTCGTTCCCTCGGCATCGATATCGATCTGGAAACCGAATAACACGTGACGCGAATCGAGAGCGGGGCTGTTTAGCCCGCTCTCTGCTCCGCCAGGAGGAAAGGCCTTGAAAGACCTACTGAATTTGCTGAAAAACCAGGGTCAAGTCGAAGAGTTCGACGCCATCCGTATTGGATTGGCATCGCCTGAGATGATCCGTTCGTGGTCGTTCGGTGAAGTTAAAAAGCCGGAAACCATCAACTACCGTACGTTCAAACCTGAGCGTGACGGCCTGTTCTGCGCCAAGATCTTTGGCCCGGTAAAGGATTACGAGTGCCTGTGCGGTAAGTACAAGCGCTTGAAGCACCGTGGTGTGATCTGCGAGAAGTGCGGCGTTGAAGTTGCGCTGGCCAAAGTTCGTCGTGAGCGCATGGCGCACATCGAACTGGCTTCGCCGGTTGCCCACATCTGGTTCCTGAAATCGCTGCCGTCCCGTATCGGCTTGCTGATGGACATGACCCTGCGTGATATCGAACGCGTTCTCTACTTCGAGAGCTATGTCGTTATCGATCCAGGCATGACCACCCTTGAAAAAGGTCAGCTGCTGAACGACGAGCAGTACTTCGAAGCGCTGGAAGAGTTTGGCGACGATTTCGATGCCCGCATGGGTGCCGAAGCTGTCCGCGAGCTGCTGCACGCTATCGACCTGGAACACGAGATTGGCCGTCTGCGCGAAGAAATTCCGCAAACCAACTCTGAAACCAAGATCAAGAAACTGTCCAAGCGTCTGAAGTTGATGGAAGCCTTCCAGGGTTCCGGCAACTTGCCAGAGTGGATGGTGCTGACCGTTCTGCCGGTTCTGCCGCCAGACCTGCGTCCGCTGGTACCGTTGGACGGTGGTCGTTTCGCGACGTCCGACCTCAACGACCTGTACCGCCGCGTGATCAACCGTAACAACCGCTTGAAGCGCCTGCTTGATCTGTCCGCTCCGGACATCATCGTGCGCAACGAAAAGCGTATGTTGCAAGAAGCCGTCGACGCCTTGCTCGACAACGGTCGTCGTGGCCGCGCTATCACCGGTTCCAACAAGCGTCCTCTGAAATCCCTGGCTGACATGATCAAGGGTAAGCAAGGTCGTTTCCGTCAGAACTTGCTCGGTAAGCGTGTTGACTACTCCGGTCGTTCGGTAATTACCGTAGGCCCGACCCTGCGTCTGCACCAGTGCGGTCTGCCTAAGAAGATGGCTCTCGAGCTGTTCAAGCCATTCATCTTCGGCAAGCTGGAAATGCGCGGTCTCGCGACCACCATCAAAGCGGCCAAGAAAATGGTCGAGCGCGAACTGCCAGAGGTTTGGGACGTTCTCGCTGAAGTGATCCGCGAACACCCGGTTCTCCTCAACCGTGCACCGACCCTTCACCGTCTGGGTATCCAGGCGTTTGAACCGGTACTGATCGAAGGCAAGGCTATCCAGCTGCACCCTCTGGTCTGTGCTGCGTACAACGCCGACTTCGACGGCGACCAAATGGCCGTGCACGTACCGCTGACACTGGAAGCCCAGTTGGAAGCGCGTGCGTTGATGATGTCGACCAACAACATTCTGTCGCCAGCCAACGGTGAGCCAATCATCGTTCCGTCGCAGGACGTTGTATTGGGTCTGTACTACATGACCCGTGAAGCGATCAACGCCAAGGGCGAAGGTCGTGTATTCGCTGACCTGCAAGAAGTTGACCGTGTGTTCCGTGCCGGCGAAGCTGCACTGCACGCCAAGGTCAAAGTGCGGATCAACGAAACCGTCAACGACCGTGATGGCGGCAGCGTGAGCGGCACCCGTATCGTCGACACTACCGTCGGCCGTGCGCTGCTGTATCAAGTTGTGCCAAAAGGTCTGTCGTACGACGTCGTCAACCTGCCGATGAAGAAAAAGGCGATCTCCAAGCTGATCAACCAGTGCTACCGCGTGGTTGGTTTGAAAGAGACCGTGATCTTCGCTGACCAGTTGATGTACACCGGTTTTGCCTACTCGACCATTTCCGGCGTTTCCATCGGTGTTAACGACTTCGTTATCCCGGATGAAAAAGCCCAGATCATTGGTGCTGCTACCGATGAAGTGAAAGAGATCGAGAGCCAGTACGCCTCCGGCCTGGTAACCCAGGGCGAGAAGTACAACAAAGTGATCGACCTTTGGTCGAAGGCGAACGACGAAGTTTCCAAGGCGATGATGGCCAACCTCTCGAAAGAGAAGGTTATCGACCGTCACGGCGTGGAAGTCGATCAAGAGTCCTTCAACTCGATGTACATGATGGCCGACTCGGGCGCACGGGGTTCTGCTGCGCAGATCCGTCAGCTCGCCGGTATGCGTGGCCTGATGGCCAAGCCGGACGGTTCCATCATCGAAACGCCGATTACTGCGAACTTCCGTGAAGGTTTGAGCGTACTTCAGTACTTCATCTCCACTCACGGTGCTCGTAAGGGTCTTGCGGATACCGCGTTGAAAACCGCTAACTCGGGTTACCTGACTCGTCGTCTGGTAGACGTTGCACAAGATCTGGTTGTGACCGAGATCGACTGCGGCACCGAGCACGGCCTGCTGATGACTCCGCACATTGAAGGCGGTGACGTTGTAGAGCCGCTGGGTGAGCGCGTACTGGGTCGAGTGATCGCCCGTGACGTATTCAAGCCAGGCACCGAAGAAATCATCGTTCCTGCCGGTACTCTGGTAGACGAGAAGTGGGTCGAGTTCATCGAACTCAACAGCATCGACGAAGTGATTGTTCGCTCGCCGATCAGCTGCGAAACCCGCTACGGCATTTGCGCCAAGTGCTACGGCCGTGACTTGGCACGTGGTCACCAGGTGAACATCGGTGAAGCGGTCGGCGTTATTGCTGCCCAGTCCATCGGTGAGCCGGGTACCCAGCTGACCATGCGTACGTTCCACATCGGTGGTGCGGCAAGCCGGACCTCCGCAGCCGACAGCGTTCAGGTGAAGAATGGCGGTACCGTCCGTCTGCACAACCTGAAGCACGTTGAGCGAGTGGATGGCCACCTGGTTGCTGTGTCCCGTTCCGGTGAGCTGGCCATCGCTGATGACTACGGTCGTGAGCGTGAGCGTTACAAGCTGCCGTACGGTGCTGTGATTTCGGTTAAAGAAGGTGACAAGGTCGACGCTGGCGCAATCGTGGCCAAGTGGGATCCGCACACTCACCCAATCGTTACCGAAATGAAAGGTACCGTGACCTACGTGGGCATGGAAGAAGGCATCACGATCAAGCGTCAGACTGACGAATTGACCGGTATGACCAACATTGAAGTACTCGACGCGAAAGATCGTCCAGCTGCCGGTAAAGACATCCGTCCTGCCGTGAAGATGGTCGACGACAACGGCAAGGACTTGCTGCTGCCAGGTACTGACGTAATCGCTCAGTACTTCCTGCCAGCCAACGCCCTGGTCGGTGTAGCGGATGGTGCGAAGATCGCGATCGGTGATGTTATCGCGCGTATCCCGCAAGAAACTTCGAAAACTCGTGACATCACCGGTGGTCTGCCGCGTGTTGCCGACTTGTTCGAAGCTCGTCGTCCGAAAGAAGCGTCGATTCTGGCTGAAGTCAGCGGCACCATCGCGTTCGGTAAAGAGACCAAGGGCAAGCGCCGTCTGGTCATTACCCCGAACGACGGTAGCGATCCGTACGAAGAGCTGATTCCGAAGTGGCGTCACCTGAACGTGTTCGAAGGCGAACAGGTAAACCGCGGCGAAGTTATCTCCGACGGCCCAAGCGATCCACACGACATCCTGCGTCTGCTGGGTGTGAGTGCGCTGGCCAAGTACATCGTGAACGAGATCCAGGACGTTTACCGTCTGCAAGGCGTGAAGATCAACGACAAGCACATCGAGACCATCCTGCGTCAGATGCTGCGTAAAGTTGAAATCGCAGAATCCGGCGATTCCAGTTTCATCAAGGGCGACCAGATGGAACTGACTCACGTACTGGTAGAAAACGAGCGCCTGGCGAACGACGAGAAATTCGTTTCCAAGTTCACTCGCGTGTTGCTGGGTATCACCAAGGCGTCGTTGTCCACTGAGTCGTTCATCTCGGCGGCCTCCTTCCAGGAGACCACTCGCGTACTGACCGAAGCAGCGGTAACCGGCAAGCGCGACTACCTGCGCGGCCTGAAAGAAAACGTTGTCGTGGGTCGTTTGATCCCGGCAGGTACCGGTTTGGCTTACCACAGCGAGCGCAAGCGCCGCCGTGATGCTGACAAGCCGCTGCGCGTAAGCGCCAGTGAAGTGGAAGCTGCACTGACCGAAGCGCTGAACTCAAGCGGTAACTGAGTTCTGCGATAAATAAGTCTGGGCCCTGGCAGTCCCATTCGTCGGATCGAGGCAATTTTGCCCCGGTTCGACAGGTGGGAAGGTCGGGGCCTTGCCTTGACTGGGGACAAGATCCTCTTTAGACTCTTGTACCCCTAAATTTGGCGGGAATTCGTTCCTGCCATTTTGCTTTTCTTGCAAGACAATAGCGTCGCAAGACAACAGTGGAGCTAGTAGATGGCAACTATCAACCAGCTGGTACGTCAGCCGCGTAAGCGTATCGTCGAGAAATCCGACGTACCTGCGCTGCAGAACTGCCCGCAACGTCGTGGCGTATGCACCCGTGTGTATACCACCACGCCGAAAAAACCTAACTCGGCACTGCGTAAAGTATGCCGTGTGCGCCTGACCAACGGTTTCGAGGTTTCCTCGTACATCGGCGGTGAAGGCCACAACCTGCAAGAGCACAGCGTGGTACTGATCCGCGGCGGTCGTGTAAAAGACTTGCCAGGTGTTCGTTACCACACCGTACGCGGCTCCTTGGATACTTCCGGCGTTAAAGGTCGTAACCAGGGTCGTTCGAAGTACGGTACCAAGAAGCCTAAGTAGTAGCGGCTTTTTGTAAAACTGAATCATCTTATTTTCTGAGTCGATAAGAGTAAGGTCGGAGGCGTCCCGAAAGGGCACCGATTCCGAGCGAACCTGAAGACCGTTTGAGGGCTTATCCATGCCAAGAAGACGCGTAGCAGCCAAGCGCGAAGTGCTTGACGATCCAAAATACGGAAGCCAAATTCTGGCCAAGTTCATGAACCACGTGATGGAAAGCGGCAAGAAAGCCGTTGCCGAGCGTATCGTTTATGGCGCGCTGGAAAAGGTTAAAGAACGCAAGAACAGCGACCCCCTGGAAATCTTCGAGAAAGCTCTCGACGCCATCGCTCCGCTGGTCGAAGTGAAGTCGCGCCGTGTAGGCGGTGCTACTTACCAGGTTCCGGTTGAAGTTCGTCCGTCCCGTCGTAACGCTCTGGCAATGCGCTGGTTGGTAGACTTCGCCCGTAAGCGTGGCGAGAAGTCTATGGCTCTGCGTTTGGCCGGCGAACTGTTGGACGCTGCCGAAGGTAAAGGTGCTGCTGTTAAGAAGCGTGAAGACGTGCACCGTATGGCTGAAGCTAACAAAGCTTTCTCGCACTACCGCTTCTAATCTTAGCTTCACTAATTTTGCGAGGGCTTTATGGCTCGTACTACTCCGATTAGCCGCTACCGTAACATCGGTATCGTTGCTCACGTGGATGCTGGTAAAACCACCACCACCGAGCGCGTACTGTTTTACACCGGCAAAAGTCACAAAATGGGCGAGGTGCATGACGGCGCCGCGACCACAGACTGGATGGTTCAGGAGCAGGAGCGTGGTATTACCATTACTTCTGCTGCTATTACCGCTTTCTGGTCTGGTTCTGCCAAGCAGTACAAGAACGAGCACCGCTTCAACGTAATCGATACCCCGGGCCACGTAGACTTCACCATTGAAGTTGAGCGTTCCCTGCGCGTACTCGACGGCGCTGTCGTTGTGTTCTGCGGTACCTCGGGTGTTGAGCCTCAGTCGGAAACCGTATGGCGTCAAGCCAACAAGTACGGCGTTCCACGTCTTGTTTACGTAAACAAGATGGACCGTGCTGGTGCCAACTTCCTGCGCGTGATCGGTCAGATCAAGCAGCGCCTGGGTCACACTCCGGTGCCAATCCAGCTGGCCATCGGTTCCGAAGATAACTTCCAGGGGCAGATCGATCTGCTCACCATGGAAGCGGTCTACTGGAACGACGCTGACAAAGGTATGGTCCCAGTTCGCAAGCCTATCCCTGAAGAGCTTCAGGAACTGGCTGACGAGTGGCGCGGTAACATGGTTGAGGCTGCTGCCGAAGCCAGCGAAGAGCTGATGAACAAGTACCTTGAAGGTGAAGAACTCACCAACGAGGAAATCAAGGCCGCTCTGCGTCAGCGTACTATCGCTGGCGAAATCGTCTTGGCTGTTTGCGGTTCTTCCTTCAAGAACAAGGGTGTTCCCCTGGTTCTCGACGCCGTTATCGACTACCTGCCGGCTCCAACCGACATTCCTGCTATCAAGGGTACCAACCCTGATAACGAGGAAGAAGAGATGGAGCGTCATGCTGACGACAGCGAGCCGTTCTCGGCGCTGGCGTTCAAGATCGCTACCGACCCATTCGTGGGTACTTTGACCTTCGTCCGCGTTTACTCGGGCGTGTTGGCATCCGGCGACGGCGTGATCAACTCGGTTAAAGGCAAGAAAGAGCGCGTGGGCCGTATGGTGCAAATGCACGCAAACGCCCGTGAAGAGATCAAGGAAGTGCGCGCTGGTGACATCGCGGCCCTGATCGGCATGAAGGACGTCACCACTGGTGAGACTTTGTGCGACGCTGCCAAGCCAATCATCCTGGTTCGCATGGACTTCCCGGAGCCGGTTATTTCGGTTGCCGTAGAGCCTAAGACCAAGGATGACCAGGAAAAAATGGGTATCGCTCTGGGCAAGCTTGCTCAGGAAGATCCATCTTTCCGCGTTAAGACTGATGAAGAGACTGGTCAAACGATCATCTCCGGCATGGGCGAGTTGCACCTGGACATCCTGGTTGACCGGATGCGCCGTGAGTTCAACGTCGAAGCCAACATCGGTAAGCCTCAGGTTTCCTATCGTGAGCGCATCACGAAGAACTGTGAAATCGAAGGCAAGTTCGTTCGTCAGTCCGGCGGTCGTGGTCAGTTCGGTCACTGCTGGATCCGTTTTGCTCCTGCTGACGAAGGTCAGGAAGGTCTGCAATTCGTGAACGAAGTAGTTGGTGGTGTGGTTCCTAAGGAATACATCCCGGCTATCCAGAAGGGCATCGAAGAGCAGATGAAGAACGGCGTTGTTGCCGGCTATCCGCTGATCGGCCTGAAAGCAACCGTTTTTGACGGTTCTTACCACGACGTCGACTCCAACGAGATGGCGTTTAAGGTGGCTGCCTCCATGGCGACCAAGCAACTGGCCCAGAAGGGCGGTGGTGAGTTGCTTGAGCCGATCATGGCGGTAGAAGTTGTTACACCTGAAGACTATATGGGTGATGTCATGGGCGACCTTAACCGTCGTCGTGGCATGATCTTGGGTATGGAAGACACGGTTTCCGGCAAAGTGATTCGCGCCGAGGTTCCGTTGGGTGAGATGTTCGGTTATGCGACCGACGTTCGCTCCATGTCCCAGGGTCGCGCAAGCTACTCTATGGAATTCAAGAAATACAATACGGCTCCGTCGCACATCGTCGAAACCGTTACCAAAAAACAAGGCTGATTCAGCCCGTTTAGGCTAGGAGTTAATTGTCGTGGCTAAAGAAAAATTTGATCGTTCCCTACCGCACGTAAACGTTGGCACCATCGGCCACGTTGACCACGGTAAAACCACTCTGACCGCAGCTCTGACTCGCGTTTGCTCCGAAGTATTCGGTTCTGCAATCGTTGATTTCGACAAGATCGACAGCGCTCCAGAAGAAAAAGCTCGTGGTATCACCATCAACACCGCGCACGTCGAGTACAACTCGAAGATTCGTCACTACGCTCACGTTGACTGCCCAGGTCACGCTGACTATGTGAAGAACATGATCACCGGTGCTGCCCAAATGGACGGCGCGATCCTGGTTTGCTCGGCCGCTGATGGTCCGATGCCGCAAACCCGTGAGCACATCCTGCTGTCCCGTCAGGTAGGCGTTCCGTACATCGTGGTTTTCCTGAACAAGGCTGACCTGGTAGACGACGCTGAGCTGCTGGAACTGGTTGAGATGGAAGTGCGCGATCTGCTGAGTACTTACGACTTCCCAGGTGACGACACTCCGATCATCATCGGTTCTGCTCGTATGGCTCTGGAAGGCAAAGACGACAACGAAATGGGCACCACTGCCGTTCGTAAACTGGTTGAAACTCTGGATACCTACATCCCAGAACCAGTTCGTCTGACCGACAAGCCGTTCCTGATGCCAATCGAAGACGTATTCTCGATCTCCGGTCGCGGTACTGTTGTGACTGGTCGTATCGAGCGCGGTATCGTTCGCGTTCAAGATCCACTGGAAATCGTTGGTCTGCGTGACACCACCGTCACCACCTGCACCGGTGTTGAAATGTTCCGCAAACTGCTCGACGAAGGTCGTGCTGGCGAGAACTGCGGCGTTCTGCTGCGTGGTACCAAGCGTGACGACGTTGAGCGTGGCCAGGTTCTGGTTAAGCCAGGCACCGTTAAGCCGCACACCAAGTTCACCGCAGAAGTCTACGTTCTGAGCAAAGAAGAAGGCGGTCGTCACACTCCGTTCTTCAAAGGCTACCGTCCTCAGTTCTACTTCCGTACTACTGACGTGACTGGTAACTGCCAGCTGCCAGAAGGCGTTGAAATGGTAATGCCAGGTGATAACATCCAAATGGAAGTTACCCTGATCAAAACCATCGCAATGGAAGACGGTCTGCGCTTCGCTATCCGTGAAGGCGGCCGTACCGTTGGTGCTGGTGTTGTAGCTAAAATCATCGAGTAAGCTCTTTTTTGAGTTAGCTTGATGCTTTGAAAAAGGCCCCCGCTCAGCGGGGGCTTTTTTTATTGGGTTGACACCTATCTGGGGCGTCTATAGAATTGCGCCTCCTTTTAACGGGCGTATTGCGCTCGCTGGGAATAGCAGCCGGAGTCTGAAATCCAATGCAAAATCAGCAAATCCGTATCAGGTTGAAGGCTTTTGACCATCGCCTGATCGACCAATCCACCCAGGAAATCGTGGAAACCGCGAAACGTACTGGTGCACAAGTGCGTGGTCCAATTCCACTGCCTACCCGTAAAGAGCGGTTCACCGTTCTGGTCTCCCCGCACGTCAACAAAGACGCGCGTGACCAGTACGAGATCCGTACTCATAAGCGCGTTCTGGACATCGTCCAGCCAACGGATAAAACCGTTGATGCACTTATGAAGCTTGATCTGGCGGCCGGTGTGGAAGTACAGATCAGCCTCGGCTAAGACTTGGGTCTTAGTCGTGTAACGCTCTGAAATGGGCGGCCATAGCGGGTGAAAGCCCCGTACACTCATGAGGTTTACAACATGACTATTGGTGTAGTCGGTCGTAAATGCGGTATGACCCGTATTTTCACCGAAGAAGGTGTCTCCATTCCGGTCACGGTCATTGAGATCGAACCGAATCGCGTCACCCAGTTCAAAACTGAAGAAACCGATGGCTATCGTGCAGTGCAAGTCACTGTCGGCGAGCGTCGTGCTTCGCGCGTGACTGCTGCTCAAGCAGGTCACTTCGCAAAAGCAAACGTTGCAGCTGGTCGTACTGTTATGGAGTTCCGTCTTGAAGATGGCGACTACCAGGCTGGCGATCTGATCAACGCTGAAATCTTCGCCGCTGGTCAACTGGTTGATGTAACCGGTCAGTCCAAGGGTAAAGGCTTCCAGGGTACGATCAAGCGTTGGAATTTCCGTGGCCAAGACAACACTCACGGTAACTCCGTTTCCCACCGCGTCCCGGGCTCTATTGGCCAGTGCCAGACTCCTGGTCGTGTATTCAAGGGCAAAAAAATGTCCGGTCATATGGGCGCTGAGCGCGTGACCGTGCAGTCCCTCGAAGTAGTGCGCGTCGACGCTGAACGCAATCTGTTGTTGGTCAAGGGTGCTGTTCCTGGCGCTACTGGCGGCAACCTGGTTGTACGTCCAGCGGCCAAGGCTCGCGGTTAAGGGGAAGCTGACATGCAATTAAATGTAAATGACGCTCAAGCGATCGAAGTTTCCGAACTGACATTTGGCGGCGAATTCAACGAGACGCTCGTTCACCAAGCAGTCGTGGCCTACATGGCCGGCGGCCGTCAAGGTAGCAAGCAGCAAAAGACCCGTTCCGACGTACGTGGTGGCGGTAAGCGCCCTTGGCGTCAGAAAGGCACTGGCCGTGCTCGTGCCGGTACTATCCGTAGCCCAATCTGGCGTGGCGGCGGTACCACTTTCGCAGCTCGTCCACAGGATCACTCTCAGAAGCTCAACAAGAAGATGTACCGCGCAGCACTGCGCTCCATCCTTGCTGAACTCGTGCGTACTGATCGTCTGGTCGTGGTTCAGGACTTCGCTGTTGAAAGTCCAAAAACCAAAGATCTGCTGGGCAAGCTGAACAATATGAGCCTGACCGACGTTTTGATCGTGTCTGAAGCTGTTGATCAGAACCTGTACCTGGCTGCTCGCAACCTGCCACACGTTGATGTACGTGACGTGCAAGGTTCCGATCCAGTTAGTCTGATCGCATACGACAAGGTGTTGATCACCGTGTCGGCCGTGAAGAAATTCGAGGAGCTGCTGGGATGAACCAGGAACGCGTATTTAAAGTTCTGCTTGGCCCGCACGTTTCCGAAAAGGCTACGGTTCTGGCTGACAAGAAAGGCCAGTTCGTTTTCAAGGTTGCAACTGACGCAACCAAGCTGGAAATCAAGAAGGCCGTCGAAAGCCTGTTCAGCGTGAAAGTAGAGCGTGTTACTACCCTGAATGTTCTGGGTAAGAGCAAGCGCACTGCTCGCGGTCTGGGCAAGCGTAATGACTGGAAGAAGGCAGTTATCTCCCTTCAGCCAGGCCAAGATCTCGATTTCAGCAGCAGTGCTGAGTAAGGAAGGGGTGCATCATGGCAATCGTTAAATGCAAACCGACTTCCCCTGGCCGCCGTTTTGTGGTCAAGGTGGTCAACCAGGAGCTGCATAAAGGCGCTCCTCACGCACCGCTGCTCGAGAAAAAATCGAAGACTGGTGGTCGTAACAACAATGGTCGTATTACCACTCGTCACATCGGTGGTGGCCATAAGCAGCATTATCGTCTGGTCGATTTCCGTCGCAACGACAAAGATGGCATCTCTGCCACTGTCGAGCGTATCGAATACGATCCAAACCGTACTGCTCACATCGCTCTGCTGCTGTACGCAGATGGCGAGCGTCGCTACATCATCGCCCCTAAAGGCGTGAGCGCTGGCGACCAGCTGATCGCAGGTGCCCTGGCACCGATCAAGCCGGGCAACGCTCTGCAACTGCGTAACATTCCAGTTGGTAGCACCGTACACGGCATCGAATTGAAGCCAGGTAAAGGCGCACAGATCGCTCGTTCCGCTGGTGCTTCGGCTCAGTTGATCGCTCGTGAAGGTGTCTACGTGACCCTGCGTCTGCGTTCTGGTGAGATGCGTAAAGTGCTGGCTGAATGCCGCGCGACCCTGGGCGAAGTCTCGAACTCCGAGCACAGCCTGCGTTCGCTGGGTAAAGCTGGTGCCAAACGCTGGCGTGGCGTTCGCCCAACCGTTCGTGGTGTTGCCATGAACCCGGTTGACCACCCACACGGTGGTGGTGAAGGTCGTACCTCTGGTGGTCGTCATCCGGTATCGCCATGGGGCTTCCCGACTAAGGGCGCGAAGACTCGTGGTAATAAGCGTACCGACAAAATGATCGTCCGTCGTCGCAAGTAAATAGAGGGATACGACAGTGCCACGTTCTCTGAAAAAAGGTCCTTTTATTGATCTTCACCTACTGAAGAAGATCGAAGTGGCGGCGGAAAAGAATGATCGCAAACCGGTGAAAACCTGGTCGCGTCGTTCGATGATCCTGCCACAAATGGTCGGTCTGACCATCGCAGTACACAACGGTCGTCAACACGTCCCAGTTCTCGTTAACGAAGACATGGTCGGCCACAAACTGGGCGAGTTTGCCGGTACCCGCACTTATCGTGGGCACGTGGCAGACAAGAAAGCCAAGCGTTAAGGGGTTAGGAAATGGAAGTAGCCGCTAAGTTGTCGGGCGCTCGAATCTCCGCCCAGAAAGCCCGCTTGGTCGCCGACCAGATCCGCGGGAAGAAGGTGGGCGAAGCGCTCAACCTGTTGGCTTTCAGCAGTAAGAAAGCCGCCGAGATCATGAAGAAAGTGCTGGAGTCGGCCGTAGCCAACGCCGAGCATAACGAAGGCGCAGACGTTGATGACCTGAAGGTCAGCACCGTTTTCGTCAACGAAGGGCGTTCGCTGAAGCGCATCATGCCACGTGCCAAAGGCCGTGCTGATCGCATCGTCAAGCGGTCTTGCCATATCACTGTCAAGGTTGCTGACAAGTAACGGAGTCGAAGAGATGGGTCAGAAAGTACATCCCATTGGCATTCGCCTGGGAATCGTCAAGGAGCACACCTCCGTCTGGTACGCAGACGGTCGGACTTATGCGGACTACTTGTTCGCTGATCTGAAGGTGCGTGAGTATCTCCAAGACAAACTAAAAAGCGCGTCCGTAAGCCGTATCGATATCCATCGTCCGGCACAAACTGCACGTATCACCATCCACACCGCTCGTCCAGGTATCGTTATCGGGAAGAAAGGTGAAGATGTTGAGAAACTGCGTCAGGACCTGACCAAGCAAATGGGTGTGCCTGTGCACATCAATATCGAAGAGATCCGTAAGCCGGAGCTCGACGGTATGCTGGTTGCGCAGAGCGTAGCTCAGCAGCTGGAGCGTCGCGTAATGTTCCGTCGCGCTATGAAGCGCGCCGTACAGAACGCCATGCGCATTGGTGCCAAAGGCATCAAAATCCAAGTGAGCGGTCGTCTCGGCGGTGCTGAAATCGCACGTACTGAATGGTATCGCGAAGGTCGTGTGCCACTGCACACCCTGCGTGCCGACATCGACTATGCCAACTACGAAGCTCACACCACTTACGGTGTGATCGGTGTAAAGGTTTGGATCTTCAAAGGCGAAGTAATTGGTGGTCGCCAAGAAGAACTGAAACCACAAGCACCAGCGCCTCGTAAAAAAGCTGCTAAGTAAGGGGTACGCCAAATGTTGCAACCTAAGCGTACGAAGTTCCGCAAGCAGATGACAGGCCACAACCGTGGTCTGGCTCAGCGCGGTAGCAAAGTCAGCTTCGGCGAGTTCGCGCTGAAGTCTGTAGCTCGTGGTCGTCTCACCGCTCGTCAGATCGAGTCAGCGCGTCGTGCTCTGACCCGTCACGTTAAACGTGGCGGCAAGATCTGGATCCGTGTATTCCCGGACAAACCGATCTCCAAGAAGCCTCTCGAAGTGCGGATGGGTAAAGGTAAGGGTAACGTGGAATATTGGGTTGCCCAGATTCAGCCAGGCAAAGTCCTGTATGAAATCGAGGGTGTTACTGAAGAGCTGGCGCGTGAGGCTTTCGCCCTGGCTGCTGCAAAGCTGCCGCTCGCCACCTCCTTTGTTAAACGGACGGTGATGTGATGAAAGCGAATGAACTTCGTGAAAAATCCGCACAGCAGCTGAACGAGCAACTGCTCGGCTTGCTGCGCGACCAGTTCAATCTGCGTATGCAGAAAGCAACTGGCCAGTTGGGGCAGTCTCATCTGCTCTCGCAAGTTAAGCGTGACATCGCTCGCGTGAAGACTGTGCTCAACCAGCAGGCAGGTAAGTGATCATGGCTGAAGCCGAAAAGACTGTCCGTACGCTGACTGGCCGTGTTGTCAGCGACAAGATGGACAAAACCATCACCGTTTTGATCGAGCGTCGCGTTAAGCACCCGATCTACGGTAAATATGTTAAGCGTTCGACTAAGCTGCACGCGCACGACGAAACCAATCAGTGCCACATCGGCGACAAAGTCACTATTCGTGAAACTCGTCCGCTGGCCAAGACCAAGTCTTGGGCACTGGTTGATGTTCTCGAACGCGCTGTGGAAGTCTAAGGACTAGGGGTCGGAGAAATTATATGATTCAGACTCAATCCATGCTCGATGTGGCCGATAACAGCGGCGCTCGCCGTGTTATGTGCATCAAGGTGCTGGGTGGCTCCCATCGTCGTTACGCTGGTATCGGTGACATCATCAAAGTTACCGTGAAGGAAGCAATTCCTCGCGGTAAAGTGAAAAAAGGCCAAGTGATGACTGCTGTTGTAGTCCGCACTCGTCACGGCGTACGTCGTGCTGATGGCTCCATTATCCGCTTTGATGGCAACGCTGCTGTTCTTCTGAACAACAAGCAAGAGCCGATCGGCACCCGTATCTTTGGGCCAGTGACCCGTGAACTTCGTACTGAGAAGTTCATGAAGATCGTCTCGCTCGCCCCAGAAGTGCTGTAAGGAGATCCGACATGCAAAAGATTCGTCGTGACGACGAGATCATCGTGATCGCCGGCAAAGACAAAGGTAAGCGCGGTAAGGTGCTTAAGGTTCTCGCTAATAACCGTCTGGTTATCGGTGGTCTGAACCTGGTTAAGCGTCATACCAAGCCTAACCCGATGTCGGGCGTGCAGGGCGGTATCGTCGAGAAAGAAGCTCCGCTGGATGCTTCTAACGTCGCCATCTTCAACGGCGAAACCAACAAGGCTGACCGCGTTGGTTTCAAAGTAGAAGACGGTAAGAAAATTCGTGTCTTCAAGTCGACCCAAAAAGCGGTTGATGCTTGAACACTGCTAGGTAGATTAGACCATGGCACGACTACAAGAGATTTACCGGAAGGAAATCGCCCCTAAGCTTAAGGAAGAACTTAAGCTTGGGAACGTGATGGAAGTTCCGCGCGTTACCAAAATCACCCTGAACATGGGTCTGGGCGAAGCGATCGGCGACAAAAAAGTCATCGAGCACGCTGTTGCTGACCTGGAAAAGATCACCGGCCAGAAAGTCGTTGTGACCTACGCTCGGAAATCCATCGCTGGCTTTAAAGTCCGTGAAGGTTGGCCGATCGGCGTCAAAGTGACCCTGCGCCGTGAGCGTATGTACGAGTTCCTGGATCGTCTGCTGTCGATCTCCCTGCCTCGGGTTCGCGACTTCCGCGGCCTGAATGCCAAGTCCTTCGATGGTCGTGGTAACTACAGCATGGGCGTGAAAGAGCAGATCATCTTCCCGGAAATCGACTACGACAAGATCGATGCTCTCCGCGGTCTGGACATCACCCTGACCACCACTGCCAAGAACGATGATGAAGGTCGCGCCCTGTTGCGTGCTTTCAAATTCCCGTTCCGCAACTGATTGGAGTAGGACCATGGCCAAGATGAGCATGAAAAACCGCGAGCTGAAGCGTCAGCTCACGGTTGCCAAGTACGCCAAGAAGCGTGCAGCACTGAAAGCAATCATCGTTGATCTGAACGCAAGTCCAGAAGCGCGTTGGGAAGCTACAGTAGCTCTGCAGAAGCAGCCACGTGACGCAAGCGCTTCGCGCATGCGTAACCGCTGCCGCCTGACCGGTCGTCCACACGGCGTTTACCGCAAGTTCGGCCTCGGCCGTAACAAACTGCGTGAAGCGGCAATGCGTGGTGACGTACCAGGTCTGGTTAAAGCCAGCTGGTAAGTACTTTCAACGTCCTGGTGGTCGGAATCGAAAGATACTGACCACCGGTGGCCTTGAATCTGGAACAAGCCCCTTTTGGGGCTTGTTTCATTTCCGGAGTGTGTCTAAAATACGCGGCTCGCCTGAGCCCGTGTTTTTTACCCGGAGATTCTCGGCGACATATGTAGCCGCAAGGCTAATTTTTTTGTATTAGGAGCGTCTAGCCCATGAGTATGCAGGACCCGTTAGCGGACATGCTAACTCGTATCCGTAATGCCCAGATGGCTGAAAAGTCCGTCGTAAGCATGCCATCTTCCAAGTTGAAGGTAGCTGTTGCCAAAGTCCTGAAAGACGAAGGCTACATTGCGGGTTATCAGATCAGCAGCGAAATCAAACCACTGCTGTCCATCGAGCTGAAGTACTTCGAAGGCCGTTCGGTCATCGAGGAAGTGAAGCGCGTTAGCCGTCCAGGCCTGCGTCAGTACAAGTCCGCTGAAGATCTGCCGAAAGTTCGTGGCGGTCTGGGCGTGTCTATCGTCTCCACCAACAAAGGTGTGATGACGGATCGTGCTGCGCGCGCTGCCGGTGTCGGCGGCGAAGTTCTTTGCACTGTGTTCTAAGGGGGGATAAGCATGTCTCGCGTCGCTAAGAACCCCGTTAAGCTGCCAGCCGGTGTCGAAGTAAAATTCGCAGGCCAACAGCTTTCGGTGAAGGGTGCCAAGGGTACTCTTGAACTGAACATCCATTCGTCCGTTGAGATCGTTGAAGAAGCTGGTGAGCTGCGTTTCGCTGCTCGCAATGGCGATCAACAAACTCGCGCAATGGCCGGTACCACGCGTGCGTTGGTAAACAACATGGTCCAAGGCGTAAGCCAAGGCTTCGAGCGTAAGCTCCAGCTGGTCGGTGTTGGTTACAAAGCGCAAGCAAAAGGCACGGTTTTGAACCTGGCCCTTGGCTTCTCGCACCCAGTGGATTACGAACTGCCGGAAGGCATCACCGCTGAGACTCCTAGCCAGACCGATATCCTGATCAAGGGCATCGACAAGCAACTGGTAGGTCAAGTGGCTGCTGAGATCCGCGACTTCCGTCCACCAGAGCCGTACAAAGGCAAAGGTGTGCGCTACGCGGACGAAGTCGTCCGTCGTAAAGAAGCCAAGAAGAAGTAGGGCATAGCAAATGACCGACAAAAAAGTTACTCGACTGCGTCGCGCTCGCAAAGCACGCCTGAAAATGCACGAACTCGAAGTCGTGCGTCTCTGCGTGTTCCGCTCGTCGCAGCACATCTACGCCCAGGTCATCTCGGCCGACGGCAACAAAGTCCTGGCGAGCGCCTCGACTTTGGATAAAGAACTGCGTGATGGTGCCACTGGCAACATCGACGCGGCCACTAAGGTTGGCCAGCTGGTCGCTACGCGTGCTAAGGCCGCTGGCGTCTCGCAAGTGGCTTTCGACCGCTCTGGCTTCAAGTACCACGGTCGCGTGAAAGCGCTGGCTGATGGCGCTCGTGAAGCTGGGCTGGAGTTCTAAGTTATGTCAAATAACGACCAAAAGCGCGACGAAGGCTACATTGAGAAGCTGGTTCAAGTTAACCGCGTAGCCAAAACCGTTAAAGGCGGCCGTATCTTCACTTTCACCGCGTTGACCGTGGTTGGTGATGGTAAAGGGCGTGTTGGCTTCGGCCGTGGCAAGTCGCGTGAAGTGCCTGCTGCGATCCAGAAGGCAATGGAAGCTGCTCGCCGCAACATGATCCAAGTTGACCTGAACGGCACCACTCTGCAGTACGCAATGAAGTCCGCCCATGGCGCTTCGAAGGTGTACATGCAGCCTGCTTCTGAAGGTACCGGTATCATCGCTGGTGGCGCTATGCGTGCTGTCCTCGAAGTTGCTGGCGTCCAGAACGTTCTGGCCAAGTGCTACGGCTCGACTAACCCGGTAAACGTGGTTCACGCCACTTTCAAAGGTTTGAAAGCTATGCAATCTCCTGAGTCCATCGCTGCGAAGCGTGGTCTGACTGTCAAGGAGATCTTCTGATCATGGCTACCGTTAAAGTAACGCTGATCAAGAGCATGACCGGCCGCATCCCTAACCACAAACTGTGCGTTAAGGGTCTGGGTCTGCGTCGCATCGGTCACACTGTAGAAGTACTTGATACTCCCGAGAATCGCGGGATGATCAACAAGGCTTACTACATGCTGCGTGTAGAGGGTTAATCGATGAAACTCAATGATCTGAGTCCAGCGCCGGGTTCCCGTCGCGAAAAGCATCGTCCGGGCCGTGGTATCGGTAGCGGTTTGGGTAAGACTGGTGGCCGTGGCCACAAAGGTCAAACCTCCCGTTCCGGTGGCACCATCGCTCCAGGCTTTGAAGGCGGTCAACAGCCGCTGCATCGTCGCCTGCCTAAGTTCGGTTTCGTATCCCTGAAAGCCATGGACCGCGCAGAAGTGCGTCTGTCCGAGCTGGCCAAAGTGGAAGGCGACATCGTTACTGTGCAGACCCTGAAAGATGCCAACGTGATCAACGTCAACGTACAGCGTGTGAAAATCATGCTGTCCGGTGAAGTGACTCGCGCTGTCACTATCGGCAAGGGAATCGGCGCCACCAAAGGTGCGCGTTCGGCTATCGAAGCAGCTGGCGGCAAGTTCGAGGAATAAATGGCTAAGCAAGGTGCTCTCTCAGCGCTCGGCAAAGGCGGTATGTCTGAACTTTGGGCTCGTCTGCGTTTTCTGTTCCTGGCGATTATCGTCTACCGAATAGGCGCACACATCCCGGTTCCAGGTATCAACCCGGACCGACTCGCAGACCTGTTTCGACAGAATGAGGGGACCATTCTTAGCTTGTTCAACATGTTTTCCGGCGGCGCGCTGGAACGGATGAGCATCTTTGCACTGGGGATCATGCCGTACATTTCGGCATCGATCATCATGCAACTGATGACCGCCGTCAGCCCGCAGCTGGAGCAGTTGAAGAAGGAAGGTGAAGCTGGCCGTCGCAAGATTAGCCAGTACACCCGCTACGGCACTGTAGCCCTCGCCCTGGTCCAGGCTATCGGCATGTCCGTTGGTCTGGCTGGGCAGGGTGTTGCGTTCACTGGTGACTTTGGCTTCCATTTCGTCGCGGTATCCACGTTTGTGGCTGGTGCGATGTTCATGATGTGGCTGGGTGAGCAGATTACTGAGCGTGGTGTTGGTAACGGTATCTCGATGTTGATTTTCGCAGGTATCGTCGCCGGTCTTCCGAGAGCAATTGGGCAGTCTTTCGAGTCTGCACGTCAGGGTGATATCAATATCTTCGCCCTGGTTGCCATCGGTTTGCTGGCAGTAGCGATTATCGGTTTTGTGGTGTTCATTGAGCGTGGCCAGCGTCGTATTGCTGTTCACTACGCCAAGCGTCAGCAGGGCCGTAAGGTCTTCGCTGCGCAGACCAGCCACTTGCCGCTGAAAGTGAATATGGCCGGTGTTATTCCGGCAATTTTCGCGAGCAGCATTTTGCTGTTTCCGGCTTCGTTGGGTACCTGGTTTGGTCAGTCTGAAAATATGGGCTGGCTGCAGGACCTCTCTCAGTCGATCGCTCCTGGTCAGCCGTTGAATATTCTGCTGTTTAGTGCAGGGATTATTTTCTTCTGCTTCTTCTATACGGCGTTGATGTTCAATCCGAAAGACGTAGCGGAAAACCTGAAGAAGTCCGGTGCCTTTATTCCGGGCATCCGTCCAGGTGAGCAGTCGGCACGCTACATTGATGGCGTTCTGACTCGTTTGACCCTGTTCGGTGCTCTATATATGACGGCCGTGTGCTTGTTGCCCCAGTTCCTGGTGGTTGCAGCAAACGTTCCGTTCTACCTTGGCGGGACCTCGTTGCTGATCGTCGTCGTGGTTGTGATGGACTTCATGTCCCAAGTACAATCGCACCTCGTTTCGCACCAGTACGAATCCCTGATGAAGAAAGCCAACCTGAAGGGCTACGGCAGCGGCATGTTGCGCTGAGTACCCATAAGGTTCGAGGAGTTGGTGATGAAAGTTCGTGCATCGGTGAAAAAGCTGTGCCGTAACTGCAAGATTATTCGCCGCGAAGGTGTTGTTCGAGTAATTTGCAGCGCGGAACCGCGTCACAAACAGCGCCAAGGCTGAGTGTGATCCGCTTGAAGCCCGGCAGCTAGTGCGCTGCCGGGTTGATTATTTGTTATTACAGCGATATTATCTCGCGCCCTATTTCTTGGCTTCCGGGGCGTAGGTAGCTGTCAATTGGAGTCCCACTGAATGGCCCGTATTGCAGGCGTTAACATTCCAGATAACAAGCACACTGTTATCTCGCTGACCTACATCTATGGTGTTGGTCGCACAACTGCGCAGAAGATTTGCGCGGTCGCTGGGGTAAACCCAGCCGCTAAGATCAAGGATCTGAGCGACGAGCAGATTGAACAGCTGCGTGGCGAAGTGGCGAAGTTCACCACTGAAGGTGACCTGCGTCGCGAAATCAACATGAAAATCAAGCGTTTGATGGACCTCGGTTGCTATCGCGGTCTGCGTCATCGTCGTGGTCTTCCAGTACGCGGTCAGCGTACCAAGACTAACGCGCGTACCCGTAAAGGTCCGCGTAAGCCGATCCGCAAGTAATCGCCCCAGCGAATCGACAGGAAAATTATCATGGCAAAACCTGCTGCTCGTCCTCGTAAAAAAGTTAAAAAGACAGTGGTTGATGGCATCGCCCACATCCATGCTTCTTTTAACAACACAATCGTGACCATCACCGACCGTCAAGGTAACGCGCTGTCTTGGGCTACCTCTGGTGGTTCGGGTTTCCGCGGTTCCCGCAAGTCCACCCCGTTTGCTGCTCAAGTAGCTGCTGAGCGTGCTGGTCAAGCTGCGCTGGAATACGGCCTGAAAAACCTCGACGTTAACGTCAAAGGTCCAGGTCCAGGTCGTGAGTCTGCTGTCCGTGCTTTGAACGGCTGTGGCTATAAGATCGCCAGCATCACCGACGTGACGCCAATCCCGCACAACGGGTGCCGTCCGCCGAAGAAGCGCCGCGTGTAATCCAGGAGATTGTAAAGAATGGCTCGTTACATTGGTCCAAAATGCAAACTCGCTCGTCGCGAAGGCACCGATCTCTTCCTGAAGAGCGGCGTGCGCGCGATCGAATCGAAGTGCAACATTGAAGCAGCACCTGGTATCCACGGCCAACGCCGCGGTCGCCAGTCCGACTACGGCACCCAACTGCGTGAAAAGCAGAAGGTCCGTCGTATCTACGGCGTTCTCGAGCGTCAGTTCAGCGGCTACTACAAAGAAGCTGCTGGCAAGAAAGGTGCAACCGGTGAAAACCTGCTGCAACTGCTCGAATGCCGTCTGGACAACGTTGTATACCGTATGGGCTTTGGTTCGACTCGTGCCGAATCCCGTCAGCTGGTATCGCACAAATCCGTCAGCGTAAACGGCCAAACCGTTAACGTCCCGTCCTACCAGGTTCGTGCTGGTGACGTGGTCGCGATTCGCGAGAAAGCAAAAAACCAACTTCGCATTGTCCAAGCTCTCGATCTGTGTGCCCAACGTGGCCGCGTAGAATGGGTAGAAGTAGACACTGAGAAGAAGTCGGGCGTTTTCAAGAACGTTCCTGCTCGCAGTGATCTGTCCGCCGACATCAACGAAAGCCTGATTGTCGAGCTCTACTCCAAGTAAGGGCTAGAAAATAGGTGCATCCATGCAGATTTCGGTAAATGAGTTCCTGACACCCCGCCACATTGATGTGCAGGTTGTCAGTCCAACCCGCGCCAAGATCACTCTCGAGCCTCTCGAGCGTGGTTTTGGCCACACCCTGGGCAACGCGCTGCGCCGCATCCTGTTGTCCTCAATGCCCGGCTGTGCAGTAGTCGAGGCCGAGATTGACGGTGTGCTCCACGAGTACAGCGCCATCGAAGGTGTACAGGAAGACGTAATTGAAATCCTGTTGAACCTTAAAGGTCTGGCTATCAAGCTGCACGGCCGTGACGAAGTTACGCTGACCTTGTCGAAGAAGGGTTCGGGGGTGGTTACCGCTGCCGATATTCAGCTGGATCATGATGTCGAGATCGTTAATCCCGATCACGTAATCGCTAACCTGGCGTCTAACGGCGCCCTGAACATGAAGCTCACCGTAGCTCGTGGTCGTGGTTATGAACCGGCCGACTCGCGTCAGAGCGATGAAGACGAAAGCCGCAGCATTGGTCGCTTGCAGCTTGACTCTTCGTTCAGCCCGGTTCGCCGTATCGCATACGTGGTGGAAAACGCCCGTGTCGAACAGCGTACTAACCTGGACAAGCTGGTTATTGATCTGGAAACCAACGGTACTCTGGATCCTGAAGAGGCTATCCGCCGCGCTGCAACCATTCTGCAACAGCAGTTGGCTGCGTTCGTCGACCTCAAGGGTGACAGCGAACCAGTGGTAATCGAGCAGGAAGACGAGATCGATCCGATCCTGCTTCGCCCGGTTGACGATCTGGAACTGACTGTACGTTCGGCTAACTGCCTTAAGGCGGAAAACATTTACTACATCGGCGACCTGATTCAGCGTACCGAAGTAGAACTGTTGAAGACTCCGAACCTGGGCAAGAAATCCTTGACTGAAATCAAGGACGTTCTGGCCTCCCGCGGTCTGTCCCTCGGCATGCGCCTCGACAACTGGCCGCCTGCAAGTCTTAAGAAGGACGACAAGGCGACTGCCTGATCGTCGTAATCACCGAACGTGAGTTTGGTAAGGAATGAACCATGCGTCATCGTAAAAGTGGTCGTCACCTGAGCCGTACCAGCTCGCACCGCAAGGCCATGTTTCAAAACATGGCGGTGTCGCTGTTCGAGCACGAGCTGATCAAAACTACACTGCCGAAAGCTAAAGAACTGCGTCGCGTTGCTGAGCCGCTGATCACTTTGGCCAAGACAGACAGCCTGGCTAACCGCCGTCTGGCTTTCGACCGTACTCGTTCGAAAGCTATCGTTGGTAAGCTCTTCAACGACCTGGGCAAGCGTTACGCTACCCGTGAGGGTGGCTACCTGCGCATCCTCAAGTGCGGTTTCCGCGCTGGCGACAACGCGCCTATGGCGTACGTCGAGTTGGTTGATCGTGCTACTGCTGGCGAAGCTGTAAGCGCCGAGTAAGACGTCAAGCTGTAACGAAGAACCGGGCCTAGTGCCCGGTTTTTTGTGCGCGTAATAAAAGCGCGATTTGTACAAGCTTCCCCAGGTAGGGCTCGGCACTATGGCTGTTGGAGTTGTTGGTAGTAATTTTCTATTGATGTCCGCAATTTAATGAATTTGTGGGTGTCATGTTGATGATCAATACTCTCCACCAAGCCGATTAGCCGGCAGTTCCAAGTCCGACCTGAGGAATACGCACATGAGCCAGAATAAAATCCTTACGACCGCCAGCGGTGCTCCCGTTGCGGACAACCAGAATTCCCGTTCCGCTGGCCCGCGCGGCCCGTTGCTACTCGACGATTTTCACCTGATCGAGAAGCTCGCTCACTTCAACCGTGAAAACATTCCTGAGCGCCGTGTACACGCCAAGGGGTCGGGTGCTTACGGTACGTTCACTGTTACTAAAGACATCACGCAGTACACAAGCGCCAAGTTGTTCGAGTCTGTTGGTAAACAAACGCCAACTTTCCTGCGCTTCTCCACTGTAGGCGGCGAGCGCGGTTCGGCGGATACCGAGCGTGATCCACGTGGCTTTGCTCTGAAGTTCTACACCGAAGAAGGCAACTGGGACATCGTGGGTAACAATACCCCTGTGTTCTTCATTCGCGACCCGCTCAAGTTTCCAGACTTCATCCACACTCAAAAGCGCCTGCCGCAAAGCAACCTCAAAAGCGCGCAAATGATGTGGGACTTCTGGTCGCACTCTCCAGAAGCGTTGCACCAGGTCACCATCCTGTTTTCGGACCGTGGCATCCCAGACGGCTACCGTCACATGCACGGCTTCGGCAGCCATACTTACAGCCTGATCAACGCCCAAGGCGAGCGTCACTGGGTTAAGTGGCACTACAAAACCAAGCAGGGCATCAAGAATCTGGCGCCGGCCGAAGCGGCACGTTTGGCCGGTACTGATCCCGATTACGCCCAGCGCGATCTGTTCGGTGCAATCGAGCGCGGTGATTTCCCGAAATGGCGCGTCTGCATCCAGATCATGACTGAAGCCCAGGCGAATGCTCACTACGAGAACCCCTTTGATGTGACCAAAACCTGGTCGCAGAAGGAATTCCCGTTGATCGAAGTGGGTGAACTGGAACTCAACCGCAACCCACAGAACTACTTTGCAGAAGTCGAGCAAGCGGCGTTCGGTCCAAGCAATATGGTTCCAGGCGTAGGCCTGTCGCCAGACCGCATGCTTCAAGGTCGCGTTTTCGCCTATGCCGATGCCCACCGCTACCGTGTTGGCACCAACCACCAGCAACTGCCGGTGAATGCCCCTCTGAGCCCGGTGAACAGCTACCAGCGTGACGGTTCGATGGCATTCGGCCCTAACGGTGGTGCCGCTCCTAACTACGAGCCCAACAGCTACGCCGATGCGCCTAAGCAAGCGCCTCAGTACGCCGAGCCTGCGCTGGCGCTGAGCGGTGCTGCCGATCGTTACGATCACCGCGAGGACACTGACTACTACAGCCACGCAGGGGCGCTGTTCCGCCTGATGAGCGATGAGCAAAAAGCGTTGCTCACCAGCAACATCGCCGGTGCGATGGCGGGTGTGTCGAGTGATGTGGTTCAGCGTCAACTGGCGCATTTTTACAAGGCCGATCCGGCGTACGGAGAAGCAATCGCAAAGGCACTGGGTGTATCGCTTAACTGACTCTAAACGATAAGCAGAACCGCCCTCATTTGGGCGGTTTTTGCGTTATTTCAGCTACTTTTCTCGGGAAATCTTCACTTTTCTGCCGTTGATCCCGTGACCTCCGAGTCAGCATGGTTCAAACTACAGACTTTCAAGCAGGGAGATGTAGGGCGATGCAAGGTCACCCCGACGTAATCGATTACCTCAACACGTTGCTGACGGGCGAACTGGCAGCTCGTGACCAATATTTCATCCACTCGCGTATGTACGAAGACTGGGGCTTTACCGAGCTCTACGAACGTATCAACCATGAAATGGAAGAAGAGGCACAGCACGCCGACGCACTGATGCGCCGCATCCTGATGCTCGAAGGCACGCCGCGCATGCGTCCCGACGACCTGGACACCGGTACCACGGTGCCTGAGATGCTCGCCAGTGACTTGCGCCTGGAGTACAAGGTACGTGCCGCACTCTGCAAGGGCATTGAGCTCTGCGAGAAGCACAACGACTATGTCACCCGTGAAATCCTGCGTGTGCAGTTGAACGACACCGAAGAAGATCACACCTACTGGCTGGAAAAGCAGTTGGGCCTGATCAAGCTGGTCGGCCTGGAGAATTACCTGCAATCGCAGTTCTGATCCCCGGCTACAAAAAAGCCCCTGTCGCCTTAACGGTGACAGGGGCTTTTTGTTGGGCCCGATAAATCAGGCCCGGTCGCGCGCCAACAACGGTTTGAGGTAGTAACCAGTGTGCGACTGCGGCATCTCGGAGACTTCCTCCGGTGTGCCCACCGCGATGATCTGGCCACCTTTGGAGCCACCTTCCGGCCCGAGGTCCACCAGCCAGTCAGCAGTCTTGATGACATCCAGATTGTGTTCGATCACCACCACGGTGTTGCCGTGGTCGCGCAAGCGATGCAGCACGTCGAGCAATTGCTGGATATCCGCGAAGTGCAAACCGGTGGTCGGCTCATCCAGGATATACAAGGTCTTGCCGGTATCACGCTTGGACAGCTCGCGCGACAGCTTCACCCGCTGCGCCTCGCCGCCGGACAGCGTGGTCGCCGATTGGCCCAATTTGATATACGACAGGCCCACATCCATCAACGTCTGCAGCTTGCGCGCCAACGCCGGAACCGCGTCGAAGAACACCCGAGCTTCCTCGATGGTCATCTCCAGGGTTTCGTGGATGCTTTTGCCCTTGTACTTGATCTCCAGGGTTTCGCGGTTGTAGCGCTTGCTCTTGCACACATCGCAAGGCACGTAGATGTCCGGCAGGAAGTGCATCTCCACCTTGATCAGGCCATCGCCCTGGCACGCTTCGCAGCGCCCGCCCTTGACGTTGAACGAAAACCGGCCAGGCCCGTAGCCCCGCGAGCGGGATTCCGGGACACCTGCAAACAACTCGCGAATCGGTGTGAACAACCCGGTGTAGGTCGCAGGGTTCGAACGAGGCGTGCGGCCAATGGGGCTCTGGTCGATATCGACCACTTTGTCCAGGAGCTCCAGGCCCTTGATGCTGTCATGCGCTGCCGCTTCCAGAGTGGTCGCGCCGTTCAAGGCGGTGGCACTCAACGGGAACAGGGTGTTGTTGATCAGCGTCGATTTACCTGAGCCGGAAACACCCGTCACGCAGGTTAAGAGTCCCAGGGGAATCTCCAGGTCCACATTACGCAAGTTGTTGCCACGCGCGCCCTTGAGGTGCAGTGCCTGCTTCTTGTTGCGCGGTGTGCGTTTGGCCGGTACTTCAATTTTCACGCGGCCAGACAGGTACTTACCGGTCAGCGAGTCAGGGTGCGCCATGACTTCGGCCGGCGTGCCCTCGGCGACAATGTGCCCACCATGAACACCCGCGCCCGGGCCGATATCGACGACATAATCCGCCAGGCGAATTGCATCTTCGTCGTGCTCGACCACGATCACGGTGTTGCCGATATCCCGCAGGTGTTTCAGCGTGCCCAGCAGGCGATCGTTGTCCCGTTGGTGCAAACCGATCGACGGTTCGTCGAGGATGTACAGCACCCCCACAAGACCCGCGCCAATCTGGCTGGCCAGGCGAATCCGCTGGGCTTCACCGCCGGACAACGTATCTGCGCTGCGATCCAGCGACAGGTAGTCCAGGCCCACGTTGACCAGGAACTGCAAGCGCTCGCGAATTTCCTTGAGGATCTTGTCGGCAATCTCGCCGCGACGGCCGGTCAGCTTGAGTACACCAAAGTACTCACAGGCGTCGCCGATAGGCAGGTTGGTCACCGCCGGCAACGTCTTCTCACCCACCCACACGTGCCGCGCTTCACGACGCAGGCGCGTGCCGCGGCAATCCGGGCAGGGTTGGGTACTGAGGAATTTCGCCAGCTCTTCACGCACGCTGGCTGATTCGGTCTCGCGGTAGCGGCGCTCCAGGTTTGGCACGATGCCTTCGAACGGGTGCGAGCGTTTAACGATGTCGCCGCGGTCGTTCAGGTATTTGAAGTCGACATTCTGCGGACCGCTGCCATGGAGGATGACTTTCTGCTGGTCCGCCGGCAGTTGGTTGAACGGCACTTCCAGGCTGAATTTGTAGTGGGATGCCAACGACCCCAGCATCTGGAAGTAATAGACGTTACGCCTGTCCCAACCACGTATCGCACCTTCGGCCAAGGTCAGCTCGCCATTGACCAGGCGCTTGATGTCGAAGAACTGCTTCACGCCGAGGCCATCGCACGTCGGGCAGGCGCCGGCGGGGTTGTTGAAGGAGAACAGCTTGGGTTCCAGCTCGCTGATGGCATGGCCGCAGATTGGGCAGGCAAAGCGCGCGGAGAAGATGATTTCCTCACCCGGCTCGTCGTCCATCGGCGCCACCAGGGCAATGCCATCTGCCAGCTTCAAGGCCGTCTCGAACGATTCCGCCAGGCGCTGCTGCAGGTCAGCCCGCACCTTGAAGCGATCCACCACCACATCGATGGAGTGCTTCTTCTGCTTGTCGAGCTTCGGCGCTTCGTCCAGCTCATAGAGCTTGCCGTTGATCCGTGCACGTACAAAACCTTGTGCACGAAGCTCTTCGAAGACGGAAAGGTGTTCGCCCTTGCGCTCGCGAATCACCGGTGCCAGCAGCATCAGCTTGGCGCCTTCCGGCTGGGCCAGCACCAGGTCAACCATCTGGCTGACGGTCTGGGCTTCCAGGGGAATGTCGTGGTCGGGGCAACGCGGAATACCTACGCGCGCGTATAGAAGACGCAGATAGTCGTAGATTTCGGTGATGGTGCCCACGGTGGAGCGCGGGTTGTGGGAGGTCGACTTCTGCTCGATGGAGATCGCCGGCGACAGGCCTTCAATGGTGTCGACGTCGGGCTTTTCCATCATCGACAGGAACTGCCGGGCATAGGCCGACAGCGATTCCACATAGCGCCGCTGGCCTTCGGCGTACAGCGTATCGAACGCCAGGGACGATTTGCCGGACCCCGACAAACCGGTGATGACGATCAGTTTGTCCCGGGGCAGGGTCAGGTCGATGTTCTTCAGGTTGTGGGTTCTAGCCCCACGAATCAGGATCTTGTCCAAGATGGCCTCGCACGGCGGGCGTAAATAATGCCGGAGTATACGGCTAAAGACTGGATGAATATACACTGTCAAAGTGCCGTGTGCAGCCTTACATGAAAGCTGCGCGGCAAACCGCCGCATATACCCTCTCAATCGATGGGACTGGTAGAATCGCCGCCGGTTCACACGAGGTTTTTCCATGCACGATCCCCACAGCGAACGCATGAGTAGCGGCGAGACCCGAGCGGCAAGCGGTCTGGCCCTGGTGTTCGCGTTCCGTATGCTTGGCATGTTCATGGTGTTGCCGGTACTGGCGACCTACGGGATGGACCTCGCAGGCGCGACCCCCGCCTTGATCGGCCTGGCGATTGGCGCCTATGGCCTGACCCAGGCGATATTCCAGATTCCATTCGGGATCATTTCCGACCGCATTGGCCGCCGCCCGGTGATTTACCTGGGGCTGATCGTGTTCGCCCTCGGCAGTGTGCTCGCGGCCCAGTCGGATTCGATCTGGGGCGTGATTGCCGGCCGTGTCCTACAGGGCGCCGGGGCGATTTCTGCCGCCGTCATGGCACTGCTGTCGGACTTGACCCGCGAACAACACCGCACCAAGGCCATGGCCATGATCGGCATGACCATCGGCCTGTCGTTTGCCGTGGCCATGGTGGTCGGTCCCTTGCTCACAAGTGCGTTCGGCCTGCACGGCCTGTTCCTCGCCACCGGCGGCATGGCGCTGTTCGGTATCGTGATCGTGGCCTTCATGGTGCCGCGCTCCACCGGCACGCTGCAGCACCGCGAATCGGGCGTTGCGCGCAAGGCGTTGCTGCCGACGCTCAAGCACCCCGACCTGCTGCGCCTGGATTTAGGTATCTTCGTATTACACGCCATGCTGATGTGCAGCTTCGTCGCCTTGCCCCTGGCGCTGGTGGAAAAAGCCGGCCTGCCCAAGGAGCAGCACTGGTGGGTCTACCTCACGGCACTGCTGATTTCGTTCTTCGCCATGATCCCGTTCATCATCTATGGCGAGAAGAAACGCAAAATGAAACAAGTGCTCCTCGGCGCCGTCGCGACGCTGATGCTCACTGAGCTATTCTTCTGGCAGTTCGGCGACAGTCTGCGCGCACTGGTAGTCGGCACGGTGGTATTTTTCACCGCGTTCAACCTGCTGGAAGCTTCGTTGCCTTCGCTGATCAGTAAAGTTTCACCGGCCGGAGGCAAGGGCACGGCGATGGGGGTGTATTCCACCAGCCAGTTCCTCGGCTCTGCACTGGGCGGCATCATGGGCGGCTGGATGTTCCAGCATGGCGGTTTGTCGGTTGTGTTCCTCGGATGCGCCGGGCTGGCTGCACTTTGGCTAGCCTTTGCTGTTACCATGCGCGAACCTCCATACGTCACAAGCCTGCGCCTGCCGTTGTCGCCCGAAGCAATTCGTGAAGCCGGCCTGGTAGAGCGCCTAAAGGCCGTTGTTGGGGTAACAGATGCGGTAGTGATCGCCGAAGAAGCCGCCATCTACATCAAATTGGACACCGAATTATTGGATCGCGCGACGCTTGAGCAACTGGTCAACCCAGTGCCGACAGCGCGCCCAGCCTAGGAGAACGTTATGGCCCGTGGGGTTAACAAAGTCATATTGGTCGGTACATGCGGCCAGGATCCCGAAGTTCGCTACTTGCCTAACGGTAACGCCGTGACCAACCTGAGTCTGGCGACCAGCGAACAGTGGACCGACAAGCAAACCGGCCAGAAGGTCGAGAAAACCGAATGGCACCGTGTGTCGATGTTCGGCAAGGTGGCAGAGATCGCCGGTGAATACCTGCGCAAAGGTTCGCAGGTCTACATCGAAGGCAAGCTGCAAACCCGCGAGTGGGAAAAAGACGGTATCAAGCGTTACACCACCGAAATCGTGGTCGACATGCAAGGCACCATGCAACTGCTGGGCGGCCGTCCACAGGGCGACCAACAGGGCCAGGGCGGCATGTCCAACTCGGCTCCGCGTCCACAGCAGTCGCGTCCGCAGCCAAGCCAGCAGCCTCAGCGTGAGTCGCGTCCAGCGCCACAGCAGGCCGCTCCGCAACCGGCCCCGGATTTCGACAGCTTTGATGACGATATCCCGTTCTAAGGTCCAAGACCCAGAACACACAAAACCCCCGATAGCCCAGGCTTCGGGGGTTTTTTATTGCCCGATCATCCGGGCATTTGTTCTCAGAGCCCACAGGATTTAGGCTGTGGCCAACCTTTAACACGAAGGAATGCTGCGATGACCTGGTCAGCCAAGCAATACACGATGTTCGAACTGCAGCGCACCCGTCCGGTCCGTGACCTGGTGGCGGCGATTCCCAATACCGACGTGCGCACCGCCGTCGACCTGGGTTGCGGCCCCGGCAACTCCACCGAAGTACTGGCCGAGCGCTTCCCGCACGCCCACGTCACCGGCATGGACAGCTCCGACGACATGCTCGCCGACGCCCGCAAACGCCTGCCGGCACTGAGTTTCGAGCTGGCGGATATTGGCGACTGGAACCCAGCGCAAGCCTTTGACGTGATCCTGGCCAACGCATCCCTGCAATGGTTACCGAATCACGCCACGCTGTACCCGCACCTGGTCAACCAACTGACACCCGGCGGCACGCTGGCGGTGCAAACCCCGGACAACCTCGACGAGCCTGCCCACCGGCTCGCCCGTGAAGTCGCTGCCGAGGGCCCATGGGCCGCCAAGATCGGCGCGGTCAAACACAATGAGCGCCACGCCGCGAGCTACTACTACGAACTGTTGAGCAAACACTGCAGCACCGTCGATGTGTGGCGTACCACTTACCTGCACCCGCTGGCAGATCACGCCGCGGTGGTGGAGTGGTTCAAGGCGTCGGCCCTAAGGCCATTCCTCGCGCCTTTGACCGATAGCGAAAAGGCCGCCTTCCTACAGGAATACAAGGCGCGGATTACCCAGGCTTACCCAGCCCTGGCCGATGGCACTGTATTGCTGCCATTCCCGCGCCTGTTCATCATCGCGACGCGCTAACGTCGGGCACGCAAGTGGCGGTCAGGCCGCCGCCGCTTGCGCCTGCAAGTATTCATCCGCCGACACCACGCCCGCATAACCAAATGCCAGTGAGGCCATATACGCCCCATGCACTTGCGCGGCTGGAATCACCTGGCCATTGAACTCCAGATCCCGGGTGGCGCAGGCGTCGTGAATGACCGTGACCTTGTAGCCCAGATCCGCCGCCGCCCGCACCACGGCATCAATGCACATGTGGCTCATGCTGCCGACCACCACCAGTTCGGTGATGCTGCGTTGTTCCAGTAGCGCACGCAGATTGGTTTCGCGAAACGCATTGACGAAATGCTTCAACACCACCGGCTCGTTGCCCTCGTTCAGCACCTTGGGATGCAAATGCGCACCCTCGGAACCTGGTGTGAAGAATGGTGCGTCTTGGGATGTGAATTCGTGGCGCACATGAATCACCGCATCACCGGCCTGGCGAAACGCTTGCAGCACCTGCGCAGCCTTGTCCGCCGCGGCGTCCACGCCGTCGAGTGGCCACTTGCCCTGAGGGAAGTAGTCGTTCTGGATATCGATTAGGATGAGTGCTTGCTTGGCCATGGGTATTGCCTCGTGATGGGTTGATGGGCCCAGTATCTTCGCTGGCGCCTGCACCTGGGATTGGCTGCACCGACAATAACAGGGGGAAAACTGACAATGGTCGTTGTTGAGTTGGGTGTGTTGATCTACCAGGGCGCGCAACTGGCCGCCGTGCATGGTTTGACCGACTTGTTCGGCGTGGCCAACCGGATCGCCGCCGAGCATCGATCTGCGCAATTGCCATTGCTGCGGGTCAGCCACTGGCAAGTGGATGCACTGGGCCAACCGCTGCGTGTGTTCGACAGCCACCCAGGCCTGGATCAACCGATGATGGCTGTGCTGGTGCCGCCGTCCATCGGCGAGTTTACCGAAGAACAAACGCCGCCGGCGCTGTTGCAGTGGCTGCGCGAGCAACATGCCACGGGCACGGTGCTTGGCGGCGTGTGTATCGGTTCGATCATGCTGGCGCGCAGTGGCCTGTTGGATGGGCGCAGCGCCACCACCCATTGGTCATCGGCCCAGTCCTTCGCGGCCCGCTATCCGGCGGTGCGGCTGGAGGCGGATAAGCCCATCGTCGATGACGGCGACCTGATCACCACGGCCGGGCTGATGGCCTGGTCCGAACTGGGCCTGCGCCTCGTGGATCGGCTGATGGGCCCGAGCATCGCCGCCGACACGGCACGCTTCCTGGTGATCGAGCACAGCGACAGCGCCAGCCAGTGCGGCAGTAACTTTGCGCCGATCCTTGGGCATGGCGATGGCGCCATCCTCAAGGTTCAGCATTGGCTGCAAGCCAGCGGGGCGGTGGATGTGTCTGTCGCCGCCATGGCGCAAGAGGCGGGCCTTGAGGAGCGCACCTTCCTACGGCGTTTTCGCAGCGCCACCGGCTTGAAGCCGACTGAATACTGCCAGCACCTGCGCGTGGGCAAGGCGCGGCAAATGCTTGAATTCACCAACGGCACCATTGATCACATCGCTTGGACCGTGGGCTACCAGGACCCCAGCGCCTTTCGCGCCACCTTCAAGAAAATCACCGGCCTGGCGCCCAGTGATTACCGCAGTCGATTTGGCGTTTAAGATCCCGGTGTTCTCTAAGCCGTCTTCGCGAGCAAGCCCGCTCCCACATTGGAATACATTTCAACTGTGGGAGCGGGCTTGCCCGCGATTGCGGTAGACCGATCAACACAAGCTCAAGCCGGCGCCTTCTTCACCCGCAACGCCTTCGCCTTGGCCTCCACCCCGAGGTACATCACCAGCGCGATCAGCAGTGGCAAAATAAAGTAGATCGCCCGATAAGCAATCAGCCCCGCCAGCAAGCTGCCCCGCGACGCCTCATGTTGCAGCAATCCAATAAACACGGCCTCCAACACCCCAAGCCCCGCCGGGATATGGGTGATCACGCCGGCGATGGCGCTGATGAGCAACACCCCGAGTACCAACGGGTAGTCCAGCTTGGCCGGCAGCAGGGTAAAAATCACCGCCGCCATCAGCGACCAATTCAATGCGCCCAAGGCCAACTGCAAGCACGCCATGCGCACTGACGGCAGGTTGATCTCCATACCGCGAACCGACCAAGCGCGTTTTTTCGAGAATTGGCAGGCGGCCAAGTAACCAAGACTAAGCAGCACCAACACAACCCCAATGCCCTGCAACGCGCCGGTACTGACTTTCCACCCTGGCGGCATGGTCACCAGGCCACTGCTGAAAATCACCCCGGCCAGCGCCATATAGCCGAACCAATTGGTCGCCAGGCTAAGCCCCAGGATCTTGGCGATATTGCCGGTGCTCACCCCCAGCCGCGAATACAACCTGTAGCGCATGGCAATCCCCCCAACCCACGCGCTGAGGTTGAGATTGAAGGCGTAGCTGATGATGCCCACCGGTAGGATCTGCTTCCACGTCAAGTCTTGGCGAATGTAGGTGCGGCCGATCAAATCAAAGCTGGCGTACACCAAAAAACTGCACAGCGTCACCGCGCCTGCGATCAGCAAGGTACGCAGCTTGAAGTCCCCCAGGGTCTGTACCACCTCGCTCCAGTCGATGCGCCGGGCGAGCAGGGTGAACAGTACGACCAGCGCCAGGAAGAACACCACGGTCAGCGGTTTCTTCCAGCGTTTGAAGCGCGATTCAGCGCTCATTGGCCTGGCCCTTAAACGGTTTCAGCCGCGGTTTATGGGCGGGCAGCCAACCGGTCATCGCGGGGAAGTGACGCATCACATGAAACACCAGGAAACCTACGGTCAATCGCCACAGCCACAAACGCGGCTTGCGGTTTTCCGGCATGGTCTGGCAGTGATCGCGGGCGAGTATTTCCAGGCGCTCATAGAGCTGTTGGTTGAATGCGCGATCGCGTATCAGCACGTTGGCTTCCAGGTTCAGCGCCAGGCTCAACGGGTCCAGGTTACTCGAACCCACGGTGCTCCAGTCGTCATCCACCAGCGCAACTTTGCCGTGCAGCGGGCGCTGGCAATACTCGTGGATCACCACGCCATCCTTGAGCAGGTAGTCGTAGAGCATGCGCGCGGCCAGCTTGGCTAGAAGCACATCCGGTTGGCCCTGCATGATCAGTTGTACCTGTACGCCCCGGCGCGCCGCGTTGCGGATTTCCCGCAGCAGGCGGTAGCCGGGGAAGAAATAGGCGTTGGCGATCACCACGCGTTTTTGCGCGTGACTCAGGGCGTGGATATAGGCTTCTTCGATGTCATCGCGGTGCTGTAGGTTGTCGCGATAAATCAGGCGCACCATGCCCTCGGCGCTTTCGGCCGTCCACGCTGAAGGCCGCTGCTGGCGCCACCGCCAACCGCGCCGGGCGCGTGGCTGACGGCCGCTTTGTGCGAGGGCGAAATGATGCAGGTCGGCCACCGCCGGACCCGTCACCTGCACCGCATAATCCTGCTTGGCCTCGGGGCCGAAATCCCCCAGATGGTCGGCCGAAAAATTGACCCCGCCGATAAACGCCACGGCGGCGTCCACCACGACGATCTTGCGATGCAGGCGGCGAAACCAGTTGGTGCGAAAACCCAGGGTCTTGGACGCCGGGTCGAACATCTGCACCGTCACCCCGGCGTCCGCCAGCTCACCGAGAAACGACGGGCTCAGCTCGCCACAGCCAAAGCCGTCGAGGCTGACCACCACCTTCACGCCACGCTGCGCCGCGTCGATCAGGATGTGTTGCAGCTCATGCCCCACCTTGTCTTCGAACAGGATAAAGGTCTCCAGCAGGATTTCCCGCTGCGCCTCGCGCAGAGCCTCGAAGACCTTCGGGAAGTACGCCTCGCCGTTTTCCAGCAACTGCACCTGGTTATCGCTGTGCCAGCCGTAGTCCAGGTCGCGGGCCTTGGCGGCGTCCGGCGGCTGGTCGGTGGCGATGTGTTCGACGGCGACGCTCATAGCTCGATCTCCACCGACAGCGGCACATGATCTGACAGATGCGACCAGGGCCGTGTGGTCAACACCCGGGGGTTATGCACCTTGAGGTGGCGCACGTAGATGCGGTCCAGCGGCAACAGCGGCAGGCGCGCCGGGAAGGTGCGTGCCGGTTTGCCGTGGGCCTGCATGAACACTTCGGTGAGGCCGCTCTGGCTCAAGTCGGCCTTCTGCCGCCAGTCGTTGAAATCTCCGGCCACCACCAGTGGCGCATCGGCCGGAATCTCGCGGATGCGTTGCTCCAGCAGGCGCAGTTGCTGCTGGCGATGCCCCTCGCGCAGGCCCAGGTGGATGCAGATCGCATGCACCTCCTGCCCGGTGCCCGGCAGTCGCAGTACGCAATGCAGCAGGCCACGGTTTTCATGGCCGCTCTGGGAGATGTCCAGGTTGTCGTAGCGCACAATCTGGAATTTCGACAGCAACGCATTACCGTGGTCCCCGTGGGGGTAGACCGCGTTGCGCCCGTAGGCGAACTGCGGCCAGATGCTGTCGGCGAGGAATTCGTACTGCGGCATGTTCGGCCAGGCGCTGTAGCGCTGCGGGTGGCGTTCGTGGGTGCCGTGGATTTCCTGCAGGAACACCATGTCCGCGCCCACACTGCGCACGGCTTCGCGCAGCTCGGGCAGGATGAAACGCCGGTTCAGGGCGGTAAACCCCTTATGGATATTGACCGTCAGCACCGTGAAGCGGGTGATGGCAACGCTGGGGGTGACGGGCATCCAGTCGGGACTCGCAGCCATGGTTGCTCCTGAAAAAGAGTGGGGCTTTGCCCCCGTTTAAGGCTGACTCTAGGGGGCGGCGGAAAGTTTCCAGCGTCCTACGGACGGCATAAACATGGCCGGGCGGGGGAACGATCAAGGCCCAAACCCGTCAGTTCCTTACAGACCCTGCTGAAGGAGCCCGGTGTTTTGCTGAACTCAAAGACTGCACTACTGCTCGGTGCGCTGCTGTTGTGCGGCAGCGGCGCACTGCAAGCCGCCGACCCGCAAGCCGAAGCACCGGCCAAGCCGGAACTGCTGGTGGAAGGCGGCCTGCTCGGGGCCATCAGTTCCAGCATCGACAATGTGCAGGACAAGCTCGACCTCAATCAGAGCCTGGTCGATGCCTGGCGCCTGCGTGCGGACCGGGCGGCAGACGAAGTAGGGCGGTTGGTGGACCAGGCGTCAGAACGTTCGCCATGGAGCGTCGCCGGGGACTTCCTGCTGTTATCCGGGGTGTGGATCGGCGCGTTTGCGTTGCTCACGTTGTTGGGGCGCTGGTTCGTGCAGCGCCTGAGCCGGCGCGCCTTTGTCGAACAACGCGAGCGCCTGCAAGCCGTGCTCGGCTACGTGGTGCCCTATACGCTGCCGGCACTGGTCTGCCTGCCCTTGACGCTTTACGTCAGCCATTTTTTACCCACATCAGTAGGAAGAGCGCTGGCGCTGTGTTTTGCCTACGCCACCAGCAGCGGGATCTTTTCCACGTCGATGCTGCTGTGTGTGATCGTCATGTTCAACCTCGGCCACAAACGGCCAGCCGTGGCGATTATTCGCAGTTATTGCCCCAGGCCGCTGTTCCTCATCGGCTTTCTCGCCGCCCTCAGCGATGCCCTGACCAGCCCACAAATCGCCCGTCAACTCGGTGGTAATATCACCAGCAGTATCGCGGTGTTTACCGGCCTGTTTGCTGCGGTGATCTTCGGCGTACTGGTGGTGCGCCTGCGCCGGCCAGTCGCCCACCTGATCCGCAACCGGCCGTTGGCCCAGCGCCTTAAACACCCGGCGTTGCAGCAATCGCTGCGGGTGTTTTCCGGGCTGTGGTACTGGCCGATCCTGTTGATGGTGCTGGTCTCGGCGATCAACCTGATTGGCGCCGGTGACGACAATCAAAAGGCCCTGCGCTGCGCGTTGTTCACGACGATCCTGCTGATCGGCACGGTGTTCCTCAGCACGGTGCTGCAACACCTGTTCAAGTCCCGCAGCCAGGTGGCGATCCAGCGCAGCAGTGCCTATAAGGAACGTTTCCTCAGCCTGTTGCACGCGATTTTGCGTATCGCCATGGCCATCGGGTTTATCGAGATCCTCGGGCGGATCTGGGGCGTCTCGTTGTTTGAGTTTGCCGAGCGCAATTCCATCGGCCGGGCGATCAGTGATTCCCTCAGCAGCATCGGCTTGATCCTGCTGATGACCTGGCTGTTCTGGGTGGTGCTCGACACGGCGATCCAGGAAGCCTTGAAGCCACCCGTCAACAAACGCTCCAGCCGCCAGCCGAGCACGCGGGTGAAAACCATCCTGCCGCTGGTGCGCAACGCGGTGAAAATCATCCTGGTGGTGATCTGCGCGATCACCACCATGGCCAACCTGGGGATCAACGTCGCGCCGCTGCTGGCGGGTGCCGGGGTGGTGGGCCTGGCGATTGGTTTTGGCTCGCAGCAACTGGTGCAGGATGTGATCACCGGGCTGTTCATCATCATCGAAGACACCCTGTCCATCGGCGACTGGGTGGTGCTCGACTCCGGCCACGCCGGCACCGTCGAAGGCCTGACCATCCGCACCCTGCGCCTGCGCGACGGCAAGGGGTTTGTGCATTCGGTGCCGTTCGGGCAGATCAAGGCGGTCACCAACCAGTCGCGGCAATTTGCCTACGCGTTCTTCTCGGTGCAGTTCACCTACGACACCGATGTGGACAAGGCCGTGGAGTTGATCCGCGAGGCGGGCCAGTCGATCCGTGACGATGGGTTCCTCAAGTACAACCTGCAAGGGCCGCTGGAGGTGTTTGGCGTGGATAAGATGGACCTCAATGGCGTGGTGCTCACGGCGCAGTTCCGTACCGTGTCGGGTGGGCAATATGCGGTGAGCCGTGCCTTCAACCAGCGCTTGAAGAAGCTTGTGGATAACTGCGCCGAGGTGCAGTTTGCGCAGACTTATCCACAGCAGGTGATGGTGCCCGTCAAGGCGGCCCTTGAGCATGAGCCGCCGGAGGCCGGCGCGAAGACAGTTAATCCGTGACGGTTGCGCTACAAACCCGCAAAATGCAACGATTCTGACCAATACTTAAATAGCCATCGTTCCACACTGACCGGGCCTGCACACTCTATGCGAATGCGCCTTATGTTGTTGGGCGGCGGGAATGCCCTCGGGCAGGCGCTGATTCGCCTCGGTGCAGAGGAAGACATCGGTTTCCTCGCCCCCAAACCGCCCCAAGACGGCTGGGATGCCGCGAGCCTTACCCAATTGCTCGACGACACCCGTCCCGATGCGTTGATCAACCTCGCCTACTACTTCGACTGGTTCCAGGCCGAAGCCGTCAGCGAAACCCGTCTGGCCGCCCAGGAGTTCGCCATCGAACGCCTGGCCGAACTGTGCCAGCACCACACCATTACCTTGCTGCAACCGTCCAGCTACCGCGTGTTCGATGGCTCCCGTGCCACCGCCTACAGCGAAAAGGACGAGCCGGTGCCCCTGGGCCTGCGCGGCCAGGCGTTGTGGCGCATCGAGCAAAGCGTGCGCGCGACGTGCCCGCAACATGTGTTGCTACGTTTTGGCTGGCTGCTGGATGACAGCGTCGACGGTACTCTCGGGCGCTTTTTGGCCCGGGCCGAGAAGCCGGATGAATTGCTGATGGCGGATGACCGTCGTGGCAACCCGACGCCGGTGGATGATGCGGCGCGGGTGATCATCTCGGTGCTCAAGCAACTCGATTGTGCGGCGCCGCTGTGGGGCACCTATCACTACGCCGGCCAGGAGGCGACCACGCCGTTGGCGCTGGGCCAGGCGATCCTCACGGAAGCGCGTACGTTTCATCCGCTGGCGATTGAATCACCCACCGCCCAGGCCCATGCGGCTCGGCCGGACGCGAGTGATGAACCGCAACATGCGGTGCTGGCCTGCAAGAAGATCCTGCACACCTTTGGCATCAAGCCACGGGCGTGGCGGGCAGGGTTGCCGGCGTTGCTGGATCGGTTCTACCGCCATACCTGACACCGCCCCAAACGCAAATGTGGGAGCTGGCTTGCCTGTGATGCAGACACCTCGGAGTTTCAGTCATACCGAGGTGATGCTATCGCAGGCAAGCCAGCTCCCACACAGTCCAGCTCCCACATTTTTTTATGCGGTGTGGCTTAGAACTTGTAGCCGATACCCACCATGTAAACCATCGGGTCCACGTCCACATTGACCTTGGCGCGCGTGCCTTGGCCCAGGGCGTTGTTGTCCACGGTGGCCTTGGTGCTGATGTCGATGTAGCGCGCCTGGGCGTTGATCATCCACTTGTCGTTGATCATGTAGTCCGCACCGATCTGTGCGGCCCAGCCCCAGGAGTTTTCTGCCTTGAAGTTGCTGAAGCCTGCACCCTGGGCGCGGCTGCCGACGTGCTCGTCGTAGATCCAGGTGTAGTTGATACCGGCGCCTACGTAGGGTTGGAAGGCGGACTTGTTGTCCAGCGGGTAGTACACGACGCTCAAGGTCGGCGGCAGGTGTTTCAGGGTGCCGAGCTTACCGTTGGCGGCGCCGAGGGCGGTGCCCTTGATCTTCACGTCGTGCTCGAACGGCGTGGCGGCCAGCAGTTCGATACCGACGTGGTTGGTCAGCATGTAAGCGAAGTTGAGGCCCAGTTGGGTGTCGCTGCTCATGGTCGCCTTGCCGCCCAGGTTGGCGCCGGCCAATGGGCCCTGGTCAACTTTGACGGTGCCGCTGTCGGCCTTCGGGTTCACGGTGATTGCACCGGCGCGAACCAGAATGTCGCCCGCTTCGTGAGCGTGGGCAACCGGGGCGACGAGGGCGAGCGCGAAGAGGGACGCGCCGAGCAGGGACTTGTTCATGGGAGCTCCAAAGGACGTTTAAAAGTTGTAGGTCCAATGGTAAAGATCGTTCCGTGCGGTCTTTTGATTCAGCTCAATGAAAGGGCGATCAGCGTTATTCCTGCAGTTCGTACATGTAAATCTTCTCGGCCTCCATCTGGTAACCGGCATCGGCCAGCTCGCTGGTGGACGGCTTGACCTGCATCGCGCCTTCGATCCAGTACGGCTGGTACAGCTCATCGAGCTTCACGCCGACTTCGCTTTTCACATGCACGATCTGGTTCGATGGCGGCGGCGGCACATGGATGCACGCGCCGAAATACGGCACCAGCAAGAACTCGGTGGTGCGACCTTCTTCGCTGACTTCCAGCGGCACGATGTAACCCGGCAAACGAATATGCTGACCGTCAAGCGCCTGCACCACCGGCGCGTTGGGCAGATCCTGCTTGGCCGCTGGCGCCGCTTCGGCCGACAAGGCATCGGCCATGCCTGACAGATCGTGCAACGGTTTCATGTTTGGCACTTCCGGCGGCGCGTCAGGTGGGATCATCTCCTGCCACGACAAATCCTTGGGCTGGTCGCCGGCCCACACGGGCGCGGATACCAGCAGCAACAACGCAAACAGCGCACGACGCATCGAAGCCTTCCTCATAAACGTATGGACAGGCCGTCGGCCAGGGATTGTCGATAGGCGCGCCACGCGGGCACGCCTCCCATCAACAGCGCGGCGGCCAGGATACCGGCGAGCAGCGTCCATTCATATTCGCTCGGCCACGCCATTGGCAAGTCCAGGCCGTAGTTGGCCTGCAAATAGCCACGTGAGGCGGCGATGCACACGTACAACAAGCCAACCCCGGCGACCACGCCAGACAGCGCCAGGGCGAAGGCTTCAAAGATCAGCAACGTCGCGATATGCCACGGGCGGGCGCCCACCGAACGCAGGATCGCCATCTCGCGGCGGCGCTCGTTGAGGCTGGTGAGGATCGCCGTGAGCATGCCGATCAAGCCGGTCAGCACCACGAACAGCGAGATCACGAACAGGGCTTTTTCGGCGGTGCCCATCATGCTCCACAACTCTTGCAGCGCCACGCCCGGCAGGATCGCCAGCATCGGTTCGCCACGGAATTCATTGATCTCCCGTTGCAGGGCAAAGGTGGAAATCTTGTTGTTCAAACCCAGCATGAACGCGGTGATGGCCTGCGGGGTGAGGTCCATGTTGCGCGCCTGATCGGCGCTGATGCGGCCTTTGCCCTGGGCGGGCACGCCGTTGTGCCAGTCGATATGGATCGCTTCCATGCCGCCGAGGCTGATGTGCAGCGTGCGGTCCACCGGCGTGCCGGTGCGCTTGAGAATGCCGACCACGGTGAAGGGTTTGTCGTCGTGCTTGACCAGGCTCACCACCGCCACGCCGTGGGCCAGCACCAGCTTGTCGCCGAGCTTGTAGTGCAGCGCCTCGGCGACTTCGGCGCCGAGCACCACTTCAAACGGGTCGGTGGCGAAGGCGCGGCCGCTGGCCAGTTCGAGGTTTTGCTTGCGGCCGTACTGGTAGTGCTCGAAGTAGGAGTCGTTGGTGCCCATCACGCGGTAGCCGCGATGGGAATCGCCGAGGGAAATCGGGATCGCCCACTTCACTTGGGGGTTGGCGGCGAAGTGTTCGTAGCTGTCCCAACGGATGTTGTTGGTGGCGTTGCCGATGCGGAACACCGAGTACAGCAACAGGTTGACCGAGCCGGAACGGGCGCCGACGATCAGGTCGGTGCCGCTGAGGGTGCTGGCAAAACTGTTGCGCGCCTCGACGCGCACGCGTTCCACCGCCAGTAACAAACAGACGGAAAGCGCGATGGCGAACGCGGTGAGGATCGCGGTAAAGCGGCGGTTAGCCAGGCTGGCCATGGCTAGACGGAACAGATACATCTCAAACCTCTGCGGGCGTGGCGGCGCGATTGAGTTCGGCCAGCGACAGGTGGCGGTCGAACAGCGCAGCCAGGCTTTGGTCATGGCTGACAAACAGCAGGCTGGCGCCGGCGTCACGGCATTCGGCGAACAACAGCTGAAGGAAAGCTTCGCGGGCGTCGTAGTCCAGGGCCGAGGTGGGTTCGTCGGCGATCACCAGTTCCGGTTGGCCGATCAACGCCCGGGCAGCGGCGACCCGTTGTTGCTGGCCGATGGACAGCGAATCGGCGCGGCGCTCCAGCAAGTCCTTGTCCTTCAAGCCCAGGTGCGCGAGCAGGGTGGCAGCGGCTTGATCGACACTGCCGTGGCGCTGCTTGGCCCGTTGTGCGCGCAGCTTGGAAAAGTGGCACGGCAACTCGACGTTCTCGCGCACCGAGAGGAACGGCAGCAGGTTGAACTGCTGGAAGATATAGCCGGTGTGGTCCACGCGGAAACGGTCGCGGGCGCCGGCCGACAGTTCGGTGAGTTCCTGGCCGAGCAGGCGGATGCTGCCCTGGCTGGGCTTCTGCACACCGCCGAGCAGGCCCAGCAGCGTGGTCTTGCCGCTGCCGCTCGGGCCCTTGAGGAACAGGGTTTCACCCGCTTCCAGGCGGAACGCGGGGATATCCAGCAACTGCGGGTGACCGGGCCAGTTGAAGCCCAGGTCGGACAGTTCGATCAATGCTTGGGTCATGGGAAATCAGTGTCGCCTGTTGGCTGGGTTGCAAATGTGGTGCTGGACCCCTGTGGGAGCTGGCTTGCCTGCGATGGCATCACTGCGGAGTGTCTGATGTACCGCGCCGCCTGAATCGCAGGCAAGCCAGCTCCCACATTGACCGGGTCTGCTTCAGAACTTCAGGGTAGCGGCTGTAGCCGTCGCATCAACACCTTGCTGACCGCTCGGCCCGATCAGTTGTACCTGAATTTTCTGGGTGGCGGGGAAGGTCTTGAACACTTGGCTCAGGTCGAGATTGCTCAGGGCCGTCGGCGTGGCGCAGGTGAATTGGTAGTGGGCGTGGATTTCGCTGTGGTCGTGATGATGCTCGCCACCCTTGGCGTCGTGATCGTGGTCGTCATCATCGTCGTGATCGGCTTCGGGTTTGTCGCCGAACAGCGGGCTGTTGAGTTCCTGGCTGCTGACCACGCATCCGGCGCCTTTGGGCAGGTTGAACAGGGCCAGCGGGTTTTCCAGCTGTTTGCGCACGGCGGCGACCTTGGCTTTGTCGGCGGGCGTGCTGGCCACGTGTTCAAAACCCACCAGGTTCATCGCCGGGCTGTCCAGCTCAAGCTCCAGGGCCTGGCCGTCCAGCACCGCGTTGAGGCGACCCACGCCATGCTCGTGGGCGCCGAGGCTGCCGTGTTCGTGGTCGTGCTCTTCATGAGCATGGGCAACCGCCAGTGGCAGCAGGGCAAACGGCAAAGCAAGCAACAGACGGCGCATGGGGCGGCTCCAGGACATGAAAGTTTTGTTATGTGATCTTATAACAATAGTCGCGAGAGTTTGACCGCCTGCTTGGCGTTGCGCAAGCCGCATGGGAGCATGCCGGTCAGAAAAGTGCAGGAGTACGGACGATGTTGCGAATTCGAGGAACCGTCGGCGACCTGCCGGTGGATTTGACCCTGGAGTTGGACGACGGCGATTGGGCACGCCTGGGCGCGCAATTGCAGGCCGCCCCGCTGCCAAGCGCACCGGCAGCGGCGCCGGTCAAACAGGATGAGGATCAGTGGCAGAGCGCCCAGGATCTATTGCGCAATGCCGGGCAGCTCAACGGCCTGGAGTTGCTCGATCAATTGGAAGGCTTGGCCGGCGACGCCTCGGCGGGCAAGCGCCTGTTGGTGCGCCTGCGCCACAGCGCCAAGGTCAAGGTCGCCAGCGGCGGGGATACGCCGCTGTACAGCTGGATCGGTGATTAGTACAGCGCCGCGAACAACTTGCGACGGTACACCGTGACCAGCGGGTGATCGTTGCCCAACAGCTCGAACACCTGCAGCAAGGTCTTCTGCGGCAAGCCTTCGCTGTAGCTGCGGTTGCGGATAAACAACTTGAGCAAGCCTTCCAGCGCCGCGTCGTACTGCTGGCGCGCCAGTTGCTGGATGCTCAGTTGATAGGCCGCTTCATCATCCTGCGGGTTTTGCGCTAGGCGGCTTTTCAGGTCGGCGGCGTCCGGCAGGTCGGCGGCCTGGCGCAGGAAGGTGATCTGCGCCTTGGCGCCGGCGAGGGCGGCTTTGTGCTCGTCGCTTTCGACCGCATCCAGCACTGTTTGCGCTTCACCCAGTTCGCCACGTTCGGCCAGGCAGCGTGCATACAGGATCAGCGCGGCGGCGTTGGTGTTGTCCTCGCCCAGCAGCGTCACCAGCACGGCCTCGGCATCGCTGATGCGACCGTCGGCAAACAACGCCTGGGCCTGCTCCAGCGGATCTGCGGCGGCCGGTGGTGGCATCTGCACATGGGGCTCCAGCATTGCCCGCACCGCCGACTCCGGCTGCGCCCCGGCAAACCCGTCCACCGGCTGGCCATCCTTGAACAGCACCACCGTCGGCAGGCTGCGAATGCCGAAGCGCGCGACGATGTCCTGCTCGGCCTCGCAATCAACCTTGGCCAGCAGCAACTCGCCCTGATAACTCTCGGCAATCTGCGCCAGCAGCGGCATCAACGCCTTGCACGGCGCGCACCACTCGGCCCAGAAATCTACCAGCACGGGCTTGTGGAACGAATTCTCGATGACGGCTTGGTCGAACGTAGCGGTGGTGGCATCGAAGATGTACGGCGTGGGCTCACTCATGGGGCGTCTCGAAGAAAGCGGGAATGGGGCAACTATAAGGGCTGGCGCTGGCTACCGGAAGCTGCATGGCGTTCAGGTGCGAGGTGCGTGCCAAAAAGCGTCTTGATGCCAGTCGGGGGGAAACCCCATCGCCTTGAGGTTGACTTCGGGAAACTCATGGACGAGCTGACACAGGCGCTGACCCCAGCGAGCATTCGGGCTTACCTGATGCATCAGGTGATTCAATATGCAGAGGACCGCGAAAATGCGCGTATGTGGTCCTGGCAGGAAGAGGTGCGCCGGCCACGGGAAATTGGCTTTCTTCGGCAACTCGGGACGAATACCCAATTCCCGGTTCCACATCCGCGAATGATGGGCGCACATGTTTCGGACAGTGGTCAGGGTATGCAGCCAGGACTGCATCAAGGGCGCTGCTAGCCCTAGACGCTTGGCAATGGCCTTTTTGTCCGAGTCCCTGGCCAGGCCTTTGTAAAGGTGGGACAAGTCGCCCAGCGTCAGCTCTTCCAACATAGCCCAGCCAGGCATCAAAGGCGGATGGGAGTAAGTTGCCGGGTAATGGCGGGCATAGCTTTCTTTCGCTCTATGGCGTTTAAGTGTGGCTTTTCTGTTGTCGTCCGCATGCAGCTGGTCGATGCGCTCGCATTCTCGCTGGTAGTCACGCGTTGCGTTGGATTGCTTGATCGACAGGGTTGTCAGCAGGCGCTGATGATCGAACGCAGGGTGGAACATCTGTGGGTTGATATACCAGTGACTGCCGTAAACAGGTCCCATGTGGTTACTGATAACGGCGCGCGATGCAACTTCAACCCTTTCGATTGCATCCATGCTCAGTAAACGAAGTCGCCGGTCAAAATCGTAGAGGCGGGTTAGTTGACGAAACTGGCTACCGTTACGAAATCGATGGTCCCTATCTTCTGGTTGTTGGAAGGGTCGCATGTAGGGGCTTAATCGAAAGAAGCTGACTGCCTGCAAAAAGGACTCGGCCCGAGCCTCATTTTGAATATGTAAGCCTCGGCGCTTGAGCAGTTCCAGTTGCGAAGGAACGTCGATGGCAGGCTTGCTGAAGGACCTCATGCCCAAAAAGTACCGGGCATAAAAAACCCGCACAATTTGTGCTTGGCTACTGACGCAACCAGAGGCATGGCGGGTGTATTGCCGCAGAGGTTAGGCAGCGGCCTTACTCTTTGCAAGGCTTTAATAAGCGAAATTGTAAGTGTAGGCATGCTGGTCGATTGTCCAGGCCGCGTGCGAAAGGAGCGTATTGTCCTCGCCGTTCCTATCCCTGTCTCAACCAACCTATTGCCAGAAATTTGTAACGCACGGGCTTATCGCCGCGAGTGGTACAGGCTCACCTTGCGAAACTCCCAAGGCTCCGCCAGGTCCGGCAGCGTCAGCGCATCAAGGATCTCCAGCCGCCGATAATCCGCATGCTGAAAGTCGCGCACCCGCGAATCCGCCACCAACGCCTCTCGGCCACGGGTGAGGAATTGATCCAATAACGGCAGGTTGGCGCGGTCGTAAAGCACATCGGCCACGAGGATCAGGTCGAAGCGGTCGGCTTCGGCGAAGAAATCCGCCGAATAACCCAGCGTCACACCGTTGAGTTCGGCATTCGCCCGGCACGCCGCCAGCGCCAGCGGATCAAGGTCGCACGCCACGACTTCCAGCGCGCCGGCTTTGACGGCCGCAATCCCGGCCACGCCGGAACCGGCGCCAAAATCCAGCACGCGCTTGCCGGCCACCCACTCGGGGTTTGCCGCGAGGTAGCGCGCCAGCGCCAGGCCGCTGGCCCAGCAGAAGCTCCAGTAGGGCGGTTCATGCAGGATACGCCGGGTTTCTTCGGGGCTGAAGGCGCGGTCCATGTTGTCCGCGTCCAGCAGCCATAACGACAACGCGGTGCCCGGCAGCGGGCAGGGCAGCAGTTGTGCGTCGCCGATCAGTTCGCTCAGTGCCGCTTGCAGGGGCAGCGGTGGCGTCATGGTGCCTTGACGAGTTGCAGGGGGCCGGTGGTCTGGGTGATCGCCTGGGTGATGCGTACGGCGGGCAGGTGCAGGATCAACTGGCCGGACTGGCTGGCGCGGCCGCGCACTTCAACGCGGGCACCGGCGGGGAAGGCCTCGGGGTTGAAGCGCAGGCGGAAGGCCAGGGGCTTGCCGTTGCCGGTCAGCACGCTGCTGGCGAGCAGTTGTTGTGGGCGCGAGCGTTCGTCGATCACCAGCAGGGCCATCTCGACTTCGGCGCCGGCGGGCACGTTGGTCAGGCTGCCGTTGATTTCACGCTGATAGGCCGGCAGTGGGCCGAGGTCTTCAATGCCCGGGACCTTTTTCTCTTGCGCCGGCACCGGTTGCGGCGTGGACGGTTTAGGGGCTTCGCTGCTGCAGGCGACCAGGAAACCGAACAGGGTGAGCAAGACAAGTGGTCGTAACTGCATGTACGGCTCCAGAAAGGGCAAAATCCGTGGCTTTAAAATCAAGAAACATAATAGCCAGTCTATATACCGTAAAGGCTATGGCTTGTCTTGCCACGGGGATGCGCTACCATGGCCCTCCCTTTTTTTGTTGCCTGCCACCATGCACTGTCCCTTCTGCGGTGCCAACGACACCAAGGTCATTGACTCACGTCTGGTCGCCGAGGGCGATCAAGTGCGTCGCCGGCGCGAATGCCTGGCCTGCGGTGAGCGTTTCACCACCTTCGAAACCGCCGAACTGGTATTGCCGCGCCTGATCAAGTCCGACGGCAGCCGCCAGCCTTTCGACGAAGACAAACTGCGCGCCGGTATGCAGCGCGCCCTGGAAAAACGCCCGGTGAGTGTCGAGCGCCTGGAAGCTGCGCTGGTGCATATCAAGCACAAGCTGCGGGCGACCGGCGAGCGCGAGGTCAAGAGCCTGGTGGTTGGAGAGCTGGTGATGGGCGAGCTGCAAAAGCTCGACGAAGTCGCCTATATCCGTTTCGCCTCGGTGTATCGACGCTTCCAGGACCTCAACGAGTTCCGCGAAGAAATCGACCGCCTGGCCCGTGAGCCTGCCAAACAATGACCCCACCGTCTGCCGAACAAGCTGTCCTCGACGCCCACTACATGGCCCGCGCCCTCGAATTGGCGCGCAAGGGCCTGTACACCACCCATCCCAACCCCCGGGTCGGCTGCGTGATCGTGCGCGATGGGCAGATTGTCGGCGAAGGGTGGCATGAACGCACCGGCGAGCCCCACGCCGAGCCCAACGCCCTGCGCGCCGCCGGTGACAAGGCCCGTGGCGCCACGGTGTACGTGACCCTCGAACCCTGTAGCCACCACGGCCGCACGCCGCCCTGCGCCGATGCGCTGGTGAGTGCCGGCGTGGCGCGGGTGGTGGCGGGTATGCAGGACCCGAACCCGGAAGTGGCGGGGCGCGGTATGCAGCGTCTGGCCCAGGCCGGGATCGAAATCTGCAGCGGCGTGCTGGAAAGTGAAGCGCGTGCGTTGAACCCCGGTTTCCTTAAACGCATGGAACACGGCCTGCCGTTTGTGCGGGTCAAGCTGGCGATGAGCCTGGACGGCCGCACCGCGATGGCCAGCGGCGAGAGCCAATGGATCACCGGTCCCGCCGCCCGTGCCGCCGTGCAACGCCTGCGGGCCGAGGCCAGCGTGGTACTGACCGGCGCCGACACCGTGCTGGCCGACGGTGCGCGCCTGACCGTGCGCGCCGCCGAGTTGGGCCTGGATGCAGAGACCACCGCACTGGCCATGTCGCGTCCGCCCTTGCGCGTGTTGATCGATGGCCGCTTGCGCGTGCCGCTCAACGCGCCGTTCTTCAAGGCCGGCCCGGCGCTGGTCATTACCTGTGTGACGCCGGAAAACCAGTTCCCCCGTGGCCCCGAGTGCCTGGTGGTGCCGGGCGTCGAGGGTCAGGTCGACCTGCGTTCGGCGCTGGTGGCCCTGGCGGCCCGTGGCGTCAACGAAGTGTTGGTGGAAGCCGGCCCAAGCCTGGCGGGCGCCTTTGCCCAGCAAGGCCTGGTGGATGAGTACGTGATTTTCATCGCCGGCAAGTTCCTCGGCTCCGCCGCGCGGCCTTTGCTGGACTGGCCGCTTGAGAAATTGGCGGACGCCCCCCAACTCAAGATCACTGAAATGCGCGCTGTAGGCGATGACTGGCGAGTCACTGCCATCCCTGTGCCAGCAGCGAGCGTATAATTCTGACCGGGCGCTCAAGAGCCCCGCACCGTTTTCCAGGAGAAGGCCATGTTCACCGGCATCATCGAATCCATCGGCAGCATCCGTGCCATGACCCCAAAAGGCGGCGACGTACGCCTGTCGGTTGAAACCGGCAAGCTGGACCTCGGCGACGTCAAACTGGGCGACAGCATCGCCATCAACGGCGTGTGCCTGACGGTCATCGAGTTGCCAGGCAACGGCTTTGCCGCCGACGTCAGCCGGGAAACCCTGGACTGCACCGCGATGAACGACCTCAAGGCCGGCAGCCCGGTCAATCTGGAAAAAGCCCTGACCCCGACCACCCGCCTGGGCGGCCACCTGGTCAGCGGTCACGTCGACGGCGTCGGCGAAGTGGTTGCGCGCAGCGAAAACGCGCGTGCCGTGGAATTCCGCATTCGCGCGCCCAAAGAGTTGGCCAAGTACATCGCCCACAAAGGCTCGATCACCGTCGATGGCACCAGCCTGACCGTGAACGCCGTGAACGGCGCCGAATTCGAACTGACCATCATTCCCCACACCCTCAGCGAAACCATCATGGCGTCTTACCAGCCAGGTCGCCGGGTGAACCTGGAAGTGGACTTGCTTGCCCGTTACCTGGAGCGCCTGTTGTTGGGCGATAAGGCCGCAGAGCCAACCGGCAGTAACATCACCGAAAGTTTTCTGGCCGCTAACGGCTACCTGAAATCCTGACCAAGGGGGTGCCGCGTGGCGCTCAATAGCATCGAAGAACTGGTTGAAGACATCCGCCAAGGCAAGATGGTCATCCTGATGGATGACGAAGACCGCGAGAACGAAGGCGACATCATCATGGCCGCCGAGGCGTGCCAGGCCGAGCACATCAACTTCATGGCCAAGCACGCCCGCGGGCTGATCTGCATGCCCATGAGCCGCGAGCGCTGCGAACTGCTCAAGCTGCCGTTGATGGCGCCGCGCAATGGCTCGGGTTTTGGCACCAAGTTCACCGTGTCCATCGAAGCCACGACGGGTGTCACCACCGGTATCTCCGCCGCTGACCGCGCACGCACCGTGCAAGCCGCTTCCGCCAAGGACGCCAAGGCCGAAGACATCGTCAGCCCCGGCCACATCTTCCCGCTGATGGCCCAGCCCGGTGGCACCCTGGCCCGTGCCGGCCACACCGAAGCCGCCTGCGACCTGGCGCGCATGGCCGGTTTCGAGCCAAGCGGGGTGATCTGCGAAGTGATGAACGACGACGGCACCATGGCCCGTCGCCCGGAACTGGAAACCTTCGCCGCCGAACACAACCTCAAGATCGGCACCATTGCCGACCTGATCCACTACCGGATGATCCACGAACGTACCGTTCAGCGGATTGCCGAGCAGCCACTGGACAGCGAACTGGGCCAATTCAATTTGGTGACCTACCGTGATTCAGTGGAAGGCGACGTGCACATGGCCCTGACCCTGGGCACCATTTGCGCCGAAGAGCCGACCCTGGTGCGTGTGCACAACATGGACCCGCTGCGCGACCTGCTGATGGTCAAGCAACCGGGTCGCTGGAGCCTGCGCGCCGCCATGGCTGCGGTTTCCGAGGCAGGCAGTGGCGTGGTGCTGTTGCTCGGCCACCCGCTGGATGGCGATGTGTTGCTGGCGCATATCCGCGAAACCGCCGACCACGCGCCGGTGAAAAAACCGACCACCTACAGCATTGTCGGTGCCGGTTCGCAGATCCTGCGTGACCTCGGTGTGCGCAAAATGCGCCTGATGAGCGCACCCATGAAATTTAATGCCATATCCGGTTTCGACCTGGAAGTAGTAGAATACGTGCCCTCCGAATAAAGGCCGGCGATCCTTGCCCCTTGTTCGCGGTTAAATCATCACTAAGGGACGCCGTTTGCGCGTCCCGGCTCTTTAAGAGATTTGTCGAATGACCCTGAAGACCATCGAAGGTACCTTCATCGCCCCCAAAGGCCGCTACGCCCTGGTAGTGGGCCGCTTCAACAGCTTCGTGGTTGAAAGCCTGGTAAGCGGTGCCGTGGACGCCCTGGTTCGCCACGGTGTGAGCGAGAGCGACATCACTATCATCCGTGCGCCTGGCGCCTTCGAAATTCCACTGGTTGCGCAAAAAGTTGCGCAGCAGGGTGAATACGCGGCGATCATCGCCCTGGGCGCGGTCATTCGTGGCGGTACTCCGCACTTCGAATACGTGGCTGGCGAATGCACCAAGGGCTTGGCCCAGGTGTCCATGGAGTTCGGCGTACCGGTTGCGTTCGGCGTGCTGACCGTGGATTCCATCGAGCAAGCCATCGAGCGTTCCGGCACCAAGGCCGGCAACAAAGGCGCTGAAGCTGCCTTGTCCGCCCTGGAAATGGTCAGCCTGCTGTCGCAGTTGGAGGCCAAGTGATTTCCGACGAGAGCGACAACTTCAACCCGCGCGAGCCACGTCCAGCCGATGCCGGCAAGCCGTCCAAGAACGAGAAGCGTCGCGCTGCTCGTCAGTTGGCGACCCAGGCCCTGTATCAGCGCCACCTGGCCGGTACTTCGCTGAACGAAATCGAAGCGCAGTTTCGCGTCGACAACGATTTTACCTTCGCCGACCTGCCGTACTTCCACGACATCCTGCACGGTGTGCATGCGCACCTGACCGAGATCGACACGGCCCTGGCCCCTTGCCTGGACCTGACCATCGAGGAGCTGGACCCGGTTGAACTGTGCGTGATGCGCCTGTCTGCCTGGGAACTGCTGTACCGCGTCGACGTGCCGTACCGCGTAGTGATCAACGAAGGCATCGAACTGGCGAAAGTCTATGGTTCGACCGACGGTCACAAGTTCGTCAACGGCGTGCTCGACAAGCTGGCCCCGCGCCTGCGTGAAGCCGAAGTGAAGGCGTACAAGCGCTAACCTGCGCTTGATTCGCAATGGGCGAGTTTGAGCTGATCCGCAAATACTTCGCCGCCGCGCCTTGTGCGCAGGGCGGCGAAGGCATTGCCCTGGGGATCGGCGACGACTGCGCCTTGCTGGCGCTCCCCGCCGGGGAGCAGCTGGCAATCTCCACCGATACCTTGGTGGCTGGGGTGCACTTTTCCGACCCCTGCGACCCGTTCCTGCTCGGCCAGCGCTCGTTGGCCGTGGCCGTGAGCGACCTGGCCGCCATGGGCGCCAACCCCCTTGCATTCACCCTTGCCCTCACCACCCCGACCGTCGATGCCGATTGGCTGCAACGCTATGCCCAGGGTTTGAACGCCATGGCGCAAAGCTGCGGCGTTGGCCTTGTGGGCGGTGACACCACGCGTGGCCCGCTGAGCCTGACCCTGACCGTGTTTGGCCGGGTGCCCGCCGGGCAGGCGTTGACGCGCGGCGGGGCGCAGCCGGGCGATTTGTTGTGTGTGGGCGGCGAGTTGGGAGATGCCGCTGGCGCCTTGCCACTGGTGCTGGGCCAGCGCAGCGCCGAGGCGGCGATTGCCGAGCCGTTGCTGGCGCACTATTGGTCGCCGCAACCGCAGTTGGCGTTGGGGCTGGCGTTGCGGGGCAAGGCGACCTCGGCCATGGATATCTCCGACGGGTTGCTGGCCGATTGCGGGCATATCGCCAAGGCCTCGGCTGTCAGCCTGTTGATCGAACGCCAGCGGTTGCCGTTGTCCCAGGCGCTGCTGGCGTTTGTCGGTGACGACGACGCGCGCGTGGCGGCCTTGAGCGGGGGCGACGACTACGTGCTGGCGTTCACCCTACCGCCCGGCGAACTGGCGTCGCTGCTGGCAAACGGTTGGCCGATCCATGTGATCGGCCGGGTCGAGGCGGGGCAGGGCGTGACGCTGCTGGACGCCAACGGCCAGGACATCACCCCGGCCGTGCGTGGCTATCAGCACTTTCGCGAAGCGCCGTAAGTCGGCGACCTGCGCTAATCTCTACAGGGTCTTTACGGAGTAGGAGCTTGTCACCATGGATGTGCGCCACTGGCTGCTGATCCTGCTGTGCGCCTTCATGCCTCTGGCCTACGCCGATGAGGCTCCCGGCAAAGTCATGCTCGCCAGCGAAGCCTGGGACGACTACACCAACGCTGATGGCAGCGGCCTGGCCTGGGACGTGTTGCGTGAAGTGTTCGAGCCGGCCGGGATACAGCTGCAAACCCGCACTGTGCCGTATACCCGCTCGGTTGGCCTGGCCCAGCGCGGCGAGGTGGATGGCTGGGTCGGTTCCTACCGGGACGAAGCCACCGGCGTGCTCTACCCCCATTGGAACTTTGACTCCGACCACATCTACGCCCTCGGGCTGGCCAGCACGCCGACGCCAACCCTGGCGACACTGGGCGACTACCGCTTGGCCTGGGTGCGTGGCTACAAGTACGAGGAATATTTGCCCAATGTCCACCGGTTCAACCAAATCGAACGCCGCGATGGCATTTTGCCGATGCTGCAACACGGTCGGGCAGACTTCTATATCGATGCGCTGAGCGAGGCGAAGTACGTCCTCAGTCAATCCGAGGAGCCGTCGAAGTTCCAGCTCACCCACATTGCCGAGCTGCCGTTGTATATCGGCTTTGCCGATACTGAGCGGGGGCGGGCGTTGATGGCGGTGTATGACCAGCGCGTCGAGGCATTGGTGAAAAGCGGCGAATTGAAGGCGATCTTCGAGCGCTGGAAGCAACCCTACCCGTTCTGATCTGCATAGAACCGAGTGGAAGGCCAATCGAACCTATTGATCTTTATCAACGATAATTCAGCTTAAGCGTCTGTAGGAACGTGCTGTTACAATGGCCGCCTTTGTAAAAACTGAAATCAGGAGCACACGGTGCCCGTCGTTTTCGTCGCCGCTTCCAAGCTGCCTACCCCTTTTGCCACGTTCACCATGAACGGCTTTCTTGAAGAAGCCACCGGGCGCGAGCACGTTGTGCTCAGCCTTGGCGATATCGCTGACGGCGCACCGGTGCTGGGCCGCGTGCACTCCGAGTGCCTGACCGGTGACGCCCTGTTCAGCCAGCGTTGCGACTGCGGTTCGCAACTCGAAGCAGCGATGCGCGCCATCGCCCGTGAAGGCCGTGGTGTGCTGTTGTACTTGCGTCAGGAAGGCCGTGGCATTGGCCTGATGAACAAGATCCGCGCCTACGAGCTGCAAGATGGCGGCGCCGATACCGTCGAGGCCAATGAGCGCCTGGGCTTTGCCGCCGACCAGCGCGACTACGCGATCTGCCTGCCGATGCTCGAACACCTGGGGGTCAAATCCCTGCGCCTGATGACCAACAACCCGCGCAAGGTCAAAGCCTTGACCGAGATGGGCATCACCGTCGCCGAGCGCGTGCCGCTGCACACCGGGCACAACCCGCACAACAAACTCTACCTGGCCACCAAGGCCAGCAAGCTCGACCACATGATGGGCAACGAGCACCAGGGCGAGGTTGACCGCGCGTGACCCGTGGCCAGGTGAAACGGCGACTGTCCTTCAACTGGTGGCAGTACCTGGCCCTGGCACTGCTGCCCTTGTTTGTGATCAACCTGGTGTTCGGCCAAGCCGAATCCCTGCTGCCCGTGCTGGCCATGCCGTTCTTTATTGCCGGCGTGGCCTCGATGTTTCTCAGCCTGCGCTATTTCCACGGCTATAAACACGCGCTGATCGCCACCTCGAAAGCCCTCGACACCCCCGAAGAACCCGCCGCCTGGATCACCCTCGCAGCCCGTCGGCGTACCGCCTTGCTGATTGCCGCCGTGCCCGCCTGGATCGGCGCGCTGGCCGTGTTTGTCGGCCTGGAAGCGGTGCCGTTGTTTCTATTGGCGCTCTCGACCCTGGTGCTGTTCTACCTCTATCGCATCCCCCGTCAACTGGGATGAAGCGCCCCTGGCTGGCGCTCCTGCTGCTGGCATGCAGCGTCCAGGCGCAGGCGGCCGAACGCGTGGTCAGCCTGGCGCCATCCCTCTCTGAAATCGTGGTTGAACTGGGCGCCGCCGACCTGCTGGTGGGCGTGCTCGACGGCGGCGAACGGCCCGCCGCCCTGGCGACGCTGCCGTCGGTCGGGCACTACGGCCAGTTGAACATCGAGCGCCTGCTCAGTCTCAAGCCCGACCTGATCCTGCTCTGGCCCGGCAGCGTCGGTCCGGCGCAGCGTGAGCAGTTGCAGCGCTTGAACATCCCCGTCTACGTGGCCGAACCCCATAGCCTTGAACAGCTCGCCAGCCAGGTCCAGGCCATCGCGGACTCGTTGGGCCGTGCAGATGCCGGGCGCCAGCTGGCCGCACAGTTGCGCCAGCGCCTGGGCGAACTGCGCCAGCGCTACCATCGGGATCAGCCGTTGCGGGTGTTCTACCAAGTGTGGAACCAGCCGCTCTACACCGTGGGCGGCGGGCAGATCATCAGCGATGCGCTAAGCGTTTGCGGCGCACGTAATGTGTTCGATGACCTCACATTGCCCGCCCCGCAGGTGAGTATCGAATCGGTGTTACAGCGTGATCCCGAGGTGATCCTGGTGGGGGATCAAGCTCAGAAAGATGCCTGGAGTGTCTGGCCAAACATGGCTGCACGCGTGCGGTTGGTGCCGGATAAAGGGCTGGAGCGGCCCAGTGGGCAGATGGTGGAGGCGGTGGCGCGGTTGTGTCAGGTGATATCGCCTGACCTGTGAGACCGCTATCGCAGGCAAGCCAGCTCCCACAGTTTAGATCTGTGAATACATTCAAAATGTGGGAGCGGGCTTGCCCGCGAAGAGGCCAGTGCAGGCGCCGATCAAATCTCAGGTGTCCAGGGCACACCAACCATCCACACCCGGCCTTCTTCCCGATAAGCCTGATTGTTCTTGAAGTCCGCATCGTCATAGCTATACATCGCCCGCGCAAACGACTTGTCCAACAGGTTATCGACCTTCAGCGACAACGCCACTTCCCGATTCAACGCCCAACTGCTGCGCAAGCCGAGCAGCGCATAGCCGCCCAGGCGTTGTGTGTTGTCCTGCGCGTCATAGCTGCTGCTGATCGCCTGCCAGCTGGCGCCCACCCCCAGCCGATCGAACTGCCGGTCCAGGTCCAGGCTCAACGTACGACGCGCCCGGCGGGCCAGGGTGTGGCCACTTTCGCGGTCACGCGGGTCGATAAGCGATAGCCCCAGGTTGCCTTGCCAGCCAAACAGCTCTTGCTTGAGCGCGGCCTCAAAGCCATTGATACGTGCCGATGCGACGTTTTGCGGCTTGCTGGCGCTGTCGAGGATGATCGCATCGCGCAGGTCGGTACGGTACAGCGAGGCTTCCAGGCGCGTGCTGTCGCTCAATTGGCTACGCCATTGCAGCTCGTAGCTCTTTGAGGTCTCGGGCTGCAGGTTCGGGTTGCTGTACTTGGTGTCGGGGTAATACAGGTCGTTGAAGGTCGGCGCGCGGAAGCCTTCGCTGTAGCTCAGCAGCAGGTCGTTATCGGGGTTGAGCGGCAAGGTGACGCTGGCGCTCCAGCTGTTCTGCCCGCCGAACTGCTGGTTCTGGTCGCGACGCAGGCCCAACTCGGTCGAGAACCACGCGCCGTGAAAGCGATGCTGCACAAACGCGGCGCGATTCCAGCGGCTGTTTTCGGTAAAGGTGGTGGAACCGTGGAAACGGTCTTCGTACCAATCCGCGCCGAGTATCAGGTTGTTCTGCTCGTTCAGGGTCAGGTCGTTCTGCCAGTTGACCGAGTCGCGGTAGGTGTTGAACACGCTGAATTCATCGCTGAGGGTGTCGCGCTTGGTGTCGCGATTCTCGCTGTGGCCCAGTTCCACGCGCGACTGCCAGCGCTCACCGAGGCTCGCGTCGACATAGGCGCTGGCGCTGCTCACGGTGTAGTTGGTGTAGGGTTTTTGCCCCACGCTTTGCCCGCTGGCGAAGTCATAACGGCCGAAGCTGTTGTCGTATTCGGACTTGCCACGGCTATCCAGCAGGTTGAAGCCCACCGACAGTTCATCGCTGAAAGCATGACTGAGGTTCACGCTGATGGACTGGTTGCGATAGGCATCATGGTCGCCATCGCTGGGGAATGACGCATGTGTCGAGTTGATGCCCGCCGTTTCATCCAGACTCGCGCCCAGGTTGAAGCGCGTGCGTTCATCACCCCCGGACAGCCCGAGGCTGCGCTCCCAGGTCTGGTGGCTGCCAAAGCCCAACTTCAAGCGCGGTTGTAGACCTTGCCCGGCATTACGCCGGGTGAAAACCTGGATCACCCCGCCAATCGCGTCGCTGCCGTAAATCACCGAGCGCGAACCGCGCAGCACTTCCACCCGTTCGATCTGATCGACATTCAGGTATTGCAGGCCGCTGTCGCCGGAGGTGGTGTTGGCGATGCGCTGACCGTCCACCAGCACCAGGCTCTGGGCGGATTTTGTGCCGCGAATATAAACCCCCGGCAAACTGCCACGCCCGCCGGTGGGGGCGATTTGCACGCCGGGCGCGCGGCTGAGCAGATCCGTGAGGCTGGTGGGTTGCAGGCGGTCGATGTCGTCGCGGGTGAATACGGTGTTGGCGGCGCTGCTGTCGTTGCGCGCCTGCACCTGGCGGTTGGCGCTGATGACCACGTCGGGGAGGGTGAGCGCTTGGTCGCGGGTGTCGGCGAGCAGTTCGGGGGCAGGTAGAAGCAGCAGGGCGAGGTGCAGGCGTTTCATGGTCTGTCCTTAGAGTTTGAAGTCGACACAAAACAAATGTGGGAGCGGGCTTGCCCGCGAATGCGGTGGGTCAGCTACCAATAAGCTGGCTGATCCACCGTATTCGCGGGCAAGCCCGCTCCCACATTTTGATCCGGTTTCGATCGGGGGATTGGGTTACAGGCCCAGCAGCGCCATGCGCTCGCGCACCGACGCTTCAATCCCTGCCTCATCCAACCCACACTCCGCCAGCATCTGCGCCGGCTTGGCGTGTTCGACGTACACATCCGGCAAGCCCAGGTGCAGCACCGACTTGAGGATGTTCTCCCGCGCCAGGAACTCGCTGACCGCCGCGCCCGCACCGCCCATGATGGCGTTTTCTTCGACCGTCACCAGCAGTTCATGGCTGGCGGCGATTTCGCGTACGAGGGCTTCGTCCAACGGTTTGACGAAGCGCATATCGACCACGGTGGCGTCGAGCTTCTCGGCGACCTTCAAGGCTTCGGCCAATTGCACGCCAAACACCAGGAAGGCGGTCTTGCTGCCTTGGCGGCGCACGATGCCCTTGCCGATCTCGATCGGTTCCAGGTCCTTCTCGATCACCGCATTCGGGCCGTTGCCGCGCGGGTAGCGCACGGCGGCCGGGCCGTTGTACAGGTGGCCGGTGGTGAGCATCTTGCGCAGTTCGTTTTCGTCGCTCGGCGTCATCACCAGCATGCCGGGGATGCAGCGCAGGTAGGACAAGTCGAAGCTGCCGGCGTGGGTCGGGCCGTCTTCGCCCACCAGGCCTGCGCGGTCGATGGCGAACAGCACGTCGAGGTTCTGCACCGCGACGTCATGCACCAACTGGTCGTAGCCACGTTGCAGGAAGGTGGAGTAGATCGCCACCACCGGTTTGGCGCCTTCACAGGCCATGCCGGCGGCGAACGTGACGGCGTGCTGCTCGGCAATCGCCACGTCGAAGTAACGCAGCGGGAAACGCTCGCTGAACGCCACCAGGTCGGAGCCTTCCTTCATCGCCGGGGTAATGCCCACCAGGCGCGGGTCGGCGGCGGCCATGTCGCACAGCCATTCGCCGAACACACCGGAATACTTCGGCCCGCTGGCCTTTTTCGGCGCGGCGGCGGGAGCGTCCAACGGTTCCAGCTTGGTGATGGCGTGGTAGCCAATCGGGTCGACTTCCGCCGGGGCGAAGCCTTTGCCTTTCTTGGTGACGATGTGCAGGAACTGCGGGCCCTTGAGGTCACGCATGTTGCGCAGCGTGGCGATCAGGGTCGGCAGGTCGTGGCCGTCGATCGGGCCGATGTAGTTCCAGCCCAGCTCTTCGAACAGGGTGCCGGGTACCAGCATGCCCTTGGCATATTCTTCGGTGCGCCGGGCAATTTCCCACGCGCCGGGCAGACGCGAGAGCACCTTCTTGCTGCCTTCACGCATGCTGGCGTAGGTGCGGCTGGAGAGGATCTTGGCCAGGTAATTGGACAGGCCACCGACGTTGCGCGAGATCGACATGTCGTTGTCGTTGAGGATCACCAACATGTTGGCGTCCACTTCCGGCGCATGGTTCAGCGCTTCGAAGGCCATGCCCGCGGTCAGCGCGCCATCACCGATCACCGCAATCGCCTTGCGATCGCTGCCTTGCAGGCGGGCGGCGATGGCCATGCCCAGCGCGGCACTGATGGAGGTGCTGGAGTGGCCGACGCCAAAGGTGTCGTACTCGCTCTCGGCGCGGCGCGGGAAGGCGGCAATGCCGTCCTTCTGGCGCAGGCTGCCCATTTGTTCGCGGCGGCCGGTGAGGATTTTATGCGGATACGCCTGATGGCCCACGTCCCACACCAGCCGGTCGTCCGGGGTGTCGAACACGTAATGCAGGGCGATAGTCAGCTCGATGACGCCCAGGCCGGCACCGAAATGCCCACCGGTCTGGCCGACCGTGTAGAGCAATTCCAGGCGCAACTCATCGGCCAGGGTTTCCAGCTCGGCTTCACCCAGACGACGCAGGCCGGCCGGCGTGGCAGCACGGTCGAGCAGGGGCGTGGACGGGCGCTTGCGGGGAATCTCTTGAAACGTCGTGGGCATCAGGCGAATCGTTATAGGTATAAGAAGAGGCGGCAGTTTACCTCAAGCATCGCAAACTGCCCACGCAGAGCGCCGAACTTGGCCGATATGCGGCCGCAAAGGCCGCCCTGATCAGTGCCGGCGTTCGACGATATACCGCGCCAGGTCACGCAGGGGCTCGGCCGCCGCGTCGAAAGGTCGCAGGGCGGCCAGGGCCAGGTCGCGCAGTTCCAGGGCATAGGCCTTCGCGGCTGCAAGCCCGAGCAGTGCCGGATACGTCGGCTTGTCCCGTGCGATGTCGGCGCCCTGGCGTTTGCCGAGGGTGGCGGTGTCACTTTCGACGTCGAGGATGTCGTCCTGCACCTGGAACGCCAGGCCGATGGCGCGGGAATAGGTGTTCAGCGCCGCCAGTTGCGCGGCGTCGGCGCGGCCACTGGCCAGGGCGCCGAGGTGCACGGCGGCTTCGATCAGTGCACCGGTCTTGTGCCGGTGCATGTATTCCAGGGCCTGTTGATCGAGCTTCTGGCCGACCGAACCAAGGTCGATGGCTTGACCACCGACCATCCCGGCAGGGCCCGCGGCGACGGCCAGGGCGGTGACCATGCGCAAGCGGATCTCGGCGTTGACGCTGCTCAGCGCAGGGTCCAGCAGGGCGCTGAACGCCAGGCTTTGCAGACCGTCACCGGCGAGAATCGCACAGGCTTCGTCAAAGGCCTTGTGGGTGGTCGGCTGGCCGCGACGCAGGTCGTCGTCGTCCATGGCCGGCAAATCGTCGTGTACCAGGGAGTAGGCGTGGATCAACTCCACCGCACAGGCCGCGCCATTGGCCTGCTCGGCCGGTGCGCCGAGGGCTTCGCACGCGGCATACGCCAGCAACGGGCGCACACGCTTGCCGCCATTCATCACGCTGTAGCGCATGGCTTCATACAGGCGCTTGAGTTCGGGGCTTGGCGCAACAAACAAGGGCTCCAGCGCCGCATTGACCCGGGCTTGGCTACTGGCCTGATACGCGTCGATCATTCCGGCTGTTCCGCATCGAAGGGTTCTTCGGCCAACTCCCCGTCACGCTCCAGCAGCACCTGGACCTTCTGCTCCGCCTGCGCCAAGGCGCTCTGGCAGTCGCGGGTCAGGCCGATGCCTTGCTCAAACGCTGTCAACGAGTCTTCCAGCGACAACTCGCCGTTCTCCAGACGCTCGACCAGGGTTTGCAGGTCGGCGAGGGATTGTTCGAAATCGAGTGCAACTTTTTTGCGGGCCATGGCGGCTATTCCGGTAGACGGTAAACCGGCGCGACACTAGCAGACATGGGGATGCTGGGCAAATAAGCGGGCAAATGAGCGGGGCGGCTCAATCGCCCAAGGCATTGATTTGATAACGCGTACTACGGCCTCCGCCGGGCAATCGCACCAGGCAGTTTTTCTCCAGCAGATCAGCCAGGTGACGCGTGGCGGTCGCCTTCGACACCTTGGCCACGGCCTGGTACTGGGCGGCGCTGATACCCTGTTCAAAGCCCTTTTCCCCGCCGTCCAGCAAGCGGTTGAGCACTTTGATCTGTTCGGCAGACAGCACGAGGTCGCGGTGCTGCTGCCAGAACCGGCTCTTGTCGAGCACCCGGTCAATCTGCGCCATGGCCTGTTGCACGCTGCGCAGCAAGGTCTTGAGGAACCATTCGAGCCAGTCGGTGATATCCAGCGTGGCTTTTTGGCTCGACTCCAGCGCCTGGTAATAACCCGCGCGGTCCTCAAGGATGCTGGCCGACATGGCATAAAAACGAATGGCCTGGTGCTCGCCCTGGGCCAATGCCAGGTCAGTGATGGCGCGGGTCAGGCGACCATTGCCGTCGTCGAACGGGTGCAGCGTGACAAACCAGAAATGCGCGACGCCGGCGCGGACGAGTGGATCAAGCTCCGGTTGGTCGCGGCTGGTTTCGAACCATTGCAGGAACTCATCCAGCGCGTGTTCCAGGCCTTTGCGCGGCGGCGCCTCGAAATGCACCGTCGGTCGATCAAGCCGGCCCGACACCACCTGCATCGGCTCATCCCCGCGCAATGCGCCGATATTCAGCGCACGCGCAGCAAAACCGGCTTCAGGCGTCGGGAACAACAAATGATGCCAATTCAAAAGGCGGGCGAGGGTAAAGGGTTGGGCGAATTGTTGCGTGGCATCCAGCACCAGCTCCGCCAGGCCTTCGCTGCGGCGGCTGACGCGGGCGTCCTTCACCGGCTCCAAACCCAGACGTCGCGCCAGGGACGAGCGTACCGAGCCCACATTCAACTGTTCCCCCTCGATTGCCGAAGAAGTCAGGATATTTTGCAGCAACGCATCCAGTTCATTCTGCGCGTTGACCGCCTGGCTGACCGTGCCGAGCATGCCCAGCAGCTTGCCTTGGGCTTGTCCGCACTCGCGCAACAAGACCGCCAGGCGACCCGGTTGCCAGTGGAAGTGCGGCCAGTCGGCGTGTTGCCAGACCCAGAAGGGGTGGTCCATGGAGCAGTACCTGAGTGGGTGAGCCGAATAAAAAGGCTATTCGGCTCATTTGGTGAGCCGATTGTGCAATGTATTCGGCTCACCGTCCACCGTCAGAAATCGTACTTGAAGCCCGTCATCAGATTCCGCGGCGCCCCGTAAACCCCGGCGCTGGTGGTGGTGAAGTACTCCTTGTCGAACACGTTGTTGAGGTTCACCGACGCCGACAGGTTTGGCGTGATTTCGTAGCGCGCCATCAGGTTGGCCACGGCATAGCTTTCCTGGGTGTAGTAGCTCAGGTCGAAGCCGGTTTTGCTCTGCCAGTTGAAGCCGCCGCCGACGGTCAGTTTGTCCAGGGGGCCGGACAGGCGGTAGGTGGTGAACAGTTTCATGCTGTGGCGGGGGATTTGTGTGGCGATGCGTTGGTCATCGGCGTCGGTGCTGACGCTGTAGGTGTAGCCGCCGGCGGCGTTCCAGCCCGGGGCCAGTTCGCCGTTGAGTTCCAGCTCCACGCCCTGGGTGGTGGTGCCTTGCACGGCTTTGTAGGCCTGGAACAGTGTGGGCGTCAGCTTGTTGCCGTCTGGCTGTGAGAGGTTGTCCTGCTCCAGGCGGAACAACGCCAGGCTGGTGTTCAGCGTGTCGTCATTGAAGCTGCCCTTGATGCCCAACTCATAGCCGGTGCCTTCCAGCGGCGCCAGGTAGGAGCCGCTGACGGTCTGGTCGCTTTGCGGGCTGAAGATCTTGGTGTAGCTGCCGTACACCGACCAGCGGTCGCTGAGGTCGTAGACCAGGCCGCCATAGGGGATGAACACGCCGTTTTCTTCGCGGTCGAGGTGGATGTCGTCGTAGCCTGCGGCGGTGTAGGAGACGTCGTCAGTCTGCTTCCAGTTGATCAGGCGCCCGCCGAGGATCAGGCTGGTGGCGTCATTGAGGTGCCAGCGCGAGGTGAGGTAGGCCGAGTACTGGTTTTCCTTGAAGTCCTCTTTGCCCTTTTTCTCGAAGTCGGGCTTGGGCGCGCTGCCGTCCCAGTCGTAGATCGGCCCGATGGTGCCGTCGTAGCCGGTCCAGGCGCGCATCCAGCCGCCGTAGTCCGGCGCGTTGGTATTGCGGATTTGCGACAGCTGCATCCCGGCGATCAATTCATGCTCACGCCCGAGGAATTCGAACGGGCCGGTGACATAGGCGTCTATCGCGTTCTGCTTGGGGTTGCCCTGAAACTTGTTGGGGATCACCAGGCCGCCCAGGCCGGTGGCCGGGTCGGGGTTGCCGGAGAGAAAGTCGATGGCCGAATCGTATTTGTTTTCGGTGCGGGTGAAGTCGAGCTTGGCGCTCCAACCGTTATCGAACTGCTGCTCCAGGGACGCGAAGTAGCTGGTCTGCTGGTGATCGTAGAAGGACCAATCGGTGGCGGTGTTGTAGGAACGCTTGAAATCCGTACGCCCGCCAGCGCTGTCGAACAGGGGGAAACCGCTACGCGGCGGCGCGTTGGTGTGCACGGTCTGGTAGCTGAAACCCAGGGTCAGCAGGGTGCTGTCGCTGAGGTCGAACTCGCTGATGCCGTAGACCAGGTTGGTGTCCTGCTTGTAACGATCGACCCAGGAATGCTGGTTCTTGTAGTCCATCACCATGCGGCCACGGATATTGCCGGCGTCGGTGAGCGGCCCGGAGACGTCCACCGAGGTGCCGTAGCGGTCCCAACTGCCGGCTTCGCCGCTGATGCTGGCCTGGGGCGTGGCGGTGGGTCGTTTGCGGATCAGGTTGATGGTGGCCGACGGTTGGCCCATGCCGCTGATCAGGCCGGTGGCGCCGCGCACCACTTCGACGCGGTCGTACATGGCGGTGTTCTGGGTGTAGTTGTCCATGCGCGACGAGGTCGGTACGCCGTCGATCTCGAAGTTGCTGATGGCGAAACCGCGCGAGTAATAGGCGTCGGAGTCCGCGCCCTGGCCTTCGCGTACCACGGTGATGCCGGAGGTGGCCTCCATGGCGTCCGTCAGGTTCGAGAGTTTCTGGTCGGCGATGCGCTGCTGGGTGATCACCGTGACGGACTGCGGGGTTTCCTTGAGCGCGATGTTCAAACGGTTGGAGCTGCTGGACGACTGCGTGGTGTAGGAACCGGTACCTTCGGTGGTGGAGCCGGGCGCCTTGCCGGAGATGCTCACTGGCGCCAATTGCAGGGTGTCGCTCGCACTGGCCGGGATATCGATCACAAAACTGCTGGCGTTCGGCTGGCTGTAGCGGGCGTGGGTGCCGCCGGTGAGGATGGCCAGCGCTTGCTGTGGGGTATGTTCGCCGTGCAGTTCAGCGGAACGCAGGCCATTGGCTTGTGCCGCGTCGTACAGCACTTGGTAGCCGCTTTGCTGCGCGAACTGGTCCAGCGCGTCGGTGAGCGATTGCGCGGCGATATTGAAACTTAAACGTTGGCTGCTCGCCGCGTTTGTCGTCGGCGTGGCCGCCTGGACGTAGGACAGTGGCAAGCTGGCCGCCATCAAAGCGACCGCCAGCGGTAAGTAGTTGAACCCCGTGACCTGTGAATACGGCATACATCCTCCCCGGACTACAAATGATAATTCTTCCTAAGTGCGGGGTAAGACGCAGCAGGCAGCCGAATTACCGTGGGAGGCGAAAATAATTTTTGCGTGGCGATCAACCGCGCACGATCAGCACGCGACGGGTGAGTGCGGTGGTACGCAATTTTTGGGTGCTGATCAACGCGTCGAGGGCGCTGTCGATCTGTTTCAAGTTGAAGCTGGCGCTGATGGGGCGCTGACCGACCTGCTCGTCGAGCCATATCACCCGGCCGCCCTGATAGCGCATCAACTCCTCCAGCACCTCGCGCAACGGTGCATTGCGCACGCGCAGTTGGCCGTCGCGCCAGGCCAGCAGGCGCTCGGCATCGACGGTGTGCGGCGCTTGTACCTGGCCCTCGATGACCTTGAGTTGTTCGCCCGGTTGCAGCACCTGATGTTGCCCGCCGCCCATCACTTCGACGCGGCCGCGCAGCAGCGTGACTTCGTCTTCGGCCGTGCCATGGCTGACGGCAAACGCCGTGCCCAGCACGCGTACCCGGGTGTTGCCGGTTTGCACCACGAACGGCCGGCCATCGTGGCTCACGTCGAAGAACGCCCGCCCGCGCAACAGGTGCACGCGGCGTTCATCATTGTTGAGGCTGATATCGACGGCGCTGTCACTGTCCAGGTGCACCTGCGAGCCGTCGGCCAGGGCGATGTCCTGCTGCTGCCCGGTGGCCGTGGCGTAATCACTGCCCCAGGTATTCAGCGGCGGGGTCATCAGCATCAGCGTGGCGAAGGCCAGCAACACGCAGGCAGCGGCGGCATACAGCGTGCGTCGTGGCAGCGGCCGGCGTCGTTCGCTGCGTCGTACTGCGTGGGCCGGTTGCTCCAGCAGGCGCCAGAGCATTTCCACATTCTGGTAGGCATTGGCATTCAGCGGGTCCGCACGCCACAGCGCGTACGCATTGCGCTGCTCGGCGCTGACGTCTGCGCTGCGCAGGCACGTCCACCAATCCAGCGCTTGCTGATCACGTTCGGACGGCGAGGGTGCAGGGTGATTATTCATCGGGACTCGTTGCCTTGCAGGACCGCCGCGCAATGGGCCATGGCCTTGTTCAAATGCCGCTCGACCGCACGGGCATCCAGGCCCAGGCGAATGGCGATTTCCTTGTAGCTCAGTTGCTCGACCCGGGCCAGCAGAAACACTTCACGGGTGGGCGAGGGTAGCCCATCGATCAGGCGCTGCAAATGCTCCAGGGTATTTCCGGCGATCGCACTGCCTTGTGGGTCGGCGTCACCGGCCAGGTCTTGCAGTTCCTGCTCGTCGCGAATGCCGCGTACGCGGTTGCGGCGGGCGTGGTCGATGCTCAGGTTGTTGGCGATGCGGTAGAGGAAGGCGCGCACGTTGCCGATCTTGGCGACTTCGCTGTTCATCAGGCGGATAAACGCGTCTTGCAGCAGGTCGTTGGCGGTTTCGCGGCAGTTCACCCGGCGCGTGAGGTAGGCCAGCAGTTCATTGCGGTGACGGCGATAGAGCGGGCCGAGGTTGCGGTTGCCGGGGTCGTCGGACATGGCACGAAGCGCCGCTCAGGGGGTGGGGGAAGGGATGGTAGTGCTAATGAGAAATTGTCGCAAGAACACTGGTTCGCGACGCCAGCGTGTGGCAGAGGCGGTTATCACAGTAATGGCCTAGTGCTATTCTGCGCCACGACCTGCAGCCACCCGTGGACAGTGCAGGCACAAAAAGCGCGTTTGAGGAGATAGGGATATGTCGTTGTTGGCGTTCTTGCAGGCCAAAAAGTACTCAAGCTCGGGGCGTGTGCATGTCGCGCCGAATATTCCCAAGAAGCTGCTGAGCAATGCCCTGGCGGCTTACGATCTGACGCTGGACCCCAGCGACGTGGTGGTGTTGATCGACGACACCATGTTCGGCAGCGGCAAGGACGGCTGCCTGATCGGGCATGACTGCCTGGCCATCCGCGAAACCTTCAGCGACGCTGTCAGCTATGCCTACAGCGAAGTGCAGTCCCTGGAGATTCAGGGCAGCAAACTCTTCCTCAACAAGCGTCAGGCGATTGCCTTCAACATGCCGGACAAGGCCGATCTCAACCAATGTTTCTCGTTGGTGCTGGAGTGGATGCGCAGCCAGTCCGGTGATCAGCCCAGCGCCAAGCGTGCCGAAGTGAAAGCGGCGGCCGGCAGCCAGGAATTGAGCGCTGCGCAAGTCGACGCCGTGGTGCAAATGACTGTCAACCTGGCCGAGCGCCTGGGCCTGGAGCGCGTGTACGTGCGCCCGCACATCCCGCAGAAAAAACTGCAGGCGGCACTGGAGTCCTACGGCGCCAATATGCGCGAAGACGAAGTGCTGGTGCTGATCGACGACACCCTCTTCGGCGGCGCCAAGGAGGGCGTGCTGATGGGCGAGAGCAAGCTGGCGCTGAAAATGGTATTTGAAGCGCCGCGCCTGTTTTTCTGGCGCCATCTGGAAGGGTTGTCGGTGGAGAAGCGCGACCTTTACATCAATGCGCGCAAAGTCGGTTCCTTCACCCAGGTCGGCGAAAAGGAACTGGGCGAGTTTTTCTCACTGATCGACCAAGCGTTGGTGGATGCGCGCCAAGCCTCGGCCGATGACATTCCGCTGCCCGAGAGTGCGGCGCCTGAGCCTGTGCAAACCGAAGAAATCTTCGCCCTGGCGGTCATTGACGACAGCGAAGCCAGCAGCCCCTCCGAGCAACAGAAAAAAGCCGGCGCCAAGGACAAACTGCTGGGCTACGTCGCTGTAGCCATCGAGCAAAACAAACCGAAGATCCTGCCCTTCCTCAAGGAGAAAACCGGCGAGGCGTCCCTCGCTGCTTTGCGTGATGACGCTAACGTCGAGAAGCTTGGAGGGTTCATTTATGCCTTCCTGCCGGGCGTGGTGCGCCTGGCGCTCAAGGAAGAAACCTTCGTGCGCTTCGTCCTGGAAAACCGCAACAAGCTCCTCGACAAACTGCTGGTCGGCGAAGCTGAACGTGTCGCCGCGCTGCCGGACATCACGCCGGTGAACCGTGGCTACCATGCCGACCTCGACGACCTGTTGATGGATGACGAGCCAGGGGTGCGTCCGGGGCAGCAACCGATCGAGACCCTGGGCGTCATCTTGCAGGAGCTCAAGCAAGAGCTGCACGACGATCCAGAGGCCGAATTCATCTGGCAGTTGCCCATTGGCTTCCTTGAAGCGCTGCTGCCCAAAGCCGAAAAACTGATCGGCTTCCCCGACAAGAAAGTCGAGGACCAGGTCTTTTTTGCCTTGGCCCTCATGTATGGTTTTTCCTTCCACAAGGTGCCCGAGGCGGTGCGCAGCCAAGAGAAGATTCTGGAAAGTTTCCTCAACGGTTTCGGCGTCATCTTGAGTGGCTACGAAGAGCACAACGCCTTCAGCACCTTCAACGTCGATGATGACGTGATGCCCATGTTGCTGATCATGACCAAGGTGGCGAGCAAACAGCAGCTCAATGAACTGGTCAGGAAAATGCTCGACGAACACGCTCTCGTCGCCGAACCGGGCGACTTCGAGATGGACGACATCATGTCGTTGCTGCGGGAAGCCAACAACGGCGCAGTGGCCTGGGTGGACGCACTGACCCGCATCAGCGTTGATCGCGAACGCGAAGTGCAACGCAAATGGGGCGACGTGCTCAACTAAGACCGTGACGGGCGGCCAGTTTCAACCAGGCGTTCAAACTGGCACTGCCCTTGCGCACCGTCCAGGCTGGCCTCAAAGGCCAGCAAGCCGGCAAGCACCTTTTGCTGGGCTTCAATCTGCGTGATCAGCTCGTGTTTTTTCTGCGCAATCGCCTGCGCTGCGCGCTGCTGCGCCAGCGCATTGCCGGGGTCGCCGTGGAGGATTTCCTGCAACTCCTTGAGCTTGAACCCCAGCTGTTGCGCGCACTTGATAAACATCAGCAGCTCGACACTCTGCTCGGAATAGACCCGGTACTGGCCCTCCCGTCGGGGCGGCGGCAACAGGCCAATCGCCTCATAGTGACGAATCGCCTTGATGGTCGTGCCTGACAGTTGCGCGGCTTTGCCGATGTACATGAAAACTCCCTTTTCCTGCGAGTGCGCTGGCTTGTTTCAGCCATTTTTCCCGTCGTGCTGTTGTCGATCCCAACACCGGCCCGAACAGCAACGTCTGGGTCGACTTGATGCCGCAAAACGCCAGGGTGGCCGTGCGCATCTGATGGACGCCCGGCATGCGATAGATCCAGCGGTAATACCATGGCGGCGTGTCCAGGGCCACCAACAAATGTGCGGTCCTGCCCGCTAACAGCTTGTCGGGGAATGCCTTGCCCGAGCGGTATTTGAACGCAAAACCGGGTAGGAAAATGCGGTCGATAAAACCTTTCAACAACGCCGGGGTGCCGCCCCACCAGATCGGGAACACGAAGGTCAGGTGAGTGGCCCAGAGGATGTCGGCCTGGGCGCTGAGCAGGTCGGGTTCCAGGGCTTGGATCTGGCTGTAGCCGTTGTGCAGGATCGGGTCGAAATCCAGCTCGCCCAGGCGTAGGACGCGCACCTCATGGCCGGCGCTTTTTGCGCTGCGGGTGTAGGTATCGGCGAGGGCGGCGCAGAAGCTGGTGGTGGCGGGGTGGCCGAGGATGACCAGGATGCGGTGGGGCATGGTGGGGTGTCCTGAATGGGGGATTCAGGGTAGGGGGTGCTGTATAGGGGAGAGTCAAGGGGAGCATTTGTGCAAGGCGCCCCTTGCACAATTTCATCGTGCTGTGACGTTCACAGGCTACCGAGAGCAGAGTCTGCCAGCGAGCTGCCGGCTGGGTATCTATCTGGGGTTGATGAAAAGCATGTTCAGTGTCAAATTGGTTTATTATTTTCTTAAATAATCACCTTTTAGGTGTGTATGGAATATGAAAATAAACCAGTTGCTTGCTGACTGGCCGTCTGGTTCCGTCGCAACTCAGGCATGGCTTCATGAGCACGGCGTGGGGCCTGGCCTTGTGCGCAAATACCAACTCAGCGGGTGGGTGGAGCGTGTCGGTCATGGTGCGTGGAAACGAAAGGGCGACGAGATAGATTGGCAGGGCGGTGTATTCGCATTACAGCAAGGCACTTCGGTTGAGGTTTGGCCAGGAGGCGCGACTGCGTTGAGTTTGGTCGGATACAGCCATTACCTGACATTTGGAAAACCGACTGTCGATCTGTTCGGCACACCGGCTGCCGTCCTTCCAGGCTGGTTCCGTAAGTACCCTTGGAATGTCAACGTCAGCTTCAATCCGGGTGGGCTATTTGCCGCGATGGAAGACTTGGCGTTACAAGTTTTCCAGGTGCCTCGCAGCCGATTTGAGTTAAAAATCTCCACCCCGGAACGCGCAATACTTGAACTCATCCATCAAAGCGCCAATGAAGTGCTTTTCAGCAGTGTGGTCGATGTATTCGCTGGGTTGGGAGCCTTAAGCCCGAGACGCCTGCAACGCCTGCTTGAGTCGTGCAACTCCGTTCGAGTCAAACGTGTTTTTCTTCTGCTGGCACGAAACTCAAGTCACGCGTGGTATAGGCGTATAGATCTTTCCAGCATCGATCTAGGGAAGGGCAAGCGCCAAATCATCCGGGGTGGTCGACTCGATAAAGAGTTCCTTATCACCGTGCCGGAGAGCTTTATCAGTGGCGCTTGATGCTCGTTATATCGCTCAGGTTCGTTTGTTAGTGCAGGTCATCCCTTACATTGCGGCGGAGCGATGTTTTGCGCTTAAAGGTGGAACGGCCATCAATCTGTTTGTACGTGACCTGCCTCGTCTATCCGTGGATATCGATTTGGCGTATTTGCCCAGTTCGAATCGCCAGCAGGCGTTGACCGACGTTCGCTAGGCGCTTCGACGCATTGCTGACGCAGTTGGGCGAGGCTTGCCTCAGGTAGTTACCTCTGTTCAAGCGAATCGAGACGATGAGTTACGGGTTCTAATCAGAAGCCCGCAGGCACAAATCAAGGTTGAAGTTTCGCCAGTGATTCGCGGCACTGTTCATGCCCCTCAAGAGCGTGATGTGGTGGCATTGGTTGAAGACGATTTTGGGTTTGCCTCCATCGCGGTAGTCGCCTTGCCCGATCTATATGGTGGGAAAATCTGCGCTGCGCTGGACCGGCAGCATCCCAGAGACCTCTTTGACGTGATGTTGATGCTGCGTGAGGAAGGTTTGACGCGTGAGATCTTTGAGGGCTTTCTGGTGTACTTGATCAGTCATCGACGCCCCATAAGTGAACTGCTTATTCCACGATGGAAGCCTTTCACGGAGTTGTTCCAGGCTGAGTTCGCAGGCATGACTCGCGAACCTGTCACGCTTGAGCAAGTGGCGGCAACCAGGCAGCGTTGCTGGCAGCAATGCGACAACAGTTCTGTGAACAAGACGCTGCCTTTTTACTCTCGCTCAAACGCGCCGAACCGGATTGGACGTTGCTAGGCCTGACGGGGGTTGACCAACTGCCGGCTGTGCAATGGAAGCTGCGTAATATCGCAGAGATGTCAGTTGCCAAGAGGGATGAGGCATTCGCGAAACTGGATCGTGTGGTTGGCCAGATACTGGGTGCGCAGGCTTTTTGATGATTGAACCAGACCTATAGTTGTCCGGTTCGTATTTGTGCAGCAGCCTGCTGCACAAACAACAAAAGCCTGCTTTTTCAAGGCAGGCATTTTGTTTGACGCGCTGTGTTTAGTCCTTGCGCGCCGTCAGCGCCGAGTAACCATTCATCAAGTTGCGGTAGTTCGGGATGCGCTGGGACAGCAGGTTCCCCAAACCTTCGATATCGTTGCGCCAGTCGCGGTGCAGCTCACAGGCCACCGAGAACCAGTTCATCAGCTGCGCGCCGGCCTGGGTCATGCGGCTCCATGCGGCCTGCTGCACGGTGGTGTTGAACGTGCCCGACGCATCGGTGACCACAAATACCTCAAAACCCTCCGCCAGTGCCGACAGGGTCGGGAACGCGACGCACACATCGGTGACCACACCGGCAATGATGATCTGCTTGCGGCCGGTGGCCTTGATCGCCTTGACGAAGTCTTCGTTGTCCCAGGCGTTGATCTGGCCAGGGCGGGCGATGTACGGCGCATCCGGGAACATCTCTTTCAGCTCCGGCACCAGCGGGCCGTTGGGGCCCTGTTCGAAGCTGGTGGTGAGGATGGTCGGCAGGTCGAAGAACTTGGCCAGGTCTGCCAGGGCGAGCACGTTGTTCTTGAACTCGTTGGGCGAGAAGTCTTGCACCAGGGAAATCAGGCCGGTCTGGTGATCGACCAGCAGTACGATGGCGTCGTCTTTGTTCAAGCGGTTGTAGGTTGGCGTGCTCATGGTTGAATCCTTTTTTGTTCAGGTTGGTTGGGCGTTGCGTTCAACATGGGCACAGATTAATGGGTGGGCTTCGGGTGATAAATCGGCTGTGGTGTGTCTTACTGTCAACTCAAAAGGGACAATGTGAGGCGGGAGGTGGTTTTGGTTCGCTCGGCGTTGCTGTGAAGGCCGCGGGGGTATTTTTTGAATGAGGGCGAGTTACCGATGATTGACGCTCAGGTCGCTCTGACTTTCTTGCGGGCATTAAAAAGCCGGCTTGTGGCCGGTGTTCTTATTAAATATGTTGTTGATTTTAAAATACTTTATTTTTGCTTGTCGTATTGACCCACACTTTGACCCACACTGATGCGAGTTGCTGCCCTGGGAGGCTGATCTCAGATGTTCCTAGGGCTCATCATTTCATGCTTCGCTAGGACGGCCCTGATTGCCTCCTGGATCTCGCGCATTCGCTTCTCGGCAATCCTGTTAGCTTCTGACTCCTGCTCAGCCGAAAGTTCGGGGGTCTGTTCGTTGAGGTATACCTGCCAGCCAGCCAGTCGTCTCAGGCTGGCGTCCAGGTGCTTGGTGGTCACCTCGAGCCTGATCTTGTTCAGCTCCTGCGCAAGCTTGCTTGAGTTGCGGGTGATTGTTTTCTCCAGGGCCTCGCGTCGCTTTCCCTCTTTCTGATCTTGGCTCGACTGCAGGGCGCCTGCGATCAGGCTTTCTATGATCGCTGTTTCGGTGGTGTCAGCATTTTTTGCAAGGATTTTTAGCTTGTCCTTGGTGTTGAGAGGCAGGGTGAAAGAGCACGTTTTTCGCCCGCCTTCCGCCAGTCTATAGCGCCGCTGTCTGATGGAGTTTCTCATCCGTTCAATGAGCTTTACGCCTGCTGCATATTTTTCTAGCTCATGGATCGACTCGGCGAGCGAGTGGTAAAGCATGGGGGGTGTCGGGCTGGGCTTGGCCTTAAGCCCTTCAGGCCATCGCTTCGACAGGTAGCTCGCTGCCCACTCCGCCTCTTTGCGATCGAGTTCATTTAGCCAGCTTGGCGCATTTTCAGTCTCAGCCATCCCCTCTTACCCCTCCCGTTTAGCGGTGCCGGTGCGCCGCACTCGTTCGATTTTTGACGATCGTTAACAGTGAGATTAACAGATCTGTTAATTGGCATACGTCATGCGTGTTTAATGGTAAGGTTAACTCATTCATTACAGGATGTGTTAATCGTCCTGTTACATGAATTATGGTTTGTGGGAAAATAGGGTATAAAGTCTGATCTAATTTGATCATGAAATTTTAGGTTAAGAGCTATGATAGCCTTCTTGAAGATTGATGTTGAGGCTGAATCAAGATTCTTCCTGCAAGCATTTCTATGCATGAATGACTTGAGTCTGGAGGCCCCTTACAAGATCAAGTCGGTAGCGAAGCAGCTCTGCTTGACGGAGAGATTTGTCCGGGACGCATCGCAAGAGTTGGTCAGGGCTAGGCTTCTGAGGGAAAGCAAGCAGGAAGGCGGGGTTGGGCGTCCTGGTGTTGGATACGTTGCCTCGGAGCGCTTGCTTAGAGTGCTCGCCGAAGTAGGCAGAGAATTCACCCACCAAGAGCTAATGCTTCGCCTTTTTCTTGAGCCGGACATTTACGCAGTTGGAGAGGGTGAAACGTCGGCATCGACAGATCAGGAGGAAAAGTCATCCCGCTCCGCTACCCGCAAAGACGGTCGACCTGCTGCCCCTGGTGCCAAGGGGCGGCTGGGGGCTGCCTCCCGGATGTTATTGGCCGCTCTTCTCAGCGAGGCTGACGAGTGCGGTGTCGTGACTGGGCTTGGAGGGCCGAGGCTCAGGGCCATGACTGGACTCGACTCCTTATCGATCAAGCATCAATTGAAGCGTCTTTTGAGCTTGGGGTTCGTTCGTAGCTATGTGCCGGGGCTGTCGAATGGGGTTTTCGTTGGCTCAAAGGTCACGAGCATTTACTACCTGAACCTTGATCACCCACAGCTCCGTGTGAAGCAGAGGCAGCGGGGATTGGTGGTGTACGCAACTCAGGGGCCGAACAAGTACGACATGCTTGAATCGGCAATGCCTACGACAGAGGCACTAAAAGTATTGGGGCCTAGAGCTTTGGATATGCTCTATCACAAGCTGGCAAGCCATACATCCCACCTGCTGACGGCTATTTGGGCGGCCCCTGAGTACGAGCTTGTTGACGTTAAAGCGGCAGTTCTTGAAAGGATTGCTGGTGAGCTGGGTGGGCCACTGACTGTTGGTGCTGATCGGGGTGTGCCTGGCCCATGGGATGGCTTGATGGAAAGCTTCCATGCTGAAGCGTGTAGATGGGCCGAGAGCATCTACAAAGGGCTGCGCCGAATGAAAGTGTGGCAAGGATACAGGCCCCAGCTGGTTAGACTCATCCCTGCTCCAGTCAGAAGCGATGGCTGGAGCATTGTGTCGCTGGTTGTCTATCCAGCCCCCAGAGCCAGCAATACATGTCTTTGGGTATGGGACGTGCGCGGAGGGAGGCTTGACTCGTATGTGCGAGAGGATGCATTGGACCTGGCGCTGCGCTATGAGGTGGCGCTTTTGACCAAGGCACCCTAGGCGAGCTACAGGCCGGTCATTTTTTACCGCCACCGCAGATCCTCTGAGCCATACAGAGGAGCCTGCTCATGCGAATCATGCGATTGAAAGAGGTAATCGATACAACTGGCCTGTCTCGGTCGACCCTGTACAAGTACATCGGGGAAGGCAGGTTCGTTTCCCCGGTCTCGCTAGGCGATAGATCAATTGGATTTGTCGAAAGCGAGGTCTTTGATTGGATTCTGGCCAGGATCGAAGAGCGTGACCTGGCGGAGGAGGCTGCAATGCGTTCCACCAGCCGCCTAAGTGTAGCCAAGTAGAGCCGATCATAAACGCCATGACTCGCTAAGGCTGGTCATGGCGTTTATGCCGTTGGGGGGCAAAGTTCTCAGCTAACTCTCCCAACGTTAAGCGCGGCGAATCTCTCGGCTGGCCGAGCAATGTTGCTCCCATTGCTCGGCCAGCCTGGGGTGGCCGCTGGGGCTTGGATCGGGATCTAGTTATATAGCTCTGGACTATCAATTTATAACCACGCAATAGCCTGAGCTCTAATGGCAGCACGAACTCTAACACCCTGCCTATGGGTTAGGTCATCGGTGAAAAAATACACATCACGTACCTGATATGCCAAAAACTAATCAGGTACACAACCATGACCAAACGAAACACCCACACCAGTCCATCCCGGTCCGATACCTCTATCCGGATTGAGCGTCTCATCAACGCCATCCAGCGTTCAGATAGCCAAGCCTACCGAATCAGATACTCGAAGCATGGTGATGAACTGGTCAGTGAAACCAGGCTGTCAAAGTACTTCGATGGGATCGAGCAGATGATCGCGCTGTTCGAGGGAGATGTGGAGTACCAGTCCAGCTGGCACTTGAGCCTCTTTCAGCAAGCCTGCCAGACCATTGGGGTTGAGCTCAGCCCATGTGGCATTACCTGCTTGAGCGAGGACGGAACACGCTACCTGAGCACCAGCGAGACACTGAACGAACTGACCAAGTGCATCCGTACTCTCCGCACCCAAAAGAGGTTCATGCGTCGGGACGCTGACCAGCGCTACCTGGCTATTCAGCAGGAGATCGAGATCGGTAGCTACGTGGATGCCGTGCTTGATCGCTATGCCCGTACCTGCGTGGTCAGGGTTGATCTGTATTACCGGACAGAGGTCCAAGCGAGGTTGCGTGTGGAGCGCGTATTCGACGACCTGAATCGGTTGATTGCTGAGCGTGAGCGTAACCTGATTTTTGACCATGAAACCGGCTACATCTGCAGCGTTGAGCAAGGCGAGGATCGGGGCTATCACATCCATGCTGCGTTCTTCTTCAACGGTGCTGAAGTGAATGCCGACATCTACAAGGCCCAGCGGATCGGTGAGCTGTGGGAGCGCATTACCCGTGGTCAGGGCTGCTTCAACAACTGCAACCTCGAAAAGGATAAATACCAAGACAGGCTTGGCATTGGCCTGATCCACCGGCGAGACCTGAACGCGCGGGGTAACGTGCATTACGCCATGCGTTACCTGGTCAAGAATGATCAACACCTGCGACTCAAGCCGGTTGGTGCTCGTTGCTTGCGTAAGGGGCAGGCAAAGAAAGGCTTGCGGGGCGACTAATCGGTTCGCTCCCCTGGCGACCATATTGATCACGCAGGTTGGGTCGGTAGTTCAAGCTCGCGCTGGTGATCTGGTGGGTTGCCAGCGTGCTGGACGCTAGCGCGGTGCCTGTGGAGTCCTGGTCGGCCGATGGTTTAGGCTCTGTCCAGGAATCTAAGGCTGCTGTGAGTGCTGTGGGATGACAGAGAAAGGAGAACGATGCCGGCAGCATTACCAGTCGGTGTATGAAAGGAATCAGCCTGCACTCGGCAAAGGCCGTGCTCTTGATGAATCTTTGCATCATTTCTTGGATCAGCGGCCTGCAGGTAAAAACCTCTCTGCACTTGACCGCGCGACTGGCCTGGCTTCAGCACCGTTTTGGCATGATGCGGAGGCGGTCACTCGCTCCGAGCTGGCAAGCCTTGCTCTCAGTCGGGTGCTGCTCTTCGACAATGCAGTCAGTGTCGACCTACTGCTGGAGCTGGCCAGCCATGCCCCAGACACCCTCAGATGGGCAATCCGCTACTCGAAGCTGTTTGAGCGTACTGCTTCGCCGCTATGGCTTGCGCTTCGTGCAGCGCTCGTGGGGGGAGAGTGGCAGATATTCTTCGGTGTCTGTGACCGTTTGCTGGATCAGCTCAAGCCCTTTGATGAGCTGATTGGCAACGCTGAAAAACAGCTTGGGCACTTATCCCTGCTGGAATTGTTTTCCTACCTCAGCGTGCTGGCCTATCAGGCGTTTTCTGAAGACGCTTCCGATGATCGTTCCGGTCAGCAGTGGAAGCTCTACAACCGCATTATCCTGAGGAAACTCCAGGCTTGCCCGGAGGAAGATTTTCGCCTGAACGAGTCACGGCTCGGGCAGTCGCTGAAGCGCCACCTGTCACCGATTATTTTCCCCGAATCGTCCACCGCTGATGCAGCTAGATGTCGTGAAAACCTCGAATGGCTGGCTGTTCTGATTGCGGCAACCCAAGAGCGGATCGACTACGAGGGTTCGATTGACTGGTTCTGCTTCGGTCCGGAGTGCAATTACCAGCTAAAACCGGGTGTCGAAGGAGCGGCAAACACCGTTGTGGGATGGACCTTAATGCTCTGCAAGGAGGGGTTCGGAATATCTTCCCAATTTCGTACCGTTCAACCGAAGATTTCGTCCAGATCCACCTCCTGTTCTTCCCCTATCGAAAGATCCAGCGTGTTCTCGATGTGATTCAGGTGCTCTATCACGAGCCTGACCGCCTCCTCAGTTTCGCCTGACTTGATAGCGTTCACGATCTCAAGATGCTCATGGTTTGGGCATGCCGGCACATTGGGCGCGTCGTACAACAGGATAATCAGACAGGTCAGCGAAGACAGCTCTCGCATAAGTTTCAAAAGTGGGGGACTGCCGACCATTTCTGCGATCCGTAGGTGGAACTCTCCAGACAAGCGAATAACCGCGCGCTTGTCATTGTTTTCCCGAGCAGCGCGCTCTAGGGCCACATGGTCATAGAGTTGAGTGATCTGGTTTTCACCCGCGTGCGCTACGAGCGTCCGAATTAGCGCCGGCTCCAGAATCCTGCGTGCGTTAAATATATGCCGAGCTTCCTCTACAGACGGACTGGCTACGAACGCGCCACGGTTGGGAATCGTGGTGACAACACCTTCATGTGCGAGCCGGGCGAGCACTTCGCGAATGCGGGTGCGGTTGACCTCAAATACGCTGGCAAGCTTCTCCTCCACAAGCTTGGTACCAGGGATGAGCCGGTGTTCCATCACCGCATTCAGGATGCGCTCATAAATGGCGTCGCGTTTCTCGGCTGTTCCAAGAATCTGGCCAGTAGTGCGGGCTTTGCGAGGACGTGCTGTGGGTGAGTCGTCGATGAGCATGGGTGCCGTCTGCATGGTTTGTTACCAAAGAATTAGCGATTGTCACAGAATTACCCGGGATTGTTCAAATGTGCACCTCGAATGACCACGAATCATGGGTGCGCACCGAGAGTGAGCAAGAACTCGGCCAGGGTTGGTTGGTGCTTGACTGGCTGTTGGCTTACCCCGTTGCACATCGTGAAGTTCCTGATTTCGGGGCCTGTAAGACTATTGTCATTGACGTTCAAACCGGGAGCGAAGTTTTGTCACACCGATGGCACAGGGATTGCTATGTGATTGTCACAATTTCAAATTGTTTAGCAACAATCTTGGGGCTGCATGTCAGCTATCGATTCTCTCACTGCCCAAGCCATAGACAGCCATTCTAGAGCGGGGGGGGTGAGCCATAAGTTTATTGGCATCACGTCTTCGTATTTGAGAAGGGCTTACTCAATCACCTCCAACCAAGAATCCTATCCTATGAATACGAAAATAATGCGGTTCCTTCTGAGGCCCGCTGCGCAGGCGCTGGCAGTCGTTTCGCTACTTGGTGGGGCTGTTGCTCCGAATGCATTTGCCCAGAATGCGAGCGCCATCCTGGTGGTTGCAGGCCCTCGCACGCCTGAGTCGCTCGATCAGGAATATCCGCCGACCGAAGCCACCCACGAAGCCAAGCGCAACATCTACGAGCGCCTGCTGGCCTACGACACCAAGGTCGTCGACGGTGTGCAGGTGGAAAACTTCGACAAGCTGGTGGGGGCGCTGGCTGAAAGCTGGACGGTGGCAGACGACAAAACCTCGATCACCTTTCATTTGCGCAGTGGCGTCAAGAGCGCAGCGGGCAACACCCTGTCCGCCGACGATGTGATGTGGTCGTTCGAAAGGGGCTGGAACAAGAACGCGAATTTCCGCTGGTACATGAGCCAGATCCTCGGCATCAAATCCTTTGAAGAAGCGTTCAAGAAGCAGGATGAAATGACCGTCACGGTCACCTTGCCCAAGACCTCTCCGCTGATCGAGCGAATCTGGGTCAACAATGACCTCGGCATTCTGGACGCCACTGCTGCCCGCAAGAACGTCACCAGTGACGACCCTTACGCATCCAGTTGGCTGGCCACTCACTCGGCCTCGTTCGCGCCCTATCAGGTGACGAAATTCCAGTCAGGCCAGGAGGTGGTGTACGAAGCCAACCCGAATTATTACCGGGGCGTGCCGCGTCTTTCGAAAATCATATTCCGCGAAATGCCGACATCGGCCAACCGCCTGGCAGCACTGCAAGCTGGGGCCGTGGATGTAGCCGAATGGCTTTCGCCACGTGAGCTGGCGATGCTGGAGAAGAATCCTCAGCTGAAGATTTGGCAGGTGTTTGGCAACTACATTCACCGCGTTGAAATGAACAACACCACACCTCCGTTCGATAACCCCAAGGTTCGCCAGGCGTTGAATTATCTGGTGCCGCGCGAAGATATTCTGAAGGCGGTGTATTACGGCAAGGCACGGGCAACCAAGAGCCCGATCTCTGAAATCTATCCGTCCTATACCGATGAATATTTCACGTACACCCAGGATGTGGAGAAGGCCAAGGCACTGTTGAAAGAGGCGGGCCAGGAATCGGGCTTCAAAACCCAGCTTGGCTACCGTACCGGTGATCAGATCGAGGAAGAGATTGCCGTCATCCTCAAGACCGCGTTCGCCCGCGCCAACGTTGACGTGGAACTGGTGAAGTTGCCCGCCTCGACGCTGGTGGAGAAGTACTCCAAGGGCACGATCCCCATGTATTTCTTCCGCGACATGGCCATTGTCCCCGATGCGGCTTATGTGGCGAATCTCTGGCTTAACAGCGCCTCACTTATCAACTACCCGAAATTCAACAATGCCGAAGTCGACAAGCTGATCAACGACGCGTTGTCGAGCACGGACGAGGCGGCGAGGGATGCTGGCATGAAGCGCGTCCAGCAAATTGTTGTGGACGAGGCGCCTTGGGTGTTTTTGATGAATCCAGGCTACCAACTGGCCACCCGCGCCAATGTCGCTGGTTTCAGTTGGTACACGCCCAACAGCAACAGTTGGTACGACCTCTACAAGAAATAAGTAGAGCCAGCAGCGGGGTGGTGCTTTGCCCCGCTAGCTGCGCAAGACTACTTGCAAGGAAACCAGTATGAGACTTAGCAATTCATTGCGGTCGCTGCCTCGCCCACTACGTATCGTACTGGCCAGGCTGACTATTCTTGTTCCGCAGATGTTTGGCGTGCTGCTTGCCACGTTTCTGCTGATTCGTTTACTGCCTGGTGACCCGGCCCTGCTGATGCTAGGCAATATGGCCACGCCCGAGCAGATTCTGAGCCTGCGCGAGCGGCTGGGCCTCAACGGCAGCATCTGGTCGCAGTTCACGAGCTACCTTTCAACGGTCGTTCACGGTGACCTGGGAACGTCGATGTTCACCTCCAACCCTGTGGCCGTTGATTTGCTCGACCGGGTGCCGGCAACGCTCGAGCTGATTACCTACGCAATGATTCTGACGATCATGGTGAGCGTGGTGCTTGCGGTTGTTGCAGTGACCAAGCCCAACGGAATGATCAATCGGTTCAGCAAGGTCTACGGCCTGGCGGCGGGCGCGGTGCCTGACTTCTGGGTGGGTCTGCTGCTCATCTACTTTCTGTTCAATGTCGCCGGCATTGCTCCCGCACCGTTCGGCAGGCTGGACCCGATACTCACTGCGCCGCCAGCCGTTACCGGGTTTCTGACCATAGACACGTTGCTTGCCGGTGATACCGCCGCATTCGCCTCGGCTGTCGGCCGCCTGTGGTTGCCGGTGCTTACGCTGACCATCGTCAACGCCGGCGCGTTGATGAAGATGACCCAGATTGTTTTCGCCGATAACTACCGCAGCGAGTTCATTCGTCATGCACGGGCGAGCGGTCTTTCTGAATGGCAGTTGGTTCGGATCGCGATGCGCAACAGCCTGCCACCGATCATCACCATGGTCGGTTTTCTCTTCGGTTTTCTGCTGGGCGCGGCGGTTCTGGTTGAAACGATTTTCGCCTGGGGCGGCCTCGGCCAGTACGCGGTATCCGCTGTCATGAACAGCGATTACCCCGCGTTACAGGGATTTGTGCTGGTCGCTGCCGCTTTCATTCTCATCGTTTACACCGTCGTAGATGTTCTGTACGGCATTGCTGATCCGAGGATTGAAGTATGAGACCGCTATCTGCACAGCGTAGCGTTGCCGGCAAGGCAACCTTGATCATCGGCCTGGTGCTGCTGGCTATTCAGTTTGTGGCGATCATCTTTGCGCCATGGATTGCCCCTTACTCGCCGGAAACCGCTGATCCGATAAATGCACTGCAAGAGCCATCGTTGATTCATTTTTTCGGCACCGATGTGTCCGGCATGGACATTTTTTCCCGTGTCATTTTCGCGACCCGAATCAACCTTCTGATCAGCGTGACCGCCGTGGCCATCGCCTTTGTCATTGGCGTTCCACTCGGGCTCGCCATTGGCTACTACAAAGGCTGGGGCAGCTCCCTGGCGATGCGTTTTTTTGACTTTATCCAGTCATTTCCTGTGTTTGTGCTGGGCATGGTGCTGGTGTCCGTCATGGGCCAGGAAATATGGAACGTTGCCATTGTGCTGGCCGTACTTTTCACACCGGTCTTCGCCCGGCTGATCCGGGCTGAAGTCTTGTCGCTGCGTGATCGTCCGTTTATTGCCGCGGCCAGATGCAGTGGTGCCACGGACAGCGCAATCATGTTCCAGCACATCCTGCCAAATGCGTTGACGCCTGCCATCGTGCAGATATCCATCAGCATCGGCATGGCCATTCTGCTGACGGCGGGCCTGTCCTTCGTCGGTGCCGGCGTGCGCATGCCTACTCCGGAATGGGGTCTGATGGTCAGCAACGGCGCGCAGCAAATGATCCTGGGTATCTGGTGGGTCGCGCTGTTTCCAGGGCTCGCCATCGTTTTTTCAGTACTGACGTTTGCGCTTCTCGGAGACGCGGCCAAGCAACTGTTCGACCCGCAGACAAGGAGCTCCTCATGACAAACACCAACGAACCCTTACTTGAGGTACGCAACATCAGCGTCGGGTTTTCGGACCGATCAATGCCGCCTGCCTTACAGGAAGTGAGTTTCTCGCTGAAGAAGGGGGAGATTCTCGGCATTGTTGGTGAGACAGGTGCAGGAAAGTCGCTTCTTGCGCGCGCCATTATCGACATGCTGCCAGGCGACGGATGCATTGTTGACGGCGAGATACGGGTCAACGGGCACGCGATTTCCACGATGACACCGCAGCAAAGACGCGGCTATCGAGGCGGCGAGGTTGCGCTGATCGGAACCAACGCTAAATCGTTGCTGGACCCGGTAGTGAAGGTGGGCGAGCAAATCGCCAGAGTTCTTCGGGCCCATCGAGGGATCAACAAAAAAGACGCATGGCAGGAGTCAATTCGCCTGTTTGAGCAAGTCGGAATTGTGAACCCTGAGAAAAGGGCGCACGCCTACCCGCATGAGCTTTCCGGTGGTATGGCGCAGCGGGTGGTAATCGCCATGGCGTTGATCGCACAACCGAAAATTCTGCTCGCCGATGATGCGACCCTGGGGCTTGATGCAACGATCCAACTGCAGGTGCTGGACCTGCTAGTGGAAAAAGGGCGTGAGCTTGGGCTGGCGGTTGTTCTGATTACCCATGACCTCGGCATGGTGGCCAGCTACTGCGATCGGGTCGGCATCATGAAAGCCGGGCGTTTGGTGGAGCTCACCACCATCCGCTCTTTTCTTAACGATGGTCCTCAGCATCCCTATAGCCGGGAGTTGCTGGAGGCAGCCCGTGTACGTCCGTTGCCGATGGATGGCCAGCCGGCACAACCCGGCGCCGAGGCTGCACCGCTGCTAGAGGTCACGAACCTGGTGAAGTTGTTCCATGTGGAGGGCTCCACTGAGCCGGTTCGCGCGGTAGACCATGTGTCGCTGACCATCCGCAAAGGGGAGACCTTGGCCCTGGTTGGGGAAAGCGGATCCGGCAAAACCACGACCGGCCAATGCCTGGTTCGTTTACTGCAATCGGACTCGGGCTCGATCCGGTTCGATGGCCAGGAAACACTGACCCTCTCTGATAAGCAGTTCAGAAACGTGCGCCGGCGGATGCAGATGGTGTTCCAGGAGCCTTATGTGGCGCTTAACCCCAGGTGGCGGGTGCGCGATCTCGTTGCCGAGCCTCTCAAGTTGGGCGCACCGCTGACCCGCGCGGCCAAACAGGCGCGGGTTTTGGAGTTGCTCGATCTGGTTGGCATATCCAGGGCCAAGGCAGATGTTTACCCCCATGAGCTGACGGCCGGCGAGCAGAAGCGCGTAGGCGTGGCCAGGGCCTTGGCGGTCAATCCTGATTTTGTGATTTTCGATGAGCCGACAACGGCACTCGACATTCGGGTTCGAGCGCAGATCATCGACCTTGTGCGGGATTTGCAAAAGCGTATGGGGCTGTCGGCGCTGTTCATTACCCATGATTTGAACTCAGTCCGGTCATTGGCGCATTACGTTGCCGTGATGCGCCACGGCAAGATCATCGAGCAAGGCCCGACGGAGGAGATTTTTGCCAATCCGAAGGAGGCCTATACCCGCAAGCTGCTCGAGGCCGAACTGCCTATCGAGGTCCGAGAAGAGGCGCCAATGCGCGCCCCACAGGCGGAGCTGCGCGCATGAGTTTCGATCAATCGATAAGCAAACCGGTATTGGTCACCGGAGCGGCAGGGTTGGTAGGTCGCCAGGTGGTGCGTCGTCTGGTCGAGCAGGGCCGACCGGTGCTGGCACTGGATCGGCTCGCCTCGGTCACCCAGGAGGGGGTCAAGATCACAGCGTGCGACCTTGGCGATATCCATCGCCTGCATGCCATCGCTCTGGATGGAGTCGATTCCATCATTCATTGCGGTGCGTTTTCCGGGCCAATGGTGGCGCGTGATGCGCCGTATTCGATGGTGCAAGTGAACATTGTCGGTACCGCCAACGTACTTGAGTTGGCGCGTGTTCACGCTGTTCGGCGCTTTGTGTATTGCTCCTCGACCAGTGCTTATGGGGTGGTCGAGTCGGGTCCCGCTTACGAAGACGTTTTACTCAAGCCAGGCAGCCTCTACGGTGCCAGCAAGGTTTCTTCCGAGTACATCACCACGGCCTACGCCGAACAGTATGGGCTGTCTGCGGCGAGTGTTCGACTGTCCTGGGTCTACGGCCCGGGGAGAACCACTGACTGTGTGATTCGTAAGATGATTGAAGATGCCTTGGCCAGGCGCGCCACCCGAATGTCTTTCGGAGCGGACTTCCCCAGGCAATTCATTCACGTTGAAGACGCCGTTCAGGGCTTGCTTTGTGCGCTGGATGCCCCCGTGCTGCCACGCACCACCTACAACGTCACCGGCGACACCCGTGTAACGCTTGAAGAGATCGCGCAGGTCGTGCGCACTATCTTTCCCGGTGCCGATATCGCCCTTGAGCCGGGCGCGGATCCTGTCGATGAATTCCAGCAGAAATTCAGTATTGATGCGGCGCGCCGTGACCTGGGTTACGTGCCAAAAATATCCCTTGATGACGGCATTCAAGCGTACGCGCGCTGGCTGGAATCGACTCACCTTCCTCATAGTTTCGAGGTGCAGAAAGCATGAGTGATCTTCAACGAGATTTTGTCGGCTATGGCCGTAATCCTCCTGATCCTAAATGGCCCGGGGGCGCCCGACTCGCACTGAATTTCGTCATGAACTATGAGGAAGGCTCGGAGCCGTCCATTCAGGACGGCGAGGACAGTAGCGAAACGTGGTTCACCGAAAGCAGCGGCCTCAATACCGGTGTAAAGGGCCGGGATCTGGCCGCTGAAGGGCTATTCGAATATGGCAGCCGAGTGGGTTTCTGGCGGGTGATGCGCCTGTTCCAGGAGCGTTCCCTGCCAGCGACCATCTATGGCTGCGCGCTCGCCCTGGAGCGTAATCCGGATGCCTGTGAAGCCATCCGCGAATCGGGCTTCGATGTGTGCTCCCACGGCTGGCGGTGGATCCAGCACTACCAGCTCAGCGAGGAACAGGAGCGCGAGCACATCCGTAAAGCGGTGGAATCCCTTGAGCGTACAACGGGCGTTCGGCCCCAGGGTTGGTATTGCCGCTACTCCCCGAGCGTCAACACCCGTCGGCTGCTGGTCGAGGAGGGCGGGTTCACCTACGACTCGGATTACTACGGGGACGAGTTACCGTTCTGGACCCAGGTAAGCGGCAAACCTCACCTGATCATCCCGTATTCGTTAACCAACAACGACGGACAGTTCGCGGCTGGCGTCAGTACCGGAAGCCAATGGTTCAGCTTCCTCAAAGATGCGTTCGACATGCTCTACAAGGAAGGAGAAACCCAACCCAAGATGATGTCGGTCGGTCTGCACCTGCGCTTGGTGGGGCATCCGGCCCGGGCAGCTGCATTGGAGCGATTCCTCGATTACGTTTTGAGTTTCCCTGACGTATGGATCACTCGACGCATCGATATTGCCAACCACTGGCAGAGCGTCCATCCCGCTCGAACACTGGGAGTCGGTCATGAGTAACGTGTTTGATCTTTCGGGCCGCAAGGCTGTTATCACCGGCGCAAGCAGGGGAATCGGTGCGGCGATTGCGCAATTGTTTCTGGAGCATGGTGCAGAAGTTGCCATTTGCCATGTGGCAGATCATCAGAATGCCGAGGCGTTCCAGAATCGCGTGCGCTCGCGAGGCCTTGAACTACACGCCAGCGAATGCGACGTCTCTGATCCAGCGGCGGTAAACCGTTTCTGCACCTGGGCGCAGGAGCGTTTGGGGCAGGTCGACATCGTGGTCAATTCGGCCGGTGTGGGTGGCGGCGACCGTCCATTTGCCATGACCGATGATCAGGATTGGGATCGTATCATCGGGATAAATCTGCGCGGGACGATGCTGGTCACTCGCGCCTTTTTCGCCGGGATGCTCGAACGCCAGTATGGCCGCGTCATCAACGTTGCTTCACAACTGGCATACAAGGGCGCGCCAGGGCTGGCGCATTACTGTGCGGCGAAGGCCGGGGTGGTGGGGTTTACCCGAGCACTGGCTTATGAGGGTGCGCCACACAATGTGATGGTCAACGCGATTGCGCCGGGGCCGGTCGATACCGACTTGTTGCGCAATCACAGCGCGCAATGGCTTGAGGCCAAGAAAGCACAGTTGCCGGTGGGGCGCTTCGGCCAGGTAGATGAAATCGCACCTACCGCTTTGCTCCTGGCTTCGAGCGCTGGCGCATTTTATGCCGGGCAAACACTGTCCCCCAATGGCGGCGATGTAATGCTCTGACTACGTAATGCGCGCGCGAGGCATGGCATTCGAGCGACGCAATGTGAACCCGTGATTCCAGATACCACCCGTAGGTTCGAACGCTTCGAGCAGCCGGGCGTGGCTTGCTACGCCCGGAATAACGGTGGCTGGCTCCTGCTTGAAAGAGGTTGATATGCAAATTCTGGACACTGTTATCCGTAATGCCCGCGTGGTTACAGCCGCTGACATTTTTACCTGCGACATCGGCATTCGTGATGGACAAATTGTTTCACTGGCGACTGACTTGCCCACTGGATTGAAAGAGATTGACGCGGCGGGGCGGCACGTTACGCCGGGGGGCGTCGATAGCCATGTGCACCTGGATCAGCCGACCGGCGACGGTTCTGTCATGGCGGACGACTTCTACAGTGGCACCGTATCTGCCGCCTGCGGTGGCACTACCACGGTCATTCCCTTTGCCAGCCAGCAGAAAGGCGAGAGTTTGCGTGCCGCTGTCGAGGACTACCATCGGCGAGTTGGCGACAAGCCGGTGATCGATTACGCATTCCACCTTATCGTGACTGACCCCACGCCTGATGTGCTGCAACGGGAGTTGCCCGCTCTGATTGCCGAGGGCTATACCTCGTTCAAGATCTACATGACCTACGACGCGTTGAAGCTCGGTGACCGGGAAATTCTCGAGACGCTGTCGGTGGCACGTCGGGAAGGAGCCATGGTGATGTTGCATGCCGAGAACAGCGATTGCATCGCCTGGCTTACCGAGCGCCTGCTGGCTGCAGGCCTGGACGCGCCCCGTTATCACGCCACCTCCCGGCCCATGCTGGTTGAGCGTGAGGCCACGCATCGAGCGATTGCATTGGCCGAGTTGGTGGATGTGCCAATTCTGATCGTCCATGTGTCTGGTCGTGACGCAGTCGAGCAGATTCGCTGGGCGCAGAGCAAAGGCCTGAAGGTCTACGCCGAGACCTGTCCTCAGTATCTGTTCCTGACGGCGGCTTCGCTCGGATGCGACGACAGCTTTGAAGGCGCGAAATGCATCTGCAGCCCACCACCGCGCGATCCTGCCAACCAGCAGGTCATCTGGGACGGCCTGGAAAATGGTTCATTCGAGGTGTTTTCATCGGACCATGCGCCGTTCCGGTACGAAGGCCACGACGGTAAAAAAGCCCATGGTGAAAGCCCGACGTTTGAACAAGTCGCCAATGGTATTCCTGGGATCGAAACGCGAATGGCGCTTCTCTGGTCCGAAGGTGTTCGCAAAGGCCGGATTACCCCGCAGAGTTTCGTCGCACTCACATCCACCAATGCCGCAAAAATGTATGGTTTGTACCCACGCAAAGGCAGCGTCGCAATTGGCGCCGATGCTGACCTGGTCATCTGGAACGAAGGTGAGCCAGTACGCATTACCAACGAAATGCTGCACCACAATGTGGATTACACCCCCTATGAAGGTATGCAGTTGAGTGCATGGCCGGCCATAACGCTGGCACGAGGAGAGGTCGTTTGGGACGGCGAACCAAGAGGCGCCGCGGGCCGCGGGAAGTTTTTACCGTGCCAGAAGCCTGCTCCCGCTCAAACTCGTCGTCGCCCGCATGAACTGCCGCTATGAACGGCGCGACCCAGGTAGCGGCGGCATTGGTCCAAGCATGGCGACAGCGGCGTAATGTGCCATATGACGGGCTTGGTTTGCTGACTGAAGCCGATGCTTACCAGGTTCAGGAACTTGTCGCCGCCGAGCTTGGCTGGTTCGGTGACTCGTCGGAGACTGCGTGGAAGCTTGGCGGCAGCCCTGGAAGGCTGGTCAGCACTGCGCGCGTGCCGAGCCACTCCATTCATTTATCGGGTTGGGCGGTCCCTGAGGGCTATTGCAGCCGTTTCGGCATCGAAGGTGAGCTGATCGTGCGACTTGGGCGAGATGTCGATGGCGATTCCGATCATGCAGCAGCCTATGAAGCGATTGATGCATGGCATGTCGGGATCGAGCTGTGTGATACCCGCTTTCAACAGGGAGAGCAGGCGCATCCCTTGCTTCGCCTGGCTGATCAGCAACTCAACCGCGCATTGGTGCTGGGCGAAGCGACTCAGCCTCCGGCAAACTGGTCGCAGCAGGCAGTCGAGGTCTGGGTGGATGGGCGGCTGCAGATAGTTGATGTTGGAAGCCATCCCTTCACTGATCCACTGGCCTCGCTGCCGTGGTTGGCGAGGCATGCTGCATCGCAGAACCGGCCCTTGAGGGCTGGTGATCTGATCGCCACAGGAAGCTGGACAGGCCTTTTTTGGGCCCCGCCAGTCGCAAATGTGAAAATTAAATTTCCAGAATTAGGAGAGGTATTGCTCTCAACAGGACCCGCTTAGAGGCGACTTGAAGCTGCCACCCGCCCTGAGAGCGTTGAAACATGGCGTTTATGGAATGCGAGGAGTTATGGCGAACCGCGCAATCTGATGGCGATGCTGCGCGAGAGGTTCTGAAGGTAAAGGGTAAGCCAGCCTCTGGTTTCCGACAGTTCAATTCTGTCGGCGTGGGAAAAAACGCCCCGACAAAACCCTAAAACAGGGACTCAGATAGCTGAGTCTTTGCAGGAAATGGCTGATTAGTCGGTGCGCATCAAGCCGAATTTTCTGGAATCAACGATAACGCCCCCGGGCAGCTACTTCGTTCGTAGCTGAAGCTCTCAATCTGATGCTTGGCAGACGGCTTCCAGATTTACCTCATCAGGGCCTAGCACATAGGCCGCGTAATATCCGGCGTGGTAATGGGACCTGATTCCTGGCGCTCCGTTGTCTTGACCCCCAGCGACCAGCCCGGCCGTATGGAACGCGTCGACTGCCTCATGACTCTGGGCGATCAAAGCTATATGCGCCCCGATGCTAGGGGAGGTGGTGGCATGCACCCAGAGAAATGGCTTGCCAGAAGAGCCGAAGCCCAATCTCCGAGGAGCTGATTGCGGAGGGGGGCTTCTATGCTCGCGAGGAGGGTAATCCCCAGCGGCTTCAGCGCTTGTTCGTAGAAGGCGCGAGCATGTGAAATGTCCGAAACACCAATACCCAGATGATCGATTAACGAACCAGAAAATTCATCCATCAGAGTGTCCTAAGGAAGTTGAAGTTAGGTAGGTCAAGCTCACATTGGCCGCGGGCGCCGCATTGGTCCGTCTCCCAAGGTCGCCAGAAGCAACGTCGCCGGCCAGCGTGAGGACAATGCCGCCATAGCAAAGGTCGCGGCCGATCCAGCAAATGAACTTGTTCGGTGCCAAGAATGTATGTGTACGCAGCGGCACCTAGAGCATGGCCTATCTGCTGATCCCTTTGCGTCAGTCCTTACACGCTACCGGGGTTCCGCCTGGAGGCTCTACGTATACCCGCACCGGCAACACGACACCACGGCGACGGTCCAGCATCCGCACCAGCACTACACCGATGCAGCTTCCTTAGAAATCCACCTAAGGGTCGGCGTTAACCGGAGCGAATGGTTGGTGGCCTGCTCAGGTCTGGGAGGCGCCGCCGTCCGCGAACAGTTCGGCGCCGTTGACGTAGCTCGACGCATCGCTCGCCAGGAAGAGCGCGGCGGCCCCAATCTCGTCTGCTTGGCCGATGCGGCCCAGGGTTCTCTGTTCGTCATAAGGCTGCGAGGCTTGGTCAAACACTGCCAGAAATTCAGCATTGCCCGATGAACAGGGGAAAAAAGAAAATACTCCTGTTCCAGTATGGGCAGCCTTGCGACTGCCCATACTGATGATGCCGCTTACCGAGGTGCTCCTCGTGAAGATTTCAGCAACCGATTGACGATCCAGCATGCCAGCACCACGGCAATCAGCAGTGGTGGAAAGCGCACCATCAGAAGTACCAGCAGCAGAAGGGCCAGGCAGCCCGCGAGGATGCCGGCGAACAGGAACACGGCAGCAAAGATCCGCAGTAGCTTCATCGTCGTGTTCTCCTCACAGGTAGCCCAGTTCCGCCAGCGATACGCAGCCCTCCTGGCCCACCACGATATGGTCCAGCGTTCGCACCCCGACTAGGTTCAGGGCCTCCCGCAGTTTGTGGGTCAGGGTGAGATCTGATTGGCTGGGTTCCGGATCACCGGAAGGGTGGTTGTGGACCAGCACGGCTGCCGCGGCGTTGTGCTCCAGGGCAGCCTTGACGACTTCTCGGGGATAGACGCTGGCGCTGTCCAGGGTGCCCCGGAACAGTTCATGAAAGACGATCACCCGGTGCCGGCTGTCGAGCAGAAGCAGGGCGAATACCTCATGCTCGTAATCGCCCAGCAGCGCCTGCAGGTGGCCGAACACTTCCTTCGGTGAGGTCAGTGCTCGCCCCCGGCGCAGGCGCAGACTCGCCAACTGGCGGGCCATCAGCAGGATGTCGGTTTCGGTGACCGGTGAATCGACCAGGTAGGTGCCGGTCGATTCACTGGCCTTCAGCTTGTGCAGGCGCATGGTGGGCTCCTTGATGGTTATCGATCGGTGGGGTGTGGCGCTGGGCTTGTGCGTCCAGCTTCTCGGCCAGGCTGGCTTTCGCAGAGCGCTGGGAGGTGTTGGGGGATGGAGATTGGCTTTCCTCGGCGGGGTAGAACTCTTCGGCGATGGCACCAGAGTCTTCCTCGCTGTCCTCGAAGGCGCCATTGCCGAAGCCACGCTGCGCCGCTTCATCCAAGGCGGCCTGATCGAAGCCTGCTGCTTGCCGCTGTGCATCGAGCCCATTGGCGGCCTGCAGCGCCTCCGTCATCACCATACCGCCGCGTACCGTCAGGTCGACGTAGAAGATCGGCGTACCATGGCTTTGCCGGGTGGACTTTCCACGCAGACGCAGCTCCAGCGGCAGGCAGGCCAGGCGGTTGCCGGAGATGGCCTGGAAGTAATGCAGGCGAGCCGCCAGAGTGCGGATGCTGTTGAAGCCGGTGGTGCGGAACACGAAGCTGCCCAGCGGATCGTCGTCGCCGATGATCACGTTCAGCCGGCCGTAGGGCCTGCAGGCATTGCCTTTGGCTAGCGGGCAGGCATCCGGCGAAGGGCAGGGCAGTGTCTGCATGCCGTCCTGGGTGACGCGCCTGCAGGTTTCGCCATTGCCGACGCAGAGCGGGCGCCCGGACTGGCGGTCGAACAAGGTGTAGTCGGCGCGGAAATTCAGTTCCGGCTCGTTGAACAGCAGGCGTACCGGAATGTTGCGCAGCTTGTCGTCCTTGCTCTGGCGCAGCTCGTCATTGAGCGGGTGGAGCAGCCAGCCGTCCTTGCCTTGCACCTGTGAGGTGATGGTGAACTGGTCATCCTTTTCCGGCAGGCGCTTGCCGTTCTTCTCGACGACCTTGCCTATCGAGATGCGGCCGAGCACCGGCGGGGTGATAGCTAAACCTTTGAGCATGATGGCTCTCCTGGAAATGAAAAAAGGCCAGCTACGCAGCGCGAACTGCATGGACTGGCCAAGGGGAGGGAAGAGTTGATGGAGACGGAAATCAGCTGACCAGGAAACGGCGCGCACCGGGTTTCAGCAGCGGGTACTTGGCCTGCAGGTAGGGCTTGTCCTGGAGCAACTGAGCGACATCGAGACCGATGCTGTCCTTGGCCTTGCGCCAGCTGACGTAGCCGCTGGAGAATTCCACCCGACTGGCATCGCCCATGGCCTGCTGCAGCATCTGCTTGAGCTCGGCCTCGCGTTTTTCCTTGTCGGCAATCGACTGACGCACGGCTTTCAGCTCGATGTAAGCCGCTGACAGACCAGCATGCTGGCTGAGGTCGATGACCTGGCCGTTGTCCTCCGGGTAGAGGCAGCGCAGGGCTGATTCAGCGGAGGCGGTGCCATCGGCCGGCGGTGGGGTGTCGGTTTCCACGTAGTGCCAGAACTTTCGCTCCAGCTCGATCAGCCGAGCGATCATCTGCTCATCTCGCTCGATGCGGTGGATCTCCAGCATCTGGCCACCCAGCAGTACCGCCACATCCGCCGCCTGCTTGCCGGTGACGGCGAGCTGGTGCATCACCTGCAGCTGCACATACTCCGGCACGCCCTCCTTCCAGAGGCGTGCCCCGTTTATGCCGGCTGTTTTGCATTCGAGGATCTGCACGTCGTCCGCCCCGATCACCTCGCGGTCGATGTTGGCCAGCATCCAGGGCAGCTCCGGATCCGGATGTTGGAGCACGGCATTGATGCGCCGTACCTTGTTCTTCGTGCGCTTGCTGTAATGCCAGGCCACGATGGGCTCCAGCACGTTGCCCCAGTACATAGGGCTTTCCTCATCCTGAGGATCAGCCTTCGGCATGCCGGCATCACGCCCGGTCTTTTCAATCCACAGCTCCAGTTGCGACTTGTAGGGGTTCAGTCCTACGGCTGCGGCAGCGTCCGAACTGCCAATACCTTGCTTGCGGATCTGCAGCCAGTCTTCGCGCGGTAGCTCCTTGGTGCTGACCAGGCGCAGGGCAGGGCGTTTCTTGCCGGTGCTGCTGTTCAATGACGTTGCTTTCATGGGATTCACCTGCAGACATAAAAACGCCCGACCAGCACAAGGCTGACCGGGCGCGAGGGTTGATGTGAGTAAGGGTTAAGCGGCGAGCTGCAGCGCGGCATCCAGGGCGCGTTGCTTGATCTGCGCGCCTTGGCCGAACCAGGCCGAGTCCATGCGGTACTCGTTGCTGCGCGCACGGCGCTCGTGGTCGACGTATTCGGTCACGGCGTTGAGCAGGCCCCAGGCGGTGCCGCGCGCCGAGTCCAGCTGGCTACCGCGACCACGGCCTTCGTACAGCTCCTGGACCTTGCGCAGGGCGCGCTCGTTGGGCAGTTGCTCCGGCAAGGCGCCGGTCGGGCTGGTCTCGCACAGCACGTTCATGAAGAAGCCCAGGGCCTCATGCCACTGAACCTTGCGCTCGGCCAGCACGCGCATGCGGTACATGAAGTCGTCCCATTGCGAGGCGGCGATGCCGAGCTGCTTCTTCACCACCTTGGGATCGAAACGGGTGTTGTGCGGTACCTTGATTGCCCGGCTGGTGCCATCCAGGGCGATGGTCAAGGTGTTGTTGCACACCACGCGCACTGTGGTCGGCGTTGCCGTGGTGGCCAGGGTTCCGTCGCAGGAAGTGGCCAGCAGCAGGTAGCCATTCACCTGATCGTTACCCTTGAGCGCAGCGCCTTGCCCGGTACGCGCCAGCGCCCAGAACTTGCGTCCGCCTTTGAGCACGCCAGCGGTCTCCAACTCGTAGCCGGAGACCTCGGTGAGATCCCTGTAGAACTCCAGAACTTCCCGAGGCTGCACGGTGTGATAACGCTGCGAGACCACCGACAGCGGCGCCTTGGTGTCGGAGCGGAAGAGCACCTTCTGCTCGGGAAAGGAGTGGATAGCGCCCAGATGCCCGGCGACTTCTGATTTGAAATGCACCGGGCTTTCGAGGATCTGCCAGTCCATGCCGGCTTCGCGTTGCCAGACTTCGATGGGCTGTTTCTGAGTCAGCTGATTGCCCAGGCCGTGCCACGGAGTAGCGCCAGCGTAGGCCATGGTTTCGACGAGATGTGCCATGAGAGTGATTCCTTTGGGTGCAGGTCGGCATAAAACGCCGCGCCAGGCGCAGCACCGACCGGACGAGAAATAAGAGGAGAGAAAGAGCCGGGTCAGGCCGGCAGGTTGAAGCGGTGACCGCAGAGCAGGCAGAGGTTATGGGCCAGGACGTGGCGGTCGAGCGACTCACCGAGCTGGGCACCGAGCGCACAGCCACCGACGCCTCCGGCAAGACCGCCGAGAATGGCACCGGATACCGAGCCCAGGGTTATACCGACAGGGCCGGCAATTACGCCGAGCGCTGCGCCGGCCTTGCCGCCAGCCAGAGCAGCGCTAACGCCACGTGCGATGCCACCGACCGCGCCGATAGCAGCGCCGGCCTTCATGGCGTGATGGAAAGAAGCGACTTTGGGGGAGTGACAGCGAGGGCACTGCAATGACATGGGACGAACCTCCTTGGTGCTGATGTCATTGCGGTAATGTGTGGTTGAGATTTTTTTCGATCGAATGGCTGCTTTTCAGCAGCGCTAACTGAGTGCGAACTGGCTGGAGTCGGCCAGAAGCAGTCATTCGATGGGCCTTCAACAGTGCATCTCCGGCTCCCCTTACTCCCAAAATGAGTTTATGTAATCACAATCTTCTCTTCGCAGTTTGTTCACAACAAGACCAAACTTGCGATACAAAAAACCACCCGAACGGTGAAGGATCGAGCGGTTTTTTGGGGGGGAGCGGTAAGGCTTAGCCCAGTATCTCGCTGGCCACGTGATCGACCGCACTTTTGGTGATGTCGACAATCAGGTCGGCCTCCTCCTCGGTCAAGATCAACGGTGGTGCAAAACCGAGAATGTCGCCATGGGGCATCGCTCGGGCAATCATTCCGCGTTCAAGACAGGCTGCCGATACTTTCGGACCGACCTTCAACGCAGCATCGAATGGTGTGCGTTGCTCACGATCGGCCATGAACTCGACCGCGGCAAGCATGCCGTCGCCGCGCACTTCGCCCACCAGTGGATGACCTTCCAATACTTCCCGCAATCGACGATTCAGATAGCTGCCAACATTCTCTGCGTTGGCCGTCAGGTTTTCCCGCTCCAGGATGTCGAGGTTGGCCAGGGCCGCCGCCGCGCAGATCGGATGCCCGGAGTACGTCCAGCCATGTCCCATGGCACCTTGAGATTCGGAGGCTTTTTCGATCACGTCCCAGACTTTTTCACCGACAATCACTGCTGACAAAGGCGCATAGGCACTGGTCAGGCCTTTGGCCGTGGTGATCAGGTCAGGACGCATGCCATAGCGCCGACTGCCCATCTTCGAACCCAGGCGACCGAAGGCGCAGACCACTTCGTCGGCGATCAACAACACGTCGTATTTGTTCAACACCGCTTGTATGGCGGCCCAATAGCCGGCCGGCGGAACGATGATGCCGCCGGTGCCCATCAGCGGTTCGCCGATGAACGCGGCGACGGTGTCCGGCCCTTCGGCCAGGATCATTTTCTCCAGCTCGTCGGCGCAATAGCGCACGAAAGTGGCTTCATCCATACCTGCCGGTGCCTTGCGGTACCAGTGCGGACAAATGGTATGTTTAACGCCTTCGGCCGGGAGGTCGAAATGCTGGTGGAAAGTCGGTAGGCCGGTCAGGCTGCCGGTCATGATGCCTGAACCGTGATAACCGCGATCACGGGAGATGATTTTCTTCTTCTGCGGGCGACCCAATACGTTGTTGTAGTAACGCACTAGTTTGATCTGGGTTTCGTTGGCGTCGGAACCGGACAGGCCGTAGTAGACCTTCTTCATGCCCTCCGGCGCCCAGTCGATGATGCGGCTCGACAGCTCGATGATCGCTTCGGTTGAGTGCCCGACATAGGTGTGGTAATAGGCCAGCTCCTTTGCCTGCTTGTAGATCGCATCGGCGACTTCGGTGCGCCCGTAGCCGATGTTCACGCAGTACAGCCCGGCAAAGGCGTCGATGAAGTCGCGGCCTTCGTGGTCGCGGATACGAATGCCTGACGCGCTCTTGATGATGCGTCCCTTGAGCGTGCCGCTGGCGTGGTCATGGGCATGGGTTGACGGGTGCATGAAGTGCGCACGGTCTTGTTCGAACAACGAATCGAGTTTTTGGCTCATGGCGGATCTCCTTAGAACTGGCCTTGATGGTGCAGGCAAAAGTATTTGGTTTCGACAAAGGCTTCGAAGCCCTCGGTACCGCCCTCGCGGCCCAGCCCCGAGGCTTTCATGCCACCGAACGGGATCGGATGGCCGGTGAACTTGACGCCATTGACCGCGACCATGGCGTGGTCGAGGCGGCGAATCAGGGGGTAGATTAGGTCCAAGCGGTTGGAACAAATGTAGGCAGCCAGACCGTATTCGGTGTCGTTGGCCATTTCGATGGCTTGCTCGAGGGTGGCGAAAGGCATGACGCCAGCAATCGGCGCGAAATTTTCTTCGCGGTAGATACGCATCTGCGGCGTAACGTCGGCCAGCACCGTCGGCTGATAGAACAATCCGCCGAGGGCATGCGCTTCGCCGCCCACCAGACGTTGCGCGCCCAGCTTCAGCGCATCAGCCACACGCTCGACGGTCACATCGAAGGCGGCCTGATGCATCAGCGGGCCGATGTCGACGCTTTGCTCTTGATCACCCACCAGCGCGGGGCCGACCCGCAGTTCGCGCACCGCAGAGGCAAAGCGGCTGAGGAACGCCGGATAAATCGAGCGTTCGACCATAATCCGATTGGCCGCGCAGCAATCCTGGCCGGAGGTCTGGAACTTGGCCTCTACCGCGACTTTCACCGCCAGCTCCAGATCGGCATCGGCGCAGACAATGAACGGCGCATTGCCGCCCAATTCCAGCGATACCTTCTTCACATCCTGGGCTGCCGCTTGCAGGACCAACTTGCCGACCCGGGTCGAGCCGGTGAAGCTGACCGAACGCACGCGAGCGTCCTGCACCAGGGTTTGCATGGTCATTTGCGGTTCGCCCAGCACCACGTTGAACACGCCGGCGGGGAAGCCTGCTTCTTCCGCCAATTGCGCCAACGCGAACGCCGAGTAAGGCGTTTCGTGGGCCGGTTTGATGACCACAGTGCAACCGGCGGCCAATGCGGCGGCGGCTTTGCGGGTGATCATCGCCGAAGGAAAATTCCACGGCGTCAGCAGTGCACAGACGCCAACCGGTTCCTTGATCGTGCCCAGATGCGCGCCGGGGATATGGCTGGGGATGTTCTGCCCGTAAAGGCGCCGCGCCTCTTCGGCAAACCATGGAATGAAACTGGCGGCGTAGGCGATTTCGCCGCGGGACTCGGCCAGGGGCTTGCCTTGTTCCTGGCTGAGAATCCGCGCCAGGTCTTCCTGATGCTCAAGGATCAACGCCGCCCAGCGCCGCAGAATCGTTCCGCGGTCATCGAGGCTTTGTTCACGCCAGGCTGAAAACGCCCGGTGTGCGGCATCTACGGCGGCGATGATCTGAGGCTGATCGAGCATCGGCACATGACCGATTAACTTCTGATCGGCCGGATTGTGCACGGCGACGCTATGGCCGCTGTCACTGTGGACCCAATGGCCGTCTACGTAGCAAAGTGCTTTGAACAACAGCGGATGTTTGTATGTCATGGCGTTCACTCCAAACCGTGTGCGTGAATCCATGCTAGGGCAGCGCAGCCAAGATGATTTGGCGTTTGGCGGGGTGTAACCATAGGTTTTTTCTGATTGAACGCCGGTAAACAGGGACTTTTTGCGGTGAAGGTTTTGCCCCGATTTATGGTTCTTGCGCCACCTCGGCCGGCAAGGCACCCGCGGTCTTGATGGTTTTAGTGACGATGTAGGTGAAGTAGCGCTCAATGCCCAGGTCATCGAGCAACAACTGGTCGATAAACCGCTGGTAATGGTCAATGTCCGGCGCCTGGATCATCGCCATGTAATCAACACCGCCACCGGTGGCGTAACAGAATGCCACTTCGGCGGCCTCGTTCATGCGTTGCTCGAACCGCCGCATGTCCTGGGCGGTGTGTCGGGCCAGGGTGATTTCCACCAGCACCTGCTGGCCTTTGAACACCGCGTTCCAGTCGATCTGTGCCCGGTAGCCCTTGATAAGCCCTAGCGACTCCAACTTGCGAACCCGCTCCCACGCCGGGGTCACCGAGAGATTGATCGCCTCGGCCAGGCTCGACTTGGTGATCCGACCATCTTCGGCGAGGATTCGCAGGATTTTCAGGTCATAGCGATCGAGCTTGTGCATGGTCCGAGGACCTCCGGGCATTGAAAATTGTGGCAGAACCTGTGGGAGCGGGCTTGCCCGCGAATGCGGTATGTCAGTCACATCGATGCTGGATGTGCCGCCGCCATCGCGGGCAAGCTCACTTTCACAGGGGTTGGGGTCAGGTCAATACATCGGCGATGACTGCAATGATATCGCCGCACTGCACCATTCCTGGAAAGTGGCGCGCCGCCAGCAGCCCGCTGCGGGCCGCGCGATATTCCACCGGAGCGACGCCGCTACGGGTAGCGTCGTAAACGCGGGCAATCACTTCTCCCTTGCTCACGTTGTCGCCCAGATCGCGGCACATTTCCAGCAAGCCATCGTGTTCGCTATCGATGAAGCAAGTGGCATCGGGCATGCCTAACATGATTGACTCCGCGGGCTGGATCTCACCTTCAAGAATCCCTGCATGCACTAGCAGATTGCGCACCCCGCGCTCGGCAATCGCCACACTGCGCGCCGTGGACGAACCACCGCCACCCAGTTCGGTCGTGACAAAGACTTTGCCCTGACGCTCGGCGGCGGTGTCGTACATCGACCCTGCATCGAGCTCCAGCATGCGCATGCTGTAAGGCGCATTGAAAGCGCGCATGCCGGCTTCGCATTGAGCCTGCTGTTTTTTGTCGGGCAGCACATGACAGGCTGCAAAAGGCAGGAAATCCAGGGTGCGGCCACCGGAATGGATGTCCAGCACGATATCGGCCAAGGGCAACAGAGTCCGATTGAAGTAATCGGCAATTTTCTCGGTCACGGTGCCGTCCGGCTTACCGGGGAAACTGCGATTGAGATTGCCCTTGTCGATCGGCGACGTGCGCCGACCAGCATGGAACGCCGGGGTGTTCATGAACGGGACGATAATCACCCGCCCCGTTACCTCGGCGGCCGTCAGGCCCTGCGCCAGCTTGCTCAGCGCCACCGGGCCTTCGTATTCGTCACCGTGGTTACCGCCGGTAAGCAGCGCAGTCGGACCCTGGCCGCGCTGAATCACCGTTACCGGAATCATCACCGCGCCCCAGGCCGAATCGTCCCGGGAATACGGCAATTTGAGGAATCCGTGCTGCACGCCTTCGCGGGCAAAGTCCACCGTGGCATTGATCGGATTGTCAGGTAAATCGCTCATGGCTCAATCCTTCACGAACAGTTGGCGTGGCACATTGCACAGTGTCTCGACACCGGTCTCAGTGATCAAAATGCTTTCGGTGATCTCCAGTCCCCAATCGTCCATCCACAGGCCCGGCATGAAGTGGAACGTCATGCCCGGTTGCAACACACTGGTGTCGCCGGGACGCAGGCTCATGGTGCGTTCGCCCCAGTCTGGCGGATAGCTGATCCCGATCGGGTAGCCGCAACGGCTGTCCTTGTGGATGCCGAATTTCTCCAACACTTTGAAAAACGCCACAGCGATGTCGCCGGTGGTGTTGCCCGGTTTGGCTGCTTCCAGTCCCGCGGCGATGCCTTCGACCACCGCTTTTTCGCCGTCGAGGAAGTGCTGTGGAGGTTTGCCCAAATAGATCGTGCGCGACAGCGGACAGTGATAACGCTTGTAGCAACCGGCGATTTCAAAGAAGGTCCCGGCGCCTTTTTCGAACGGCGAATCGTCCCAGGTCAGGTGCGGCGCGCTGGCGTCGGCACCCGTGGGCAATAGCGGCACGATGGCCGGGTAATCGCCGCCATGACCGTCAGCGCCGAGGATCCCGCTGCTGTAGATTTCAGCCACCAGTTCATTTTTGCGCATGCCCGGCTCGATTCGTTCGAGGATCCGCCCGTGCATGTTTTCGACGATGCGCGCAGCGATGCGCATGTAAGCGATTTCCTGGGGCGACTTGATCGCCCGCTGCCAGTTCACCAACCCGACCGCGTCGATCAGCTTGGCCTGCGGCAGGTTTTTCTGCAGCGACAAATACGCGGCGGCGCTGAAATAATAGTTATCCATTTCCACGCCGATGGTCAGCGCGTCCCAACCCCGGGCACTGATGACTTCCCGCGACAGGTAATCCATCGGATGGCGTTCCCGGGACTGCACGTAGATGTCCGGGTAACCGACGATGTTCTCGTGCTGCATGAACACCGTGCGCTTGGCGCCGTTGGCGTCTTGCCCGCGACCGAACCAGACTGGCTCGCCGTCGAGCGCCAACAACACGCATTGGTGAACGTAAAACGACCAACCGTCATAGCCGGTCAGCCAGGCCATGTTCGACGGATCGGTGACCAGCAACAGCTCGATGCCCTGAATCTGCATGGCCGCTCGAACCTTGGCCAGACGCTGGGCGTATTCCTCCCGTTCGAACGGGAGATTGATGACTATCTGAGACATGCACATGCCCTCTGATAAATGACGCACGGATGAAAAAAGTGGATTAGCTGCCGAACTGAAAACCCTTGCCGGCCGAGCGCGCGCGCTCGAAGGCCAGATTGGCCATGGCGGTGTCCTGGGCGCCGGTGCCGGTGAGGTCGCACAAGGTGACTTGCGCCTCGCTGGTCCGACCTGGGCGCTGGCCTGCGAGCACTTGCCCCAATTCGGCCAAGCCCGATTCGTCGGTAATAGCGCCGGCCGCCAGAGCGTGATGCAACTCGCCGAGGATTCGCGTCTGGCTCAAGCGATCCGCCACGTAGCGGTCGACCTGCGCCAGCGCCTGGGGGGAAATTTCGTTTTTGTGTTCGGCGTCCGAGCCCATGGCTGTGATATGCAAGCCGGGGTGCAGATGGCGCGCTTCGATCAAGGGTTCGCGGCTCGGGGTGCAGGTGATCGCAATGTCCACGCCGGTCATGGCCTCGTCGATGCTCGCGCAAGGCGTGACCGTCAGGCCGCTGTCGCGCGCCAGTTCAGCGCTGAAGTCTTGAGCCTTGGCGCTATCACGTGCCCAGACTTGAACGGATTCAATCGGTCGCACCAGGCGCAATGCCTGAAGCTGTAACGCGGCCTGCTCGCCGGCACCGATCAGCGCCACGCTGCGACTGTCGACCCGCGACAGGGCGCGAGCCGCCACGGCGCCCGCCGCGGCTGTGCGTACGGCGGTCAGATAACCGTTGTCCAGCAGCAAGGCGTCGAGCAAACCGGTGCGCGCCGACAGCAACATCATCATGCCGTTGAGGCTCGGTAGGCCGAGTTTCGGATTGTCGAAAAAACCCGGACTGACCTTGATCGCAAAACGCTCCAGGCCCGGCAGGTACGCAGTCTTCACGTCCACTTCGCCATTGTGCTCGGGGATGTCCAGACGCAGGATCGGCGGCATTGCCACCGCTGCTGTGGCCAGCAGCACAAAGGCTTGTTCGATGGCTTCGATGCTCGGCAGGTCTAGTGCTACGCAGGCACGCAGATCCGCTTCGCTCAATAAGGTGATGTCACTCATCAATGCGGCACTCCATTCAGTCGTTATTGTTGGGGTTCACGCATCTGCGCCCGCGAGGACGCGCAGGTGCTGATCGATGTCGACGTTACGGCCGCTGACCACCACCACGATCGGCCCGCGCGGCTCAATCAATCCATCAAGCAACGCGGCAATCCCGACCACGGCCGCGCCTTCCAGCACCAGACGCTCTTCGCGATAGGCATGGCGTAGGGCATTGGCGATGGAAGTCTCGCTGAGCAAATGCAGGTGGTCACACAGATCGCGAGTCATGTTGAAGGTGTAACGGTTGTTCAGGCCGATGCCACCGCCGAGCGAGTCGGCCAGGGTCGGCAGCTCTTCGACTTCCACCGGATGCCCGGCTGCGAGGCTGGCGTGCATGGCTGCACCGCGTTGCATGCTGATGCCGTGGGTGATGATGTTCGCGCTGACGCTTTTGATCGCCAGCGCAACCCCGGCAAACAAACCGCCGCCGGACAACGGCACGAGAATTTGCACCACGTCCGGTTGCTGTTCGAGGATTTCCAGCCCCAGCGTGCCCTGCCCGGCGATGATGGTCGGGTGATCGAACGGCGGCAGCAATGTCGCGCCTTGCTCGTTGGCGATCCGTTCGGCTTCACGCTGGGCGTCGTCCTGAGACTGGCCGACGATGCATACCTCGGCGCCCAGATCACGAATGGCTTGAACCTTGTTCGCCGGCACCAGATGCGACAGGCAAATCGTCGCCTTCACGCCTTGCCGGGAAGCGGCATACGCCAGAGCACGACCGTGATTACCGGTCGACGCCGCCACCACGCCACGCGCTTTCTCCTCGGCGCTGAGCTGCGCCACGGCATTGCTCGCGCCGCGCAATTTGAAACTGCCGGTGATTTGCTGGGATTCGAGTTTGAGGTACACCGCCACGCCCAATCGTTGCGAAAGGCTGGGCGAGTATTCCAAGGGGGTACGCCGGACAAGCGATTCGATGCGCTGGCGAGCGAGGTAAACATCATGTAGCTGCAACGTTGACATGACCGCGTCCCGACTGTGGTGTTGGGCGCAGTCTAAGAGGACTGGATTGTCGTAATGAATGTACTAGGGCAATTTATCCGACAAACTTTTTTGCGGACTTTTTCCCGGTCAAAAATCATGGATTTGCGGGTACTGCCCGAATATCTCGCGCATGCTTATCAATGCATCACGCATTTCTTCGTCGCTGCATTCGGCGCCGACACACACCCTCACCGCTCGAGCTCGCGGCGTTCCACGCACGGTGAACGGATCAGGCGATGCGACAGCGATGTGCCGGTGACGCAAGGCCCGCACCAGGCTGTCGACCTCCCAGTGTATTGGAATGCCAACCCACGCGTTCAGTGCATGAGGATGCTGGCCGAGCAGGTGCTCGCCCAGGTATTTGCTGACTATCGCCTGCCTGCCGGCCAACAGTTTGCGCTGCAATCGCACGAGCGTGTCGGCGCGACCGTCACGAATCCAGCGCGCAGCGATTTCGGAGACCATGGGCGTGGCCATCCAGCTGTTGACCCGCAAGATACTTTCGGTGCGCAACGCCAGTCGCTTGGGCACTACCAAATAGCCGATGCGCAAACCGGTCAGCACTGACTTGGTCATGCTAGTGCAATAGAACGATAACTCCGGCAGGTAATGGCTGATTGGCGGCGCGCGATGCTCATCCAGCAACGGCCCGTATACATCGTCTTCAATGATGTGCACACCGAAACGCCGGGCGATATCGGCAATCTCCCGCCGACGACTGTCGGGCATCAGGCTGGTGGTCGGGTTGTTCAGGTTGGGCGTGCACACCAGCGCGGTGATGCGCTCATTGCTGCACATGTCTTCGAAGTGTTCCGGGTCTATGCCATAGCGGTCCATTTCCAGGCCTTTGAGGGTGAATCCCAATACCTGAGAGTTGCCGATTACCCCGTGATCGGTGATCCCTTCGCAGAGCACGACATCATCGGGACCGGCCAGAGACGCCAGCGCAAGGAAGATGCCGTGAGCGGCGCCGTTGGTAATCAGGATGTCATCACGCTCGACCCGCAGTCCTTGCCGTCCGATCCAGTGCGTGGCCTCTTCGCGGTGCGACTCGAAACCCGCAATCGGACGAAATGCGTGTATCCACGGCTGATCCTCTTCCGTGCTGAGTTCGAGACAGGTGTCACGCCAGAACTGGTCGTGCTCGCGGGTGTGCAGGATCCGCGCGATGGAAAAATCCACCAGGGCCCGTTCGGGGCTATCGAGAATATAGGTAGCCACTCGATCGCTCATGCGCCGCGACACAAAACTGCCGCGCCCGACTTCGCAACGCACCAGCCCCTGACGCTCCAGCTCTTTATAGGCGTTGGTGACCGTCTGCACGCTGATGCCCATGGTATCGGCAACATGCCGCTGCGGTGGCAGGCGCTGATCATTGGCCAAGACACCCTGCTCGATATCATCGGCAATCGCCTGCACCAGAATCTTGTACTTTGACTCGCCACTGCGGGCGATATCCAGTGCCGCTTTCCATTTGTCCATCAGCGCTAAAACTCGGGTCTGTGCTCGTCGGGACAGCATCGCGCTAGTATCCATGCAATGCAATTGTCCTAGTGCAATACAATGATGCTCAGCGCTTTTGTATGCTCGGCTCAAGGTCGACAGCGGGCACCTTAAAGCCCACAACAAAATCAATCGACCTGTACCGGACTGCGCCCAGCTCCATGAGATCAGTCCTTGTACGCTTTGCTCTTGTAACACTGCCTCCTACCACAGAGCCGTCACCGACGGGTCAACAAGAAACAGGAGATTTTATCGATGAGCAATTTCCCTTCCCGCAGCACCCATGCATTGCGTCACCTGTTCATAGCTTGCGCGATGTTCGGCCTAGCCGCCGGCGCCCAAGCCGCTACGACACTGGAAACCGTCAAACAGAACAGCAGCATCCGTATCGGTTATGCCAACGAAACCCCATTCGCCTTTACCGAAACCGACGGCAGGGTCACCGGTGAATCACCGGAAATCGCCAAAGCCATCTTTGCCAAAATGGGCATCAAACAGGTTGACGGCGTGTTGACCGAATGGGGCTCGTTGATCCCGGGTCTGCGCGCCGGGCGCTTCGACGTGATTGCCGCCGGCATGTACATCACGCCGGCTCGCTGCAAGCAGGTGCTGTTTACCGATCCGCAGTATCAACTGCCAGACGCGCTGCTTACGGCCAAAGGCAACCCGAAGGGGCTGCACAGTTACGAAGACATCGCCAAGAATCCCGAGGTGAAGCTGGCAATCATGGCCGGCACGGTGAACCTGGGCTATGCCCGCGACTCGGGTGTAAAGGATGAGCAAATCCTCCAAGTACCGGACACCACCGCCCAGTTGCAAGCCGTGCGCGCCGGTCGTGCCGATGCGGCAGTGGGTACTCAACTGACCATGAAAGGTTTGGCCGCCAAGGGTGGTGAAAAAGTTGAAGCAGTCACCGAGTTCAAGGATGACCCGTCACACATTGGATACGGTGCTCTCGCCTTCCGTCCGGAAGACAAAGACCTGCGCGATGCGGTCAACGCCGAGTTGAAAAAATGGTTGGGTTCCGAAGAGCACCTCAAGGCAGTTGCCCCTTTCGGGTTTGACAAATCCAACGTGACAAGCAAAACGGCTGCCGAGCTCTGCGCTCAATAGTCGAAACAGGCATGGCGCCACGGCGCGATGCCTATTTCCCTGCTTAACCCGGATGGACAGGTTTAAACCATGGGTGAATTACTTCCGCTATTGATACAAGGCGCTTGGGTGACGCTCCAGGTGACGATCTTCGGTTCGCTGCTGGCGATTGTCGCGGCGATTCTCGCGGCCCTGGGGCGCATGTCGCCCTGGCGGCCATTGCGCTGGTTTTCCATTGCTTACATTGAAGTGTTTCGCGGCACGTCGTTACTGGTGCAATTGTTCTGGCTGTTTTTTGTGCTGCCGCTGCCGCCCTTCAACCTTGAACTGAGCCCCTACAGCGTGGCCATCGTCGGCCTAGGCTTGCACATTGGTGCTTACGGCGCCGAGGTGATGCGCGGTGCGATCAGCTCCGTCGCCAAGGGTCAATACGAAGCGTCCACGGCACTCAACTTCAGCGGCTACAAACGCTTTCGCCGCATCATTCTTCCGCAGGCGTTGCTGGCCGCTATACCGCCGGGTACCAACCTGCTGATCGAATTGCTTAAAAATACTTCGCTGGTGTCGTTGATCACCCTGTCAGACCTGAGCTTCAGGGCTCGTCAACTGGATCAGGCCACTTTCCAGACCCTGGAAATCTTCAGTCTGGCGCTGGTGATGTATTTCATCCTGGCGCAAGCCATCAACATCGGCATGCGCCGCATTGAGCAGCATCTGGCTCGCGGGCGGTTGCGTGGAGGTCTGTCATGACACTGTTCGACTGGACCTATGCCTGGCATATCCTTCCCGATTTGCTGCGCGCCTCGCTCAACACCGTGGGCATTACCCTGATCGGTTTCCTGATCGCCATTGTGCTGGGACTGTTCCTGGCTATCGGCCGACGGAGCCGCAGAGTCTGGCTGTCGTGGCCGACCACCGCTGTGATCGAGTTCATTCGCAGTACGCCACTGCTGATCCAGGTGTATTTCCTTTACTACGTGCTGCCCAATTACGGCGTCAGCATGACCGCCATGCAAGTGGGCATTCTGGGTATCGGCCTGCATTACGCCTGTTACATCGCCGAGGTGTATCGCGGCGGCCTCGATGCGGTGCCGCGCGCACAATGGGAAGCAGTCACGGCGCTGAACATCGCCCCGTACAGCGCATATCGCAACATAATCCTGCCGCAGGCCCTGCGGCCGATCCTGCCGCCATTGGGTAACTATCTGGTGGCAATGCTCAAGGATACGCCGGTGCTGTCGGCGATTACCGTGGTGGAAATCATGCAACAGGCCAAGAACATCGGCTCCGAGAACTTCCGCTATCTGGAGCCGATCACCATGGTCGGTCTGTTTTTCCTCGCCCTAAGCATCGCTTTGGCTTATCTGGTACGGCGCCTTGAAGTGCGCCTGGAGCTACGCTAATGACTACCCCACTGTCGACACCCGGTGACCTTTCAAGGCACAGCAACCCGACCCCGCTGCATCCGCAAGAGGCCACGGCCATGCAGAAAACCAAACCGGTAAAGCCGATCGTCAGCTTCCAGGACGTTACCAAGAGCTACGGCAACTTTACCGTGCTCGATCATTTGAACCTAGACGTCACGCCGGGTGAAAAAGTCGCGATCATCGGCCCCAGCGGCTCCGGAAAATCCACACTGCTGCGGGTACTGATGACACTCGAAGGCATCGATGACGGACTGATTCGCATTGAGGATGACTTGCTGACCCACATGCCCAATCGCAACGGTGTATTGGTGCCCGCCAATGACCGGCACATCCGCCGAGTGCGTGGCAAGATCGGCATGGTGTTCCAGAGTTTTAACCTGTTCCCTCACATGACAGCGTTGCAAAACGTTATCGAGGCGCCGGTGCAGGTGCTCGGCATGAAACCGACCGAGGCCCGTGAACGTGCAGCAGACTTGCTGGAACTGGTGGGTCTGGGCAGCAAGCTCGGGCATTACCCATCGCAGTTGTCCGGTGGTCAACAACAACGGGTGGCGATCGCCCGGGCACTCGCCATGCGCCCGAAAGTCATGCTGTTCGACGAAGTGACCTCCGCCCTCGACCCGGAACTGTGCGGTGAAGTGCTCAACGTGATCCGCAAGCTCGGCACCGAACACAACCTGACCATGCTGATGGTGACGCATCAAATGGGTTTCGCCCGTGAGTTCGCTGATCGTGTGTGCTTTTTCTACAAAGGGCAGATTCACGAGCAGGGCACCCCGGCGCAAATCTTCGAACACCCGCAGCAGGAACGCACGTGCGCGTTTCTCAGTGCGGTGAAAGAAGCAAACTAGGCAAGCTCACCAGCCCTGGCCGCCACTCGGGTCGATTACGCGTTGGGATTGCAGTTCATCGTCCCGCTGGGGGATTTGGTAAAGCCAAAAGGAGTAGTTCATGACTTGCTTGATTTGTGGTGAAACTGCGGCGGTCGTTGAAACTGATGGTGAATACGAGGAAGGAATCTGTCCGAGCTGTGGGCATTGTCGAATTACGGGTGCGGCGCTTGTGCTGATGAAAACCCACGGCCGGTATTTCGATATAGAGCTGACTCGGAAGTGGATCACAGAGCACCAAGGCATCGGATTTATTCCAACAATTGATTCGCGCCAGGCAGTTCGCCTGATTGACGTTTAATCGGCGACTCAATTCAGATCCGTCACTGTCCCGCTGAGGCAAATACGCTTTTCTGTGGGCATAGGGGCCCAATCCAGGGGCATGTCCTGGCGGTGACGTGATTCGGATTTATGGGCTATTGGTTGATGGCCCGGTATATGGTCTGATTCAGGAGCTTTGTAATGACAGATACCCCCTTACAGAGATGCCGACGTGGTGTTGGCGTGCCCAAAATGTGGAAGCAACCACTTTGAACGTCCGCTTCCGCGAAAGTCGTAAGACCGCTTAGGGTCGATTTTTGCCTGTCGCCACCCTCAGATATGTGGCTTGGGGTTGGCGACCATTTAAACATTGAGAGTGGGATCGGGTGATGGTTTTAAATCCAATCCGGGATACGACTAACGCCCCTAATATTTGAGGCTTCAATCGACACGAATCTGTTGGGTGGCCCGCGGTAAAGTGAATGCGGCATGATGCCCAGCGGGCGAAAAGTGAGAGTACCCACTTACATCGGTTTGACCGAGACTACTTCCACAAACCTGAATTTTTTTCTGGCCGTCTTTGTAGCTTCTTGTTCTGCAACTAGGGAGCTCAGCGTATCGGCCTCATGCACCATCTCGTACATCTCGCCTTCAAATTCGTTTCCCACACGGAGCGTAACTCTCAACCTAGGAGTGAAGCCTTTTGAGACTGCCTTTTTCTTCGCTGCCTTCACCGGTTGTACGATCACAACATCCGGGACTGTGTCCTGCACGTCTGAGTTAATTGCCGGCGCAGAGGGCTCAGAATCACCGAATAGCGCCCGGCGCATCTCATCTTCCATCAATTCCGTATTCATACCATTTCTCAGAAGGGTGTTATCTATAACCTGATCGATTCTATCAGGATGGCCGGACTCTGTAGTAAAGCGTCGTTGGGTCTGACCTGAGGTGACAAAGGCCAACAGAGCAGATACCGGCGAGCGTCAGCATCTGTCCATCTGCCGCCTATCATGGCGGGCAGCTGTCGGCCAGTCTCAGCCAAAGACGAGATGAGCTAGGCTTCCGGCATCATTCCTCAAGGACGACCGCCATGCCAGATAACTCAGACTGCAAGATCGCCACGGCGGACGCTCTGACATTGCTCCTCCACAACCAGCACGCCTTAAGTGCAGCTATAGAAGAAATAACCAAGTGGCTCTCAGAAAATGGGGTAGGAAGCGTCGCCGCTAATGCGATGTCGGCTATGGAAACGCTGGACACTAATGCTCAAGCCATCACAGATTCCATTTTGAGGATACGCCAGTCATAAATTACTCAGCGCAAGACTGCCCTCTGATTTGAATGCCCCCCGATTTTGTAGACACAATTGACTGGCGGCTATGGGACGGATAGCGACGGTCTAGCATCGACCGTCGCAGTGAATGGTCAGACTTCCGTCTGCTCGGCCATTTCCAAGGCATCATCGACCTCGATTCCCAGGTATCTGACAGTGCTTTCAAGCTTCGTATGACCAAGCAGGAGTTGGACGGCTCTCAGGTTCTTCGTCCTGCGATAGATCAACGAAGCCTTGGTTCTCCTTAGCGTGTGGGTTCCGTACATGGTTGGATCAAGGCCAATAGCTGTCACCCAAGCTTTGACTATTCGAGCGTATTGCCTGGTGGAAAGATGGTCTGAGGCGTGCAACCGGCTCGGGAACAAGAAGTCCTCGCTGCGGAGACGCGCCTCGCGCATCCAAGCCTCCAGAACCGTTCGGGTTTGCTCAGTGATTTCAAACTGCACTGGGTGCTGAGTTTTTTGCTGCATCACGATGGCCCGTGACGACACATGCTCCCCATGGGCGATGTCTCGGACTCGCAACTTGGTTAAGTCACAGGCACGCAGCTTGCTATCGATGGCCAAGTTGAATAGCGCCAAATCACGCGCCTTCTCAGCAAGCTGAAGTCTTACTCGGATAGCCCAGATATCTCTGACTCGGAGCGGGGCTTTCTGACCGACAAGCTTTCCCTTGTTCCAAGGCTGATGGCTGTATGTAGCAATGGTGTTCATGGCTCGTCCTCCACGTTGAGGGAGGACAAGAGTGGATCAGTCACAATGGCTGGTGGTCGCTATCCGACCCATAGCTGTCGTTCACCAGCGGAAAACTGCTCCGCAACGGACTGTCGAAAATAGCTCGGCGGAGAAATCAAAAACCTTCATCAGATTGTCGAGGTTTCAAGCGTATCGGCTTCATTGAACAGTTCGCGCATCACCACCACGAACGCTTCAGCCGGGCGGGATGGGTTCTGGGTTTGCGACGAGGCGATCACGACTCGTTGCGGTGGGATGCTAGCGTCAAATGGGCGACACACGATGGGTCGCCCGTCGTAGCTCAAGTCTCCAGCGGGTCGAGTGACGAGAATCGACACTCCGTGCCCATGTGCCACGAGTGAGCGCACCATTTCCACCGAGCGCAACTCCATAATGACATTGGGCTCTACACCGCCCGAGCGGAACAGTGACAGGAAATAGTCGCGACTGTGAGGTAGGTCTAGAAGGATAAAGGGCTCGGTTTGCAAATCCTGAATACACAAGCTGGCTTTTGCTGCCAGATGATGCCCTTCGGGCAGCAGCACATAAGGTGATTGCAGTCCCACCGCCTGTAGCTTGACCTTACGAGCCAGGTTCATGTCATAGATCAGCGCTAAATCAAGGGTGCCGCGCTCCACCCGTTCAATCAGTTCCTCGGTGTCACCTTCGACAATGGCGACTCGTACCTCAGGAAAGCGCTGCTTGAAGCGCTCGACCATGGTGGGGACATGTCGCGCGCCCAACGTTGCAAAGCAACCCACCGAAAGGTCCCCCACCACGCTATCAGTCTCCTTGGCAGAGAGCTGCGCGGCACTTTGCAGTAGCTGCCTTGCTTGCTGGTAACGGCGGGTTCCGGCGGAGCTGAGTTCGATCCCTTTGCCTGGAATCCTCACGAACAAGCGCTCATCCCATAAGGCTTCCAACTCCGCAATCGCGTTTGATATCGAGGGTTGGGACACACTCAGCGACTTCGCCGCATTGACGGTACTTCGACATTGGGCCGCTGCTACAAAATATTCGATTTGCCGAAGGCTGAAGTGAATCATTATTTTTAATTCGCTGTATCAACAGTGCATATTTTTAATTATATACCCCGCCGCTTAACCTCAGTCCATCCACAGCCTGTGTCCTTCCAAAAAACGCGCTGATCTGGCGCAGATGCTGCACTAACAATATCGAGGATTCGCCCATGGCTAGTTCAACTGCGCCTGTTGCACCGAGGTCGGTAATTGAAACCCGCTCCATCGATTACATACCGGAAAACGAGCGCCATGGCAGCGCCTTCGGTCAGTTCACACTGTGGCTGGGTGTGAACCTGAACATCACGGCCATCGTCACCGGGGCTTTGGCGGTGGTGCTGGGAGGCGATGTATTCTGGTCGTTGATTGGCCTTCTGATAGGCCAAGTACTTGGCAGCATCGTCATGGGCCTGCAAGCTGCCCAGGGGCCGGCGATTGGCCTGCCACAGATGATCCGCAGTCGCGTGCAGTTCGGTGTCTATGGTGCGGTCATTCCGCTTGTACTGGTGAGTTTGTTGTACGTGGGGTTCTCGGCGGGCGGCACGTTGCTGGCCGGTCAATCGGTGGCGAAAGTGCTATCGATCGCGGACTGGCAGGGCATCATTCTGTTCGGCCTGGTAACCCTGTTGTTGGCGACCCTTGGGTATCGCACCATCCACTCCATCGCCAAAGTAGCCAGCGTGGTGGGCGTCATTGCCTTTATCTACATGTTCGGTGCGTTGCTGGCCCGGCACGATATCCATGCGCTGCTCGACAATCGTCACTTCGTCGCTGCCAACTTCGTGTTTTCGATCTCGTTGGCAGCCGCCTGGCAGATTTCGTATGGGCCATATGTAGCGGACTACTCCCGATATTTGCCCAGTCAGACGTCCAAGTTGAAGATCTTTCTGGCTGCATCGCTGGGCACAGTACTGGGATCACAGGCCGCCATGACCTTCGGTGTGTTTGCCGCAGCCCTCGCCGGAACCGCCTTCTCGGGCCATGAGGTAGAGTTTGTCGTCAGCCTGGGCTCGACGGGTGTGTTGGCCATGATCCTGTATCTGGTGGTCGGCTTCGGCAAGATCACCATGATGACCCTCAACGCTTACAGCAGCTACATGTCCAGCGCGACCATTGTCAGCGCGTTCTGCGGCGTCAGCAGAGTGTCTCTGGCCCATCGCTTCATCTATGTGCTGGGAATGGTGTCCGTTGCAGTGCTGATTGCCCTGGCCGGTTCCCACAGCTTTATCAGTGCGTTTTCTTCCTTCCTCATTTTTCTCCTGGCGTTCATCACCCCCTGGAGCGCGATCAGCCTGGCCGACGTGTTCTTCGTCAACGGCACGCGCTATGACCTGGCAGCTCTCAATGATCCCGCTGGCCGCTATGGCCGTTGGAACTGGCCGGTTATTGCCACCTACTGCTGTGGGGTACTGATGGAGTTGCCGTTCATTTCCAGCGGTTTCTACACCGGACCGGTCGCCCGTGCGCTGAACTATGCAGATGTTTCCTGGGTGGTCGGCCTGCTGGGTACCGGAATGCTTTATTGCCTGGTCAGTCGGCGAATGGCCGCCAGGGTGCCACCGTCCCTGACGCCTGCTCTCGACAGCAAAGCCTAACTGGATTTCCAATCCAATCAGCCTTCACTTCACTCTCAGGTAGTCTTTTCATGACATCGGATAAATCCCGCTTCGCACGCGAAAACTTGCCCGGCGACCCATACGCAATGCTGTTGCACTGCGCGAACCGCTGGCCGGACAAGGAGGCGCTCGTATTTGACTCCACACCTCAGCGGCTGACCTTCAGCCAATGGTTGCTTGCTTCCCAGACACTGGCCTGTGCCTTGCGGCGGCGCGGGATTCAACCCGGCAGCTCGGTGGCATTGTGGGCGGAAAACAGAATCGAATGGCCAATCGCGCAGGTCGCCATCGCTGCCATTGGTGCGGTGCTGGTGCCGGTTAATACGCACTTTCGCGAGGACGACCTCCTGCATGTGCTGGACCACAGTCAGTCGGTGGCGATCTTGCTTTCCGCGCGCTTTCGCTCCAGTGACTATCTGTCCATGACACTGGACACTCGTAACCGGTTACCCCTTCTGCGCGACGTGATTTGTTTCGACGGACCTGGGCTTCACGCTGAGAATTGCTGGAGTTACGCAGCACTGATGAGCGAAGGACCGCAGCTGCCATTTCAGGCGTGGCCCTGGTCGCCTCGCGAGCTGGCCAGCATCCAGTACACCTCCGGCACCACAGGGCGGCCAAAGGGCGCTGAACTGTGCTTCGAAGGCATGTTGATGAATGCACGAGGAACCGTCGCGCGTCTGGCGGTTACCGCCGAGGATCGCTGGACTTCCATCATTCCGCTATTCCACTGCGCGGGCTGCATTATGAATGTGCTCTCAGCGCTGGCCGCAGGGGCTACGTATGTGGGGGTCAGTGCCTTCGAAGCCGAGCGAATGTTGCACCTCGTGGAGGCCGAGCGCTGTACGCTGCTGACGGGCGTTCCCACCTCTTATCTGGCCATGCTGGAGCACCCGCGACGAACACAGTACGACCTTGGCTCGTTGCGGGCGGGCACTTGCGGTGGCGCCGATTGCGACCCGGCTTTGCTCGAACGCTGCGCGTCTGCGTTCCCGATTCCAGGCCTGGTACAGGTGTACGGCCAGACTGAAGCCAGCACCCTTATCGCTTTGGACAGTTGCGAGAGTGCGCAGCGATTCACCACCGCCGGCATGCCATTGCCAGGCATGCAGGTGCGCGTGTGTGATCCGGACAACGGCCAGGTGCTGGCCTGCGGTGAGACCGGGCAGGTTCAGGTGCGCGGGCCCATGGTGATGCTCGGTTATCATCGTGACCCGCTGGAGACTACTCGTTGTATCGACCTCGATGGCTGGATGCAGACGGGGGATCTCGGACGCGTTACCGCCGATGGCCGAGTGGAACTTGTGGGAGGACGGTTACGCGACATGATCATCCGCGGTGGCGAGAACATCTACCCGGTGGAGGTGGAGAACCTGCTACGCGGCCACCCGGCGATCACCGAAATCGCTGTATTTGCCATGCCGGATCCTTTCTACGGCGAAGTGGTCGCCGCGGCGGTCGAGTTGGGTGGGGCGCTCTCCGCTGCGCAGGTGAAGCAAGCGTGTGCCGGAAAAATCGCTGGGTTCAAGCATCCATCCAGGGTGTTCAAGGTCAGCCAATGGCCCATGACGTCCAGTGGAAAAATACTCAAGCGCGAGCTGAAAGCCCAAGCCATGGCGATGCAGTTGGAGGAATTGCCATGAGCACACCGATCATCGGCCACCGGCATCACTGCGCATTCGTACCAGGGCTTCAACAGACGGCTGCCGCCATCGGTAATGCCGGGGTGCAGGTGGTATCTACGCCGGCACTTATTGCTCTGCTGGAGGAAACGGCGGGCAGTGGCGTTCAGGCTTTCTGCGTTCCGGGATGGGGCACGGTTGGCACTAAAGTGGATATTGCGCATTTGAGCCCGGCCTGGCCGGGCATTGAGGTCCAGTGCGAAGCCGTGTTGGAGTCGACCAAGGGCCGCACGTTGAGTTTCGCGGTGAGCGCGAGCCAACAAGGGCGGTTAGTGATGCGCGGCCATCACGAACGAGTGAGGGTCGACCTCAGCCGCTTCTCCCTACCGCAACCGATCAGTGCGGGCGAGCCAATTGAGTTTTTTTTCGATTTTCACAGTCCATGGTGCTACCTGGCTATGCCGCGCTTGCGAGAAATCGCCGCTGCCCATGGTCGAGCGATTCATTGGCGGCCTATGCACTTGGCCAACCTGATCGATCACATCGGGGGGCGGCGACCACTGGAAGCATCGCCAGCATTTGTGCGGTGGTTTCAGCAGGATTTGCAGGATTGGGCTCGACTGAGACGCTTGACGCTAAGCTACCACCCTCAGTTTCCATTACGGCCTTCCCGAGCTTTGCGTTGCAGCTTGTATGCAATCGAGAAGGGAAAGGGCGTGGAGTTCATCTTCAACGTGATGCGAGCTTACTGGAGTGAAAACCGGGATATCAGCGACCTGGAGATCCTCGGCGATCTGGCGATTGCAGCAGGCCTGGACCGAAGTGCAACTATTCAAGCTGCTTCCGATGAGCGATTCAAACTGGCACTGGAGGCTAACAACGATCAAGCCGTGCAGGTAGGCGTTTTCGGTGCTCCGACCTTCATCGCCGATTCGAAGCTGTTCTGGGGCAATGATCGGCTGGAAATGATGGGAGATTATCTAGCCCAGAGTAACGGTCAGAACAATTAGTCCCTGGCGATGGAGGAGCGTTGAATCAGGCTTAAAGAGTGGGAAGGTTTCTGTATTGCTTCATTTGACGAACCGCTCCTCAATTCATACCCGGGAGCAAGTCGACTGACTGCTTATGGCCGGTTTCTGCCTGTTGTTACCGGCTGCTTTGGGCTGGCTGTGGGTCACTTCTTGCTCGTGCAGAACTTGGCCCATTCCGCCATCAGTGCCCTGCGCTTCTCCAGAAGGTCGGAGCGCGAATAGGCCGCCTCGGTCTGGTCGCGTTCATCATGGGCAAGCGCAAGCTCGCATACCTCTCGCGGGTAGTTGGTGCATTCGTTTGCCCAGTCCCGGAAGGTCGATCGAAAGCCATGTCTCGTGATGTCTGCATATCCCAGCTTGTGCAGCAGGTTGCGTATGGCGTTGCCATGCATGACACCATTCTTCCCTTGCCCAGGGAAGAGATATATTGAATGAGTCGTATTCATGATATCCAGCATCTCGACTACCGGGGGCGATAGAGGAATGACGAAAGGTTTTCGCATCTTCATGCGCTCAGCCGGCAGTGCCCAAGTGCCAGTTTCGAGGTCAAACTCAGACCATTGAGCATGTTGGATCATGTGGTAACGAGCACCGGTCAGAATCAGTAATCTGGTTGCGATGGCGTCACGTGTATCGATGTTGGCCAGGGTGGATATCAGCTTCGGAGTGTCTTTCCACTGCAGTGCTGGGAAGTGTTGGCGCTGCCTGGCCTTCTTCTTCTCTGCCTTGCTCAGCAAGTTGTCCAAGTGCCCGCGCCAGCGGGCAGGATTGTCTCCCTCGCGTAAACGCCGAGTCTTGGCTGCATCCAGTATTTGCTCGATCTGGCCCCTGATTTCATCAGCAGTCCGTGTCTTGGTTACCCAGATGGGTTGCAATGCAGCAAGCACATGCTCGGTGCTGATGATGTCAGCCGACAACTTGCCCATGGTCGGGAAGGCGTAGAGCTCCAGTTTGCGCAGCCAGCCTTTCCGCCACTTCTCAGACCAACTGCTGCCGTGTGCTTGTTGGTATTCGCGAGCGAGATCTTCGAACGTCGTGCGACGTGCTGCAGCCTGGCGTTCCGCTTCGCGCTTGGCTTCCTTTGCTGCATCGCGGGTTGCCAGTGGGTCGCTTCCGGAAGCTAGAAGCTTGCGTTGATCGGCGGCCAACTGCCGGGCTTGGCTGAGTGTGACGGTTGGGAAGGGGCCTAGCCCCATTTCGCGGCTGCGGCCATCCAGCTTGTAGCGGAAGATCCAGCTGGTGCCGCCGCTCTTGGATACCTGGAAGTACAGGCCATCGCCATCATTGGTTTTTCCTGGCGTTGCAGCCTTGGTTATCGACTCCACGGTCTTGCTGGTCAGCTTGCCCATTACTAGCTCCTACTCCAACCCACACCCCTCGACCCACACTTTGACCCACACCTTGGTCGCGGATTTTATGGATGGTTACTGGATGTCCTAGGACGAATGCTAAGCTGCAGGGCCCGTATTTGCTAGTGCTGTAGGATCTTGTCGGATTTCTTCGGGCAATAAAAAAGCCGGCTTGTGGCCGGCTTCTCGCTGACTGCCTCAGCTTGTTTTTGACAAACCTCAACAGCCTTCAAATCGCTCAGCCAACATTGCGTCTGGCTGAATAGTAGGGGCATCCGCGGGAACTCCTCCGCATCGCCGAGCAGGGTGAATAGCCTTGAGCCAACCCCTGCCAAATGTGCGGCGCATGATACCCACATTCACCTCAAATGCCCACCTCCGGTTCCGATTTAGAGCCTTCCCAGCCCAACAGGTGTTCATCCAGTGGCACGGGCGGGCGGCGGTTGTTTAGCGTGGACCACCAGAACACCCAACCGACGATCTTCACACTCTGTTCGAAACGTTGCTCGTAGGTGAGGTATTCGTCGGGATGTTCGCCGGCGTTGTGGCTGCGCATGCGCAGGCCGCCGCCGGGGCGGTTGTAGAGGTATTTGATGCGCAGCATGCCGTCGTGTTCGACGGCGTAGATTTCGCCGTCGACGATTTGCGTGCGGCCGCTGTCGATGGCGAGGGTGGCGCCTTGCTGGATGATGTCGATCATGCTGTTGTCGGCCATGTAGGCGCCGATTGCGCGGTCGGGGTTTACGCTGAGTGCTTCGAGGGTGTGCAGGGAGACGCGGATGCGCTCGGTGGAGGTGAAGGTGGGGTGGAGGGGGATCTCCACGTCGATTTTTTCCGGGGCGCAGGCTGGGCCTGTGAGGTATTTGCCGCTGTCTTCGCGGGTGGGCAGTGCATTCCTTGCAGTGGGCCCGTCCAACAGAAAGTTGGCCGGTGGGTGTTTGGGACCAAGGCCGGTGTTCAGCCAGCGACTGGAGACGCACAGTAGTTCTGCGATCTCGTTGAGTCGGCCCATGGGGACGCCGCGCTTGAACCAGTTGTTCACGTGTTGAGGCGTGACGCCGCGGTTCTTGGCGAAGTCGGACGCGGAAAGATGAACTTCCCGTAACAGCGCTTTTAAACGATCACCTGATGTATTCATAAACGCAGAGTTTACTGGCGGGGGAAGCAAATCAAATAAACCATGCGTTGATTTGCGCGTGTAGGCTTTTGCTTAGTTGTAGTTTGTTTTTTCAGTTTTCTTTTATTGTTAAACGTTAGTTGCTTTTCGTTGAACTCTGCGTTTAATGCCGAGCACAAAAAAGCCCCGAATAGTCGGGGCTTTTTTTATTGCAGTCGCCATGAGGCGCGGTGATCAGCCTTTGTAGGCGGCAACCGACTTCATGATCTCGGCGCGGGCGGCATCTGCGTTGCCCCAACCGTCGATCTTCACCCATTTGCCTTTTTCGAGGTCTTTGTAGTTCTCGAAGAAGTGCTTGATCTGTTCCAGCAGCAGTGGCGGCAGGTCGGTGTATTCCTTCACGTCCACGTACAGTTGGGACAGCTTGTCGTGGGGTACTGCGATGACTTTGGCATCGCCGCCGCCGTCGTCGGTCATGTTCAGGATGCCAACTGGACGCGCGCGGATAACCGAGCCTGGGGTAACCGGGTAAGGGGTTACGACCAGCACGTCGAGGGGGTCACCGTCGTCAGCCAGGGTGTTGGGGATGAAACCGTAGTTGGCCGGGTAGAACATCGGGGTGGCCATGAAACGGTCAACGAACAGGCAGTCGCTGTCTTTGTCGATTTCGTATTTGATCGGCGCGTGGTTGGCCGGAATCTCGATGGCGACGTAGATGTCGTTCGGCAGGTCTTTGCCAGCCGGAATCTTGCTGTAGCTCATTGGGCGTTGCCCCCGTTAATTGGCCAAGAAACTTGGCCGGATTGGCCTAAAAGTGGCGGCGATTATAGGCACATTCTGGCGCCGATGCCATGCGCCAGACGTCGTACGGTCATTCGTCTTGCGGCTGATAACGCGGGTCGCTGGCTTGCAGTTGGTGCAGGCGGGCCAGGGTGTCCTGGCGATAAAAGCGGCTGAGTTGGGCGTACACCTGTGGATAACGATTGACCAGTAAATCCGGGGCGCTGAAAAAGTATTCGCTGGTGACGGCAAAGAACTCCGCCGGGTTTTCGGCGGCGTAGGGGTCGATTTCGGTATCGGCATCCGGGTTGGCGTCCAGCTGGCGATTGAGGTCGTCGTAGGCGCCTTGCATCACGCTGGCCCACTCCTGCACGCGCATGTCATGGTGCAGCGGCGGCAGGCCGTTCGCGTCGCCGTTGAGCATGTCGAGTTTGTGCGCCAGTTCGTGGATGACCAGGTTGTAGCCTTCCCAGTTGCCGCTGGCCAGCACGCCGGGCCAGGCGAGGATCACCGGGCCCTGTTGCCAGGCTTCGCCGCTGTGTTCGCCGTCCCACTCATGCTCGATGCCGCTGCTGTCGCGATGGCGCTGGGGGCTGAGGAAATCGTCGGGGTACAGCACGATTTCGTGGAAGCCCTGGTACCAGTCGAGGTCGCCGAGGTTCATCAACGGCAATTGCGCCTGGGCGGCGAGCAGCAGGCGTTGTTCCTGATGCAGTTCGACGCCGGGGAGGGCGGTGAGGTGTTTTTCGGCGAGAAACACCACGCAGGCTTCGCGCAGCCATTGGTCCTGTTCGGCGCTGATACCGTCGAGAAAGGTCAGGTGCTCGCGCACCCGTTGCCAGGTGTCATCGGCAATCGGGTGCTTGGCCAGCAGGCGCCGGCGACGCCAGGCGCTGAGGGACCACATCGCCAGTTACTGCGGCTTGGCTTCGGAGGACGTGCGACCAAAGCGGCTGCGGAACACGCCAATGATCATCGGCACCAGCGACAGCAGGATGATAAACACCACCAGCAGCGAGAGGTTCTTCTTGATAAAGGGCACGTTGCCGAAGAAGTAGCCCAGGGTCACCAGGCCGCCGACCCAGAGGATGGTGCCCAGTACGCTGAAGCCGAAGAACCGCGGGTAGGGCATGCGGGCGATGCCGGCGACGAACGGCGCAAAGGTGCGCAGGATCGGCAGGAAGCGCGCCAGGGTCACGGTTTTGCCGCCGTGCTTGTCGTAGAAGTCGTGGGTTTTTTGCAGGTAGTCGCGACGGAATATTTTCGAGTTCGGGTTGCTGAACAAGCGTTCTCCGGCCGTTCGTCCGATGACATAGTTGGTGCTGTCGCCGAGTATCGCCGCCAGCATCAACAGGCCGCCGAGCAAGACCGGGTCCATGCCACCGCCAGCCGCCACGGCGCCAGCAATAAACAGCAACGAATCACCCGGCAGGAACGGCATGACCACCAGGCCGGTTTCGCAAAAGATGACCAGGAACAGAATGGCGTAGATCCACGGACCGTAATTGGTTACCAGCATGTCGAGGTAGACGTCGAGATGCAGGATAAGGTCGAGCGGGTTGAAATCCATGGATGGCACCTGTGTGAATGGCTCGGCTCAGCAGGCCAGTGCGGAAGCTGGGGTAAGTAAGACTACAAATGTATGTCGCGATTCTTACAACCTTGAGAGGTCCGCATTATACGGATCGAGAGGTGAAAAGCCTGTTGGTTTTGTAGCGGGGGATGTCGCGATTTGTAAGGATATACACCGCTCCAAATGTGGGAGCTGGCTTGCCTGCGATGGCGGTGGGTCTGTGAAAGGTACGCTGGCTGGCCC
>NZ_ANNV01000101.1 GCF_000346755.1 Pseudomonas sp. CBZ-4 | reverse complement strand
CCGAGGTGCCTGCATCGCAGGCAAGCCAGCTCCCACAAAAACTGCTCCCACAGGTTTAATCCGGTTTCAGTCAGCTGGACTCGCCGAGCAGCAAGCCTTGCTCCCGTGCACACAACTCCACCACGTAATCCCACAACACCCGCAACCGCACCGATTTGTGCAACTCGCGCCGCGAGCTGATCCAGTAGCTGCGCATGATCCCCTCCCCCGGCAGCAACGCCACCAACTCCGGGTCTGCCGAGGCCATGAAACACGGCAACACGGCAATCCCCAAGCCCGAACGCGCCGCCTGGTGCTGGGCGATCACGCTGGTGCTGTGGAACACCACCTTGGGGTTGCGGCAAAAGCTGCTGAGGAATTTCAGTTCCTGGCTGAACAGCAGGTCGTCGACATAATCAATCCACGCGTGCGCCGCCAGATCCTCGCGCTTTTCAATCGGCGGGTGGCGGTCCAGGTAGGCGCGGCTGGCGTACAGCGCCAGGCGATAGTCGGTGAGTTTGCGCGTGACCAGTTGATCGACGCTGGGGCGCTCCAGGTGGATGCTGATCTCGGCTTCGCGGTTGAGGATGCTGACGAAACGCGGCACCGCCACCAGTTCCACTTCCAGGCCCGGGTAGCGCTCAAACAAACCACCCATGCGGCTGGCGAGGAACATCACCCCCAGCCCTTCGGCAACGCCCAGGCGGATCTTGCCCAACGGCGCGGCGCTATGGGTGAGTTCGTCTTCGGCCAGCAGCGCGACGTTTTCCATGGCTTCGGCGTGCTTGAGCAGGGCTTCGCCGGCGGGCGTCAGCTCGTAGCCCTGGGCGTGCTGCACGAACAGCGCGGTGCCGAGGCTTTTCTCAATGGCCTCGATATGCCGGGCGACGGTGGCGTGGGTGGTTTTCAGGCGTTGCGCGGCGGTGAGCAGGCGGCCGCTGCGCTGTAACTCGAGAAAGTAGCGCAGGTCATTCCAGTCGAACATATCGCCTCCCTCTCCATGGTCCCGGGTCGCGTTATTTCAACGCGCTGTTTAAAAACGCACAGCAGCTGGGTAAAAACTAACATTTTTAAGACGAAAACTAACAACTAGGATGGAGGCAATAAGAAAAACAAGCGAGACCCCAGATGCCCACTGCAACTGCTGAATACGATTACATCGTCGTAGGCGCCGGCCCCGCAGGCTGCCTGCTGGCCAATCGACTGTCCGCCAACCCCGCCCACCGCGTGCTGCTGCTCGAAGCCGGTGGCCGCGATAACTACCCCTGGATCCACATCCCCGTCGGCTACCTGTACTGCATCGGCAACCCGCGCACCGACTGGTGCTTCAAGACCGAAGCGCAGGAAGGCCTGCAAGGCCGTGCGCTGAGCTATCCACGGGGCAAGGTGCTGGGTGGCTGCTCGTCCATCAACGGCATGATCTACATGCGCGGCCAGGCTCAGGACTACGACGGCTGGGCGGCGGCCGGCAATCCGGGCTGGGCGTGGGACGATGTGCTGCCAGTGTTCAAAAAGAGCGAAAACCATTTTGCCGGTGGCTCGGAATTTCACAGCAATGGCGGCGAGTGGCGGGTCGAGCAACAGCGCCTGCACTGGCCGATCCTCGACGCGTTCCGCGATGCGGCCGCGCAAAGCGGCATCGCCAACATCAACGATTTCAACACCGGTGACAACGAAGGCTGCGGCTACTTCCAGGTCAACCAGAAGGCCGGCGTGCGCTGGAATGCGGCCAAGGCGTTTCTCAAGCCGATCCGCCAGCGGCCCAACCTCACGGTGCTGACCGAAGTGGACGTGGACCGCGTGCTCCTGGAAAACGGCCGCGCCACGCAAGTCGTCGGCCGCCAGTTGGGCCAGTCGCTAAGCTGGAAGGCGCGCAAGGAAATCGTGTTGTGCGCCGGTTCAGTCGGCTCGCCAGGTATTTTGCAACGCTCGGGGATTGGCCCCTCCGGCGTGCTCAAACCGTTGGGCATCGAAGTGGTGCGTGAGCTGCCCGGCGTCGGCGGCAACCTGCAGGACCACCTGCAATTGCGCCTGATCTACAAACTGGAAAACGCCCGCACCCTCAACCAGATCGCCGGTTCCGTGTGGGGCAAGCTGGGCATGGGCCTGCAATACCTGTACGACCGCAGCGGCCCGCTGTCGATGGCCCCCAGCCAGCTCGGCGCGTTTGCCCGCTCGGGCCCGGAACAGACCTCGGCCAACCTCGAATACCATGTGCAACCGCTGTCCCTGGAGCGCTTTGGCGAGCCGTTGCACGCGTTCCCGGCATTTACCGCGTCGGTCTGCGACCTGCGCCCGCAAAGCCGTGGCCGCGTGGATATCCGCTCGGCCAACCCGGCGGATGCGCCGCTGATCCGGCCCAATTACCTCAGCCATCCCGAAGACCTGCGCGTGGCCGCCGATGCGATCCGCCTGACCCGGCGCATCGTCGCCGCCCCGGCCCTGCGCCAATTCAAGCCGGTGGAATACCTGCCCGGCGACTCGCTGCAAAGCGAAGATGAACTGCACGAAGCCGCCGCGCGCATCGGCACGACGATCTTTCATCCGGTGGGCACCTGCCGCATGGGCAGTGATGCCGATGCGGTGGTCGACGCCCAGCTGCGCGTGCATGGCGTGCCCGGCCTGCGCGTCGCCGATGCCTCGATCATGCCGCGCATCACCTCCGGCAACACCTGCTCACCCACGCTGATGATCGCGGAAAAAGCCGCGCAGCTCATTCTTTCGCCGAACACAAGGAGCCTCACCCCGCAGAGAGAAACGGTTCATGCAATCTGAATAGCGGCGCCGCACCTGGCGCCGACAGTGGAACAACAATAAATAATCACTGTGAGGGCTACCCGATGTCAGAACATGCTCAACCCCTGGGCTCGGTCATAGACGCGAGCACCAACAACGACTCAAAGAAAGTCATCTTCGCCTCGTCCCTGGGGACGGTGTTCGAGTGGTATGACTTTTTCCTCTACGGCGCGCTGGCGGCGGTGATCAGCAAGCAGTTCTTTGCCGGGGTCAACGACACCACGGCGTTTATCTTTGCCTTGATGGCCTTTGCGGCCGGCTTTGTGGTGCGGCCCTTCGGTGCGCTGGTGTTCGGCCGCCTGGGCGACATGATCGGGCGCAAGTACACCTTCCTGGTGACCATCATCCTCATGGGCGTGGCGACGTTTTGCGTAGGGCTGTTGCCGACCTACGCCAGCATCGGCATCGCGGCGCCGATCATCCTCATCGTGCTGCGCATGCTCCAGGGCCTGGCGCTGGGCGGCGAATACGGCGGCGCGGCGACCTATGTGGCCGAGCATGCGCCGGCGGGCAAGCGTGGTTTTCATACCAGCTGGATTCAATCCACCGCGACCATCGGCCTGCTGCTGTCGTTGCTGGTGGTACTGGCCTGCCGCTACTTCACCGGCGACCAGTTCGAAGTGTGGGGCTGGCGCATTCCGTTCCTGTTCTCCATCGTGCTGCTGGGCATTTCCACCTGGATCCGTATGAGCCTGCACGAATCGCCGGCCTTCTTGAAAATGAAAGAGGAAGGCAAGGCGAGCAAGGCGCCGATCAGTGAGTCGTTCGGCAACTGGGACAACCTCAAGGTGGTGCTGATCGCGCTGTTCAGCATCAACGGCGGGCAAGCGGTGACCTTCTACGCGGCGCAGTTCTATGTGCTGTTCTTCCTCACCCAGTTCCTCAAGATGGACCCGGCCCTGGCCAACATGCTGCTGATCATCAGCGTGGTGATTGGCGCGCCGTTCTTTATCTTCTTTGGCTGGCTGTCGGACAAGGTCGGGCGCAAACCCGTGCTGATGCTCGGCCTGCTGCTGGCCACCGTGTTGTACTTCCCGATCTTCAAGAGCCTGGCGCACTACACCAACCCGGCGATGGACCAGGCCAGCCAACAGGCGCCGATCACCGTACTGGCCGACCCGGCCACCTGCACCTTCCAGTTCGACCCGGTGGGCAAGGCGAAATTTGACAGCCCATGCGACAAGGTCAAGACCTTCCTGGTCAAGCAGGGCCTGCCCTACAGCAGCGCCGCCGCCCCAGCCGGCAGCCCGGTGCAGGTGAGCGTGGGTGAAGTGCGTATCGACGGTTTTGACGAAGCGGCCCTGCGCGGCGCCGTGACCCTGGCCGGCTACCCGACTTCGGCGGACGTGGCCCAGGTCAACAAAACCATGGTGGTGGTGCTGATCGTCGCGCTGATCCTGATCGCGGCCATGTGCTACGGCCCGCTGGCGGCGTTGATGGTGGAACTGTTCCCGACGCGCATCCGCTACACCTCGATGTCCCTGCCCTACCACATCGGCAACGGCTGGTTTGGCGGGTTCCTGCCGACGGTGTCGTTTGCGCTGGTGGTGTACACCGGGGATATTTTCTACGGCCTGTGGTACCCGGTGGTGGTGACGGGAGTGAGCCTGGTGGTGGGGATGATCTGCCTGAAGGAAACCCGGCACGTGGATATCGATAACAACTGATCTTCCACCCCTGAAGATCCCTTGTGGGAGCGGGCTTGCCCGCGATTGCGGTGTGTCAGTCGATAGATTCGGCACAGACAGGACGCCATCGCGGGCAAGCCCGCTCCCACATTTTGTTTTGCGCCGCTCACACAAATTGCTGTACATCCATACAGATAATGGTTGATCAATGCTCGCTGACTGAGCATCCTGCACAGCATCAACCCGATCTGATGTGATGACCATGCGGCTGTACCTCTGTGAAAAACCCTCCCAGGCCAAGGACATCGCGGCCGTGCTCGGCGCCAGTCGCCGGGGCGACGGCTGCTGGCTGGGCAATGGGATCACAGTCACCTGGTGCATCGGCCACCTGCTGGAAACCGCCCCGCCCGACGCCTACGACGCCAAGTACAAGCGCTGGGTGCTGGCCGACCTGCCCATCGTTCCGGAAAAATGGAAGATGCGCGTCAAGCCCAAGACCGCCAGCCAATACAAGGCGGTCAAGCGCCTGCTGGGGGAAGCCCAGGAACTGGTGATCGCCACCGACGCCGACCGCGAAGGCGAGATGATCGCCCGTGAGTTGGTGGAGCACTGCCGCTATCGCGGGCCGATCCAGCGCTTGTGGCTGTCGGCGCTGGACGATGCGTCCATTCGCAAGGCCCTGGCTGCACTCAAGCCCGGCGCCGAAACCTTCAGCCTGTATCACTCGGCCCTCGGCCGTTCCCGCGCCGACTGGCTGATCGGGATGAACATGAGCCGCTTGTTCACCTTGCTCGGGCGCCAATCCGGGTATCAAGGCGTGCTGCCCGTGGGCCGCGTGCAAACCCCGACCCTGCGCCTGGTGGTGGACCGCGACCGCAGCATCGCCGATTTCGTCCCGGTGGCGTACTGGGCCATCGACGTCGACTTGCAGCATCAGCACATGACCTTCACCGCGCAATGGCGCGCAGCCGAGGATGCCTGTGATGACCAGGGCCGCTGTCTCAACCCGCAACTGGCGCGGGACGCGGCCGATGCGATGCGCAACGCGGCCAATGCGCGCCTGGTCAAGCTGCGCACCGAGCGCATGCGCGAGGTGGCACCCCTGCCCTTCGACCTTGGCACCCTGCAGGAAATCTGCTCCAAGAAGCTCGGCCTCGGCGCCCAGGAAACCCTCGACATCGCCCAGTCGCTGTACGAAACCCACAAGGCCATCACCTATCCACGCAGCGACTGCGGCTACCTGCCGGTCAGCCAGCACAGCGACGCGCCGAAGATTCTCGCCGCGCTGGGCCGGGCCGATGCGGCCGTAAATGAACTGATGCCCCATCTCGACCCACAACGCCGCTCGCGAGCGTGGAACGACGCCAAGGTCAGCGCCCACCACGGCATCATCCCCACCGGCGCGGGCAAGGACGCGGGGCAACTCACCGGCAAGCACCGCGCGGTGTACACCTTGATTCGCGCGCGTTACCTGGCGCAGTTCCTGCCCAACCATGAATACGACCGCACCCAGGCGGATTTCGACTGCGCCGGGCACGCGTTGCGCGCGGTGGGCAAGGTGGTGATCGAACCCGGCTGGAAACGCGCCCTGCCCGAAGCCCTGGCGCCGGCCAAGGGCCGCGAAGCCCCTGCACCGCAAGCGTTGCCCACGCTGGTGCAAGGCCAGGAGTATGCGGTGGCCAAGGTCAACCTCAAGGACCTGTGGACCCAACCGCCCAAGCCCTTTACCGAGGGCGACCTGATCAAGGCGATGAAGAACGTCGCCAAACTGGTGGAAGACCCACTGCTCAAGCAAAAGCTCAAGGACACCACGGGCATTGGCACCGAAGCCACCCGCGCCGGGATTATCCAGGGCCTGCTGGACCGTGGTTACCTGGTGAAAAACGGCAAGGCCCTGTCGGCGACGCCTGCGGCATTCAGCCTGATCGACGCCGTGCCCCGCGCCATTGCCGACCCAGGCACCACCGCGATCTGGGAGCAAGCCCTGGACATGGTGCAAAGCGGCGAGATGAGCCTGGAAGAGTTCGTCGCCAAGCAGGCGGCCTGGATGAGCAAGCAGGTGGCGCGCTGCAATGGCCTGCGCATGACCATCACCGGCCCGCCAGGCCAGGGCGCTGCGCCGTGGAAAAAGAAGCGCAAGAGCGCCCCACGCAAGACGGCCACCAGCCCCCGGCGCGGCAAAAAACCGGCAAATGCCGGGTAAAAGCGGAAAAAAGTCCGGCGAATGACGTTTTTCGACGGGTTTGACGCCGCTTTGGACCTTGCCCTCCCGTGGGCCGTCTAGGATTCTGTAGGGGACCCGCTGACTTCCTAACAACAACACCGGAGTGGCCGCCATGAAAACCGTTGCACAAGTGCTCAAAGCCAAGGACCAGAAGAATCAGGAAGTCCATGTCATCAAACACGACCACACCGTGTTTGAAGCGCTGGTCCGCATGTCGGAGAAAAACGTCGGGGCCTTGCCGGTCGTCAGGGATGGCGTCGTGGTGGGCATCATCAGCGAACGTGACTATGCACGTAAGATCATGCTCAAGGGGTTGTCGTCGGTCACCACGAAGGTCCACGAGGTGATGAGCTCGCCGGTGATCACCGTCGACACCCACAAGAAAGTCGATGAGTGCATGAACATCATGACCGACAGCCACCTGCGCCACCTGCCTGTCGTCGAAGATGGAAAACTGCTGGGCCTGCTGTCCATTGGCGACCTGGTGAAAGAAGCCATTGCCGACCAGGCAGACCTGATCAAGCAACTGGAGCAATACATCCGCGGCGAATAGGGGAACCCATGCTCGACAGCCTGGAACATCAGGACGACCACCTCGACACCCTGCACCGGGCCATGGCCGAACGGCGCTTTCTGGTGCTGACCGGTGCGGGCATCAGCACGCCTTCGGGCATTCCCGATTATCGCAACAGCGAAGGTGTACGCCGGGGCAAGGCGCCGATGATGTACCAGGAATTCCTCGCTACCGCCCAAGCCCGCCGCCGTTATTGGGCGCGGGCGATGCTGGGTTGGCCGAGGGTGCGCATCGCCCAGCCGAACCCCGCCCATCGGGCCCTGGCGACCCTGCAACAACGCCAGCGCATCAGCGGGTTGATCACTCAAAACGTCGACACCCTGCATGACCAGGCCGGCAGCCATGACGTGATCGAGCTGCACGGCAGCCTGCACCGCGTGCTGTGCCTGGACTGCCAGCAGCGCAGCCCGCGCGATGTGATCCAACAACGGATGGAACACGAGAACCCCTACCTGGCCGGCGTCGATGCCGTGCAAGCGCCCGATGGCGATACGTTGCTGGATCCGGCCTTTGAGGAACGTTTCCACATCCCCCACTGCCCCCATTGCAACGGTCAACGCTTGAAACCGGACGTGGTGTTCTTTGGTGAGAACGTCGCCCAGGCGACGGCCGCCAAGGCCATGGCGGCGGTGGCGCAGGCCGAGGGGTTGCTGGTGGTCGGTTCATCGCTGATGGCTTATTCGGCGTTTCGCCTGTGCAAGGCGATGGTGGAACAAGGCAAGCCGGTGATTGCGATCAACCTGGGCAAGACGCGGGGGGATGAGTTGTTGCAGGTTAAGATCGAAGCTTCGTGCGAACGGCTGTTGCCGTTGCTGGTTGAGCGACTGAGCTAACAACACCTCCCCTCTAAAATATGAGCAAGGTTTGTGTGGGAGCTGGCTTGCCTGCGATAGCGGTGTTTCAGTTACAGATGTATCAACTGACTGACCGCCATCGCGGGCAAGCCCGCTCCCACAGGGTTTTGCAGTGAATCATTGAGCTGCGAACCCCGACCCGCCACGCCAAAAAATGACGCTCAAGTCACATTTCTACGCATCCCCCCGCCGCCACGGCGATTTATGTAGTGACTAAAAATAATCACTACATAACCGTTGACGTAACCTTTTTGTCCTTGCATTATCGAGACGTCTCCCGGATCGGGAGCGTTGGTAACAAGCGTTTTGAAAGAGCTCGTCTGACCGCCGAGCTGTTTTTTCCGGATGTGCACTGCCCACAAGGCAGATTGATGAAGCTGACCGGCCCGCAAGGATCGGTACAAGGAGCTCAAACGCTGCTTGTCTTCGTTATGAAACCATGGCGTAGCAGTTCATCAGCAAGACTACATGCATCAGGTTCAAGACCCTGCCCGTATTCGGCAGACCGTCGCTGACGCCCGGTTTTCGCAACCGGAGACAACTAAGCAGTTTTAACGAATCAATTGATAGATCGCCAACTGGTCAAGGGGCTTACACATGAATCTGAACAACCAACCAACTATCGACGAATTGGCTGAGATGTTCGCAGCGCAGAAAGACACTCTCGACGACCATATCCTGTGGATTGGCAAATCGGGCGAAGTGCAACTTGACTGCCTGGCGCCCAATACCCAAGAAGCCGAATTTGACCGTAATAACCGTGAACTGGCAGCACGCCTGAAGGTGTACCGCCGGGGCCAGGGTTATGTCGGCAAGAAGGCTGCGGCTGATCGCAACTTTATCGAACAAGTATTCGACACCCTTAACAATGCCTGGGCAGCCGTCAAGGACAGCTCGCAAGTTAAAGTGATTGATCGCTACTACTAGAAAGTAACTTGTACACTCCTGTGGGAGCTGGCTTGCCAGCTCCCACACTTGTTTGTGGTGTATTCAGAAAGTTGGAAAACGCCCCTTCGCCGCCTCATCCCGAAAGATATCAAACAGCACTTGTGCCGCCGCCGACAGTTCATGCCCCGGTTTGGTCAGCACGCCTATCGGGCGCTCGATCACCGGATCGCACAATGTAATGCAATGGGCGCCCGCCTCTTCCATCTGCCGCGCGCATAACGCGGGCACGGCGCTGACCCCCAAACCACTCGCCACCATCTTGCCCACCGTCGCCAGTTGATGGCTTTCCAGCGCCACCGGCAACTTCATCTGCAAGGCCCCCAAGTGTTCTTCCAGCATCACGCGCACGGTCGAAGGCCGTTGCAAGGTGATGAAGGGGTGTTCCAGCAGGGTTTTCCAATCGACCTCACTACACTGCGCCAGCGGCGAATCGCCCGGCACCACGGCAATGAAACGGTCCAGATACAGCGGCGTAAACGCCAGTGACGAACCCTCTGACGGCTCGAACGCCACCCCCAGCTCCACCTGGCGGTCGCGCACCATCTCCAGCACCTGCTCGTTGATCAAGTCATGCACGGTCACATTCACCTGAGGGTAACGCGCACGGAATATCTTCAGGATCGGCGGCAGCAGGTTGCCAGCAAACGACGGCATCGCCGCCACCGTCACCCGCCCGCGCTGCAGGGTGAAGCGCTGGCGCAATTCGTCTTCGGCGTTGTCCCAATCGGCAATCAACCGGCGCGCCAGCGGCAACAGGGATTCCCCTTCTGGCGTGAGCGCGACGTTGCGGGTATTGCGACTGAACAGGCGCCCGCCCAGCCCTTCTTCCAGGCCCTTGATGGTCAAGCTCAAGGCCGATTGGGAGAGGTGCAGGCGTTCACAGGCGGCGGCAAAGCTCAGGCTCTGGGCCACGGCGAGAAAGGCGCGCATCTGTTTAACTGTCATGAGGCTGCTCCGGGCGACGACTCAACTATGCTGTTTTTTAAATCAATCAACCTTAAAAAACAACTTAACAAATCAATCCAGCAGCGCAACACTCGGTTCATTGGCTGGCCCACAAACAATAAAAGAGGTGCATATGGCAGGTTTCGATAAACGCGTGGCGTCCTATGAAGAAGCGCTGGCAGGCCTGGAAGACGGCATGACTGTGCTCTCCGGTGGTTTTGGCCTGTGTGGCATTCCAGAAAACCTCATCGCCGAGATCAAGCGCAAAGGCACCCGCGACCTGACCGTGGTTTCCAACAACTGCGGCGTCGACGGTTTTGGGCTGGGCGTGCTGCTGGAACAAAAGCAGATCAGCAAGGTGATCGCATCCTACGTCGGCGAAAACGCGCTGTTCGAAAAACAGCTGCTCAGCGGCGAGATCGAAGTGGTGCTGACCCCCCAAGGCACCCTGGCAGAGAAAATGCGCGCAGGCGGCGCCGGTATCCCGGCCTTCTTCACCGCCACCGGCGTCGGCACGCCCGTTGCCGAGGGCAAGGAAACCCGCGAATTCAAAGGCCGCCCGTACCTGATGGAAGAGTCCATCACCGGCGACTTCGCCATCGTCAAAGGCTGGAAAGCCGACCACTTCGGCAACGTCATCTATCGCCACACCGCCCAGAACTTCAACCCGCTGGCCGCCACCGCCGGCAAGATCACCGTGGTCGAAGTCGAGGAAATCGTCGAACCGGGCGAGCTGGACCCGGCGCAGATCCACACCCCTGGCATCTACGTCGACCGGATCATCTGCGGCACGTTCGAGAAGCGCATCGAACAGCGCACCGTACGCAAATAATCCGCCTCCAGCCCGAACAATAAGGACTCAGAACATGGCTCTTACCCGCGAACAAATGGCTCAACGCGTCGCCCGTGAAATGCAGGACGGTTTCTACGTCAACCTCGGTATTGGCATCCCGACCCTGGTGGCCAACTACATCCCCGACGGCATGGAAGTGATGCTGCAATCGGAAAACGGCCTGCTGGGCATGGGACCGTTTCCGACCGAAGACACCATCGATGCCGACATGATCAACGCCGGCAAACAGACCGTCACCGCGCGCATTGGCGCGTCGATCTTCTCCTCCGCCGAGTCCTTCGCGATGATTCGCGGCGGCCACGTCGACCTCACCGTGCTCGGCGCCTTTGAGGTGGACGTACAAGGCAACATTGCCTCGTGGATGATCCCCGGCAAACTGGTCAAGGGCATGGGCGGCGCCATGGACCTGGTGGCCGGCGCAGAAAACATCATCGTGATCATGACCCACGCGTCCAAGGACGGTGAGTCCAAGTTGCTCAGCCAGTGCAGCCTGCCGCTGACCGGCGCGAACTGCATCAAGCGTGTACTCACGGACCTGGCGTACCTGGAAATCGAAAATGGCGCTTTTGTCCTCAAGGAACGCGCACCTGGCGTCAGCGTTGAGGAGATTGTGAGCAAGACCGCCGGTAAACTGATCGTCCCGGACCACGTTCCAGAAATGCACTTCCAGTGAGGACAGATCTCATGCAAGACGTCGTGATTGTTGCTGCCACCCGTACCGCCGTGGGCAGCTTCCAGGGTTCGCTGGCGAATGTTCCGGCACCGGAACTGGGCGCCGCCGTGATCCGTCGCCTGCTGGAGCAAACCGGCCTCGACCCGGCCCTGGTGGATGAAGTGATCCTCGGCCAGGTCCTCACCGCAGGCTCGGGCCAGAACCCGGCCCGCCAGGCTTCGATCCTCGCCGGCCTGCCCCACGCAGTGCCGAGCCTGACCCTCAACAAAGTCTGCGGCTCCGGCCTCAAGGCCCTGCACCTCGGCGCCCAGGCCATCCGCTGCGGCGATGCCGAGGTGATCATCGCCGGCGGCATGGAGAACATGAGCCTGGCCCCGTACGTATTGCCTGCCGCGCGCACCGGTTTGCGCATGGGCCACGCCAAGATGATCGACAGCATGATCACCGACGGCCTGTGGGATGCGTTCAACGACTACCACATGGGCATCACCGCCGAGAACCTGGTGGACAAGTACGGCATCAGCCGTGAAGCCCAGGATGCGTTCGCCGCTGCCTCCCAGCAAAAAGCCGCTGCCGCCATTGAGGCCGGGCGTTTCGCCGATGAAATCACCCCGATCCTGATCCCGCAGCGCAAAGGCGACCCCGTGGCCTTCGCCGTCGATGAGCAACCCCGCGCCGGCACCACCGCCGAATCCCTGGGCAAGCTCAAGCCGGCATTCAAGAAAGACGGCAGCGTCACCGCCGGCAACGCCTCCAGCCTCAATGACGGCGCCGCTGCGGTGCTGCTGATGAGCGCCGACAAGGCCAAGGCCCTCGGCCTGCCGGTGCTGGCGCGCATTGCCAGCTACGCCAACGCTGGCGTCGACCCGGCGATCATGGGCATCGGCCCGGTCTCGGCCACCCGTCGCTGCCTGGACAAAGCCGGTTGGAGCCTGGGCGACCTGGACCTGATCGAAGCCAACGAAGCCTTCGCCGCGCAAGCGCTGGCAGTGGGCAAAGAGCTGGAATGGGATGCGGGCAAGGTCAACGTCAACGGCGGCGCCATTGCCATCGGCCACCCGATTGGCGCCTCAGGCTGCCGCGTGCTGGTGACCCTGCTGCATGAAATGATCAAGCGTGACGCCAAGAAAGGCCTGGCGACGCTGTGCATCGGTGGCGGCCAGGGTGTGGCGCTGGCCCTCGAACGCAGCTGATTGGCAAGAGCACTATTGAAAAGGCCCGGTTCCACGAAAACCGGGCCTTTTCTTTACCCGCTCTATCTGAATAAACACAGTCCAACTGTGGGAGCTGGCTTGTGTGGGAGCGGGCTTGCTCGCGAAGACGGAGTGTCAGTTAAAAATCAAGTGACTGACACTCCGCTTTCGCGAGCAAGCCCGCTCCCACATTTAATCTCTATCGGTCATCAGAGCGGGGTACGGCAAACACCGCATTCGCCCGCACCACCACCTTCTCCCCCACTTGCACGCTCACCGTGGCAAACGCCATTTGCCGCCCGCGCTTGTGATGTTCCAACTTCACCACCATCCACTCCCCCACCTGCACAGCCCCCAGGTAGTCCAAGGTCATGCTCGCGGTAATCAGCGGCAGCGGCGGTTCGCTGGAAAAGGCCATCGCATACCCCATGCCGACATCCGCCAAGGTCGCCAACACCCCGCCATGCACAGTGCCACGGCCATTGGCGTGACGATTGTCGGCGCGCAGGCCGATTTCCAGTTGCAACCCCTCACCCCGGCAGTACGCCGGGCCCAACAAGTCGAGCAGCGGGCTGCTGCGCGGCAGTGAAACAAAACCTTCGGGGACAGCGATCATGGCGGGTTCTTCCTTGGAGTCAGGCCTGAGGTGTACTCCAGCGCCACTGCGCCAGCCATCACCATCAGCCACGCAAATCCCGCACGATGCTTTGCGTTAATCCGCCAGACCCGCTTTAATCGCCGTCCAAATTTCCCCGCACCTCCCAAGGAACCGCAATGCGCCATCTGGACGGCAAAGCCACACCGCTTATTTTGATCTTGCTCGCAGGCCTGACCCTCGCCGGTTGCTCGCCCAAGGATCACTCCCGCGCACGAGCAATCAACGGCGAACAAAGCCAGGCCGGCGCGCAATTGGCCTATGAGCACGAACTGACCCTGGCCCTGCCCGGCGCCCTGCTCGCACCGCGTATGCAGGCCACGCGCGAAGCCTGTGAAACCGCACGCTTTGGCGCCTGTAACATCCTCGGCATCACCGAAGACGGCAACGGTGGCGAGATCATCCTGCGCATCGCGCCCACCGGGGTGGAGCCGATGGTCGCCATGGCCACGGAAGGCGGCACGCTCGGCCAACGCATCACCACCGCCGAGGACCTGGCCGACGCCGTCGCCGATGTGCGCCGCCGCCAGGATCGTCTGCAAGCCCAGCAACAGCGCCTGGATGAATTGGCCAAGCGCAAGGACATCACCGTCAGCGACTTGATCGCCTTGAGCAAAGAACAAGCCGCCATCGAAAACGAATTGCAGGAACTGGCGCAAGTCTCCGCCAACCAGCAACGCCGCCTCGACACCAACCGCGTGACCCTGAACTTCCGCTCCTCCGACGGCGCAAACCAGCCGTCACGTTTCAGCCGCATGTTCAGCACCCTCGGCGACAACCTGGTGAACGGCACCGCCGACGCCCTGGAACGTTCCAGCTACGTGTTGCCGTTTGTGATCCTGGCGTTCCCGGTGGTGTGGTTGTGGGTGTGGTTGTGGCGCCGGTTTATCAAGCGCCGCAGCTGATCAGCGCTTCATGCAGCGCTGATAGCGCTCATCCACGCGCTTGGCAAACCACGCCGTGGTCAGGTTGCGGGTGATCTTCGGGCTCTTGAGCACGATGCCCGGCAGGATTGCCCGTGGCATCGGCTTGCCGGCCGCGGTGTCCGCCAGCGCAAACACGCGTTTGTAGAGGGTGGTGTCTTCAAAGTCCAACTGCTCGCCCTGCTCCAGCTGGCTGCGGATGCTGGGGTTGCGCATGTCCAGCTTCGCGCCCAGTGAGCGCACCGCCAGCTCGGTGGTGCCGGGCAGCAACGAGCCGTAGCGAATCAGGTCGCCATCCAGCGCCAGCTCGGTGCCAGAGACGCGGCTGACCGCCGCCTGGAAGGCCGCGTTACGGCTGGCGTACCAGCCCGCGTTGAAGTCGGCGAAGCGGTACAGCGGTTGATCGTAGTTCACCGGGTAGCCGAGCAGGTGAGCGATGCCAAAGTACATGCCGCCACGGCGGGTGAAGACTTCGCGTCGGATCGTGCCATCCACCGTGTAGGGATAACCCCGTGCCTGTTTCTGCGCGAACTCGATGCTGACTTGCATCGGGCCTGCGGTGTGTACGGGGTTGAAACCGCCGAACAAGGTGTTGCCCAACGGCACCATGCTGATGAAATCGTCAAATATGCCGCTCAAGTCCTTCTCGGTGCGCGCGGCATTCAGGCGTTCGGCGTAGGACTTGCCGGTGGGCGACCGCAATTGCAAGGTGGTGCGCACCACCACCGCCGGCACATACACCTTGGCGGCGCGGCGCAGCATTTCGTCCTGGGCGATCTTGCCCATGTTCGGCACGGGCGGGTCGACCTGATAGGTGGACTCCTGCTCGGTCACCGCCAGTACCGCGCAGATATTCTCGGTGCTCGGGTCGATCTTCTGGGTGTCGAAGGCGGTGTAGATGTCCTGGGCCCAGCCCTTGCGATCCGCCACGGTCGCCGGCAGCAGGCGCACGATCTGCGCCTTCACTTCGGCTTCGTTGCGCTCCGGCTGTTGCGGACCGCGCGCGGTGGAGCAACCGGCCACTACCAGCATAGGGGTGAGGCAGAGGATCAAGCGGCGTAGGGACATGGGCGCTTCCTTGAATAACGACGGACCGGGCATATCGACCCGCAAGTGTAACCAGGGTTCGCTGACCGGGTGCGCTCGCCAACCCGCGGCTATCGTGACAGGATCTGACATCGACCATTCCTACACGGAGTTTGAATGCCATGCTCAGCCTGAATTTTCTCGTCACTTGCCTGATTGTCGTACTGATTCCCGGCACCGGGGTGATTTTTACCGTGTCCACCGGCCTCACCGCCGGCAAGCGCGCCAGCCTGTTCGCCGCGTTGGGCTGCACTGCCGGGATCATCCCGCACCTGCTGGCCTCGATTCTCGGCCTGTCCGCCTTGCTGCACACCAGTGCGTTGGCGTTCGACCTGCTCAAGTACGCCGGTGTCGCCTACCTGCTGTATGTGGCCTACGCCACCTGGCGCGATCGCTCGGCCTTTGCCGTCAGTGACACGCCCGTGGTCGCCAGTGCCCGCAGCCTGATGCTGCGCGGCCTGTTGATGAACATTCTCAACCCCAAGCTGACCATTTTCTTCCTGGCCTTCCTGCCGCAGTTCGTCGCGCCCGGCAGCACGGCGCCCACTGTGCAGATGCTGGTATTGAGCGGCGTGTTCATGGCGATGACGTTCGCGGTGTTCGTGATGTATGGCCTGCTGGCCAATGTGTTTCGGCGTGCGGTGCTCGAGTCACCACGGGTGCAGAACTGGCTGCGTCGCAGTTTTGCGGCGGCCTTTGCGGGGCTGGGGTTGAACCTGGCGTTTGCGCAGCGCTGATCTTGGTGGGGTCTGGCTTATGTGGGAGCCAGCTCCCACACAAACCAGCTCCTACATCTTTAGATCCCGGCCAAGGCCAGGTCCATTGCGAAGTAGGTGAAAATCAAATCCGCCCCAGCGCGTTTGATCGAGCCAAGGGTTTCGCGGACCACACGGTCCTCATCGATCGCCCCCGCCTGGGCGCCGAACTTGATCATCGCGTACTCCCCGCTCACCTGGTACGCGGCCACCGGCAAGCGCGAGGCTTCGCGGATGTCGCGGATGATGTCGAGGTAGGCCCCGGCCGGCTTGACCATCAGCGCATCCGCGCCTTCCTGTTCATCCAGCAGCGATTCACGCACGGCTTCGCGGCGGTTCATCGGGTTCATCTGGTAGCTTTTGCGGTCGCCCTTGAGCGCGCTGCCGCCGGCTTCGCGGAACGGGCCGTACAGCGCCGAGGCGAATTTGGTGGAGTAGGCCATGATCGGAATGTGGGTGAAACCGGCATCATCCAGGGCGCGGCGGATAGCCTGGACCTGGCCATCCATCGCCGCCGACGGTGCGATCACATCGGCACCGGCGCGGGCCGCAGCCACGGCTTGCTTGCCGAGGTTGACCAGGGTCGCGTCGTTATCAACGTGGGCGCCGTGCATCACGCCGCAGTGGCCGTGGTCGGTGTATTCGCAGAAGCAGGTGTCGGACATCACGATCATCTCCGGCACGGCGTCCTTGATGATCGAGGACATGCGCGAAACCAGGCCACGTTCCTTCCAGGTGTCGCTGCCGCTGGCGTCCAGGTGGTGGGACACGCCAAAGGTCATCACCGACTTGATGCCGGCGCGGGCGTAACGCTCGATCTCGGCGGCCAGTTTCTTCTCCGGGATACGCTGCACGCCCGGCATGCTGGTAATCGGCACGAAGTCGTCGATTTCTTCTTCGACAAAGATCGGCAGTACCAGGTCGTTAAGGGTGAACTCGGTTTCCTGGAACAAGCCACGCAACTCCGGGGAGCGGCGCAGGCGGCGTGGGCGGGCTTGGGGGAACTGGCTGGTCATGGCGGTCCTGAAATAGGGGTAAAAACTTTGGGGCGAAAGCTTATGCCCACCGGCATAGGCAACACAAACGCCGAGGGCCCAACAGTGTATTGCGAGGCCCGTAACAATTCATTGATCTAGAGCTGTAGACGCCCTTCAATGCACACCGCGACCGCGCCGCCCACCCAGACATCATCGCCCTGGCGCTCGACGCGAATGCGCCCCGCACGGCCCAAGGCCGTGCCCTGGCTGACCACATAGCGCTCAGGCGCCAAGCCTTCGCCCAACAGCCATTGGGCGATACCGGCATTCAAGCTGCCGGTGGCCGGGTCTTCGGGGGCGCCGTCTCCGGCGATGAAGCCGCGTACTTCAAACTGCGTATCCACCGCGTCGCGCACGGGGTCGCAGGGGGCGATCACGCCAACAGCCAGGCCGAGCAATTGCCCATAGTCCGGCTGCAGGCCCAGAACCTGATCACGATCGGCCAGCATCAGCGCCAGCCACCCCGCGCCATTGTCCACCCATTGGCTGCGCACAACGTCTGCGGCGCTCAAGCCCAACCCCTGACAGACACGCGCCAGCACGGGCGCCTCCACCGGACCTGCACGCAATAATGGCGGCGCAATAAACGCCAGTTCATCGCCCTGGCGGCGCACGCGCACCAGGCCGATTTCGCACTCCTGGATGATGTCCTCGCCCTTGGGTACACCGCCTGCCTGCAGCCACGCATGGCATGAGCCCAGCGTCGGGTGCCCGGCGAACGGCAGTTCCTGCACGGTGGTGAAAATTCGCACCCGGTAGTCAGCACGGGGATCACGGGGTGTCAGCAAAAATGTGGTTTCACTGAGGTTGGTCCAGTTGGCGAAATCGGCCATCTGCTGGTCCGTCAGGCTGTCAGCGCCCAACACCACCGCCAGGGGGTTGCCCTTGAGCGCGACGCTGCTGAAGACATCCAGTTGTTTGAAAGCAAAGGTCGGCATGGGTCAGCTCGGAATATTCAGGCCACGGATCACCGCCGGCCGGGCGACAAAGCCATCCAGCGCGCGCAGCACATTAGGGAAATCGGCGATGCCCACCAGGTCGCCAGACTCGTAGAAGCCGATCAGGTTGCGAATCCATGGAAAGGTGGCGATGTCGGCGATGCTGTAGTCGTCACCCATGATCCAGGTGCGGCCCAGCAGGCGTTTTTCCAGCACGCCCAGCAAGCGCCGGGACTCAGCGGCGTAGCGGTCGCGGGGGCGCTTGTCCTCGTAGTCCTTGCCGGCGAACTTATTGAAGAAGCCCAACTGGCCAAACATCGGGCCGATACCGCCCATCTGGAACATCAGCCATTGCAGGGTTTCGTAGCGGGTGGCCGGGTCTTCGGCGAGCAACTGGCTGGTTTTCTCCGCCAGGTAGATCAGGATCGCGCCAGACTCGAACAGCGCCAGCGGCACGCCACCGGGGCCATCCGGGTCGATGATCGCAGGGATCTTGTTGTTGGGGTTCAGGGACAGGAACTCGGGGGACAACTGGTCCTGGGTCTCGAAGCTGACCTTGTGCGCCTCGTAGGGCAGGCCCAGCTCTTCGAGCATGATCGAGACTTTTACCCCGTTGGGCGTGGGCAGCGAGTACAGTTGCAAGCGCTCGGGATGCTGGGCAGGCCACTTTTTAGCAATAGGGAAGCTTGAAAGAGACATAACAGTGAACTCCCTTTGAAAATTGGAATAGCAAGGGTTCACAAGGTAAACAAAACAGATAGAACGATCCAACTTACTGACTGTGCGGAACAGAAAAAAGGTGCTGAGAGCCAGCCATTGGCCAATGACTGACCCTCAGCGCCCTTTCAGGGCTGGTATGCCCCGCTACGGGTAGCGCATCCGCTTTTGACGCGGATTAAGTGGGCCTGGTGAACGTCGCCTCTCGAAAGCAACTGCCGTGGCGAGCATCAGGCTGATCTTTGCTGCGCACGACGTGCGCTGTGCTATCTGCCCCCCCGGTAGGGTTCGGGCCTGTGCAAATCCAATTTGTCGCATCAGAGCCGGAATTTCCTTCTGCGCTCCTTTTCGACCTGGATGCGCCCTCGTTTTCTGATGCTGACATCGTGTTAAAAGCGCTGTAGAGGTTGCCTGCAGACGAGCCGATATTCATGTTTTCATTTCCTTCAATAAAAGTGACGAGGCTCACTGGCTGAATTGGGAAGCCGTAGGTGCACCAGGGCGGCAGTTCACCTGCCAGTGACAACGACTACGTGGCAAACCCTGAATATCGGTTCCCCTGCCAAAACATGCCGAAAAACACTTCGCCCGTAGATGCCGTTTTGCAACATTTGCCAACTATTCTTAGGGGCAGACTGGAATAAACATCTTTGCGTATAGAACCAAAGGACGTAAAAACACTCCCATCCTCCAAGCTCAACGACCACACGGCTACAAAGACAACCCAGCTATCACACAGGAGTGGACCCTCGCATCAGGAGTGCTCGGCTAAAGTTGCATTACTGAAAAGTGGAACCATGAATATAAAAGCTGCCCGAGTTGCACATCATCTCAAGCGCTATTCTTATGTTGTCTTACCGTTGCTGCTGATTGGCGGCACTGTCGGGCTGACACTGGATGCCCGAGAAAGCCGTGCACAAGTCGTAGACGGCGTACAAACCCTGGTATTCCTGCGCCACGGCGAAAAACCCGCCGGCGGCCTGGGCCAACTCAATTGCCAGGGCCTGAACCGGGCGATGAACCTCGCCACGGTGCTGCCGGAAAAATTCGGCAAGGCCAACTTTGTGTTCGCCGCCAACCCGACACGCAATGTCGAGGAAGGTGAGTTCGATAATTCCTACAGCTACATTCGCCCACTGATGACCATCAGCCCCAGCGCCATCAAGCTCGGCCTGCCGGTGAACATCAAGTTTTCGGCGAACGACACCAGCGCCCTCGCCGACGAGCTGGTGGAGGACAAGTACCACAACTCCATCATCTACACCGCGTGGTCCCACGGTTACCTGCCGGAGTTGATCAACAAGGTGGCGAGTGAAGCGATCGGCGAAAAGCACACCATCACCGACGACTGGTCCGGCAGCGACTACGACACCCTGTATGTGCTGACGCTGACCTGGCACAACGGCAAGGCCTCGCTGCTGAGCCGCAACTACAAGCAAGGCTTGAACAACGGCGAAGAGTCCTGCCCGGAACCGACGCAGGTCAGCGCCGAATCGTAAGATCGTGGGGCGCGGAGCGCCCGGGGCGGCATTCCCACGCGGAGCGTGGGAACGATCAGGCCGGCTGCGCTCCTGGGAGCGCAGCCGGCCTTTGTGCTTCTGCGGTTACTGCCGCGCCGCGAGCAAGCGCTTGTGGCGGTTGCGTCGGGCGATGTTCAAGCACTCGATCGCCGCCGAGAACGCCATGGCCGCGTACACGTAGCCTTTCGGTACATGGGCGCCGAAGCCTTCGGCGATCAATGTCATGCCGATCATGATCAGGAAGCCCAGGGCCAGCATCACCACGGTCGGGTTGTCGTTGATGAACTTGGCCAGCGGTTCAGCCGCCACCAGCATCACGATCACCGAGGTCACCACGGCAATGATCATGATCGGCAAGTGCTCGGTCATGCCCACGGCGGTAATGATGCTGTCGATGGAGAACACCAGGTCCAGCAACAGGATCTGCCCGATGGCCGCCGCGAAGCCGATGGCTACCGTGTTGCCGACGCTGGCCTTCTCTTCGGGCTCCGGGTCCATGCTGTGATGGATCTCGGTGGTGGCCTTCCAGACCAGGAACAGGCCGCCGGCGATCAGGATCATGTCCTTCCACGAAAACGCCTGGCCGAACACTTCGAACACCGGCGCGGTGAGTTGCACGATGAACGCAATGGTGCTCAACAGGCCCAGGCGCAACACCAGCGCCATGCTGATGCCGATGCGCCGCGCCTTGGCCCGGTGCTGCTCGGGCAGCTTGTTGGTGAGGATCGAGATGAAGATCAGGTTATCGATGCCCAGCACGATTTCCATGACGATCAAGGTCGCCAGGGCAACCCAGGCGGTGGGGCTGGCGGCCAGTTGTAAAAGGTAATCCATAGGTCAGTCCTGACGTTGTGCTGGGGAATTAGGTTTCTTTGGTGCCGGAAGCTTCATTAGCTTCATCTTCTTGCTTCTCAGGCTTGATCAGCCCTTGAGTCGCTTCACTCAACGCCTGCTCGGCGGCTTTGTGGGTGTCGTCGATCGCTTGCTTGGCCGATTCGGTGGCCTTGCCCAACACCTGCTGCGCGCTTTTTTCGACCTGGTCACAACCGCTGACCACTACCAATGAAAGCGCAAGCAACGCTGCCGTGCCCAGGGAATTGAGTTTCATGATGTATTCCTCGTTAGAACCATTGGGTCCAAGTAGTGGCCCCGCGATAGCGAGGCATTCTATGCAGCTGAACAGTTCAGGAAAATTCGTATTTTTCTCGCGTATACTTCGGTTTTTACGAAGTGAAGGTAAGCATGCTCAATTACCGACAACTGCATTACTTCTGGGTCGTGGCCAAGACCGGCAGCATTGTGCGCGCCTGTGAGCAACTGAACCTCACGCCCCAGACCATCAGCGGGCAGATCAGCCTGCTGGAGCAGACCTTTGGTATCGCGCTGTTTCAGCGGGTCGGCCGCCAGTTGGAACTGACCGAGGCCGGGCGCCAGGCCCTGCCCTACGCCGAACAGATGTTCCAGACCGGCAATGAATTGGAAGCGATGCTGCGCGCGCAGCCCAATGAACAACAGATCGTGTTTCGCGTCGGGGTGGCGGATGTGGTACCCAAATCCATCGTCTACCGGCTGATCGCGCCGACCATGGAACTGAGCGAGCCGATCCGCATCACCTGCCGTGAAGACAAGCTCGAACGCCTGCTGGCCGACCTGGCGATCCAGCGCCTGGATCTGGTGATCTCCGACAGCCCAATGCCGACGCACCTGGACATCAAGGGCTACAGCCAGAAACTGGGTGAATGTGGCATCAGTTTTTTCGCCACCCAGGCGCTGGCTGACCGCTATGGCGGCGATTTCCCACAGTGTTTGCAGGGTGCGCCGCTGTTGATTCCGGGCGCGGAGACGGTAGTGCGCAGCCGCTTGCAGCGCTGGTTTGCCGAACAGCAGATCCAACCCAAGATCATTGGCGAGTTCGACGACAGTGCGTTGATGCAGGCATTCGGCCAATCCGGCAGCGGGATCTTTATCGCCCCCAGCGTGATTGCCGATGAAGTGGTGCGCCAGTACGGCGTGGCGCTGATCGGCCAGACCACGGCGGTGACCGAGTCGTTCTACGCGATCTCGGTGGAGCGCAAGGTCAAGCACCCCGGCATCGTGGCGATTACCGAAGGGGCACGGCGGGAGTTGTTCACCGCCCTGCCCTGACGCCTCAGGCGCTGGCTGCGACCGGCTGCTTGGCAGTCATCAGCCACAGTGCCAGCAGGATCGACACCAGGATAAACCCGGACGCCGCAAACCCCAGGCTGCCCAGGCCGAAGGTGTCGATCACATGCCCACCGACCAGCGCGCCCAGGCCAATCCCCAGGTTGGCCCCGGCGATGTTCAGGGACGCGGCAAACGCCGGCGCATGGGGTGCGGCTTTCATCAGGCGCACATGGCTGACCAGGAACATCGCCGCCTGGGTCACGCCCCACACCGCCATCGCGGCGGCCAGGCCAATGGTGGAGTGAATCGCCGGCACCAGCGCCACCATGCCTGCAATCATGAAACCGCAGAACACCATGGACGCGATCAGCGGATGGCGATCCACCGCGCGACCGCCCAACGAATTACCCAGCAAGCCGACCGCACCGAAGCCCATCAGGCACCAGCCCACCAGCGTGCCGTCAAAGCCGGCCAGGCGCTCGAGGATGTCCGCGAGGTAGGTGTACGCGGTGAACATGCCGCTGAACACCAGGATCGACAACAGGATATGGCCCTGCATCAGCGGGTTGCGCAGGATCTTGAACTGCGAGCGCAGCGACACCTGGTCGTTTTTCGGCTGGGTCACCGGCAGGTAGATAAACAACAGCAACGCCTTGGCCAGCGCCACGACCGCGAGGATGGCAAACGCGCTGCGCCAGCCGAACATATCCGAGATCAGCGTGCCCACCGGGATGCCGAACACCGTGGCGCAGACGATGCCGAAGCCAATCTTCTCGATGGCGCGCCCGGCGAATTCCGGGCCGACGATATCCACCGCCGTTTCACTGGCCAGGGCCCAGAACACCGGCAAGCCCAGCGCCGGAATCAACCGCGCCAGGGCCATCACCCAGATATTCGGTGCCAGCGCGGCCACGGTATTGGCCACGCCGAACAGGATCAGGATGCTGATAAACAGGCGCTTGCGTGGGAAACGTGCGCAGTAGGCGGTGAGAAACGGCCCGAATGCCGCGACGGTAAACGCGAACAAGGTCACCAGCAGCCCGGCCTGGGACACGCTGACATGCAGGTCCCGGGCGATGGACGGCAGCAGGCCGACGATGATGAATTCCGTGGTCAGCACGGTAAAACCGGCGGCCGACAGCAGCAGGATGGGGAACAGCATGAAAACTCCAGAAACGACGACAGCAACGACAGCCCAATGGGCCCGCTGACAGATAGGAAAGGTGAGAGGCGAGAATCTTAACAGAGTATGTCTGGCTTTGCCGAAACCCTACAGCTGCGGGTGACGGAATGCCGCAGCGCCAGGGAGCTTTCCTACAGCGTGCTAGACTCCGCGCCTGCTTCCTACAGCCCTTTCTGCCTGCACTGCTGCGCCCAACTAAAAAAATCAGAGACAACTGTTTATGACTGCTGCCCCTTCCCTGCTCCAGCGCCTGACACGCGTCAGCCTGGTTACACAAATTGTCATCGGTTTGATCGCCGGCATTCTGCTCGCGCTGTTGGCGCCCCAAGCGGCGCAAGCCACCGGCTTTATCGGCAAAGTGTTTGTCGCCGCGCTCAAGGCCGTGGCGCCAATCCTGGTGTTTGTGCTGGTAATGGCGTCGATCGCCAACCATAAACACGGCCAGGAAACCCACATCAAACCGATTCTGTTCCTCTACCTGCTGGGCACTTTTGCCGCCGCCGTGGTCGCGGTGATTGCCAGCATGTGGTTCCCGTCCTCGCTGGTATTGATCACCCATGACGCCGCCGTCAGCGCCCCCGGCGGGATCGGCGAAGTGTTGCAAAGCCTGCTGTTGAGCGTGGTCGACAACCCGGTCAGCGCGCTGATGAATGCCAACTTTATCGGCATCCTGGCCTGGGCCATCGGCATGGGCATAGCCATTCGCCATGCCGGCGAAACCACGCGCACCGTGCTGGACGACCTGTCCAACGGCGTGACGTTGATCGTGCGGGTGGTGATCCGCTTCGCCCCCCTGGGCATTTTCGGCCTGGTCGCCTCGACCCTGGCCACTTCCGGTTTCGGCGCCCTGCTCGGTTACGCGCACCTGCTGGTGGTGCTGATCGGTTGCATGCTGTTTGTGGCGCTGGTGGTCAACCCGGCCATCGTGTTCTGGAAACTGCGCCGCAACCCCTACCCGCTGGTGCTGATGTGCTTGCGCGAAAGCGGCATCACCGCCTTCTTCACCCGCAGTTCAGCGGCCAACATCCCGGTCAACCTGGCGTTGAGCAAGCGCCTGGGCCTGCATGAAGACACCTACTCGGTGTCGATCCCGCTCGGTGCCACCATCAACATGGCCGGCGCCGCCATCACCATCACCGTGCTGACCCTGGCCGCCGTGCATACCCTGGGTATCGCCGTCGACCTGCCGACCGCCGTGCTGCTCAGCGTGGTCGCCGCGATCTGCGCCTGTGGTGCTTCGGGCGTGGCCGGCGGCTCGCTGCTGCTGATCCCGCTGGCGTGCAGCCTGTTTGGCATCCCCAGCGAGATCGCGATGCAGGTGGTTGCGGTCGGTTTCATCATCGGCGTGTTGCAGGACTCGGCGGAGACTGCGTTGAATTCGTCCACCGATGTGCTGTTTACCGCTGCGGCCTGCCTGGGCAAGGAAGAGCAGCCGGCCTGACCTGCGCGCACAAAAAAGCCGGGGCGGTTCTTGAGTGAACCGCCCCGGCTTTTTTGTGGCGGCTTAGAACGCGCCCATGTAGTCGCGCTTGCCCACTTCCACACCGTTGTGGCGCAGCAAAGCGTAGGCGGTGGTGACGTGGAAGAAGAACTGCGGCAGGCCGTAGGTCAGCAGGTAGGATTGGCCGCTGAAGCGCTTCTCTTTCGGCGTGCCCGGACGGGTGACGATCTCGATGCCTTCCTTCCCGTCGACTTGCTCAGGCTTGATGGTGTCGACAAAGGCCAGCACCTTGGCGATCAGGGCTTGCAGGTCGGCGAAGGTCACTTCGCCATCTTCGTATTTCGGCACTTCGATCTCGGCCAGGCGCGCGGACACGCCCTTGGCAAAGTCGACGGCGATCTGCACCTGGCGCACCAGTTGGAACATGTCCGGGAACAGGCGCGCTTGCAGCAAGGCATTCGGCTCGATGTTCTTGGCGGTGGCGTGGGCTTCGGCCTTGGTCAACACACCGCTGAGGGCGGTGAGCATTTGCTTGAAGACTGGGATGGAAGCGGCGTACAGGGAAATGGTCATGGCAGTCTCATGGGTGATGGCACGGTTTGAACAGGCGACGATTATAGACCGCCCGGTCGCTTGTCTTTTATTTTTTCCGGCTTACGCTAGGCACTTCACTGCATAGGGAAAGCGCGATGACCGCCGAGCACGACACCGACACCCCTGAGCCGCGCCTGAACAGCACGGAAATCCGCATCCTGGGCTGCCTGATCGAAAAACAGGCGACCAACCCGGAAACCTACCCCCTGACCCTCAACGCCCTGGTACTGGCCTGCAACCAGAAGACCAGCCGCGAGCCGGTGATGAACCTCAGCCAGGGCCAGGTCGGCCAGAGCCTGCGTGCACTCGAAGGCCAAGGCTTTACCCGCCTGGTCATGGGCAGCCGCGCCGACCGCTGGGAACATCGCGTGGACAAGGCGCTGGAACTGGTGCCGGCCCAGGTGATCCTGATCGGGCTGCTGTTCCTGCGCGGCCCGCAAACCGTCAATGAGCTGCTGACCCGCAGCGGGCGCATGCATGATTTTGAAGACGCCGAGCAGGTCGTGCATCAGCTGGAACGCCTGATTGCACGCGGGTTGGCACTGCTGGTGCCGCGCCAGGCGGGGCAGCGGGAAGATCGCTATACCCATGCGCTGGGGGACCCGGCGGATATCGAGGTGATTATGGCGGCGCGGGGTAATCCGGTGGAGCGTGGGGCCACGGTTTCGGCGGATCGCATTGAAGAGCTGGAAGCCCGGATTGCCGCACTGGAAGAACGCCTGACCCAGCTGGAACAGGCATAACACCCTCCTATAATGTGGGAGCCAGCTCCCACATTGAATCTCCACAGTGCCTCACGTGCGGGCGAAGGCCACTGCCGCCTGGAACTGTTCATCGGTCGGCCGCACCCCGGTGTACAGCACAAACTGCTCCAACGCCTGAATCGCGATCACTTCCAACCCGGTAATCACCCGCTTGCCTTGCGCCCGTCCACGCACGATCAATGGCGTTTCGGCGGGGATCGCTACCACATCGAACACAGTGTCCGCCGCATCGACAGCCGCTGCGTCAAACGCCAGCGCATCCGCCTCTGCGCCACCGGTCATGCCAATCGGCGTCACGTTGATCAGCATCTGCGGGCGTGCATCACCCAACTCCGCCTGCCATTCGTATCCCAGGTTCTGCGCCAACGCGCGGCCCGCCGCTTCGTTGCGAGCGACGATCAGGCCATTGCCGTAGCCGCCGTCACGCAAGGCGCTGGCCACCGCCTTGGCCATGCCGCCGCTGCCACGCAGGGCGAAGGTCGAGTCTTTTGGCACGGCGTGTTTCACCAGCAGTTGTTCGATGGCGATGTAATCGGTGTTGTAGGCCTTGAGGTGGCCGTCGGTGTTGACGATGGTGTTCAGCGAATCGATGGCTTGAACCGAATCGTCCAATTCATCCACTAAGGCAATGGCGGCCTCTTTGAACGGCATGGAAACCCCGCAACCCCGGATGCCCAAGGCACGGATACCACCGATCGCGCCGGGCAAATCCTGGCTGCTGAAGGCTTTATAGTAGAAGTTCAACCCCAGCTGTTCATACAGGTGGTTGTGAAAACGCAGGCCAAAATTCCCCGGGCGCGCCGACAGAGACATGCACAGTTGGGTGTCTTTGTTGGGGTGCATCTGCATGGGTAACTCCTTGAAGTAAGCAAATCGGTACAGACCTTACACAACCTTTACCAATCGGCCGTGCTGTTTTCCAGAAATACGTTGTCTTAAAAGTATCCCCGCGACAATCCTTGAGTCTATTGATTGCAGACCACAAGCGCAGGGGCTAACCGAGGAATGACCATGATTCGTACAATCCCCAAAATCGCCTTGCTGGTTGGCGCACTCGCGATGGCAGGCCAAGCCTCCGCCCACGGTGGTGGTTGGGGTGGCCCGGCCGTACTGGGCGCTTTAGTCGGCGCCGCCGTCGTGGGCTCCGTGGTTGCCAGCCAGCCGCGTGAGGTCTACGTGCAGCAACAGCCGGTGTATGTGCAGCCGCAGCCGGTGTATGCCGCCCCGCCGCCGGTGTACTACGCGCCGCCACCGCCGGTGTACGTGCAACAACAGGTCTACTACCGCCCGGCGCCGGTCTATTACGGCCCACCGCGTGGCTACTACGGCCCTCCGCACGGCTATTATGGCCGCGGCTGGTAGGCGCCAATCGTCTGAAACAGGCCTCGCCCGTCCGGCGGGGCCTTTTTTTTGCATGAAAAGTCTGGATTTATCGCGCCAAGGTCGCTGTGAGGACAATGGCCGAGGAGCAATCACACATGATCAACACCATTGTCTACTTGCTTGATCGGGGCTCGCGCTGTCATGTTTGTGTCACGACACACTCCCACTATCGAGCCTGTCCACCCAATAACAACAAGGACGACTGACCATGCCCACGCAACACCCACACCGCACCGCTGGCCTGTGTACGTCCAGCAAGGTCTATAGCGCCCTCACCGAACTCAAGCATCTGGAAGGCCACCGCAGCGCCAAGTTCCTCGCGTTGCTCGCCGAAAACCTGGTGCGCAAGGGTTTGCTCAGTGAGCAGGAAGTAGTGGTAATGCTCGATCACGTGGTGGACTGACGCGTCACGTCAATGTCCACTATCGAGACAGGTGATTTTTCCTACACCCCACTGCCGCGTAAGGTGACCTCCATAACGATTGGAGGTCCTTATGCCCACTGTTCAAATCATGTCTGTCATCGGTAGCGCCGTTCCCGCCCCTCTGCGCGAGCTGGGGTTGCTGGCCTGCTGGTATGTGGTGCGCGATGGCGAGGCCATCAGCGGCCCGCTGACCTCCTTGTCCGCCGCCAAGAAACAGCTGCAGCAAGCCTCGACCTTCAAGCTTCACGCCTGAAGCCTACGGCAGCGGCAACTTGACCCGCGGCTTGCTCTCCACGAACAGCGCCCAGCTGGACATGAACAACGCCGCCACCAGTGGCCCGATCACAAAGCCGTTCAGGCCAAACACCGACAGCCCGCCCAGCGTCGAGATCAGGATCAGGTAATCCGGCATCTTGGTGTCCTTGCCCACCAGGATCGGTCGCAGCACGTTGTCCACCAAGCCGATCACGAACACGCCAAACAAGGCCAGCACCACGCCCTGCCAGATCGAACCGCTCAACAGGAAGTAAGCGGCCACCGGCCCCCACACAATGCCGGCGCCCACCGCAGGCAACAGTGATAGAAACGCCATCAGCACCGCCCAGAGCAACGCACTGGGAATGTCCAGGAACCAGAAGATCAACCCGCCCAGCGCGCCTTGCGTCACGGCCACCAGCACGTTGCCCTTGACCGTGGCACGCACCACCCGATTGAACTTGAGTTGCAAGCGGCGCTTCTGCGGCTCGGCCAGCGGCACCGCCGTGCGCACTTTACGCACCAGTTCGGGGCCGTCGCGCAGCAGGAAGAACAGCAGGTACAGCATGATGAAAAAGCTCACGAGGAAGTCAAACGTGCCCTGGCCAAAGCTGAACGCCTGGGACGCAAAGAACTGGCTGCCTTGCATCGCGCTCTTGACGATCTTCTCGCGCAGCCCTTCCAGGTTGCCCATGCCAAAGCGATCCAGCAGGTGCTGGAAGTACGGCGGCAGGAAGTTCTTGAACTGCTCGATATAGCCGGCCACGTCCAACTTGCCGCTTTCGACGTTTTTATAGAGCGTCGCCCCCTCTTGCACCAGCAAGGCGCTGGTGATGATCACCGGCAGGATCGCGATCACCAGGCACACCGCCAGGGTGGTCAGGGAGGTCAGGTTGCGGTTCCAGGCGAAACGTTGCTGCAAGCGGCGCTGCATCGGCGCAAAGATGATGCCGAGGATCACCGCCCAGAACACCGCGCCGTAGAACGGCAGCAATATCCAGATAAAGGCGACGGTCACCAAGGCCAGCAGTAACAACAGGGTTTTGAATTGCAGGTTGGTTTGATTCATGTCCGGTCCATGTCAGAAAAGCAGAAGACCTGCGTAGGCCCCTGCTGCTTAGTCCACGCCCAGCGCTACGAGTGCCCTCTTTGTTGCAAGCCTAGACCCAGATCAATAAACCCCGCGCCGGCGTGCTCTACGCTGCCGCACTTTTTTGACTCAAGTACCGACCATGCCCCCTGTTATTGCCCCCGAACTGCTCGCCCCCGCCGGCACCCTGAAAAACATGCGCTATGCCTTCGCCTACGGTGCCGATGCGGTCTACGCCGGCCAGCCGCGCTACAGCCTGCGGGTGCGCAACAACGAATTCGACCACGCCAACCTGGCCCTGGGCATCGACGAGGCCCATGCCCAGGGCAAGCGTTTCTACGTGGTGGTCAACATCGCGCCGCACAACGCCAAGCTGAAAACCTTCCTCAAGGACCTGGCCCCGGTGATCGCCATGGGCCCGGATGCGCTGATCATGTCCGACCCCGGGCTGATCATGCTGGTGCGCCGGCACTTTCCACAGATGCCGATTCACCTGTCGGTGCAGGCCAACACAGTGAACTGGGCCAGCGTGGAGTTCTGGCAGCAGCAAGGCATTTGCCGGGTGATCCTGTCGCGGGAATTGTCCCTGGAAGAGATCGGCGACATCCGCGAGCAAGTCCCGGCCATGGAACTGGAAATCTTCGTCCACGGCGCCTTGTGCATGGCCTACTCCGGGCGCTGCCTGCTCTCCGGCTACATGAACAAGCGCGACGCCAACCAAGGCACCTGCACCAACGCCTGCCGCTGGAAATACCAGGCCACGCCGGCGGTGGAGAACGCCACGGGCGAGATCGTCCAGCAATTCCAGCCGACCCTGGGCATTGGCACGCCCACCGACCAGGTGTTCCTGCTGCAGGAAGCCAACCGTCCCGACGAACAGATGCCCGCCTTCGAAGACGAGCACGGCACCTACATCATGAACGCCAAGGACCTGCGCGCCGTACAGCACGTGGAGCGCCTGACCCATATGGGCGTGCACTCGCTGAAAATCGAAGGCCGCACCAAATCCCACTTCTATTGCGCGCGCACCACCCAGGTGTATCGCCAGGCCATCGATGACGCGGTGGCCGGCCGCGCCTTTGACCGCAGCCTGATGACCGACCTCGAATCCCTGGCCCAGCGCGGCTACACCGAAGGTTTCCTGCGCCGGCACGTGCACGACGAATACCAGAACTACCAGAACGGCAGCTCAGTCTCGGAACGTCAGCAGTTTGTCGGAGAATTGACCGGCGAGCGTCGGGGAGAGTTGGCCGAGGTGAAGGTGAAGAACCGCTTTGCCGTGGGCAATCACCTGGAGTTGATGACGCCTGCGGGCAATTTCCACTTTGACCTGGGGATGATGCACAACGCCAAGGGCGAGGCCATCGAGGTGGCGCCGGGGGATGGGCACACGGTGTATGTGCCCGTCCCTATGGAGATGGACCTGCGCTTTGGCCTGTTGATGCGCGACGTTTAAACGCGCTGACTACAGGGTCATTGCCGCCAGCCAGCCAAACGCCAGCAGCGGGATGTTGTAGTGCAGGAAGGTCGGCACCACGGTGTCCCAGATATGGTGGTGCTGGCCGTCGATATTCAGACCGGAGGTCGGGCCGAGGGTGGAGTCCGACGCCGGCGAACCGGCATCGCCCAAGGCGCCCGCTGTGCCGACGATGCACACGATGGCCATCGGGCTGAACCCCAGTTGCACACACAGCGGCACGAAAATCGCCGCCAGGATCGGCACCGTCGAGAACGACGAGCCGATACCCATGGTCACCAACAGCCCCACCAGCAACATCAGCAACGCGCCAACGCCACGGCTATGGCCGATAAACGCCGCCGAGGTTTCCACCAGCGAACGCACGTCGCCGGTGGCCTTGAGCACTTCGGCAAAGCCCGACGAGGCGATCATGATGAAGCCGATCATCGCCATCATTTTCATGCCTTCGGTGAACAGGTCGTCGGTGTCGCTCCAGCGCACGATGCCCGACACCGAGAAGATCAGGAAACCCGCCAGCGCGCCAATGATCATCGAATCCAGCCACAGCTGAATGATGAACGCCGAGGCAATCGCCAGGCCGGCCACCAGCAAGGTCAGCGGGTTGTATTGCACCGCGACTTGCTCGACGCGCTCGATTTTCTCCAGGTCGTACACGCGTTTTTTACGGTAGCTGACAAACACCGCCACCAATAATCCCACCACCATGCCCAGCGCCGGCAGGCCCATGGCGTGGGTGACGTTGACCTGGCTGATGTCCACGCCGCTCTTGGCCACGTTGGCCAGCAGGATCTGGTTGAGGAAGATATTGCCGAAGCCCACTGGCAGGAACATGTACGGGGTGATCAAGCCGAACGTCATCACACAGGCGATCAGGCGGCGGTCCAGTTGCAGCTTGGTCAGCACGTACAACAAGGGCGGCACCAGCAACGGAATAAACGCGATATGGATCGGCAGGATGTTCTGCGACGCAATCGCCACCCCCCACAACAGGCCGATCAGCAGCCATTTGACGTGGCTGCCGCCGCTGGCTTCCTGGCGGTCCACCAGCATCAGCGCCTTGTCGGCCAGGGCGTGGGCCAGGCCGGACTTGGCAATCGCCACAGCGAAAGCGCCCAGCAAGGCGTAGGACAAGGCCACGGTGGCACCGCCGCCCAAGCCGCCATTGAAGGCTTTGAGTGTGGCGTCGATGCCCAAGCCACCGGTGAGGCCACCCACCAGGGCGCCGACGATGATGGCGATGACCACATGCACGCGGGACAAACTGAGCACCAGCATGGTGCCGACCGCGGCAATGACTGCGTTAATCATGGATACCTCAAGCAGAAACATAAAAAACAGGCATGCCTGCGCCAGGGCAGGCCAAAGGCGGCTGCCAGCGTGCAGGCTTGAAGGAGGTCTTATTAGAGGGCGCGCACTTTGCCGCAGGCAGGGCTGCATGTCAAAAAACGGCGTCGCTTTGAGCATTCAATTGAACGTTTAAATAATAAAGAATCTTAAACAGCGGCCGATAACCTGATTCACTGTGTTTTCAGGTTAAGGATGCTCCTCGATGTCCCTCAGACAGCTGTCCATTCAATGGAAAATCACCCTGCTCGCCGGCCTTTGCCTGCTGGGAATCGTGACCCTGCTGGTGGGTCTGTCGCTGTATCGCATGGAGCAGAGTTCCACGCAGGTCAAGGCGTCAAGCATGCAGATGCTCGACGAAGCCGCCCAGGCGCGCATCGAGGCCCAGGGTGAAGGCCAGGCGCTGGGCATTCGTCGCCAGTTCATGGACGCCTATCAATATGGTCATGGCTTTTCACGCCAGGTGCTGTTCTTGCGCGAGCAGGCGGAAAAGCGCTTCCTTGACGCCTTCGACACCCGCGAAGACCTGACCCGTCAGGTCAAGGCCGCCTTGCAGGCCAACCCGGACCTGCTCGGTTTGTCCCTGGTCTTCGAAGCCAACGCGCTGGACGGCAAGGACGAACTGTTCGCCAACCAGGCCGAGCTGGGCAGCAACGACAAGGGCCGCTTCGCCCTCTACTGGTCGCAGCCGACCCCTGGCAAACTGGAGTCGATGGCCCTGCCGGAAAGCGACATGGCCGACACCAGCGTCGGCCCCAGCGGTGAAAAGGCCAACGCCTGGTTCACCTGCCCGCGCACCACGCTCAAGCCGTGTGTGATCGAACCCTACTTCTATGTGATCAACGGGCAAAACGTGCTGATGACCAGCATCGTGTTCCCGCTGATGGCAAACGGCAAAGTCATCGCTTCGCTGTCGGTGGACATCAACCTCAACAGCCTGCAGGCCGTGAGCCAGCAGGCCAGCCGCAAGCTGTACGACGGCCAGACCCAAGTCAGCATCCTCAGCCCCACCGGCGTGCTCGCCGGCTACAGCCCGGATGCGAGCAAGCTCAGCCAGCGCCTGGACCAGGTCGACACCACCAGCGGCGCGCAACTGATCGGCTTCTTGTCCAGCGGCACACAGATCCGCAGCCTGCGCACCGAGCATCAGCTCAAGGTGCTCGCGCCCTTCGCGCCGATCCCCGATGGCAAATTGTGGGGCGTGTTGCTGGATGTGCCGGAAAAAGTCCTGGTCGCACCCGCCGAGGCGCTGAAAACCCAACTGGATGCCGACAATGCCCGGGGCACCCTGCTGGAGCTGGGCCTGGGCTTGCTGGCGGCGGTCGTCGGCCTGATCCTGGTGTGGCTGATGGCCCGCAGCGTGACCCGGCCGATCCTCGGCGTGGCGCACATGCTCGAAGACATCGCCAGCGGCGAAGGCGACCTGACCCGCCGCCTGGCCTACGACAAACAGGACGAGCTGGGCCAACTGGCCGGCTGGTTCAACCGCTTCCTCGACAAACTGCAACCGATCATCGCCGAAGTGAAGCGCTCGGTGCAGGACGCCCGTGGCACCGCCGACCAATCCGCCGCGATTGCCACGCAAACCAGCGCCGGCATGGAGCAGCAGTATCGCCAGGTCGACCAGGTGGCCACCGCCTCCCATGAAATGAGCGCCACTGCCCAGGACGTCGCCCGCAGCGCGGCCCAAGCCGCACAGGCCGCTCGCGACGCCGACCAGGCCACCCGCGAAGGCCTGACCGTGATCGATCGCACCACCACCAACATTGGCAACCTGGCGGCCGACATGAGCACCGCCATGGCCCAGGTCGAAGGCTTGGCCGCCAACAGCGAGAAAATCGGCTCGGTGCTCGAAGTGATTCGCGGCATTGCCGAGCAGACCAACCTGCTGGCCCTCAACGCCGCCATCGAAGCCGCCCGCGCCGGTGAAGCCGGTCGTGGTTTTGCGGTAGTCGCCGATGAAGTGCGCAACCTGGCACGCCGCACCCAGGAATCGGTGGAAGAAACCCGCCTGGTGATCGAACACCTGCAAAGCGGCACCGAGGAAGTGGTGGGCTCCATGGGCAACAGCTATCGCCAGGCCCAGGGCAGCGTCGAACAAGTCGGCCAGGCCGTCACCGCCCTGCGCCAGATCGGCGAGGCGGTCACGGTGATCAGCGACATGAACCTGCAGATCGCCAGCGCCGCCGAAGAACAAAGCGCCGTGGCCGAAGAGATCAACAGCAACGTGGCGACCATTCGCGATGTGACCGAGTCGCTGTCGGAGCAAGCCAATGAATCGGCGCGGGTGAGCCAGGCGTTGAACAGCCTGGCGAATCAGCAACAGGGGTTGATGGACCAGTTCCGGGTCTGAATGAGCGACACCGGCCCTGATCCTTAAGCAGATCTAATGCGGGAGCTGGCTTGTGTGGGAGCTGGCTTGCCTGCGATGCAGTCAACTCGGTACATCAGACAAACTGAGTTGATGCCATCGCAGGCAAGCCAGCTCCCACAGTTTGATCAGTGTTTTATCCGTTCTGGCGCTTGGGCAGTTCGATCAGCACCTTGAGCCCGCCCAACTCGCTTTCCTGCAACTGCAACACCCCGCCCCACACCTCGACGATATCCCGCACGATCCCCAACCCCAGGCCATGGCCATCGATCTGTTCGTCCAGGCGCGTGCCACGGCTGAACACCTGGTCGCGCTGGGTTTCGGGGATTCCGGGGCCGTCGTCTTCCACTTCCAGCAAGTAACAGCGCTCGGTTTCGCTGACGCTCAAACGCACGTCGGCATCCGCCCATTTGCAGGCGTTGTCCAACAGGTTCCCCAGCAATTCCAGCAGGTCGGCACGGTCCCACGGCAGTTGCAGGCCGGGCGCTGCGTGGTAGCTCAGGTCCAGGTGTTCGCCGTGGATCATGTTCAACGTGGCCAGCAGGCTCGGCAACTCCTTCTCGCAGTCGAACAAGGCGCCGGGCAAGGTTTCACCGGCCAGGCGGGCGCGGTTGAGTTCACGGCCGAGGCGCTGTTGCACCTGCTCCAATTGGTCGCGCAACAGCTTGGCCAGTTCGGGATGGTCCTTGAGTTGTTCGCTGGAGGCCACACTCAACAGCACCGCCAGCGGGGTTTTCAGGGCATGGCCCAGGTTGCCCAGGGCGTTGCGCGAGCGCTTGAGGCTGTCTTCGGTGTGCGCCAGCAAGTGGTTGATCTGCGCCACCAGCGGCTCCAGCTCCAGCGGCACCTGGGTGTCGAGCTGTGAGCGCTGGCCTTGTTGCAGCTGGGCGATCTGGTTACGTGCGGTTTCCAACGGACGCAAGGCCCGGCGCACGGTCACCCGTTGCAATACCAGCACCAGCAGCAGTGCCGCCAGGCCCAGCACCAGACCGATCTGACGCATCAGGCGAAAGCTTTCGCGCACCGGCGTGTAGTCCTGGGCCACGCTGATGGAAATCGCCTGGCCGAAGCGCTTGTAGTCCTCACGCAGCACCAGCAGTTGCTGGCCTTCCGGGCCCAGTTGCAGGTTGCCCTTGAGCCCAGCCTCAGGCAGATACGGCAGATCCTGGTCCCACAGCGAGCGGGAGCGCCAATGCTTGTCGGCAAAATCGATACGGAAATAGTGCCCGGAAAACGGGCGCTGATACGCCGGCGACAGGCGCTTCTCATGCAACTGCAAACCGTCTGGGCCGCGCACCAGCGCCACCAGCAGGCTCTCGTTGTCGTTGCGCAGGCCCGCTTCCAGATAACGCTGCAAACCGGTTTCGAACAACCACAGACTGGTTTGCGCCAGGGCGATGCCGACGATCACCATCACGCTGATCAGCCCCAGGCTCAGGCGCCGTTGAATCGACCTCATGCGGGGCTGGCGCCAAACCGGTAGCCCTGGCCACGGCGGGTTTCGATCACACTGCGACCCAGCTTGCGGCGCAGGTGGTTGACGTGGACCTCCAGCACGTTGGAGTCGCGCTCGGTTTCGCCGTCATACAGGTGTTCAGCCAGATGGCTTTTCGACAGGATCTGCTCGGGGTGCAGCATGAAATAGCGCAGCAGGCGGAATTCGGCGGCGGTCAGCTGGATTTCCGCACCATCGCGCAGCACACACTGGCGCCCTTCATCCAGATGCAGGCCGGCCGCTTGCAGGGTGGGCTGGTTGGCCTGACCGTGGGAGCGGCGCAACAACGCCTGGATGCGCAAGTACAGTTCTTCCGGGTGAAAGGGTTTGCTCAGGTAATCATCCGCGCCCGCCTTGAGCCCTTCGATGCGCTCGGCCCAGGAATCACGGGCGGTGAGCACCAGTACCGGGATGGCCAGCGCGGCGGCGCGCCACTGCGCCAGCACGTCAAGCCCAGGCAGGCCCGGCAGACCGAGGTCGAGGATGATCAGGTCATAGGGTTCGCTGCGGCCCTGGTACACCGCGTCGCGCCCGTCGGCCAGCCAATCGACGGCGTAGCCCTGGCGTTGCAGGCCGGCCAGCAGTTCATCGGCCAAGGGTACGTTGTCTTCCACCAGCAGCAGGCGCATCAGTCTTCCTCATCTTTGATCAACGCACCCGTGGTCGCGTCAAGCTTGATCTCTCGCACCACGCCTTCGGCGGTGACCAGTTCCACTTCATAGGCATACTGGCCGTGCTTCTTCTCAAGCTCGGCCTCCAATAACCGGGCGCCCGGGTGGCGCGCCATGGCTTGGTCCAACAGCCGTTCCAAAGACAGGATCACCCCTTGCTGGCGCAATGCAAAGGCTTCGTCCTGATCGAGGTCACGGGCCGCCAGGCTTGAGCAAAAAGCCAGGAGCACCAACGCGATTCGACTGCCGGCACGTAGATTTACCTTCATTAGGTTTCCTGATGATTCTTGAGAACCTGCCCGGTGAGCGCGTCCAATTCAACTTCCCACTCGATGCCGTTGGCATCTTCCAGTTCGACTTGGTAGAGGTACTTGCCATACTCCTCATCCAGGTCGGTATCCAGCAGCGTCGAGCCAGGATGCAGGGCCAGGGCCGTGGCTTCCAGCTGATCAAAGGCGACAATAGTAACAGTGCCGGGTAATTTCAGCGGCTTGTCGGGGTCCACTGCCCAGGCCTGTGGCGCCAGAGACGCCATGATACTGGCGGTGACCAGCGCTGTGAGGCGCTTCATGATGAGTCTCCGTTTCAGGATATTTTTCCTACGCCGGCCACCGTAACCGCTGCAACTTAACTGAAACTGAATTGCCACCATGGCATTCTTGCCCCAACCCCTGCTGCCACAGAGACCGGTATGACAGCCATCCACATCAAGTTTCCCGCGCTGACGCTCAAGGCCGGCAAACGGGCCTTTGCGCGCATTCGCGAACAAGGCCTGAAGCCGGCCGATGTCGGCATCCTCCCCGGCGCGGCCGGCGGGCCCAAGGCGTTGGGCATCCAGGGCCTGGACCTGGCCCTGTTCGGCGACTGGCTGCCCCGCGCGCCACGGGAACGCGCGCTGATCGGCGCGTCCATCGGCTCCTGGCGGTTTGCCAGTGCCTGCCTGCCCGACCCCGTGCAAGGCCTGCTTGACCTCGGCCGCCTGTACAACGAACAGCGTTTTGCCAAAGGCGTGACCATGGCCGAGGTCACCCAGAGCTGCCAACGCATGCTCGACGACCTGCTGGCCGGCCGTGATGCACGGGTGCTGGACAACCCGGACTATCGCCTGAACATCATGGTGGTCAAAAGCCATGGCCTGCTCGCCGATGATCACCGGGGTCGCCTGGGCCTGGGCCTGTCATCGGTGATTGCCGACAACCTGCGGGGCCGCGCGCGGCTGGCGCGGCATTTCGAGCGGCTGATCATCCACGACCCACGCCAGCCGCCCCCGGTGCACCCGTTGACGGACTTCCCGTCACGCTTCCTCGCCCTGGCGCCCGGCAACCTGCGCCAGGCCCTGCTGGCCTCCGGTTCGATCCCCATGGTGATGCAAGGCGTGCGCGACCTGCCCGGCGCCGGCGCGGGCACCTACCGAGATGGCGGCCTGCTGGACTACCACCTCGACCTGCCCTACCACGGCGACGACATCGTGCTGTACCCGCATTTCACCGACCGGGTCATCCCCGGCTGGTTCGACAAGGGCCTGCCGTGGCGCCGCAGCAATCAACAGGGTTTGCAGGACGTGCTGCTGCTCGCGCCGTCCAGGGACTACCTGGCGCGCCTGCCCCACGGCAAACTGCCGGACCGCAGTGACTTCAAGCGCTTCCTCGGCGATGACGCCAGCCGCAACAAGTACTGGCAAACCGCAATGAGCGAGAGCCAGCGCCTGGGGGAGGAGTTTCTCGCGTTGGCCGACAACGGCCAGTTGGGAGAACACCTGCAAGCCCTTTGACCCAGTGGTATGCGCGGCGACGGAGCAAGCTGTTAAACTCGCCGCCTGCCAGATACCTGAACGAGCTGAAAACACTGTGGAAATCTTCAAGAATTCCACGGTAGCCTCCCGCCACAAACCGCCTCGCATCACAATCTCCATGATCGCCAGCAATTCGTAGCGTTAAGCGTATCACCGCGTACCACTCAATACCTTCCCAATGCAAAACAGTTAGTACATTATCCAGTACATCGAAAAATCAACGCGCGGAGCAATGTACTAGTGGCGCTCACGGACACAGCAGCCAAGCAGGCAAAGCCCAAAGAAAAGGGATACACCCTCCCCGACTCCCTTGGCCTTTCACTCTACGTGGCTCAAAGCGGCGTAAAGAGTTGGCATTTCCGATTTACATGGCTTGGAAAGCAGGTGCGCATCTCGATCGGGACTTACCCGGAGACCGGCCTCAAGGAAGCGCGCGCACGCAGAGACGAGGCGCGAGAGGACATCGCAAATGGAGTAGATCCGCGCGATTCAAGAAGGGAAAAGAAAGCCGGGATGATCGCGGCAGGCGGGCAAACCTTCCGTCGCGTCTATGACGAATGGCTGGCGTTCAGGAAGGGGAGCATTTCGCCGGGCACCTACAGGGTGATCAGCAATGCCATGGAGCTGGATGTTCTGCCAACGCTTGGCGATCGACAGATCGATACTATCAAGCGCGCCGATGTCATTGCGCTGATTCGCCGGGTGGAAAAGCGTGGATCTGTGGCTACTGCCGTGAAGGTACGCCAGCGCATGAGCCAGGTGTTCAGCTATGCCATCGCTACTGGCGTCATCGAGGCGAATCCCACCGCCGAGATGCACGCCGTGACCGAGAAGATGGGCCAGCACAAGCCGCACCCATTCCTACCTTTTAGTGAGATGCCAAACACAATGGCCGCGATCCGCGACTGCGCATCTGGGCATCAACTGAAGGCGGCCTTTATGTTGATGATCTACACCGCCTCGCGACCAGGCGAAGTAAGACATGCCGAATGGTCTGAGATAGACCTCGATGCGGCGATCTGGACGACGCCATCCGCAAAGATGAAGATGCGGCGAGACCACTCTGTGCCTCTGTCCACACAGGCTATCGCCATTCTTGAAGGGATGCTGCCAATCACGGGCGGAAAGCGCTATGTATTCATCAATCGAAACACCCCCACCGCGCCGATAGGGACCAACTACGCCAACAACGTCATGGACTCCTGTGGGCTCACCGGAATACAGTCGCCGCATGGATTCAGGCACCTGTTCTCAACCGAGATGAACCACAGGGGATATAATCGCGACTGGATCGAGCGACAGCTCGCGCATGCAGACGCCAGCATTATCCGCGATGTTTACAACCACGCCTCCTACCTGGAGCAGCGCAGGGCGATGATGCAAGAGTGGGCGGACCTCATCACGATTAATTCATAAGGGGCACAGCGTCCCTCCCCGGCGTCCTGCCGACCAACACAACCCCCTTCGCTTGCACCAGTGGCACACCGCCTGTACAGTCGCCCGCGAGTTTTTAGCCCGCGATCTTGGGCGCAATGCGCGGATCGGATCTACACAAAAAATGGAGAAATAATGAATCCGCAACAGAGGAATGTTTCGCTCGATTGTTTTCGAGGGATATTCGCCATAATCGTCGCCGTAGGGCACTTCTACTTTTTTGCTCAGATGCGCGATGTAATACCTCGCTCGTTCGTACTGGCCGTAGACTTCTTCTTTGTCCTGAGTGGCTTCGTCCTAACCAAGTCGATATTGCGCTCAAAAATTGAGGGCAATCAGTGGTTCGCCGGTTTTATCGAGAAACGTATATACCGGATATTCCCGGTATTCTTCCTTGCGGTAATAATTGAACTCATCGTAAAGAAAATCACCGGCTATGTCCCGTGGCCTACTTCATTCGACGTCTTCAAGACAATAACCCTGACCCAGCTTTTTCCTTTCAACAGCGCATCAGCATTTTCAATAAGCGCTGTCAAAATTGGCTGGAGCATATCGGCAGAATTCTGGGTAGGCCTTCTGTTCTTTCCGTTGATGTACGCACTCAAGGATCGCTTTCGATACATTCTTGTACCAGCCCTGACAATACTTTCGATTATTCTTGTCGTCATAATAAACAGGCACAGCCCTGAATTCATGGACGTGCATTACAAGGTGGTCGGCGAAGTTCCGTATGGCTTTATCCGTGTCATTATCGGATTCAGTCTTGGCGCCGTAGTAGCAACAACAGACGCGGCAAAATCGCTAAGCAGCATAAAGGCATCTATAATTCAGGTGTTCTCCATTGTTGCTATGATCTACATGTACACAAGCACAAGCTACAACAGAGAAAACGATTACATAGCGCCATTTCTTTTCGCGCTATTCATTTTCTCGCTCTCTTCAAACAAGGGCATTGTGTGCCAAGCAACTCGAAACAATGTTGGTGATTTCCTCGGGAAAATCTCGTACCCGGCATACCTAATTCACCCTACCGTGCTACTGGTGTATTACAAAATGGGTTGGCAAGTAAATCAGCCTTTCCAGCTACTTAGCTATCTCACGATAGTTCTGGTGGCGTCATACGCAATACACGTTACTGTCGAACAACGATTCATCGACTACATTTCCGCAAAGCAACGGTCTGCAAGGGCCGAAAAGCATCAAGCGGAAGCGCCTGCTGAGAACGCAAAGGGTATCGCGTAGGGAACTAAGCAAGACGACATCGGTGCCGCCCACTATTCGGCGGCACTGATTTGTGTGATTTGTTCTACGTGAATACGTTTGATCAGCCTGAAACCGCTTAAATCAAGGGCCGCCCACTCAATTACGGAAATGATTCAGCCCCTCCCCCCCGGCGTTCTGCCGAACGAACAAAATCACCCAAGTACAAATCAACCAAGCCAGGGTACTGACAAACGTCCGGCGCCCTCTCCAGCTTGGAAACAACACGCAACATTCTCCAAGGCCAAACCAGAGGCGCAGCGTAGAGACTGGTCTATGGTCTCCCTAGCAGTCCAACGGAGCTGTAACAAGGAGAAACTCATGTCCAAGTCTGGAAGCGGCAAGAGCGGTTCAGGATCAACTGGAAAAAGCGGGAGCGGCGGCGGTTCCAAAGCCCCTGCGGTTCCAAATCTGCCAAGTACCACCGGCAACCCTTCTGGGGGTGGTAGAGGGAATGCAGCACCGAAAGGCAAATAACTGAAGCCCGGCCAAGCGCCGGGCTTTTCATTTGTTGCTCGGATCGATTGCGTCATAGCTCCGCTCACACGTCAGCCCAGCTATTCGGGCTCGATCAAACGCAACCGCCAGCTCTCCCGCTCTTTTGTCAGCCCGCTGGAGCAGGTCGGAGAGCACCATTGCGGCGCGGGTAGCTGACGCGCCTCGCTGGGCAGCTCCGGGATCGCCGCAGGCAGTGGCAGCAAACTTACTGGCTTCGGCGCGCAACCGGTCACCAGCAGCATCAGCGGTGCCAGCATCCAAAGTTGCAGCCTTGTTCTGTTCTCGCGCATCGCTTGCTTCCTTGTTCACTGCCGCCTGGCGGCGCTGTTCTTCGTTGCGGGCCGTGTTGCCCGCTTCGGTAATGGCGAGCGCCTGGGCCTTGCCGATTTCTGCCAGCTGTTTGCCGTAGCGCCAGTCCTGCACTTGCCAGGTGCTGCCGCCAGTGATGGCCATGGCTAGCAAAATCGCAGTCAGGATTTGTCCGGGCGTCACGACATCACCCCGCCCGCCAGGCGGTACTGCTTCAGAAGATCCTCCAGCCGGTGCTCTCGCTGACCATACCCAGCACCCGGCAGGCTGGCCCAGATGTTCCGGCACTTCGAGATAGCCGTCTCGATCCGGCCGGCAAGCACGTCAGGCAAGGCCCGGCACTCGCGGATATGTTGCAGGGCCAGCAGGTCCTGGCTGATCGGGCTGAAGTCAGGCAGCTTGAGCAGCGCCTTGTAGTGCGGCCAGTCCTTCAGCATCTGCTGGTACCGGCCGGAAGCATTGGACGTCAGCCCCTTGCTGTTGATGACCTTCGACGCGCGCCCCTTGGCGAACGGGTGGTCCGTGAAATCCTTGAACACTTCAGGCTTGCGGTCGATGCCAGTCACGATGACGTCGTAGCCATCCATGGCCGTGGCTGGCGAGGTGCTGGTACCTTCGGACCAGCCGAGCATATCCAGGAAGGCCAGCGCATTGCGGCCGCCGGCGAGCGATTCAGAAAGTCGTGCCATTGCTTTTCTCCAGGCAATAAAAAACCCGCTCGTGGCGGGTGTCGGTGTTAGGTGCAGGATCAGACAGGCTGAACCGGGCGCTTGCTGCTGTCGGGGAAGTCGGGGTTGGTGTCGGTCCACTTGCGCAGCTCACGCCAGTACATCTGCCACTGCTGCGCGCTGCCAAGGATGCCCTCCTCGCCGTACTCGATGGCGGTCACGGTGTCTTTGGCCTTGGGCATCTGCTCGTCACGCCACTGGTTTTCAGTGTCCGCCAGCTCCTGGGCGGTTGGCACGTACGGCGGCGGGATGTATTCGTCCCGCTTGACCAGCGTGCCGCCGATCTCTTTGACGTACTCAAAGATGTCGATGTCTGCAGCTACGGCCGTGACGCTGCCGTCTTCGCCAACAATGATGTAATCGTCCGTCATGCCCACTCTCCAATGATGACCACCTGGGTTGGCGCGCTGTTGGGGTCTACCAGGGTGGTCCCGGAAACCATCAGGACGCGAATTGCAGCAGTGTTTCCCGAGCCCGTGGTCGTCCAGTCAACCAAGAAGCTATCAACGTAGGAGGATCCACCACGGCCGCCGGTGAAGCCCAAAACCTTGAACCCAGCCTTCAGCGTCCTCGACATGTTTATCGTGTACGTACCGACAGCTACGCGGGTTACCGACGCGATATTGTTTGAAGCGCTGAGAACTGGCGGGGCCGCCGTTGTGAAAGTGCCTACTGCGATAACCTGATTCGCGGCGACGACGTCCGACTTGAGAAGATACCTGGACAGCTCTGTCACAAACGCCGAGCTGTCGGTCGGGTAACCGGTGATGGTGCCGTACGAAACCGTGGTCGCCACGGACTTGTAAGTCCCATCCCCCGCCAGAAACTTTGCCTGATCGCCTGCAGCAGGAGCAGGAACTATGCCGGATCTGCCGACCGCGCTCGCGGTAGCCCCGAACATGGCGGGCAGTTGTGTGGCGTCCAGCACCGTCTTGCCGGTCGGATAAAGAACCAGGTAATCATCAGCACGGATGTTTTTGCCGCTGGAGCGCCTGACCGCGACGGCGCTGGAGGTCCGATCAAACAGCATCATGGCCCAGTGGTATTCGTCGTTGTCGTCAGCGTACCCGATCTTGTACCCCGAAGACCCCGCATCAAATCTGGCGGTGGTGCTACCAAACTTGTACGGGGAGTTGGCTGTATTTACGCCCGTGGTAAAGCTTTTGCTGATGCCGAGATCCATGGAGTTCAAGTCTGCTGGTGAGGCTTTGAACCCAGGCACTCCCCAGCCGCTAACCGTGTTTTGGGTCTGTAGCTTTCCGATAGCAGTCAGAATTGAATCGGTTACAAGAACAACCGTCGAATTGGTGACCACCATACCGGCAAGGGTGCTCGCAATAGTTCGCGCATTCGTCCACCACCGGTTCGTGGTCCCTTCTGTGATTTTGTCGGTCGTTGGCAGTTGCGCTGTGGGTACGACACCTGCGGCGTCCAATGAAGCGAGGCCGCCAGGCTGCGACTTCTGCCCAACAAGCTGCCACGCCGCGCTGGAGGCTTGTCGAAGCGCGTCCGCACTGTCCTTCACGTAGCCTTGCACCGGCATGATGGCGTAGACACCGGTAGCAACCGTTGCCCCCAAGTACCCAGGCGTAATGGAAAGGGTCGTGTTGCTGACGATGTTGTCTACTTCGTACCACGCACCATCGGGGCCACGGAAACCATCGCCGACCCGCGCATTGGCGAGGAACGCGGTGCCCGTACCGACAACCGCGGTCGAATTTTTCGTAACGGAAACAGTGCCCGCCCTGTACCAGCCCATACTTTTCTCCAGGCAATAAAAAACCGCACAAGGCGGTTATCGGGTTCAATTCGAAATATCAGCAGTTAGGAAATCGGCTTGGCAAAAACAACCGGGATAAACAGGGAGGTTTGCAGGTCAACACCGACCGCTTGAATTACCAGTCTGTCGTTGTGATATTCCCACACCGCGTACATATTCCCTTGCCTTGATGTACTTCCAGCAATATCCATCGCAATGTTGTTTAGAAGCATGTAATCGCCGCTCGCCAGGCTGGATGGCGCTGTCCAGCTAAGTCGATAAACTCCCTGGCCAGTCTGACTCGCCCCCAAATAGGTCCAGCCAGTTATTGACCTTGTGAATTGTGCACAAGGCGTGCCGCTATCAAATAGAAGTTTCGAGCCTCCATCCCACAGGCGAAATCCATGAGTAGCCGTTGGCTCTGATTTGAAAGCCGCCGCAAACCATTTGCCAGACGTGCCCTGGCCTGCGATCCCGGCAAAAGAGAAGCCGGTCCACGCTCCAGCTGATCCCTGAATCACGCAGAAACACAGCGTGTTGGACTGGTCCAGCCTCACGAAAACCAGGGGAGGCTCGTCTGATGTAATGGCCTTCGGAAATGGCACATATACCCCTGCGCCATTGCCGCTCCATGTGCCTTTGCCAAGCACCACCAGTCTTGCAAATTCAGAGTCCAGCGTTACTACATCATTGTTATTGGTGAACGTGACGCCATAAGTCATCACCGAAACCTCATAACTAGAAGCCTTTGAGGGCTCAACCCAATCGGGCCCGTGGAAGTAGCTGGGTTTCCAAAGTAGATCGTCACCCCTCCCGCACCAACAACGGGCGTGTATTGAATGGCATAGTTGCTTTGCCCCGAAGTGTCATAAGCCGCGACGGGAATGCAAACAGCCGAGTGGGTCGATGGGTCAATGCCGGGGATGGACACATACCGAGTCCTCCCTGGCGCCGGAATGCCAGCTTGAACGATCTCTGAATAAACAACCCGGACAGTAAACGAGTTTTCATCCAGCTCAAGGAGGCCGGTCGGCCCCCACACCCTCATGCCAAAGTTCACGCAGAAAGATCCCCCCACTGGTAGCGCTTGACGTCATTGTCGTCGTAAACCTTGCCGCCACGGTTGTTGATGGTCTGACGCCCGCCCGCGCCTACAGTGCTGTTCAGCTCGAACTCACCGGTGACGAAGTTGATCATCAGCCCGGTTTTCCCCGGAACGTAGTTCGCCGACTGGATGCTCTGGGTCAGCTTTGCGACGCCAATCGACGCGTCCTGGATGAACGCCGAACGCATGAACACCTGGCCGTTCTGCACAGTGAACGGGGTGAACACCTGCCCGCCGGCCAATGTGGTGACAATGGAAAAACGATCCGCGCTCACCAGGAACGTGCTTTGAAGCACGCCATCGACGTTCTCAATGCCAAGCCCGATCCCAGCCATCACGTACTGCCCGTTCTGGTTGAGCTGCATCTTCACGGACCACATCGTCGAGAGCTTGCCCTCGGCGTCGGCCTGGGCCTTGCTCACAGTCTGGATATCCGCCGAGTTCCCTTCGAGCTTCACGCCGACTTGCTGAATGGCCTGGGCGGTCACCTGCCGATCCGTGACCACTACGCGCTCCAGATTGGTCACGGTGCCGGCAACTTCGCCCACAGAAGCTGTGAGCTCAGTCTGGCGCTGCACAGTGGCCGCGTATTGCGAGGTGCGCACCGTCACTTCCTGCGCGAAGCTCGCCGTGGCGTTGTAACCCCCGAGCGCATCCGCCAGGTCGCCTTCCCCATTGTCATCCCGGGAAGCCGCCTGCAACGTCTGTAGGCTGGACGCCTGTGCTGTGACCACACCGTTCAGCTCGGTGATGCTGGTGGTGTTGGTCGCAACCTGGCGCGCCAGGCCACTGGCCGTGACCACAGCCTGGCCCACGTCCTGCCAGTAGATGGCATTCGGTGGAGGCTTATTCGCAGGTACCGGGGCAATAGCCTGGTAGATCCGCTTGCCGACCACCACCAGGTCATCTACCAAGTAGGTCAACTTGGGGTCGTAGACAGCCAGTCCGTCGAGCGCATCGATCTGCGCCTGCAAGCCCGGGATTTTGTCGATCTCGGTAATGATGTCCTTGCCGAGTTCAGTCCTGCCCACCTGGCCGGCGATCAAGTCCAGCACCGGCGCCGCGTCTGCGCTGGCCATTCCCATCACGCCGTTGCCGACGGGATAGAACGGGCCGATGTTGCCGGTGCGGTCCACCAGGCGCGCCCAGAAGAAGAACTGCGCGCCGGCCTTGAGAGCCTGCATGCGGTAATTCGCCTGGGGGTAGGCCAAGTCGGAAAGCTTGGTGGCCGCCGGCAGGTTGTTGGCCTGGCCATACCAAAGCTCGGTGCGCTGGGTGTCCTCTGCGCCTGGTGGGAAGGCCCAGCGGATACCGATGCCGAACAGCTCGCTGGTGGTAGTCAAGGACGCCACCGCCGGCGGCAGGCCTTCTTTGCCCTTCAGGTTGGCCAGGTTGGAGCTCTTCCAGATCGACGAGATTTCAAAGGCGCTCACCGAGCGGACCCGGGCCATATAGGCGCCCGAGTAGATACCGGTGACATCCACACTCGTCGAACCAGTGCGCTGCAGCTTGATCCAGTTGCCGCTGTCCTTGCGCCACTCCACGTCATAGGCGACCGCGCCATTCACGGCAGGCCAGGAAATGTTCATGGTGCTGATAGCCAGGCCTTGGTCGATAGCGACGTCCGCAGTGACGGTTACGCTCTCCGGCGCAGGAACCACGGTGATCGGGATCACGCTAATAGAGCGATCTTCAAGCCTGGCCCCAGTATCAATGCTCGGAAACTTGCTCGGCTCGTACTGCAAAGCACTGATGTCGTAATCGCCCTCGGGAGTGCGCGCGACCCTCATCACTCTGTAGAGAGGAATGGCGAGATCATCCGCATCGATAGCCCACTGAAGCTGTACAGCAGGCGCTTCACTGTAGGCAACAGTCACAGTAACGTTGCGGCCGTTCACGCTCTCCACTGTGCGCCCTTCTGCCCGCCCACCCGGCAGATTGATCACCAGCCGGTCGCCGGCCTTGGCCAGGGTGTCGCGGTCCAAAGTGACGACCTTCCCCGCCGCCGCCGCAATGCGCCCGCCGATCTCCCGGCCCGCCAGCAGCGAGTCGGCGACGGGAATAATGAAGCCTGGCAGCGGGATTCGGCCTTCCATGCCGGTTCTGAAGCTGATGGTGCGGTCCTGGTTGTTGCTCAGCACCAGCCACTTAGCGCGGCGCTGGGCCTCAGATGCACGAGTGCAGCCGATGGCACTGATCTCAGTAGGCTTGTCGCCCAGGCGACGCTGGAGCAGCAGGTCCGCGTAGACCGTGACGTCTGTGTCGTAGTTGTTGAGCGGGTTGTCGTAGCTGACCAAGCAGCGCGTAAAGCGGGTCTTCGCCGATGCGCTTCCGTAGGCGATTTTCCCGTCGATAACGTTGGATCGGGTGAAGACGTAGTCCATGTCCTGCGCCCGAGGCATATCAGCCTGCATCACCAGTTGGCCTTGGGCCCAGTAGGTCATGCCTCGGTATATGCCGGCGATGTCGCGCAGCAGGGACCATGCATCAGCCTTGCCCTGGAGGTTCATGTCGCACAGGAAGCGCGGCTCAACGCCGTCTGCACCATTTGGCACCATTTGGTCGCAGTACTGCGCAATGCGGTAGAGCTCCCACTTGTCCACCATCCATGGCTTGATGCGGCGGCCCAGACCAAATCGGTCCTGGGTGCAGATGCCGTACGTGATCCAGGCCGGGTTATTGGTCCAGGCCTCCTTCATGGTGCCATCCCATGCGCCGGTGTACGTCCTGGCCAAGGGGTCGTAGTTGCTCGGCACCTGCCAGCGGCGGGCCTTGCACTTCACGGTCACGGCCGGAATGTTGGTGAACTGCTCGGCATCGAATTCGATGAAAAGCAGCGCCGTGTTCGGGTAACGCAGCTTTGCATCGATCACCTGGGTGTAACCGGCAATGAAAAGGCTGTCGGCGACCTTGTCGGTGTTCTGGTTTGGGGTGATACGACGAACACGAATCAGCCAGCCACTGTTCGCGGGCGGCAGATCTATGCGCAGGGACCGCTCATAGCGAGTGGTGGTCTTACCCGACATCGCGCCGACCAGAACTTCTTGATAGGCGCCGCCATCGGTAGCCACGTCCACCGCGTACTGGATGGTGTAGCCGTTGATGTTGCCTTCGCTGTCCTGGCTCGCAAGTCGCGGCGTGGCCAGGCGGATGCGCGCGGCTGAGAGCTGAAGATTGGTCAGCGACTGAACCCATGGCGCGCCGCTGCGCAGCTCGATATTCAGTGAGGTTTCATTGTCGACAGACGGGATGCCTGGGATGTAGGTCTGATCCACCGAGCCTGGGCGCCAGTCCCACTTCACGTTGGTGAAGTTGAAATTTCCGCTGGCATCCTGGATCGGTGTGTTGTCGAGGAAAATGTCGCGCGCGGTTGGCGTTTCGTCGAACTCACCCTCGCCCACGGCGATCAGGATCTTGGCCACGTTGGTTGAGCGCAGGCTATCGGGCGCCTCTACTGGCGACTTAGGTTTGCTCTCGCCACCTTTGGCACCTTGAATATCCAGCTTCTGTGCTGCGCCCATGCTTTCCTCCAGGCAATAAAAAACCGCCTCTTGGGCGGCTTGCTCGATGCGTCGTGGTTATGTCTTGTCTTCGGCGTAGATCGATGCCGAGATAATCGCCCCGCCCCACCGGCGGTCGCCGATGCAGATAGGGACAGGGTTGCCGCTGGCTGTGGTGTTCTTTGCGCTGCCGAAGGCGTAGCTGGGCATGTTTTCCGGTGATGCGCTCTGCTTGAGGCCTGCCGCCTGCGGGCTGAGCATCTGGATAACGCCACCTGCCAGCAGCGCGATACCTGCGGGCGCCGTCGGCGCGCCAAAGTAACTTGCCGCGATCAGCACCACGCCCAGCACGATCTGCAAAATCCCGCCGCGCTTGCTGCCTTCGATCACAGGAACAATCCTGATCTCCCTGGCTCCGCCCATGCCGAACTCGTCCGCCCCGACGTTTTTACGGTTGCGAAAGATGGCGAAGCGAAGGCCCAGGCGATCAAGACGGCGGATCTCGGCCTCGAATCCGTCAATGGTGGCCTTAAGCGCCCTGAAAACTTCCCAGGTATCGCCCGAGGAAACCTGGCGCCGGTGCAGCCTGCCGAACTTCTGGGCCAGCGAGCCCGACAGCTTGATGGTGGTCATCGGCGAATAAACAATGGCGCTCATCGGGCCTCCTTGTGTCGAAGAATTAAGCGGGTGCGCTGCAGCCAAGGGCCGCCGTAGACGATCACCTCTGACGGCCGACCATAAAGGTGGTGCATCACGAATGGACCAGGGCCGAACACGCCTGATTCCTCCCCAGGCAGCGCCGGGTCAGTACCCAGGTAGATCCCCGCATGGTTCGGGTGGACCGTTCGACCGACCTGCATGACGACCATGTCGCCGCGCTGCGGGGTGTCGACCTGCTCGAAGCCGGCGGCGGCGTAGTTCGCCTCGTATAGGCTGGCGCTGTCGGCACTCTCCCACCAGCCATCGGCGCGCTGGAAGGCCTCAAACTCAACGCCCCACTCGCGAAGATACCAATCGGCGCAGACCTGCCAGCAGTCCCAGGCGCCGTGTACGAACGGGCGCTTGAGCAGCGGCGTGTTGCCGGTCGGCGTGATCGTGCGCAGGTCTCCCTCAGGCCACGACAGAATGTGCCAGGGCAAGGCCGTGGCCTCGCACATCGCCAGGTCGCGCGAAGACGGCCTGCTGGTGGCGTCCGGGTGCGAATGCACGATACCGATCACCTGGCCCTGGTCTTCCGCCGCGGCGTAGTCCTCAGGCTCAAGCCGGAACTCTTCGTTCGGCTCCGTGGCGATATTCCGGCACGGGAAGTACTTTTGCGCCCGGCCCACGGACAATACCAGCCCGCAGCACTCTTTCGGGTACTCGGCCGCCGCATGAGTCTGGATTGCCGAGATGATGTGTTTGCGCATTCTTCAGCTCCGGGCAATGAGTGAAACAGCGGGAAATCCACCGAATGAGGCGGGATTTCCTACGCCAAAGCGCGGGTCGCAGCCCTTGCCAAGCGTTCCGTCGCACTCATCGAGTTCAGGGTCATCAGTGACAACCCCGTCCTTCGTGACGTAGGGGCCGGTGTATCCACAGTTGGGGCCTCTGTAACCACCTGTGAGGCACCAGTGGCACAGCGTTGTCATCTGCCGACCAATGGTTTCACCGCCAACATCGCCCGGACTGGCCAGGTCCCATGTGACCGTCTCACCGTCCTCATTGGTCTTCTGGTCGACATACCAGACCTCGATCGATTCTTGGGTGGGGTCGGCCGTAGGATTTCCGTCTTCGAAGTTCGCGGCGTCCAGGAACTCGGCCAGCGTGTTGCGAATGGTCAGCTTGAACTCAAGAAGATCCTCGAAGGTCAAGCACAGGGCTGTGATGCGCCCATTGACGTTGCCGACTGACAGCTTCGGCCGTACTGCCGTGCCGTCGCCGTTCGCCTCGCTTCCCTCGTACTGCATGGGCCAGGCGCCGTACTCTTCGCCTTTCCACCAGATCGACTTGGCCGGCAGTTGGTCAGCGTTCGGGCCGGCGGCCAGCAGTTCGGCAGGCGTGTGCGGGATCGCATGGCCGTGGAAGCGCAGGACATCGGCTCCGTAATCGCTTCCGTCCAACTCGAACAGCATGACTTCGTTACCAGGCTCAAGAGTCTGGATAGCATTGATCAGCGACATGGATTGACCTTTACGGGTGGAAAGCGCGCTCGAACGTCGCTGTCACTTTGAATACCCCCCCGCCCATGGGCGTAGGGGTTGGGTTCTTGCAGGTGAACAGGCCAAGCTGTCCAAGCGGGGTTGTCCAGAGAAAGGCTTTGGCACCCTTGTGACGGTCGAAGAACGCCATAATTTCCAGCGCTCTCGCCTGTCCGCCTGTGTGGGTGATCGGATAGGAATCGACTTTGTTGTTGATCCCGTCTCCGACCTCTTGCTTGTAGCCGTCCCCGAACTGCGAGGTGCGCACCCGATAGGTAATATCGGGTGCCTCCCCGTTCTGGGTGGCCCAGGTGAACGTTTCAATCGCCATGGTTACCTCCCGTTGATGACTCGCCAGATTGAGCCGCCAGGCTGAAGGCCCTTGGCAATTGCGGTTTCCGCCTCAACCTTGGCCGCCTGCTGGATGCCCTTCCCGAGTTGAGTAGTGTCTTCCTGCGTCGCGGTACCGCCATCGCCAGAGGTCTGAACGGATACCGATACGGGGAAGTTGTAGGTGTTACCAGCACCTCCCCCGCCACCACCGCCCAGCGCACGCACCCCAAGCTCACCGCCGGCCGTCCTGGTCAGCGGCATGATTGCCTCTGGCCCAGCCTCGGCGAAGATGCCCGCGCCTTTTGCGAAGGCGAACATCTGCGGCTTGTCGTGCACCTGGTTGCTGAAGCTCGACAGGCTCGGGGAGTCGTACACGCCGCCCTTGGCATTGGCCGTGATCGCGCCGCCAATATCAGAGCCGAAGCTGGTACCGCCACCACCGCCACCACCAAGCCATGCGCCCAGTGCAGTGCCTGCGATGCTGGATAGAAGGCCGGACGCCGCTTGGCGTGCAGCAATTCGCGCCATGTCCGCGATGATCGACTTTGTGAAGTCGGCGAAGCTGAGTTTTCCGGTCAGCGCAAAATCGACGATGGAGTCTTCCATGCTGGAAAAGGCATTGGTGAACAGGCCCTTGGTTTGCCCTGCTACATCCTTCGCAGACTCCAGGTAGTTCTGGAAAGCCGACGACGCCCCTTTGCGCCAATCCCCCTGGGCCTCCGAGATCTTGTCGTAGTTTTCTACCACCGTATCGCGATACTTGCCTTCCGCATCCTGAAGGCTGGCCAGGTCGCGCATGTAGTCTTCCTGGCTGTACTTATCAGGCGCGGTCTTGCGGCGATCCAGTAGTTTGGCGCGCTCGTCGTTGAACTTGTCCGTGGTTGCGTCGAGGCTGGCTTGCAGGCCCGCCTGGCGGTCTCCAAGACCTAGCCCGTTCGCTGCGCGGGAGCCGGCAGCTTCCAGTGCGGCCCGCTGACGCTCCAGCTGGTTGACGTAAGCCTCCGAGGCGGCCGTCAGTTGCTCCAGGCGGCCTTTTTCGTTCGTTGCAATGACGGTCAGCTGGCTGTCAGCATCCTTCTGAGCCTTGACCATCCCCTGCCGTGCATCGGCGATCTTCTGGTCGATCTGGATGCTCTGCGCAGCCGTCGTGGACTTCTTACCCTTCGCCGCCTCCAGTGCATCAATCTCTGCCTGGTACGCCGCGGTTACATCGTCCTTTTCTTGGTTGACCAAGGCCGACCGCTGCTTGGCATAGTCCGACAGCGAAACTACGCCGGCTTTCTGCTGGGCCTCCAGTTCCTTTTGGGCATTCCGGTATTCATTGACGATATCGGACAGGTTGTTTTTGGCGTTGTTGAAGCTGGTTAGGTCGACTTGAGAGCTTGCGGCCTTGGGGTCTTTGTTTTTGTCGTTGAGCCCTTTCAGCAAGGTGTCGTAAGCACCCCCTGAGAACTTTTTACCGTCAAAATCGACGCCATCCAGAAGCTTGGACTTTTGGCCCGTCCTCTCAGCGTTCTCGTAAAGCGTTCTGAATTTATCGTTGAGCTTGTCCAGCCCCGCTGTGCGCTTGTTTAGAGGGTTAATCTCATCGAGCTGCGCATCCAGTTCTTTTTGGACCTTGATAGCTTTCTGGTTTGCGTCGGTGTTCTCGCCAGTGATGATTGCTAGATTGGCGCTGGCTGCTTGCCTGGCCTTGAGGCTTGCGAGTTTCTTCTCCAGCGCTTCGGTTGAGTCGGTGTCCTCCAGTCCTAGCATCGAGTCAAATGCTGTGCTTGCCTTGCCCAGCCCCGCAGATATAGCCCCCGATACTCCGCCCGCCTTGCGTGTATCAAGCACGCGCTGGGTTAGCTCTATCTGCTTCGCGAGGTCTGGAAACGCTTCCGACCGAATGTAGGAATATGCGCGTTTTGTCGCGTTTCCGATGTCATCCCAATCTCGCTCAATATCGGAGAGAGAGCCTCGATAAGCCTTGAGGCGCTCTAGAGCCGCCTCATTCAAGTTTCCACTCAGGACATCAAGTGCGCGCTGATGATCGCCTTGGTCATCAATCCCCTTGATCACTTGGTATTGATCTAGGGTAAGCAACCCATACTGGCTGCTGATTTTTCCTGCAGCCTCTGTCGCTGTATCACCGGCGGTGGCGAAAGACTTCGCGAGTTCGCCAGCGCCCTGCCCCGTGATTTCGCTGATCGCTGCCGCAGCCTCAGCCAGGTTGCGCATCTGCGTACCGCTTGTTGCGGCCCCCGACGCAAGCGACACAACCGCTTCACGCGCGCCGGATAGATTTCCAGTGATTCGCCCGGCGCCGTCGGCCATATCCTTCAAGCTGGCAATTGTCTGGCCGGCGCCGTTGGTTCCGCCATTAATTGCGGCATTGAACTCGCGCGCCTGCTTCATTGCATCAAAATAGGCGTAGCCAAGCGACCCAAGAACGGCCACCAGCAGACCGGCTGGAATTATCATCCCCGCCAGACTTCGCGCTGATTCGCCGGCACCAGCACCCAATTGTGCAATGGCTCGCGCACCGCTCCCCAGATCGCCCGACTGCAGGGCGTTGGCAAGCTGCATTACGTTCTCTTGGGCCTGGCGAGTGCCGAGCTTCAATTTGTCGAACGCGGTCTCCGTGGCGGTCAGCCCGGCACGGTCCTTGCCGATCTTGGAAAGGGCCTCCTGGTATCGTTCAGCATCTATCTGACCTGTTTTGTGCAGGTCGTTTAGCGCTTTCTCTTGGTCCTCCAGCTTCGCCAGCTTGACGGTCACTGGGTCAATCCCGTTGACGGTGCGTTTCAGCGCCTCAATGTGGCGGTTTTCGGCATCGATCAGCTTCTGCTTCTGCGCCAACTCCTTGGCTTCGGCCTTCTCGATTTTGTCGTAGGCCCTGCCCAGCTGATCTTGATACTTTGCCTGATCTTCGATAGTGACCAAGCCGCCTTTGCGAGCGCGCTCCAACAAACCCTCTGCCCGCACTAAGGATTCAATGCTGTCGATATTGCCCGTCATCGCCTTGTCGAGCTGGCTGATAACGGTGATCTCTGCGGCGGCGCTTTCAGTCGCTTTGCGGCTTGCACCGGACCTGCGATCTATCGCGGCAGTGGACTTCTCGACGCCCTGGGCTACCTCATTTTCTGCCTGAGTGATCTTCTTGCCCGTGTTGGCCAAGCCTTCACCAGTCTTGCCTAGGTCGTCGATCGCCTTCTGTGCACCTTCTGCCGAGTCGACCAATTTATCCAGGTCGTCAGCGGCCTTTGCTGCTTGCGAGGACTCAACGGCAATGCCCAGGGAGGCGAAGTTGGTGCTCATTATTTTTCTCCGGGCATAAAAAAACCCGCCGTAGCGGGTAGTGGTTGTACTGATGTTCAGCTTCGAAGCAGTCTTGCTTTTTCGGCTTGGAACTCATCTTCCGAAATAAATCCGCGCTCCTTCATGGACACAAGCTTTTCAAGGGCTTCGTATCTGTCGATTTCTGGAGCGGTGGGGCTGTTCTTCGCTTCCACAGGCTTGCTTATGGCGGATGCTGACCAGACCAGCGCAATCACCCACCCTATGAGAGTCCATCCCAAAAATAAGTTAAGAAGAAATATGGAGTCCGTATTTGGGTGCTTTCTGCTTTTGCCGTTAATAGTTGGCAAGAAATAAAGCACCGCACCAATAAAAAACAGCATTAGAGAGCCAATCACTCCCGGTTCACTAGACATAGACCCTTCTCCTTGATCAAGAAAAGCAATCTACCATTTTCAGCAGGAAGCGCCAAAGCCCCGCATGGGCGGGGTTCTCGTGGGTTGGGTGGAGGCTAGGCGGTGACGATAGGATTCACCAGATGCAAAAAGCCCAGCGCGGGGCTGGGCTTAATTAGACGGGAAACCAGAAGTAACCCATGCGGTAGTTGGATATTCTCTGGAGAAAGCAGCGCTTTCAGCTCCAAAATATGCACCAACACCTGCTAGCATAGGCCAATCTTTCATTTGGTCATGCCCAGGCTCGAGAATTGTCACAAGCATGTAAGGGCTAAGCCTGACATCCCACATCCGCCCAAAAACTAATATTTTGTCAGATGTGTACGCTTGAGGATCAAGGATTCCTTCCCTCAACATTGCATCCCATCTGCGGGATACGCCTTTGTGCTCGAGGTGCACCTTCTCTAAAACGTTTTTAATCGCGGGGGGAGCGACGAACGGTGTCGTTTTTCCAAAAAAATCGCCAGCGCCGATCAAGCCTTGTTTCCAAAGGGAAAATTCGCTTGCGTACGATTGCGAGAGTTTTTCGCCGATAGCTAACGTGAGCTTCCTGCTCACCACGACGGCCGTCATAGCGAGACGTGCTTATCCATGCGCATAGATTTGAAAAAAGCACTATGCTCACGGACCACCTTATCCAGAAGGTCCTGCGAGATGAATTCGGGGCGCTGGCGAGCCATCTTGCGCTCGTAAGCGCTAAGCGTGGATTTCTTTCCATCCGAATGAATATCAGTATTCGCCATGGTGTTCACCCTGCTGGGTTGAGAGGTTTCTGCGTAGTAGTAATGGTTGACGCTTATGTCAACTATTATAACCAGAGCACAACCATTTACAACTGTAAACAAGCATTCGCAACCACTTTCGACCGATTATACGAATACTGATTCGGATCTGAATTTGAATTTTGCTTCAGAATCAAGCATTCGGCTTCTGCTCAGGATTCGCCTACATCTTTCTCTCACAGCTTTCCGCTAGCGTATAAGCACAGAATAATCAGGCTCCTCTCGCGCGCTCCCGCTGCTCTGCCATCACCTGCAGCGCTTCCGCCTCCATACGGCGGAAGTCGCTGAAAATGGTTTGTCGCTGGCTGATCGGCACGCCGCACATCCGAATCACCTCGGAGAGAACGCTGTAATCCATGCCTGTTGCGCCGCACGCGCCTGTGCGCCACTGGGTGCTCATGGCCTCGAAGACTTTGAAGGCGTCCCAGTTGTCTGGCCAGATGCCGACTTCCTTGTCGGGGATATCCTGACGCGACAACCCAAAGGCCATCAGCTCTGCATCTGATGGCCCTGGCTCATACAGCGCGCGCGAGGCGCTTAGGAGTTTCCCAGGCGGGCCTCGCTGAAGGCTTCGGCGTACGCGTTCAGCACTGCCTTCGGCGCCGAGTTGATCGAATTGACGAGAATGCGCACGTTTTCAGGCGTGAACTCCTCTTCGATGTCCCAGCCCACAACCACATCCAGCAGTTGGTCGGCTTGCAGGGCGATCTGGGCGGCGGTGAAAGCTTTGAGGTCCATGTCGCCGACCTGCCTGCCCAGTTCGTCGTGCCGCTCGTTCCATCCGGTGTACAACTCGGCCAGCGCGGTGCGGTCCAGATACTTGAACTCGAACTCCACCTTTTCAGCGTTGTAGCCCGCGCGCTGGATCATCACCGGCGCCTTGAAGGTCGGTTTCTGGATCAATTTGAACTTGGCCATGGGTTACACCACGGCCGCGTAACGGGCTGGGCGACCGGTCAGCGCCAGGCTGATCACACGGGTCATCAGGTTGTTGCGGGACATGGTCGGGGTCGACGTGATCGACACATAACCGTTGTAGATGATGCTGCTGCCGCCCGGCAGGTTCAGGCGAAGCAAGCGAGCCTGCTTGTCGTCGTCAGCAGCTTCACAGACGGCCACATATGGCTTGGACGGATCGTCGGCGACGGTGAAGGTCAGCGTGATCGGGTTCTTTGTGGTCGGCATCTGGCGATCATCATCGTCGGCCAGGAAGCCGAAGGTCAGGAACTGCTGATCACCACCACTGGAATTCATCTCAGTAATCTGCGAGATCTCGGTGAAGGCTGTCACCTCGCGAACGGAACCAATCCCCGAGCCCGCGGGATACTGTTGGATGCTGGTCGTATTGATGTTCTCCAGCGCGAACGTGCCGCTGGCGATCGTTCCAACTCGAACGCCGCGACCATCGAGGCGGGTCCAGCCAGAATTTACGGCAATAATGTCGCCCTCGGCCAGACCGTGCGCCGCAGCCGTCGCGACGGCTGGATTGGCGTTTGTCAGGGCGGTGAATGGGATGGGCGTGCCGTAGATGGACGCGATCTCAAGGGTGGCGCCGTTGGGCATTTGCATGGGTGTTTCCTCTTTTCATAAATGACAAAACCCGCGCAGAGGCGGGTTTCGGGGTTTGCCCAACGGGCTTATTCAGGTGGCGATGTCTGCTCGGTATTCGAACGACACCGGCACGGTAAATGTGGGTGGATCGGGGATACTGGGTCCAGGGTCAACTGGCGACATCGTAACGACGGTTAGGCCTGCCTTCGTGTCTCTCGCGTACAGCGGAAACAGCGCGGTCAGCTCAGCTACCAGTGGGTTCGTCTTTGTCTTCCCGGTGTTCGCCGGAGCCACAATGCTGACCTGGTAGACGCCGATGAACGCGCGGTGGTCGCCAGCGAGCGTGCTGCTGGCGGTATCGCCTGGGAGCATGAACGCCCGCAGATAGGTCTCGCCGTCCGCAGGGTCATACTGGATATTCTCAAACACGACCTTGATGGGCTCTGCCCGCGCCTTGCTCCAGGCAAGTAACTTGGCCTCGTAGATCGACGCGATAATGGCGTGGCTCATACCTGGTTGTTCCTTGTGGCTTCGTCGACGATCTGCTGGAAGCGGGCCAGGGTAATCCGGACCATGCCGCCGGGAGCTTGGGTCGAGTGTCCGTACTCAAGCGGGATTGCGTAGGGCAAGTTATTCACGATATAGGCAGTTTGCCCTGCTGTGAGTGACTCCACCTGCAGCTTAAGCTTGGCCAGCGTTACACCGCCGACCGGGTCGACCTGATCAAGAGTGCCTTCCGCTGGCGTTCCGATGGAAAACTGCCAGTTCCCCCGAAACCGCCCACCGACGTAGTCCCTGCCCGCGACCAACCCGTTCACGTTGAAATTCTGGTCGCGCTCGGTCTTGGTCAGGGGCTTGGCGTACTTCACGCCGCGCCGCAGCTTACCGGCCTTGGTGAAGTTTGATTCGTTCAGGTTGATGATCGTGTTGCGCACTGCGACCTTGAAGTCGTAGTCGTCGGCTGCGCGGGTGTTGGTCTGGCGGTGAGCTACGTTCGCGGCCCATATTTCAGGATTGCCCACCGGTGACATGCGGATAACGCTGCTTCCGATCTCGATGACGATCTCGCGGATGGTCGCGTCGATACCACCCTTCGCTCGCTCGGCGAAGTCGCGAATATTCTCGGCGAAGCTGCCGTTCATGCTCGCGTATTTGTTCGTCACGACCTCACCTGCAGCTCATACAGGATCGGCGTGCCGGCCGGGTTGATCTCTTTCAGCGGCGGCACGATTGACCAGGTGCGGCCCTGGGCCACGACCTTGTCGAGCAGCCCGGGCACCCAAGCCAATCCCTGCGCGGAGATCTTGAGCTTTTTGTCGCCCTGCCTGATGAGGCTGTTGTTTTGGAATTCGATGCCGGTGAAGTCAAGCAGGATGCCCTGGGCGATTTGCTCGACGGGCACACCCGGCGCTTCCCCGCCCGTCTCCGGGTCGTACTCGCCTGGCTCCGTCTTGCTGATGGTCACGGGCTGGCCGAACTCTGTGATCATCTCCAGAGCCATCACGGCCATTTCGTCGTAGAAGGTGGCCATGGGGGTCTCCGTTGATTCTATGCGCGAACTGCGAATAGCCCACGCTTTTGAAGGTAGTCAGCAAACTGCGTAGCGCTCGGTCGATCAGGCGCCGCCGGCAACAGCCGACCGCTGGTGTTGGAGATCGTGGCGTACTCGCGTGTTACCGCGCCTTCGACGCGCTCCAGCGTTACCGCGCCTTTGCGCTTATCCACTGGGTCGATGTCGTCCTGATGAATCTCGGCGGCCAGGGCCATCTGCCCGTACTGAATCCGCGCCGGCAGGTAGTTGTCTGGCTTGATCTGGCAGTCCAGATCAACACCCCGGCGCGGCCAGGCCAGCGCCTGCTCGCTGCTCATCTTGCGGCCTTTCCAGGTCTTGCCATCCATCGCCAAGGCAGCCCGGCGCAGCAGCGCTTCCTGCTCGGGAGCGCCTGTGGGGATGACCGTGCCGAATTTAACGGCATACAGGGCCAGGTCCTCGGCGCTCGCATAGCTTTCGGCGTCAGGCTTGCCGGTGCCGTCCTCGATGATGAGTGTCATACGTCAACTCGCTGGAATGGTTTGAGATCGGCCACCGGGTCACCGGCAGCCAGCATTATCACGCCTTGGGCAGATCAGCGACGAGCTTTTCCAAGGATTCTTTCGAGGCGTTGGCCCGGTATGGAACCTTGGCTTCGTCCAGCTTAGCCTTCAGCTCGGCGATTTCCTTCGCGTCCTGGTCGTCCAGGCGAGCCTTGGCGGCCTGCTGGATAAGGTCGTCCACCTGCAGTTGCAGAGCCTTCACCTTTTCAGCTTCGCCATCACGCTCACGAATGAGGCTTTCCACACCGGCGTTTACTGCCTCGAAAACCTGGAACAGGCGGCCAGCGGTAGGACCAAGCTCGCCTTCGGGGCGCGCCAGCTCTTGATCAGCGAATGACTCGACGATCAGGCCGACAGACTCAAGCTCGGCGCGGAATGCATCGATATTGACGCTGGAGTTGCCACCATCGATCAGCAGCACCTTCGGCACTTCCTTGACCGTCACGTCAGGCACATCGTCGGCAGCATCTTCGCGGCTTTCGGTAACGCTTGCGTCGACGATGCGCAGGCCATTCGCCTTGGCCAGCGCCTTCACGTCTTCCTGGTACTGATGGAATGGACCAGGCAGATACCAAATGTTCTTGTGGCTCATGATCGTGTCCTCGCCAAGCCGGGCGCTGGGCCCGACTCAGCTGTCAGAGTTACTTAGAGGCGTCACCGATCAGAGCCACACCGGCGGTGTGCTTGATGCTGGTGGCGGTCTTGTCCCAGTTGGTACCGGTCGCCAGTTCGGCATCGGTTGGCGACTTGCCGCCGGTGGTGGTGTCCCAGGTGTACCCCTTCAGGCCCAGGCCGAAGGTGTAGTCGGTCTGGAGCGTGGTTTCGATACGCTCCTTGCCGTTGGTGGTCTGGACGTTGCTGATGATGTCGCGGCCGTCGTGGACCAGCGCAGCGCCTTGCACCAGGGACAGGATGATTTCCTTGTTCGGCGCGGGATTTACTCCGGCCTGCATCAGCGCCGGGGCGTCCGTCACAACGGAGATTTTGCCCAGAATATCGATCACGCGGACGTTACCGGCCTGGAACAGCTGGTTCTGGTTTGCCAGGTTCTGGCCGACCAACTTGTGGTAGCTGGTGCCCTGCATCACCTGAGTGACCAGGTTCTGGCTTGCGTCGCCGAACTTCGCGTGAGCGTTGTTCAGGCCTGCGTAGGTGATGCCAGCGGTAGCCGACACATCGTTGACCGCGGCGGCCTGGGCGGTGATTGCAGCAACCAGGGCAGCGATCGCGGTGTTCAGCTGGTCCTTCAGGAGGATTTCAGCGAACGCACGGCTAGCAACTTCGATGCCTTGCGCGGTTGGGCGCTCCAGCCAGGTCATTTGCGACGGCTCGTAGCGGATCGGACCGAAGCCACCGGCAACCTTCACCGAAGTGTTCTTCAGTTCAGTCAGATCGGTTGCAGCGACAGTAGCGTTCGCGCTGTAGCGATCCACGCGGCGCTGAGCAGCGGCCAGGGTCTGGAAGAACGACTCTTGGAGGAAGTCACCAGTGAAGCCGTCCGGGGACAGCACGATTGCACCGCGGCTGGCGGCGTTGAAGGCGGCGAGATACTGATCCAGCGTCTCGAGAGTCGCCGGCATGATGTATTCGTTGAAAACCTGCATTTGCGACAGGGACATGAGTTATTTCCTTACGATTGTGGGAGATCCGGGAACCGGCTCGCGATCGCGGCCTGTCGCTCCTCTTTGGTGCCGCCGATTTTTCCTTTTGCGGCCCCGCCGCCACCTCCAGCACCAGCAGCCCCGCCGCCAGACGCCTTACTACCCGCGATCAACGGCGCGAAGGCCGTGTCGTTTGCGAATTCTGCTTTCAACTCATCCAGCGTTGCCGCCGAGAGCTTGCCCTGCTGGTCGAGAACGACCACAACAGGCTTCCCGTCGCGCTGCTCGACGCTCAGACGGCGCTCGATGTGCGGCAACAGGGCTTTGGCGCTGCCTGGGATTGCCAGGGCAGACGCGATGTCAGTAGCGGTACGGCCGACAGTCAGATCCCGGATCTGAGTGCTCAGCGTTCCACGCTCCTGCTCGAGCATGCCGTTCAGCTCAGCTTCGCGGCGGTTGTACTTTTCAGACCAGGACTTTTCGAGCTCCTCGACGTTGCCGGACTTGCGAGCGGCCTCTTCACGCTCCAGTCGGGCCTGCTCTTCCGCATCCTTGCGAGCTTTCTCGGCGGCTTTCTTCTCGCCGAGCAACTCTTCCACCTTCGACTTCAGGCCGGTTACGTCTTCTGGTTGCGGCAGGCCTTCGATGCCGAGGACAAACTTTCCTTCCTTCTCGGTGTAGAGCGATTTAACGGAGTCATCGAGACCGTCAAGAGTGTCCAGCTGATATTTCAAACCCATTTGTTTGTCTCCCGGAGACGTTGGTGCAGGCCCTGCCTGCTATTTGATGCCCGCCCGCTCGAACGCCAGAGGCTCAAGAGCCTTCATCTGCACAAGGGTCAGAGGTGAAAAGTTGCGATCAAGCTGCAGCTCGGAGAATCGTTCGATACTCAGGCCGCCTTCGCGGAACAGCTTGGCGCGGACCGGGCCGATAGCCTTGTCCTGAAACGCTGCTGGCTGCTGCTTGAGCCAGTCGTAGTAGCTGAGGTCTGCCCTCACCTGCTGGGCGCCGCCGTCACCGATGGAAGCCCGCGTAGCGTCCTTGGCGAACAAGGCGCTGAAGCGAGTCACCGCTACCACTGTCGAGCGACAGTTGATGTGGATCGGTGGCCTCGGCCCCTCAGTCAGCTTGAACCGTTGCTTATCCAGCGTCCGGCACTGGCTAGTGGTCTTCGAATCCAGGGTGCTGACCCACTCCACGGACTGCACGACGTCGCTGTTTTCCTTCAGCGTCTCCATGCGCGCCTGGGTTGCAACGTGCTGCACCGCCGTCCGCACGATGGCGCCGGCGTTGCGGTTCGTCGTGGCCAGGATGCCGTCGTTGTACTGGAGCGCCTTGGTGCCGCGAATGTTCTTGATAATCTGGAAGTTGGTCTGGCCTTCAAAGAAGCCCTGCCTGATAGCGCCTGTGAGGCGTTGTCGCTCGGTAGCGGTGAAGCCGTCGATGAACGATTTGAGCAGCTTCCCGCCGTCAGCGCCGCGCACACTAAGCGGATTGGTGAGGATTGCCGCCCTGATTGCCGCAGCACCTGGCACAGCCGCGTCGAAAGTGACGCCCACCGGCGCCGCCCGGGTCAGGCTGGTCGCTTCAAACTCAGCCTCATAGTTGGCGATGTCCACTAGGTCGAGGTTCAGCTTCTCGCTGTACCGGTTGAAGATGCCCAGCAGCAGGCTATCAACCTCGCTGAGCAGCCGCTCCAGACGGGCGACGGTGTAATCAGTCAGGTCCGCCCGCGTCAGCCGCTCACGAATCGAGCGGTCGATCTCCTTGAGGAAGGGGGCGAACTTCGCCACCTCCCCCGACTTCAGCTGCTCCAGGAAGACAGCATGCCGGATAGTGGCGTCAAGGATTGCTTGGTTTGCCGCCATTCGGAATTACCTCGTCGTCATCCAGGTCAGGCCCCGTGCTTTGCGCCTCCAGTTCGCCCCGGATGTCGTCGTCCGTCTTCTCTGGGTTAATCACGCCGCGATCGCGCAGGTACTGCCAGAAGTCTCCTTCCGGCAACTTACCCCCCTGCACCGCGTTAAACAGCGCTGCAAGGATCGTCGCGTCCAGAGTGATCTGGCTGAAGTCTTGATTGAGCTTGTAGACCACCTCGCCGGGAGCGTTGACGAACTCCGCCATCCACTCAAGGCACTGGCTGTACGCCTCGCTGACGTTGCTCACCACCAGGGAGAGAACGCTGTGCTCGGCGGCGCTGTCGTTATCAGCCTGGGTTGCGGTCTTCACCGCACTGCCGCGCTCAATCAGTCGGGCCCCCAGGGACACCATGTCCTGCTTCTTGGCGTCCATGGCCTCCTTCACGAGTGTGTTCGGCTCAGGCTGAGCAAAGCCACACGACCCGCTGGCAGGAAGCGTCAGCGGCGCCCTGGAGCCGACATAAATGCCATTGGCCTCAAGGTGATCGCGCCAGGCCTCGTCCAACCCCGAAATCCAGAACTGCGGCTGGCCCGAGAACCAGACTGAGTCCTCATAGTCAGCGCTGTTGCAGTAATGGCCGATGTTCAGCACGGCCATGTCGTACAACGGCGAGTCATCGATGCTGGTGTCGTTGTTCTCGCTGCCGAGAAATTGAAAGGGAATCACGCGCCATGGTTGCCCAGCGCCATTGAGCGGCGTGAATGGCGGGATGACCATTGCCGTCTCGCTTAAGCTTTCCTGCCACAGCTCCTGGGTATACACGCCGGCGACATCCAGACGCAGCACGCGGTACTGCACAACCTTTTCGCTACCAAAGCCATCATCAGTGTCGATGTCTGCCTCTTCGCGCAGCACCACCAGGCTCAGCAGGTGCTGACCGCCGACCTTGCGGGTCTTCCAGTTCCGGATTGATTCGGCCGGGTAGCTCGCAACGTTCGCACGGGCGCGCCCTGCCTGCTCATCTGCCTTGCTCACTGTGCCGGCCTGCACCGCAGCGTAATCCACCAGCAGGCCGTGACGGCCTACCTCGAGCAGATGCCCGATGACCGACTGCGACTGCTGGTAAACGCTCACTCCCTGCCCGTCGACGTCCGTGGACACGTAATCGAGCGCGCCGGGAACGGTCAGCGTCGGCCACGTACGAAATACGGCACCTACCAAACTGTGTTTCGTACGGCCTGTGGCGTTGTAGAACACAGCGCGTTGCTTATAGGACTTGTACCGCTCGATGTTCTCAGGACTGGTGTCGTGATGGTTGGGCTTGGGCAAATACACATCGCCGCGCCCCTTTACCGTCTCGGAGCCCTTGCACACGTCGCGCACCAGCCGCCAACGGGACTGTGCCGCGTCGTACTCCGGGCGGGTGTATGTGACGTCTGCCATTAGCGTGCGAATCCCATTTTGATTGATTTGACCGGCTTCTTTGCGCTCTTGGCGACAGCGAAGTACCGGAATGCATCGGAGCCGTGAGACGTCCAGTCATGCAGCGGCTTGTCTTTCCAGCAGCCCTTCTTGTCGTCCCACTCCTTGCGATAGTTCTCGAGGCAGGCAATGCCCTCTTCGCACTTGGATTCGTCGAAGGCACACTTGGATAGAATTTCCCGAGCCTGCTCGATGCCGTCGTCCACCCCGATTTTCGGGACGACCTGGAACGTCATCCGATAAACCTGCCCGTCGATTTCGTAACCTTCTCGGGCGATGTCTTTGCGCGTCTTCGCATCACTGCCGAACTCACGGTTCTCGATGTCATGCGGCCCCCAGTGCTCGGAATAGGTGTAACCCTTGTCCTTGAGCACCTTCATGTAATGCCGCAGGCCTTCGCCTGAGTTCTCGTAGTAATCGATGATGTGGTACTGCTCGCCAACCTGGCGCACGAACCAAATGGCGGTGGAGTCGCTCACGCCGATGTCCCAAATGGTCATCACCGGCAGGTGGCTGTTGTCGGGCAGAGTGCCGATGCGCTGAGCGGCATACAGCTTGGTGAACTGCTGGGCGTAGTAAGCGCCCTCGACCGATTGCTGGAAGGCCTCAACCGGGATTGAGGGGTACTCCCGCTTCATGTCGTCGCCGAGTGTCTTCTCCTTGGCCGCATACCACGCACGCTGGCCGTCGTTGGTGACGATCCCGTGCTTGGCGTGCAGTTCGTTGAAGTAGTCGGTCAGGCGCTGCGGCAGCACTACGTCAGCAGAGTCGAGGCTGTAGGCCTTGTTATTCCACCAACTGAAGAAAAAGAACTTCCAGTCCAGCAGGCCCAGTGGCACACCAGCCAGTTGCTGGCGCTCTGCTGACTGACTGTAATCAAAGAAATACCCGGCCCTGCCCTCTGCCGTCGACTCGATGGTGACAAAACACTCAGCAGCGACAGCCTCGAAAGCACCGGTGACAATCTCCCGCGCCTTATGCGGGAACTTGGCGCAGATCTTCCCGAACTCAGATACATGCAGGTAGCGCAGCGTCCCGCCCCGGAACGATGTAGAGACGTAAAGCGAGCCGCCCTTACTGAACACCAGTTCACCGGCAGCGTCGTTTCTCGCAGGGTTGGCAGCGCGCAGCTCCTTCGGCAAGTTGTCGTAGGCGTACTTGACCTTTTCACGAAACAGGCGCTTCGCGTCGTTCAGCGTGTGAGCAATCAAGGCGCACTTGGCAGCCTCGAACAACGCTGCATCCAACTGGACGATGCACACCAGCGTTGTAAAGCCCAGCTGGCGGGCCTTCAGGATGATGTTCCGGGTATGCATCCCCTGGAAGTAATCAATCTGCTCCTGCGTCATGCGGAAGCGAACCTTCTTGCCCTGCTTGTCGGTGATGAAGTAGAGGTTATTCAGTCGCCAAAACCGATCCCGCAGCAGCTTCATGTGCTCGGGCTTCATGGTCAGGCGTCCTTCGATAGATCGTCCATCATCTTGGACAGCTCGTCGGCGTCATTGCCGCCGGATTTGGTGTCGAGGTCGTAGGCTTGTCGCTCCAGCAGAACCAGAGTCTTCAGTGTTTCGGACAATTCCTTCATGGTCTTGGTCCGAGACGGGAGCGCGCCCATCTTTTGGGCGAGGGCCAGCACATCAGCCATCGCATCGCCGTCTTCGTGAACTCCTTCCTTGAACTGGGCAATCAACTCCTTGATGGTGCCCTGCTCATCGGTGAGCGATTCCAGCTCATCCAGAAGCTTGTTGGCAAGCCTGCGTGAGCGACCGATGTCCGTCCGGTGAGCCATCCTGATGTCAGCGATGACCTCAGCATTTGCCTCTACGATTCCACGTTCGGTTGCCAGTGTTTCCGTGGAAACCTTTGTGGAAACCTCTCGTTTGGAAACCAGTGAATCGGCTTTGGCCTTGATCTTGGCGTTCAGATCGCGATCCCAGCCTTCAGCCTTCGACCGCTTGTTGATTGCTGTATGGGAGACACCGCACGCGGCGGCGATCTCACGCACGGAGAGCAATCCAGCCCGGAAGAGCTGTTCAATGCGCTCCCAGTCAGGCTGCTTGGTTGTCATGGGGAATCCTTAGTCTTGGCTGTCCAGCAGCACATCAATCAGTTTCTGCTCACCCAGGCGCATGGCACCCAAGCACTGCAGGTCGTCGCACTTGGGCCCGAGGCCGAATACGGTCACCTCTCCCTTAGCGCCGATCAATGTCAAGGCGCCTACGGTGCATTCGGGATGCTCACCCGCATCGAGGTCATCGGCGATCTTGCGCAGGGTCTTGGCGGCATCGCGCCAGTCCTCCCGCTTGAACTCCAGAACCTTGACGGTCATGCCCTACTCCTGTGTCGCGCCACATTTTGGCGCATTAGAAAACGTGGCGCGGATTAGGGCGCCTGCCGCTCTACCGCTTCACTGACCTTCTCGGCTGCCTTGCTGGCCGTGTCAGCCGCTTGGACTGCAGAGTGCGATGCCTCTTGCACCTTCACTGCGGCGTCCTGGGTCTTCTCGGCAAGGTTGGTCAGGCGCAGGTCACGCTTACCCAGGGCGGCGTCATAGGCGGCGCGCACTTCGGCAAGTTGCTTGGTCTGCTCGCTACTGGCAGACCAGACGCCGGCCTGGTAGCCAAGGATCGATCCGCCGGCTACCAGCAGGAGAGCGATGACCCATACCTCGGCGCGCCTCCACCAGTGGCGGGCGATGAAGTTGATTGCGCATCTATCCATCAGTTGATGCCTCCCAGCTTGGTTCGCAGGCGGGCGATCTCGTCACTCTGCGAGGTAACCGTTGCAGTGAGCTGCGCGACCTGGCTTGAAAGGGCCTCGATCTTCCCCTCCATACGGCCAACCGCTGCAGCAAGCTCGTTGCGCTCCTTGGCAAACTGGTCAGCGCGCGCCTCGGCGGCGTTGGCACGGGCACGTTCAGTGTCGAGCAATTCATTGAGCCGGCGGACGGTGCCGATGTCGGCGTTATCCATGGCCCGGTCGGTCGCGTCCTTGGAGAGGAATTTCCTAAGCCACAACAGACCGCCGAGCAGCACAGTGCCGGTACCGCCAAGCCACGCGAACGTGCCTGGCCCCAGGTCGTTAGGATCCATCGCCACTCCATAGAGAAAGGTGGCCGAGGTACGACCTTTACAAATAAGTCAGCCCCAGCAGCACTCCCAACTCGGAGCTATGGGTGTGTGGGGCCGAAAACGAAGTGACCTCACTTATGCGAGGCATTGAATAGATCTATGCAATTAAATACATTGGGTCATCAAGAGGCCTGGCCCGCCTCTCGTTTATGGGCACTCATTCAGCACTTGGGGCCATGATGGGTCTATCGCGCACATCAATCGATGAAAAATCACCCACCATAGGAGTGTCCATGTACAACTATGCAATACGCGTTGAACAAGATGGCAGCACTCCAGGACTGACAGTATCCTGCCGCGACCTGCCGGAGCTAAATAGCTACGGCCGCGACAAAGAACACTCAATCAGCGAAACCCTAGACGCGATTGATAGCGCTTTGTCGATCTATGTCGATCAGCGTCGAGTTATTCCAGAGGCATCGGATCCAAAGGCTGGCGAGCACATAATTTACTTGCCGGCGACGACGGTCGCCAAGATTGCCTTGTGGAACTCACTAATGGAGAGGCGCATGCGTAGGGTTGACCTATGCGAGCTGCTCGGGATTCACAAAGCCCAAGCGTATCGCCTTGTCGATTTCCTCCACAATTCGAGAATGAAGCAGCTGGAGACGGCCTTGGCCGCTTTCGGTAAGCGCGTGGAAGTGGTCGTTCACGCGGCCTGATCAATCATCCCCGGCAGCACTCCCAGCTCGGAGCAATGGGTGTGGTGGGGCCGAAAACGGAAAAGCCCGCACAGAGGCGAGCCGGAAGTTAGCGTGAACGGTGAAGCAGGCCACCGGGGCGCAGCTCGGCGCGGATCGTGTCTAGCACAATCCCCGGGATTGGCGACTCAAGGTCAGCCGACAGGGATGACTCGCCGATAACGGTAGAAATCTTCTCGAGCACTTCCTGGGCGCTGCGCTCTTTGATTGCGAACGCGTCAGCCGATGCTAGGAACTGAGAGTCGAAACCGTCGGAAATGCCAAGCCCAACACCAGCAGCCACGTACTGGCCGTTGGCGTTGATCTGCATCCGAATCGACCAGTTGGCGGTCAGCTTGCCGTCGATCTTTGCATCGACGGCAAGATCTTCTCGATTGATGCGGACACGACCGTTGGCATCTACATACACGCCGGGGATAGGGACGTAGAAACCAATGTTGGCATTGGTGACCACCGCCTCCCGAATGAAGGCCTCGTTGAGGTAGACCTTGTCACCCTCGACCTTGAAGGGCTGGGGCTGTTCAGGATCTGGCAGCGGCGCGTCCAGATTGCCGAACCTGGCCTGCACAACGCCATCACAAATTATCGTAGTGCAGCCACCAGCACGCACGATGCTAGTTCCGGCCACCCTCGCCTTTTCCAGGCGGGCGACGACCTCATCCTGATTTTCTAGGCGGGTATAGCTCAGCGTGGTTCGAACGTCAGAACCGTCGCAATCGAACGAAAAGTCTTTGGTTGTGAGTTCGGCGTTATCGCGATACTCGGCCGGGATCTTCGCCACCTCTGCGCCGATGAACGCATAGCGCTCAATCGCGTTGGCCGGCAGATCATATTCAGACCACTCACCTGCAACCACAATGATCATCTGCGCATCAGCACTTAGGGATGGGCGCGATTGATTGATCTCGAACTCACCAGTGGCTTGATCGAGCTTCCAGCCGGAAATGCCCGGCACATAGTCGCTGGATTGGATAGGGCCGGACATTTGCTGTGCCTCATAACGAGAAAAGCCCCAGCGAATGCTGAGGCCCTGAATAGGTGCGCGGTCTTTCCCGCTGTCAGCCAAAGACAATCCCGGCGTCGACATCCAAATGCATCGATCTCGCCGTCATTGTCTCGCGCCACCCTGGAAGCACAGTCAGGTCAGGGTGCACGGGCTGCCGGTGTTTTTCCGTAGCGCTGCACTACCGGCTTATCAGCGTCCAGGCCTTCCCTGAGGCTGCCCTGGCTGCAGTTGAAACTCAGGCAATAAAAAAACCCGGCGCGATGGCCGGGTTTTATGGTTTGACGAGTTAGTTGCCGAAGGCAAAACTCTAACAGTGGCGAGATAATGCCACCAGCCGCACGGGAACGCAATAGGCCCTCATGCGGCCTCGCGCATTTCGTAAATTACCGCTGCAACGGGGCTCAGTGCGCGGCGGTCCAGATCCTCGCAGCATTCGAAGATCAGTTGCAACACACCACCCCAATCCCGATCCCAGTTGCACGATTCCAGCCGCACTTCGTAGACCTGCCACATCCAGGCCCGGAACTTCTCGGCGTTGGCCAGGGGGTCTTCGTTGGACGATTGCCCGCCCTGGTGCATGTGCTGGTACCGGCGCATCACCCCCTTTACGACGAACTCCAGTTTCTCTCGCTTGGCCGCCGTCATGCGTGGGGACCGGTTTTGCACCAGCAGGAACACGACCTCTTCCGCCGCTTCCCGGATGTCGTCGCTTTGCTCGGCAGCGTACATGAAGTCACCGAATACGCGGATCTGCGGGTGTAGCCTGGCAATAGCCGACTGGATATGCCCGGCCAGCGCCCCGTGCACCGCGTGGCTCGCCGTGGGCCCGCGCTCGGTGTTCTGCACCACCACCCCGAGCTGGACGACGTCAGAGGTCTGGCCGGGGGCTGGGTTGTAATTGCAGTCATGCCAAGCCTGGCGCGCTGAGTTGATTTTCATGCCGCCACCTCCGGTTTGCGGAATGCGACAGTTAGGATGAATAAGGTGGCCATGAAGCTCGAAGTTGCCAGAATGGTGTGCCCCGTGGCGATCATGGCATACAGGCTGAACGCTGAACTCGGCAAGCTGATCCATAGCCTGGATCGCAACCCGGCGGTAACCTCATCCTTGATGCCACCACACAGCAAGACCAACCAAGCGAGGCCATTCATCACGCACAGCACGTATAACGCGAACTGGTGCAGCGATTCACCGCCAAAGAGCAAGGAGCAACTCAGCGCCACACCAATAATCGTTCCCATAATTTTCTTGATCATGCTGCCTGCCCCTTTTTCAGCTCTCTGGTCATTGCCCGGTACTTAGCCTTGATGGCCTTGATCTCTTCCACGGTGTACTTGCAGGTCGGGTGCAGCCCCTCCAGCCACGACACCTTCTCTGAGCCGATGCGCTGCACCAGGCGAATGCGGTACTCCACGGCATTGCCGGATAGGTTGCGGTTGCACTTCACGCACTGGCGATGGATGTTCAGCGGCTCGAAGCGCAGCTCTGGGCAGGCCCCCACGGATCGGTAATGCCCAGCGTCCCAGCGACTTCCCGTCATCAGGCCGTTGTCGTTCGGCGTGGAGTCGCAGCTGATGCAGGGCAGGTGCGCGTCACGCAGGCGCACGTACTCGTTCACCGCGGCCTGGGCTTCGCGCAGGTGTTCCGCCCTGCTCTTCAGCTTTTCCTTGCGCACCTTGATCTCGGCGCGCTCGATCTGGTCCATGGCTTTGCGGGCCTTCGGCGCGTTGCGCGGCCCGTCGATCAGGGCGCATGCGTGGCTGCACACTGCCTGGCCCATGCGCGAAGGGACGAATGAGGCCCTGCACGTAGCAACGCGGCATTTCTTCGGCTTGGCCGGCTTCCTTTCGATGGCCATCAGTAGCGCCCCCCCCAATTGTCCTTCTGCGTCCACCGCACCTGGTGCTCGGCGCCGAAGCAATGAACCCATTCGATCAACTCGCAGCACTGCTTTACGGTGAGCTTGCTGGTGCGCTCGTAGATGACGTCGAAGCCGTTGCCGTCTACCGCAGGGATCATCTGGGGCTGGTCGCCCGACTCGCGCAGCCAGGCGGCGGTCAGTAGGCGCTTCCAGATCAGGACATCCCACTTCTTCCCAGCGTGTTCGACCTGGACTGCGATATCGGATAGAGCCGCGTGCAGGGCCTTGTTCTGCTCCCCGCTACGGTCGACTTCGGTGATGGCCAGTTTCTTGGGCTTGGTTATGTCCATGCCAGCGATATGGCCAAGCACCCGGGCGCGGTCTGATTCGTTGCGGATCTGGAGGCTGGTCATGACCGGCCTCCTTTCCGGCACATGCGGAATTGCCAGAAGGCGATTGCAGGAAGCCAAAGCGCAGTCACGCCAATCATTGTCACAGGTAGGCCATATGCATCGCGCGGGCGCCAGATGTGACCGCCGACAGCAAACTCAGCGATCATTCCGGCCCAGGTAACGATACCGACGATGGCGTATCCGATCAGTAAAGCGCTCATGACTGCTCTCCCTTGCCCATGGCGGCGTCGGCGGTTGCTCGCGTTTTCGGGCATGACAGGCCGCCGTGGTCGGTGTACACGCCGCAAATCACGCAACCAGTGAAGCCAATTGCCGGCTCATGAAAAGGCTTGAACGGGTGACGGGCATCGCACTCTTTGCGCAGCGCCTCATTCTCGACCTTGAGCCGGGCAACCTCTGCCACCAGCACCTGCACATTGTTCGATTCGTTTTGCCAGTGCTTGTGCGCTGACTCGTTCTCAGCGATCAGGGCCAGGATCTGCTCGGGAATGCACCCAACGAAAAACGCTTTCGTCGCTGCGACAAGCTCATGCTGAAACTCACAATTTTCATACTGTGCGGCCTCGGCCAGCCGCTTCAGTTCGGTGTAGTCGCTCATGTCCGCTGCTCCGTGGTCTTCTTGCCGAACTTGGCCAGCAGCAGCGCACGCGCCGATTTGCCGTCAGTCGGGATGCCCTGTTGAAGGATTCGCGCCTGGGCCTGCTGGTCGGCAAGCTCGTTTGCGAGTTCGAAGTCGGTCTTCTGGCTGTCGTGGCCTATGCCGGCGAGGATCTTCCCGTCCAGCGGCTGGCCCTCCTGGGCGCGGCGGATCACCACGGCGTAGTTGTGATCGAAGCGCTGGCGAAGGCCCTTGTCTTCCTGCCTGGCCGAACGCAGGTCGAACAAACCGGTGGCGATGGCCGCCACCTTCACGCCCTCATGGCTGTAGACGCTCATCAATGCCTCCACCCATGCGTCAGCGCTCGCTGGCAAGCCGAACGCCTCAGGTCCGGGCGTGCACCAGCCTATGAACTGGCCGACGCTTGGAGCGAACGGTGAGCCGCTTTTCCGGCACTGTTCGATTCCATAGCGGATTTGCTCCAGCGAACGGATGCCGGCGGCCATAAACCCCATAGTCCAGTTGCGCATAGCGGCAGCCTTGGCCTTGTCGTCTGGCCATGCCTGCTTGTGGGCCGGGAAGATGGCTTGCAGCTGGCGAAATAGGCGCTCTACCACTTCACCGGTGGCGTCATCCACAACGCCCAGCTGTGTTCCGGTCTGGACAGGGGCCTGATAAGGGGCGGCGGTGGACAGGGCACGCGCAGCACCTGGGATCATCTGAGTGACGTTTTTCATAGGTCATCACTCGTATCGGTACGCCACGACTTGTCGTAGAAGTCCGGGCCGTTGCTGACAGTCCTGCCGCCAGGCAACACCTTCTCCGGGAACAGTCCGGTCCAGCCATTGCTGATGGACTGGTTGATCACGGCATCAGCGTCGTGGTGGCCTGCCAGGGTCTTGGCTTGCTTGGCGCAGGTGGTGGCGGTCAGTGGGCGCTTAATCTCTGCGCGGTGCTGGCACCAGTCCTGCCAGGTCTGGTCGCTTACGCTTTCAGGCTTAGCGGTCACCGGATCAAACTTCGCAGCCTTGGTGCGGGAGGGTGCTTTAGTGCCCGAAGGTTTTTCAGTCCTTGCTTGCTGTTTCAGTCCTTGCTCACCTTCAATACTTACTAGTGTCGGATTTGCCGTATACGGTTGAGCCGGAAGCGGTGCAGCCGTATACGGTAAAGCCGGAAGCGGTGATTCAGAGACGACATAGTGGGTTTCGCCAAGCAAACCAGAGCCCAAACGATCCTGGCGGCGCTGGACGTAGCCGGCGGTGATCAGCTCTTGCAGTAGGCCGTAAACACCGTCACGCCCGGTAGGCTTCGAAGACTTTGAGGTTTCGTTGCGCAGGTGGGTGACTGACACAGCCCAGTGGTCAGGCTTACCCAGCAGGAACACCAGCAGGCCACGCGCAGCCCAGCTCAGGCGTGCGTCCTCGCTGATCGACTTGCTGAGCATGTAGAAATTCGCCTCAGGACGAGGCGCACGAATAATGCTCATTGCAAGGTCTCCCACTGAGGGAAGCGGCTACCCTGGAGGATCTTGCTGATAGCGGACTCGCGGATAGATTGAGGGTCAACGCCAGCAAGGCGACGGATCAGTACCTTGGACGCCAGCACGGCGGTTATCAGCTCGAACAGAGCATCGCCAGTGCAGCCTTCACACTTCGACTCTTCAGGGTCCAAATAGACACTCAGCGAGAACTCGCTTTTGTCCCAGGCCATAAAGGCGAGCTGGTCATTGCTGAACTGCTCCATGTAGGATTCGTCAATGACGGTTGGTTTGATCGACTGCTGACTCATGAGACACCACCTAGCAGATCAGCTTCACGAGCAGCCCACATTGCGCGGATCTTGGTCAGCCCTTTTCCAGTAACCCGAGCAGTTGCCACAGTGGTCTTGCCGTTTTCTGGATGCTCGAAGGTGCTGAGCTTCGCCGTCAGATAGCCGGACTCAATAGGGGCTTGCATCGGTTCGTTTTTGCGCAGCGTGACCCAGCGTTTCTGGCGCAGGAAGTCCATTAGGCGCTTCTGTCCGGTGCCAATCAGCTTGGCCGCCTCGCCCACTGAGTACGTTTCGTGGGTCACCGTGACGGCATTGAAGAACTCAACCTTTGGCGCGTCGGCGCAAACCTTCTGCTCCAACAGCTGGTTTTCATTGGTCAGCTCGGTATTGTCTGCCTCCAGGTGCACGACTTTGCGCACGTTGTCGGTCAGCAGGGCCAACAGGACCTTTGGGTCGTTCAGGCGACTCATGTCAAACGAAGGTTGCGATGCCGATTCCTCCAGCACCTGCCATCGATCGACCAACGCGCCAGTGAATTCGGGACTCAGCTGTGCAACCACCACAAGGCTGTCACGCTTCCCTTTTTCGCCAGAGAATACGTATTCCTCGACCGGGCGCCCACCAGTGGGCTTCTCCACCATTGGTGGGTTATCAATTACGCCTTTGAATGCCAATCTTTCTATGGCTCGCTTCACGCTGTCGTGTCGAGAGCCAACCAGATCGGCAATTTCTTGCGATGACATACTGCGCGCCACGTTTTCAGCTATCGAAAAACGTGGCGCGGATTCGTTGGTATTGACGACGGATTGGGGAATAGGCATTATTCGCTCCAGAACTTATTTGTATGTGCTGCACGAAAAGCCACCATTGCCCGGTGGCTTTTTTGTGCGTCCGATTTACTGCTTGGTTGTTTCACTGGCAGATCCTCAATAGTCCCTGGGGGACTTATCAGCCCTTGCGTCCTATGGAAGCGACGTTGCTCCGGCTCTTTGGTGGCCGGGTCATTCGATCAAGCGCCCGGTTCATAATTGTTGCGGCCAGCTCTTCTGGGGTTACGCCTTTGCGTCTGGCTAGCAGCTCCAGATCGGCGACTCCCTGCCAGTCGAGCTGGATTTCCAGCGGTTTTCTTTCAGGCACAGGGCCTCCTCGGCTACTTCAGGCCACGTCTGTTTTCGCGTTAAGCTCTTCCATCATTTGGTTCAGGCCGCGCTCAAGAATCTCGCGTGCTAGCACCGCCTTTTGAGTTCGCTGAAAACGGGCCATGGCCGTCAGCAGATCGTCGGCCACCTCATCCAGGCGAACTTTGGTGGGCTTGTCGTGGAGGTGGTCAGGTGCGGAATACGACATCTGTGTTTCCTTGTGTGGTTGGAATGGGTTTAAGCGGCGGATTTCTTGGGGTGCGCCTCGGCAAGCAGCCAGGCTGGATCGAATGGCTTTCCGTTGGCGGATGCCAGTTCTGCAATTTTCTTGGCGTACTGGGTTTCGCCGGTGTACTCGGTGCGCGGCAATGCGTCGGCAACAAGCCACTTGTAGATGGCGCGCGGGGTCTTCCCGCAGGCCAACGCCACGGACGGAACACCACCAGCATCATCAATCGATTTCTTGAGCGGCCGCATAAGGCCTCCGAGTTAAATATGAACTTGCAGTACATATTATGTCGGAACTGAAAGTACATGCAAGGGCATGCGATATTGAACCTATGGTTCAAATAGAAGAGATACGCGCCGCGTTCGCCTCACGCCTCAAGAAATCAGTAGCCGCCAAAGGCATTGATCAATGGGGCGCGGGCGCTCGCCTGGCTGAAGTTGCCAAAGTTACGCCGAAGGCTGCGAGCAAATGGCTGAACGGTGAATCCATCCCTGGCCCCGCAAAGATGCAGGCGATCGCATCGTTTCTCGGGGTGAGGATCGAGTGGTTGCAGCATGATTCAGGCGACGGCCCTGATGCGCTGACAGATGCCGCCGAACCGGGCCCGGAATCCACCGCTGCCGATAAACTGCGCGCAATGCTTGCTGGTAAGAATTTGGGCGAGGAAAGACTCAAGAAGCTTCTGGCAATAGCAGAAGGTGACGAAGTCGAAGCTGCTGGCGGCGTGCTCGTACATGACGCCTATCGGCCGGGGAAGGTCGGTGACGAAGTGTGGATTGCTCACTACGACGTGCGCGGAGCTTTGGGCGGCGGCGAAATCGCTCATGACTTCCCTGAGATGCTCCAGGACGTGCGCGTTAGCCCTTCCCAGCTCAGGGCCATGGGCGTCGAGTTCAAAGAGCACTTCCATCTGAAGATGATCACTGGCTGGGGGCAGTCCATGACGCCAACCATCAAGCATGGCGATCCGCTACTGGTCGATGTCAGCATCAAAGAGTTCGTTGGCGATGGAATCTACTTCTTCTCGTACCAAGGCTTTCAGTACATCAAGCGTCTGCAAATGAAGGGCAAGGACAAATTCAAGATGCTGTCGGACAATCGGAAGCACAAGGCCGAGGACATATTTCTTGATGAAACGTACATCCAGGCGCGTGTGCTGCTCGTCTGGAATGCCAATCTGGTATAGCCCATGCCCCTCACCAAGCCCAACAAACAGCTGTGCAACGAGCTCAATTACCTTGGGCTGGGCCTCGAGCAAGCCGCGGGCGGCATAATCAACATCACTAAGGACTGCCAAGATATCGATGTTGCAGCCGTCCTAAAGCTGGTAGCGAAGTTATACGATGATGCGGATCGGCTCGCCGCCCTCGCAGACGAGGTTGGTGCTGGACTGATAACGCGAACCGAATCTGAGTAGGATCGAAGAAACAGCAAGGAGACTGCATGCCCCTCACCATGCCAAACCAGCAACTGCGCCGCGACTTGAAAGAGGCTGCGGCCCTGCTCAAGTGGTCAGGCGTCGACCTGAAGCAGGCTGCTGTAAAGCTTTCTGATGCCGGCCAGGAAGATGACGCTCGCGAACTGATAGCGATCGCTATGAGGTTCCAGGAGGTCGAGGAGCTGATGGATGGGTATGCGGATGAGGTAAAGACGGCGCATATAACGCGCGTCAGTCGCTAGGTAAATAATCGCACAGATAAATGCGGAGAACATGGCTATGACGCAGACTGCAAAATCTGAGATTGAAGCTTACTCGGCGAACCTTGAAGCTATCGCCGAAACGCTGGCCAGTCAGGCAGTGGAATTAATGAATGCAGGCCTTATCGATCTCGGCGAAGCAGCCCTGGAGCAGTCCGTAAAGCTCAGAGACGCCATTGAGCGCCTTCGAGCCATAGATCTGTAAGGACGCATTATGACCCTCGACAAACCAAACCAAGATCTCAAGCGCGACCTACAAGGCATCGCCTCGGACCTCAAGTGGTCAGCGGTCGAGCTTATGCGCATTGCCGAGCGACTGAGCCTGGCCGGTAATGAGGCAGACGCCCAGGCCGTGCTTAGGATGCTCACTGTATTTCATGATGGTGAGGATCGGCTGGCCGGTTATGCGGATGAGGTGAAGGTGGGAGGGATTGTGCGGGACCGGGGTGAGTAGGTGGTATGGCGGGTATAAGTGAGAGGCGCCAATTGGGGGCCCTCATTCAACCTACGCGTCGATCAGTAGTTCGTCATACTCGCCTGCCGCCAAGGCCTCCTCGTCGTATACATATCCAAGCGCTTCGATTTTTTTGCGCTTCCTATAAAGTCCCAGCTCCTGCCGAGCATGACTCACGGCTCGGTCCTTAATCAGGTCCTCCCAGCCGCTGAAAACCGGGTATTCGTTAAAGATCAGCAGCGCATCCAGCTTTTCATGAAGGGACGCCATGGTCATTTGCTTTTTCGCTAGGGCAGAGCTTTCGGCAAATAGCATGAACTGCTCGGAAAGCAAATGGAGTCGGTAGAGCTCTTCATTGCTCAGGTAGTTTTTGCCGGTTTTCGCTTCCTCTTGCGTCGGGAAATCGCCCTTTACGGATTGAAGCCCCATGTTTTCCAGCATGTGGCTAGCGCGATCCAAGATCAGCTTAGCGCTTGGCATGCCGGTAATGGCGTGATGAAACTTATCCTGTAGTAATGCGTAAAAGCTTTTGACTTGCTTGGAGTTCGGGTCGTAGTCCGACGAACAGATTTTGAAGCATTCCCGCACCTTTGCGTAAATCTGTCTCTCATCATTCCTGAGCGCTCTGACCGCTGCAGCGAGCTTGTTGAGTTTTTCGGGAGACTCACGAAGAGCCCGCTCGTTGATTACATATCCTTGCTCAACGTATGTTTTTAGCGTTTGTGTGGCCCACTGTCGGAACGCAACGGCATTTTTGGCATTAACTCGATAACCGACGGAAAGAATCGCATCCAGGTTGTAGTGCTTAATAGTCCGCTCGACGAAGCGGCCTCCCTCCCGTCGAACTACCGAGAAATCCTCGGTAGTTGCCTTTTCATCCAGCTCGTCGACGGCAAATATGTTTTTTAGGTGAAGGCCTACGTTGTCTGCTGTGGTTTCAAACAGATCTGCCATGTTTTGAGCGGTGGCCCACATGGCCTGCTGCCCCGGCTCGAACCTAAGCTTTACCTTTGATCCATCGCGCACGAACGAAATCGTATTCTCGATTGGCGCATCCTTACTCCCACCATCTGTATCCTTTGACATCTCATACCCTCGGTACGCTAGGCCGGGTTCGGCGATGCTCCAGTTTGCCACTAAATTGGCCGCCACGTCCGCGCCCGGCCCAGCGCCGGGCTTCTTGTTTCTGGCAAGCGCCCTGCTCTGCTATAGTGGCGCCCTCAGATCGCAATGGAAGCATCGAATAATGGAGTCATGGAAGGCACTAACGATCGCCCTATTGGCATCGTTCAGCACACAGGCCGTGTCAGGTGATGGCGCCAACCCTATCGCTGCCGCGATATTTCTCACAATCTCCGCGCCGACCATTTTAATTGGGGCTACTACATCTCTCACGACCGAGCCGCCTGAGATTTTCAAGTCAGCCAAGACCGACGCTCTGGCGTTCATTGGTTCGGAAGGCGAAATAAGGGGCGCTCAATTTGAGCAAGCCTCCCAATACTATCGCGCAACCTACGCCCCGCCGTTGATGTCGGACACGCAACTGGCCCTGGCAATCGCAACCTCCCTCTGACAGCGACTCTCAAGCCGTCCCTAGCGCCGGGCTTCTTGTTTCTGGCCTTCCTTGATCGCCTCCTAAATTGGTCTACGATTACATAGTCGAGCTACTGGTCCCCCAACTGGCTCGACTTTGCCCGCACATGCGGGCTTTTTTGTGTCTGCCCTTCCTGCATTACCCCCTACCCCTCGCAGGCATCGACCTGCACCGCCTGCACCGCCTGCACTGAACGGTACGACCTGCTGATTTGTGGTCGGCCTGCGCCTGACCGGGTCGAGAACTGAGCCCGCCATTGAGCGGGCTTTTTCATGCCTATCAGAAAGGCGCCGCCTCTTCTTCTGGCTGAAACTCGACCTCTCCCCTCCCCGCTACCTCGACTTCCTGCTGCTCCCACCTCACCGTCACGCTGCCGTCGTCATTGAGTGTCAGCTCAAGCTCGTCGGTTTCGGCGATTACGCTCAGCACCTCTTCCCACTCGCGATCTCCATCCGTGTCCAGGCGGTGAATCGTCACCTCCCGCCGCTCTTGGGCGATGGGGTGGTTGATCATCGATGAGACGCGCAGCCCCAGACGCGCCATGCCGCTCATTTCCTGCCGTGCTGCCGGTACCGCCTGCTTCTTCGCCATGACATTCCCTCCCAATTAAATGCTGTACATACATCCAGTATCTGAAAGCGAATATAGCGAACCTTTGGTTCGTCGTAAATCCCCGTCAAGCAGCGTTTTATGGATTCGAAAATGAACCAACAAAAATTTACGTACTTTTGGTACTTGACTCAATGTGAACCTGTAGTTCATATTCACTCCATCGAGTCACCCAACAGGGACTCGCCAGGGCCTCAGGGCCTGACCGCTCTTTAACAGCTCAGGACCTTCGCAGATCGATCCCCGGCAACGGGCACAGTGCGAACAATAAATTCGATCTCCACGCCAGCTCTGGAACTGGCCGTGCTCACCAGATGTGAGCACGCGAAACCACGCAAGCCGGTCGGCGAAGAACACCGTCCACGAAATGTGTGACGCCGACTAGAGATATGAATCGGGCGATGCGCGTGGTGGAGACAACAGATTTCACTGGCAGGCCTTCGCAAGAGGGCCTGACGGGAAATCAACCCGGAGCAACACCATGACCAGAAGCGAATACGAAGACATCGAAGGCTACGCAGTGGCAGCAGTTGTTGGCCTGTTAGCGGCTAAAGACGGGCGCCGATCTGAGGAAATTTCCGCTCATGCGTTCAGTGTGGCAAAGGCGTTTCAGGCCGAGAAGTTGAAACAGCTCGGCGAGAAGCCCGGCTACGAAAGCTGACGGACCTTTTCACTGATGCCCATCCAGAGCGGTGGGCATTGGGAAAACAACCCGGAGGAAGTCGAAGTGATGAGATTAAGCGGGTGCGACATCGATGAGCGAGACCTTATCCGATCTGCAATTCGTAGTCTTAAAGGCCCAAGCAAATACCGCTCCAAGCACGGGCAATACCGGTGGGCGTTGGTGCGTGATGCCTTTGGTGTGGGTTCCGGCGTTGCCAGCGCGCTTTGCCGCGAGTTCGGTTTCGACCCGGAGGAAATGATTCGCTCGTAAATCGCCTCGACAGCCTTGTCCTGAGCCTGAGCGGATCCATCCGCGGCGTAGACGGGCAACACTCGGAGGGATTCGAGCTATATCCGATGCGGACGAAAACGCGGCCTATAACCGCCCACCTGCATGCAGCACCCCTTGATAACGGTGGCCACTGCCAACCCAGTGAGCGAACAACGGAGGGCTTCCACATATCTCGACGGGCTGGCATCCCGCCGACACCCGCACCACCTCAGACACCAAGCGCGCACGTAAGTCTTGGTCAGGGCCTCCCACAAATTGTACGGGAGGCGCGGCTGGTAGATTGCCAGGAACAAATATTCGCCGCCCGACGCCACATGCGCCCGGCAGGCTTGTACGTAAAGAGGGAAAAGCCCGGTTTCGACTGGGCTTTTTTATGCGCCTTTATTGCGTCAGCACTCACCCCGCGCCCATCGGCAACCAGCGGGAGGAAGGAGGGCTGACGAATACATGTGAACCAACGAATGGAGAGAGTCATGGAATTCACTTTTGAAGTGGAAAGGTTGTCGGTAGAGCCATACGGCCGGAACGGAGTTTCGGTAACCGTCGAGGTTGAGGGCTCTGTCTTGGCAGAGAACCTGACAGTGACAGGCCGCCTTGAAGGCCTTGATGTAGAAGACGTCCGCGAGTGGTTGCTGAAAAAAGACAACCACGACGACATCCTCGAAGCCATTGGCGAAGACAAGATTCACGAATTTTTGTCGCATTCCGCCTAACCCCAAACACTGGAGGTCGCCATGGCCCGCACTTACGAATATTGGACGGTCAAGGATGGCGAGGACATTGCCGTCAACCTGACCGTTGTCTCTTTCTCGGCCTCGAAAGGCAACTTCAGCTCGCAGGCCGCTGATCCCGATGAGTATCACGGGCACTGCGAAATCGAGTGGGAATCGAAAGACGACACCAGCTTCATGACTGAATCAGAGATCGCCTCGATGGAAGAGTGGCTTGTGAATGAGCATTCCGAGTACCTGGCCGATCAGGACTACTACGACTAACCCGCCACCCTGGAGGCGACCATGAACGCAGCATTGAAGATATGCCAAGAGCGCTTCGACGCTCAGTTGCCTCCAGAGATCAGCGAGGAGGATCTGGAGCAGGAGTGGCTGGAGCACTCGGCCGAGCAGTTGGTGTGCGGGATGGACATCAAATGGAAGCGCCGCTACGGCCAGCCGCAGGTCGTGACGTTCGATCGGTTCTGCACGTACCTGCAGGGCCACCTGAACCAACGCCAGATCGACGGCCTGGATCAGCGCGACTCACTTGCCCGTCTGTTCCTGTCGTCGATCCTTGGCGGCCAGGCAGATTCACGCGGCCACGCCGCAGACCTGATTGGCGAGCAACGCCCCATTGAATCCGCCGAGCGTATCGCCATGACCCTTCTCAAGCCCTACGCTGCCGACGCGGTTGCAGCCGAGCGGGAAGAGGCAGAAGGCGACGTGGATGCGGACCTATGAGCCCGCACATCCTTATCGTTGAAGCGCTGGATAGCCTCTCGCATCCGGACAGTCCGCCCGGTAACAGCATTCTGGTTCAGCAGATCATCACCAACCTGATGACGGATCAGTTGATCACCCTCGAAGAATTCAGCCATTACTGCCAGCGCCTGCTGAAGCATTGCAGGCAGCGCAAGGAGTTCGCATGAGTACCGCACCGGTTAAATCGCTGATCGACGAACAAATTGAAGAACTGCCCGAATTCATGGCGGTACCAAGCGACCGCGTACTGATGGTGTTCAAGGGCGCAACTTGGGAAGACGCTCTACACTCTGCTGAATTAGCCAGCATTGAAAATGTTCACGCTTGGAGCCGCAGGGCCTGCCTGTGTGGTGAGTGGACGATCACATATGAGGTGAAAGCTTGACCTCCTACCAGCGGGCAAAACGTGCCGCCATCCTCCGCGGAAGTTTAATCGCCATCTCCGTCTTCATCTTCCTGATGCTGATCAGCGCCCTCGCTGATCGCGTCACTCAATAACCCCACACCTTCAATCGCTGCGAGCATCGCGGCAAGGATTCCCCATGTCCGCAGTAATGAAGCAGGACGACAACACGCCTGCGATGTCGGAGGCCGCGCTCGTTGAAGTGCTGAGCAGCAGCCTCTACCCCGGCGCCGAAAAGAACTCTGTAGTGATGGTGTTGGCTTACTGCCAGGCCGCGCACTTGGACCCAATGTTGAAGCCGGTACACATAGTCCCGATCTGGAACTCCAAAACGAAAAAGATGCAGGACACGGTGATGCCTGGCATCGGCCTATACCGCATCCAGGCGGCGCGCACCGGCCAGTACGCCGGAATCAGCGAGCCTGAATATGGCCCTCCAGTAACGGCGAAGCTGAGCGACGTAGAAGTCACGTATCCCGAATGGTGTCGTGTGACGGTCAAGCGGCAGATGAGCAACGGTCTGGTCGCCGAATACACGGCCAATGAGCGCTGGCTTGAAAACTACGCGACATCGAGCAAGGACACCGCGGCGCCCAATGCCATGTGGAAGCGTCGAGCATTTGCACAGCTCGCCAAATGCGCCGAGGCCCAGGCCCTGCGAAAAGCTTTCCCTGAAGTTGGATCAGCGCCAACGGCCGACGAGATGGAAGGCAAAGCGTTCGAGGAGCCGGCGCGCGATGTCAGCCCACGACAGCAAGCCCAGCCTGAACCGGAAACGCTGCCCGCCTACTCCGACGACCTGCTGACCGAGAACATCGTGAAGTGGCAGCCACTTATCGACTCGAACCGAACCAGCCCTGAACACCTCATTGCGACCATCAGCAGCAAGTACACGCTGAGCCCGGCGCAGATTGAAAAAATCACCAACCTCAAAGCCCTCGATGGAGACGCCGCATGAAAATTCACAACGTAGCTCAAGGCTCCGCCGAGTGGCTTAGCCTCCGCGCCCAACACTTCACCGCATCCGAGGCCCCTGCAATGATGGGCGCTTCGAAATATCAAACCCGCACCGACTTGCTTGCTGCCAAAAAGACCGGCATCACGCCGGACGTCACGCCATCTCAGCAGTTCATTTTCGACAAAGGCCACGCAACCGAAGCCATGGCTCGCCCGCTGGCCGAAGCACTGATCGGCGAAGAGCTGTATCCGATCGTTGCTACCGAGGGCAACCTGCTGGCCTCCATGGACGGCGCCACGATGCTCGGCGAGACACTGTTCGAGCACAAACTATGGAATGAGTCAGTCGTGGCCCAGGTGAAAGCGGGCGACCTGGCTCCGCACTACTACTGGCAGCTTGAGCAGCAACTGCTGGTGAGCGGCGCTGAGCGGGTCATATTTGTTTGCTCGGACGGCACGCCGGAGAACTTCGCGCACATGGAGTACCGGCCCGTCGTCGGGCGCGCGGCCCAGTTGATCGAAGGCTGGAAACAGTTCGAGGCAGACCTGGCCAAATTCGAAATGGCTGACGCTCCTTCAATCGTAGTCGGCAAGGCACCTGATGAGCTGCCAGCCCTACGCATCGAGCTGACCGGCATGGTTACCGCCAGTAACCTGAAGGTGTTTGAAGATTCGGCCCTGGCTGTCATCGACTCGGTGAAAACCACTCTTTCCACGGACCAGGACTTCGCCGACGCGAAGAAGGCGGTCAAGTGGTGCGGCGATGTCGAAGAGGCCGTGTCGATCGCCAAGAAACAGGCCCTGTCGCAGACCCAAAGCATCGACGAGCTGTTTTCGTCGCTGGATCGCATCAGCGCCCATGCCCGCGAGACTCGCCTGAAGGTCGACAAGCTGGTGAAGGCTCAAGAGCTGTTGGTGAAGACCACCATCAAGCAAAAGGCCGAACTGGCGCTTGCCGAATACGTCGCCGGGATCAATAGGACCTTGGGCCAGGTGGCGCTGCCTAATGTGCACGTCGACTTCGCCGGCGCCATGAAGAACAAGCGCACCATCGCCAGCCTTCAGGACGCAGTTGATACCGAACTGGCCCGGGCAAAAATTGACGCAAGTCAGGCAGCGGACAGCATTCGCTTAAACCTGAACAGTCTGGCGGAACTCGCTGTTGATCACGCCTTCTTGTTCAGTGATGTGCAGCAGCTGGTAACCAAGGCCAACGACGACCTGGTAACGCTGATCAAATTCCGGATATCCGAGCATCAGAAGGCGGAGCAGGAAAAGGCTGACGCGAAGCGCATCGCCGAAGAGCAGGAAGCCCAGCGCCTGGCGGCTATCAAGCCAGAACCGGTCGTGGAGAAAGTGGCGACACCAGAGCCTGTCCGCGCCGCGCCGGTCCAGGCGACCGTCGGCCAGGCCACAAAGCCTGTGGCGAGCCACACCGTGGAGCAGGTAGCGCTGCAGGCCAACGTGACAGACTTCGAGGCCCTGGTGAAAGCCGTGGCATATGGTCAGGCGCCGATCACCGTCCTATTGGTCAACCGGGAAGCGCTCGACGCGATGGTCGCGGCGCAGGGGTCGACCTTCAGCATGGCCGGGGTGACGCTGGCCAAGGCGGCAGCATGATCAGCAACCACCTCAACCTGGTTGAGCAGCAGCGTCAGCACGCCGACTCAATATCGGAGCGCACGGCGCAGTTCCTGGCGGCCGGTGGAACGATCTACCTGGGCGAAAGCCCGGCGATCAACCCGCTGCCACCGCCCCGCTCCACCAAGATCGATCCCGAAACCATCCTCAAGCGCCGAAAGCCGCCCATCACAGCGGCAGAACGTAAGGCGCTGCGCAAACTCGCGGAGGCATTATGAGCAAGCGCAAACCCCACAATCTCAAAGCACGCATTGACCGGTCCTGCCGGTCGCTGCTGGCTGCCAACCACGTCGCGGTGGTGAACATCGATCCCAGCGGCCGCCAGGGCATGGTCAATTACAAGTCGCTGAAAAACATCCCGCCCGGGAAGATAGGCCAGGCCGTTTGCGGAATTCCTCACCGATGGACGATCTACCTCAGCGCCCTGTGTATCGACGCCCGCGGCGACCGCTACAGCAAGTCGGTGGAGGTGGCGCCCGATGGCGTCTACCTCTCCGATCACCTAGAGGACGTGATCGAGCATTGCTACAAGAAGCTGCGCGACGAGGCCAACCAAAGCCAGATGGTGGCTTCCGGCTGGATCGCGATTCCCGAAGCGATGTCGCTGGACGAGGCGCACGCCGCGCGGATCTTCGAAGCCGTCGGCGCCTGGCACCAGGTAAAGGTCGACTCATGCGCCGCATAACCCGAATCCAGCAACGCAAACGTCAAACCTGGCTCGCACTGCCGGCCAGCGGAATAGAAGAGGTAGGCCATGGCCAAGACTGTGCAGGAACGATCGGCCAAAACTGCCAGGAAGCGTATGGCACTTGCCGAAGAGGAATTGAGGCTCAGGGTTCGCCCCGGCACACGCCAGGCACTGGCCGACCTGATGGAGTGGTCAGGTATTACTGAGCAGGGCGAGGCGATGACGTTGATGATTCATCACCTTCACGCCATGGGCGCCACCAGGTGCCAGCCACTGCTCAATCCGCCGCGCCACGTTTTCGAACCTTCGGAAAAGGTGGCGCGGGAATTTCTCAATAAAAGCCTTCTCGCCATCCAGAAAGATCCAGGCGACGAAATCATAGACCCCGAATAACTCACCCGAGGAATACCGATGAAAGCCAAGACAATCTCCATCGAGGCTGACGGCCTCAAAATCAAAGGCACGGCTGAGCGCATGGTTCAGCTGTTGGCAGTGAGCTTGTTCGCACAGGCCCTGCCGCCGGTCGCGAACGTTCAACCGATGCTGGGCACTGCAATCCCTGAGATCGGCCAGCCTTGGCCGGGCCAGGGTGGTATCTACGGCGGCTACGTGCACGCCCACGGCGATGTGCCAGCGCACTACCTGATCATCGCTGCAAAAGACGTTGGCAGCCTTGAGTGGGGCGGCCGTGGAATCGAGGTGAAGGGGCTCAGCAAGACCGACGGCTACACCAACACCCAGGTGCTGATCGGCAACGATGACGAGCGCCAGTACCCCGCAGCCAATGCCTGCGCCGAGTACCGAGCCGATGGTCACCATGACTTCTACCTTCCAGCCGCCGCCGAGCTGTACCACTGCTGGGTGAACTGCCCCGAGGTGTTCGCCCAGGACTGCTACTACTGGTCGAGTTCGCAGCGCTCAGCCAACACCGCATTCCACATGCTCTTCGATGATGGCAGTCAGACCAGCTACGACAAGTTCTACGAGCTCCGTGTCCGCCCCGTCCGCAGATTCTTTATTTAATCCTTCATCCATTCGTTCTTGATCCGGCACACCAGGGCGCACAGCGCCTTTTTTGTTGCCTTCGAAAAGAGGAAGCACCATGTCCGCAGTTGAGAAAGCAGCACCGGCAGTGACCACCCCGGCCATCGGCCAGGCCTACGGCGGCGGTTTCGTCACCGGCATTACCCGCGACCCAGCCACCGGCAAGCGCTCCCTTCACATCACCGCCAGCGCATCGCATGAGCTGGTCGGTAAGTGGGGCGAGTACGGCGAGAAGATCGAAGGCGCCGACAGCTTCACCGACAGCTTGGCCAACACCCAGGCCATGGCGGCGGCAGGCAGTGAGCTGGCGGCGAAGGTGCTCGCCCTGAATATCGAAGGCCTCACCGACTGGGCGATCCCAGCCCGCGACGTGCAGGAGCTGCAATACCGCCACTTCAAGCCGACCACCGAAGAGAACTGGGAGAACTCGCGCAACGGTGACAACCCGCACAGCGAACCGGTGGGCCAGTTGTACAGCGCAGAAGACCCGCTGCAAACCGTGCACACCGCCCTCCAAGAAGGTGGCGCCGAAGCCTTCCGTGACACCTGGTACTGGTCGAGTTCGCAGCGCTCAGCCGACAACGCATTCTACATGACCTTCGGTGATGGCACTCAGAGCAGCCTCGGCAAGAGCTACGAGCTCCGTGTCCGCCCCGTCCGCAGCGAGCTTATTGATTAATTCGCTTATTTAATCCGGCCGCGTGCGGCCGGTTGCTTTTTCAAATGGAGCTGTACCGCAATGGGAATGCACACCGATCTGTCGATCTACCGGGCCGCCATGGGTCTTTTGCACATGGCAACCACCCTGACCCGCAGCATCCCGCGAGACCTCAAGCAATCGCTGGGAAAGCGAGTGATCGACGAATGCATCGAGGTAGTGATGCTGATCGCCCGTGCAAACGCAACACAGGACAAGCGGCCACACCTGACCCTGTTGGTTGAGAGGGTTCAAGTGGTCGAGTTCCTGATGCGCCTATTCAAGGACAGCCGATTCATCAGTGTCGAACAGCATGCCAAGGCGATAGAGGTGACTGCCTCCGTCGGCAAGCAAGCCAACGCCTGGAAACGCTCTACCCCAACCGCGCCCGCTACCTGAAGGTTACGGCTTTCTGGTCTGTGCGAATTGAATCTGGTCGTGCCGCTGACCTGGTAGGTCACCGCCATGCGCACAAGAGATACCGCCGGTCTAAAGCGTCCGGGCAGGTCTCGCGCAGTTTCCTTGCTGATCGGCTATGCCTTCGGCTCGGCGACGTAGATAGCACGATAGGTCGCAGCGCTCAGCCAACAACGCATTCAACATGAACTTCGATGATGGCAATCAGAACAACAACGACAAGAACAACGAGCTCCGTGTCCGCCCCGTCCGCAGATTCGACTTTGGGTCCCTACCCGTTTCAGGATCTGGTCCAGGCCTATTACGACTGCCGGCGCACCAAGCGCAACAGCGACAGCGCGCTGGCTTTCGAGATCGACCTGGAGCGAAACCTGATCCAGCTACACGACGACCTGGTCACCGGCAACTACCGGCCAGGCCGATCTATCTGCTTCGTGGTTACCCGACCGAAAGCCCGCGAGGTGTGGGCAGCAGCCTTTCGGGACCGCGTCGTCCACCACCTGCTGTACAACCATGTGGCCCCGCGCTTCTACGCCAGCTTCATAGCGGACAGTTGCGCATGCATTCCAGGGCGCGGCACGCTGTACGCCGCCACGCGCCTTGAGTCGAAGATCCGCAGTGCCTCGCAGAACTGGTCGAAGCCGATCTTCTACCTCAAGTGCGACCTGGCCAACTTCTTTGTCGCCATCGACAAGGCGGTGCTGCGCAAGCAGCTGGAGGCCAGGGTCACCGAGCCGTGGTGGCTGGCCCTGGCCACGCAGATCCTCATGCATGACCCGCGCGAGGACTACGAGACCCGCAGCCCGGCGCACCTGTTCAACCGAGTACCGCAGCACAAGCGCCTGGTGGCTCAGCCCGCACACCTCGGCCTTCCGATCGGCAACCTGTCTTCGCAGTTCTTCGCCAACGTCTACCTCGACGCCCTGGACCAGTTCGCTAAGCACCGCCTGGGAGCCAAGCACTACATTCGCTACGTCGACGACTTCGTGTTCCTGCATGAGTCGCCGCAGCAGCTCAACCAGTGGCTGGCCGAGGTCGAGGCGTTCTTGCCCAGGCTCGGCGCCAAGCTCAACCCGACCAAGACCATCCTGCAACCCGTGGATCGCGGCGTCGACTTCGTTGGGCACGTCATCAAGCCCTGGCGCCGAACCACCCGCAAGCGGTCACTGGCCCAGGCGTTGGAGCGAACAGCTGCAGCACCTGCCGAGGACCTGCGCGAGACCGCCAACAGCTACTTTGGCCTGCTCAGCCAGGCCAGCCACAGCCAGAAGGACCGTGCCGCCTTGGCGAATGTCGTGCTGAGGCGCGGCAACACAGTCAACGCGGCGATGACCAAGACCTACCAGAAGCGCGAGGCGCAGGCCCGTACGCAAGGTCGTGCCACCGAGCCAGATCAGCAATCAACCTAAGCCCTTCTGCGGCCTCAGCATCAAGCCTGTCATCAGGAAGACTAAGCAGTCGGACAACCTCATCGCCGATAAGGCGTATCGCTTCTACATCAGTTTTCGTGATCATCGCAGCCACCGTTTCGCGTCGAGCCACGATTATAAACCCACTCCACCGCCCGGGCATGGCCCGGCAAGGACTCCCCATGCCTACAGAAAACAAAACCATCGGCCACCAGCGCCTGGACCGGATCATCGCCGCGAACGAATTCCTAAGGGTGATCGCCAACTGCGGCCGGTGCTTCTTTCGTAACAAGGGCGCCGGGCACGATGCATACCTCGCTCTCAATGGGCGCCGCAACATCGTCTGGCTGTTCGATGACTACACCGGGGACCGCATCAACGTTACGAGGGAAGGCCCGTGGGATGGCTTCTCGCATGGGGGCACCCTGAAGAGCCTGGTCGGGTCTATTGGTGCGTTCGTTCTCAGCGGGAAGATGATGCGCTACGGGTATTTCCAGCCCGTGATGGATAACGGTTTCGAGAATCCATGGGGCTATGGCGACGACATCTTGATTGTTCGCGATGAAGGCGTGCGCCTGGGCTTGATCGGCAAGCCGCAAGAGCAAAAGGAGGCAGCATGAAGCGCATCTACCTCAGCGGCCCCATGACCGGCCTGCCCGGCCTCAACTTCGCCGCCTTCCACGCCATGACCACCAACCTGCGCGCTGGCGGGCACACCGTCACCAGCCCCGCCGAACTCAACCCCGACGGCGGCACTTGGAACGACTGCATGCGCCGCGACATTGCCGCCCTGATGGACTGCGACACCGTGGCCACCCTTCCCGGCTGGGAGCATTCAAAGGGCGCCCGCTTGGAAGTCCTGATAGCCGAACGCCTCGGCATGACGGTTGTGAATGCCCATGATCTGGTAACGATGGAGGCTGTATGAACGAAATAATGCGCTACGACCTTGATCGCGACACCAATGAGGGGTGCGCGGACATGATTCCTATCAGCGATGGGCGCTATGTGGAGTTCGAGGATTTGGAGCGGATCATCACTGAGCATGCCAGCCAGCCTAAGCCGGACTCAGTGCTCTGCAAGTTCTACGACGTGACGGACTGGTCAGGCCTTGTGCGTGAACTGGTAAGACATGTGGCTCAGCTCCAGGACTCGGCAAAGCGCAACGTAAAGCCGTGGGAAGACACTTTCCCGCCGACACTGCTGCCGGCCTATATCGAGCGCGTAAATACCGAGAGTACGGCGGCCCAGCACCAGGAGAATCCGGTAGCAGTGGTGCCTGAACTGACCTCGGAACTTCGTTGGATTCTGGGCCAGATGTGCTTTCAGCATATCCACACCGCCCAAGCATTGCGCTTGATGGGGCACCAGATCGCCAGGAAAGCCGAGGATGAGCAAGCCGTAACCATCTACTGGATGCTCGGCCATTATCTGAAAGACACGGCCAACTGGCGACAGAACGCGATGGCCGAGCTCAAAGCGGCAGCACCAGCCTCATAAGAGTACATCCGTACTCCACCCGCAAAACCTGTAACCCCTCCCCCTTCAAAGTCAGCCGCTATAGCGGCAAGGACGAGTGCGCCCATGGAAACTGTGAAGCTCACAGAAAAGCAGCAGAGCGTCTTCGATGAGCTGCGTCAGATCGGTCGCCAAAACGCCTATAAATATCTTGATAAGCAAGCGTATCTGCACCAGGAAGACCTCCGAAAGATCGCTCTTGGTGACGTGGCCTGCGTCTTCGGCATGGGGGGGCTGAGCTATCAGGTTGCGCACCGCCTGGGCACATCTGCACCGTCAGTGCTGAGCATCTTCAAGGCCCTTCGGCGCAAAGGCCTGGTGATTCGCGAAGAGAGTTATCCCGATTATCAGCGTGCGCGCTACTGGTGGCCGGTTGGCCTGGCCGCCGAACTCCATGCCGAACTGCAGGCTGAAAACCTGGTGACGCCATGACCAACAATGAGCTGCTAAAGCTGTCAGCCAAGGCCATGGGCTTCGAACTGGAGTATCGGCACGGCAGCGACGCCTTCTACTACGACGATCCAGAATCTGGCCGGGAGCAATGGCAGCCACTCAGTGATGATGCCCAGGCCTTGCGCGTATCGGTCGTGCTTCAGCTCAGCATCCTCTGGTTCACCAACCTGCAGTACGTGATGGTCGAGCGTCGAGGCTTCGGCGAGAACATCGGCTGGACCGACGACGCGGATCGAGGCGGAGCGCTCCGCCAAGCAATCACCGTCGTAGCAGCACAAATCGGCAGCACGCTTCCCTAAACCCAATCCCCCTACATGCCTGCCGGTGAGCGGCGGGCGAGGTATTCCTATGTCAGCAGTTCAGCGTTTCCACGAAGCAGCCAACGCCGCACTGGTCAAACTCAGCGGCTACTGCCCGCCTGGCGCCAAGCTTGCCCTGGTCATCGTCACGCCAGGCGAGCCAGAGCGGGACATCATCCTGGAAGACCAGGGCCTGGATAGAAACGAGGTGGTCAGCGCGCTGCGTCGGCGCGGCCTGAGCATCGACGGCGACAACGCCTACAAGCGCGACCTGTGTGACGCGATTGTCGGTGCCCTAGCCATGGGTGCCCAGAACACCAACCCGCCGCCGGCCGAACACTGGGGCCAGCGCTTCTGGGATATCGGACGGGAAGAACGTGAGCTGCACGAAGAGCTCGTCTCCGCACTGAGGCTAAACCGCGAGAACTTGCGGGCCTGCCAAGCAACCATCCACCTTTGCGGCGGTTTCGACCCGGCCTACGTCAGCGACGCCCAGGCAGCGATGAAGGTTGCGGACGCAGTACTCGCCAAGGTCGCTCAATAACCCACCTTCTGCCGCCCAGCGCGGCTCATTGACTCACGCCGCCCGCGGCACGGAGAATCAACATGGCAGCAGCAGAAAAAATTGATCGCTTCCTTCGCCTCGACGAGGTGCTTTACACCACGGGCCTGGGCCGAAATACAGTTTATCGGCGTATCAGGGAGGGCACATTCCCAAAACAGGTTAGAATAGGCCCCAATTCGGTCGCCTGGCGCCAATCGGCAATTGCTGAATGGATGACATCAACAACGCCCAGCAACGACCAATCAGTACATTGATCAGTACACCAAAATCTGACAATCGCACAGAGCCCTTTAAAACCCTGCCCTACAGGTTATACCGTGGAAATCTTCAAGGAATTTACTTTCGAGTCCGCCCACCGCCTGCCGCACGTGCCGGACGGCCATAAATGCGGGCGCCTGCATGGGCATTCGTTCAAGGTGGCCATCCACCTGAGCGGCGACCTCGACCCCCATACCGGCTGGATTCGCGACTTCTCGGAGATCAAGGCGATTTTCAAGCCGCTGTATGAGCGCCTCGACCACAACTACCTCAACGACATCCCCGGCCTGGAAAACCCTACCAGCGAAGTGCTGGCCAAGTGGATCTGGACCGAATTGAAACCCCTGCTGCCGGAACTCAGTGCGATTCGTATCCACGAGACCTGCACCAGCGGTTGCATCTATCGCGGTGAGTGAAGCAACGCTGTGAAAAAGCCACCCTTGCGGTGGTTTTTTTATGCCTGGCTCCCGTACAGTCGTGGCTTGCCACCGCCGAAGAGGAACTTGCCCATGCACATCATCAATGCCCGCCTGCGCAACCGTGAAGGCCTGCATGATCTGCACCTGGAACACGGCAGGATTGCCAGCATCACCCCACAAACAACCGTGCCGGAGCTTCAAGCTGACGACCTCGACGCCGCCGGCAACCTGGTGATCCCGCCCTTCGTCGAGCCCCATATCCACCTCGACGCCACCCTCACCGCCGGCGAGCCACGCTGGAACATGAGCGGGACCTTGTTCGAGGGCATCGAGTGCTGGGGCGAGCGCAAAGCCACTATCACCTTTGCAGACACCAAGGCCCGCGCCAAGCAAACCATCCAGGCCCTCGCCGCCCACGGCATCCAGCATGTGCGCACCCACGTCGATGTCACCGACCCCAACCTCACGGCGCTGAAGGCCATGCTGGAAGTGCGCGAGGAAAGCACGCACCTGATCGACCTGCAAATCGTCGCCTTCCCCCAGGAAGGCATCGAGTCCTACCGCAACGGCCGCGAGCTGATGGAGGAAGCCATCCGCCTGGGCGCCGATGTGGTCGGCGGCATCCCGCACTTTGAATACACCCGCGACCAGGGCGTCAGTTCGGTGAAGTTCCTGATGGACCTGGCCGAGCGTACCGGTTGCCTGGTGGATGTGCATTGCGACGAAACCGACGACCCGCACTCACGCTTTCTTGAAGTGCTCGCCGAAGAAGCCCGCAGCCGAGGCATGGGCGCGCGCGTCACCGCCAGCCACACCACGGCCATGGGTTCCTACGACAATGCCTACTGCGCCAAGCTGTTTCGCTTGCTGGGGCATTCCGGCATCAGCTTCGTCTCCTGCCCGACCGAGAGCATCCACCTGCAAGGCCGCTTTGACAGCTTCCCGAAACGCCGCGGCGTGACCCGCGTCAACGAGCTGCTCGAAGCGGGCATGAACGTGTGCTTTGGCCAGGACTCCATCGTCGATCCCTGGTACCCACTGGGTAACGGCAACATCCTGCGGGTGCTCGAAGCCGGCTTGCATATCTGCCATATGCTCGGCTACCGCACCTTGCAAAGCGCCCTCGACCTGGTCACCGATAACAGCGCCAAGGCCATGGCCCTGGGCGAGCGCTACGGCCTGGAGCCGGGGCGGCCGGCCAACCTGTTGATCCTCTCGGCAGACAGCGACTATGAAGTGATTCGCAGCCAGGGCCTGCCGCTGTACTCGATCCGCAACGGCAAGGTGCTGATGAAGCGTCAGCCTGCGCAGGTGGAGTTTGTGATCAGCTAGTTTGCCGACGCGCTGTGCCGAACAGGCTGACACTGAGCAACGTGTCGGCTTTGGCCTGCAAGCGCACCGGCGCCGTGCCGCCCGGCATCACCACCGCAACCTCGCCCGCCGCCACCCAACCGGCGCGCCACGCCGCACACGCCACCGCGCTGGCACTGGTGCCGGACGACGCGGTAGGCCCTTCGCCGCGCTCAAAGACGCGGGCGATCACGCGGTTGTCGGATTCCCGGGCGGCCCATTGCAGATTGACGCCGGCTGCGCAGGGCTGGCCACGGCCAACCGGCGGCGCAAACGCGATCGCCTGCAAGAGTCCGAATAGCGCGGGCGCCTGCATCTGCAGGTTGTCCGGCAGCGCCGACGCGTGCTCCACCAACGTTACGCAATGGGGGTTGCCCACCCGCACAAATTGACTCTGCGCCCAGTGCGGGTTGATCGCCGCCAGTGCGCTGACGTGGCTGAGTCCGGCGCTGCCCACGTCCGATGCGCCAACGGCCAGTGGCCCAAACGCAGGCTGGCCCAAGGCAAGCCAGAATCCCGCCACCTGCTCGTACACCGCAGGTTCCACCCAGGTGGTCACCGGCGAGGCACCGCCGGGTTGGTCGTGATGCACGCGCAACTCACTGGCCGCCGTCATCAAGCCCTGGTCCGTGAGGGCCTGGGCAAAGATCGTCAGGCCATTGCCGCTGCGCTCGGCCAGGGTGCCGTCCGTGTTGACGATCAACAGGTCAAACGGTGGCTCGGCCTGGAATGGCCCAATCAGCAAGCCATCGCAACGGTGGGCCTTGGCCGCAGGCGGGCGCGGCGTCGAGCCCCAACCGCATTCGGCGGCAATCGCCGCCGGCGCCCAAACCTGGCGCTCACGCACAGCCTGGGCGGCAATGCCGGCGAGGGCGATGCCTTGGTCGCGTAAAAAAGCCGGGCTGACCACCCCGTAGATATTGCCCCGTGCATCGTAGAATCGGGTCATAGCAGCGCCTGCCGGGAGTTTTTCATCAGTTCATCCGCTCGCTTGCCTATGGGTTGGGGCAGCAGCGTATTACAGAATGCCCTGTCTGTGGGAAGCGGCCTGGAAGGTGCGTAACCCACTGCAAGAAGCCTGGGGTTCGCCAGTTCCTGCAGGGATTACGCACCTTCCAGATCGCCTCCGGCAGAGCCGGCATCCCTTACGTGGCGAGTAACACTTAAAGCGTTCCCAGTTTGTAAAAATAAACTTCACAGCCGCCGCCTCAGCGGGAACCCGGCTCGCTCAGCAAGGCCTGATGTGCAAGGATGTCGCGCCGGACACCGTTCGTTGAACGCAAAACCAAGGATTTTCCATGACCGCCATCCCCACCCCTGCGCCCGTGATTCCCGGGCGGCTGGAGCAAATGTCCACTCGCATCGCATTTTTTATCGCCGGCTTCGGCATCGCGGCCTGGGCGCCGCTGGTGCCCTACGCCAAGGCACGTGCGCAGTTGAACGAAGGCACGCTGGGCCTGTTGCTGCTGTGCCTGGGCGTGGGTTCGATCATCGCCATGCCGGTGGCCGGCGCACTGGCGTCACGCTACGGCTGCCGACGCGTCTTGAGCGCCGGCACGATCCTGATCTGCCTGGCCCTGCCGATGCTGGCCACCGTGAGTACGATTCCATGGCTGATGGCTGGTCTGTTCCTGTTTGGCGCAGGCCTGGGCACGGTGGACTCAACGGTCAACCTGCAAGCCGTGATCGTCGAACGGGCCAGCGGCAAAACCATGATGTCGGGCTTTCATGGCCTGTTCAGCCTGGGGGGCATTGTCGGTGCGGCCGGTGTCGCCGGGTTGCTGGGGCTGGGCATGACGCCGTTGCAGGCGACCCTGGTGGTGATCGTCATCATGGCCGTGGCGTTGCTCAAGGCCGGGCCGCACCTGTTGCCTTATGGCAGTGAAAGTTCGGGACCGGCGTTTGCCGTGCCCCATGGCGTGGTGCTGTTTATCGGCTGCCTGTGTTTTATCGTGTTTCTTGCCGAGGGTGCGGTGCTCGACTGGAGCGCCGTGTTCCTCAGCGCCGAGCGCGGCCTCGACGAAGCCTACGCCGGCCTTGGCTACGCCGCGTTTGCCCTGACCATGACCGCCGGGCGCCTGACCGGTGACGCCATTGTGCGCCGCCTGGGCGCCACCCGCGTGATCGTGATCGGCGGCGCCCTGGCCACGGCGGGCATGTTACTGGCCACCCTGCTCCCGGCGTGGCAAACCGCGCTGCTCGGTTATGCGCTGGTGGGCGCCGGTTGCTCGAACATTGTGCCGGTACTGTACAGCGCCGTCGGCAAGCAAACGGTGATGCCCGAACATATCGCGGTACCGGCCATCACCACCCTGGGCTACGCGGGTATTCTCGCCGGGCCGGCGGTTATCGGCTTTATTGCTCATGGCAGCAGCCTGAGCACCGCCTTTGTACTGATTGCCCTGCTGCTCGCGGGCGTGGCCATCAGCGGCAAGATTCTCAAGGTGTAAAACCACCCACAAAGCCCTGGTGTCACAGGGCTTTGTGGGCCTTGTCCTGCTCAAGCCAGCGCTCCAGGCCTTTATTGCTGATCCAGCCTTCCTGGTGGGCAGGGCCGAATATCCGCGTGCCGCTGGCGCGCTCCAGCGAACGCAATAAACCCGGGCGCTCAAGGATGTTCTTGGCCGTGTACACGCTCAGTTCGCTGTACTGCTTGCCGGGCAAACCGGTGGCCGGGTCCAGCACCGGCTGGCCGTATGGGCCGACGGCGTCGGGATCGCCCATCAGGGCCCTGAGTGCGGCAATTTCCACGTACTGGTGCTTGTCAAAAAAGAACGTTCTGTCCTTTGTCTGATCGCGCAACTGCTCGAATAACGCCTGCAAGGCTTTGACTACCTGTGCGTTGTCCTGGCCATGGAACGGGTCCTGGCTGAAGGCGCCTGGGGAGCTGTTGCCCTGCAAGACACTAACGGCGACCGCCAGGCTGTCGCGGGTGATATCACCGTCACTGCTCAGGATTGCGTCCCGCAGAGGCGGACGCTGGATGATCTCGCGAGCCGCCAGGATGGCGTGGTCCAGCTTGTCGCTCTCGCCCACCGTGGCTTCGGCCACCTGCCGCAGGGATGACAACGTCAGTCGTCCGTCCCTCAAGAAAGGGTGCAGCAAACCAAAGCTGTCCCTCAGTGTTTCGGCCAACTGGCTGTCCTTTGAGTCGGCGCCCGGCGGCAAAAGGCTCGCACGCGGCACCAGTGGATTCTGCAAGGCACGGTGATGCAGGCCGGGCACGCCGCCGCGCAACAGCGCTGGCCGCCGAGGTAACTCACCCGATGAGCTGTCACGAGGCCGGGCAGCATGGGGGGGGTCGTTCCAGGCATCGCGGTGGGTGGCCGGTGAACACGCCGCAGATCGTGTGCCCTGTTCTGCCGGCGCCGATGCGCCCGTGGCCGCTTGCCGCGCGTGAGGTAGTGCAGCATCGATTGTCATGCGACTTCTCCAACTTTTCTCAGATCCGTGCTTGGTTCCATGAACACAAGCAAACCTCTGTGGTGAGTGGAGTGCGACAGTTCCAGACTGGCGCAGAATACCAATGACAGTATGTAAAAAGGCGGCCAGACCTGTGCTCAGCCAGGCTTGTGCCGGCGCCAGGCCGCAAGCCCCATGATCAACGTCGCCAAGGCACTGGCAAGGTGTTTCAAGGGCGAGGCCACCGTGCCGTCAGCCAGCCCTGGGGCCAGCATGCCCCTGGCGAAATCATCGGCGACCGGCGCCTGGAATTGCCGTTGGCCGGCAAAGGCTTTCATTCGCCGGGTCTGGGCGCAGCAACTGCTCGCCGGCAGGCTGGCCGGGAGCGCTGCGGCTGTTTCAGCAGTGGCAGCCGCCCCCGCGTCATGCCCACGGCGAAAGGTTTCTGAAAAACCATCCTGGCGAGATTGAAACGACGTTGTTGTCATAGCTGGCCCCTGACTCGATGCCTGAAAAGCGACCCGTCCCACCAGAGCCGCCGAGGTTGTATTACCTGAGTGGCGTCGCTGTGGAAATGGTTCCTGACACATTCATCGCCCGGCATGAGGCACTGCAAAACGCTCACGGTGCCTCATGACACTGCGGCCTTTGCGTCAGGACGACAACCGCTGGAGTTCCCTTCGACTGAGGTATCCATCGCCATTGCGATCCATCGCCATCAGCAAGTTGCCACGCCTGAGCAGTACCTGGGCCAGCTGGATGAGGTGATCCCTGGGAGAGTCGCCCGTCAGGGGTTGGGCAGCGAGTCTGTGCAGGTCCCGGATACTGATTTTGCCGCCCCAACGCCGTGCCAGTTCATCGAAATGGCTGAGCATTTCTCCGGCGATCTCCTTGTCATCCTTGTACCGGAAAAAGTTCGTGTCATTGAGGGCGTTACGCAAGTCTTGCTTGCTGAACCGGTTGTCCGTCGCCCCCGTGCCGTTGTTCCGATCCAGGGCCTGCATCAGGTCGGGGCGGTTCAGAATTTCCCGGGCCAGGCGAATGTTGTTGTTCATCACCGGGTCGTTGCCAAGGGGTCTACTGGCCATTTCCCTGATATCACGGGTGGTCATGAAACGCGCGTGATGGGACCCAGTAAACGCCTTGAAGTTATCCAGCAGCGCTTGCGTCAACTGTTCATGGTTCTGCATCGAGTAATCCGGTTTTGGGTGCGGCCTGGAAGGGGCACCGCTACCAGGGTGCGGCCTTGGCGGGGCACCGTTGCAAGGCCTGTGCATGGGCGGACAGTGCCCGCCAAACCAATGGCTCATCCAGTCTTTGAAGCGCTCCATGAACCCTGGATGCCGCATCGCCTGCGTCGTTGCCAAAGGGTCATGGCGCTGGCCCGCGCGATCGGTCGGCGGTTGATGATCGCCAAACACCGGTCCGGTCTGGTTCTCCTGCGAGCGGAAACTCACGTTCGTCGCGTTTTGGCCGTCAACGGAAGGCGCCGGGCGACTGGCCTTGGCTTGCGGCGCAGGCGATGGCGTATCAAAGGTGGATGATGCAGGTACGGATGACTCGAGGGTCGATACCGACATAGATGTCTCCAGTGCAAGAAGATTGAGTCCTGAACCTGCCAGCCCGACGTCACGTCAAGGCCAATCAGGTAACTCACTGTGTGGCGCACTTGTCGGAAACGGTTCCTGTCAAACCTCATGGCAGTCGAGTGAAACCGTAGGAAAACGCCAAAAAAAATCGCAGCCCTGGAGCTGCGATTTTTCCCACTGGATACAGATCAGAACCCGACGCTTGCCTGTACAAAGAACGTACGTGGCTCACCCAGGTACAGCCCGGCATTGTTATCGCTGGAGCGCGTGTAGTGCTGCTGGTCGAAGACGTTTTTCACCCCCACGCCCAGCTTCAGGTTCGACAGTTGCGCGCCAAAGTCATAGCCACTGCGCACGTTGACCGAGACATAGCCCGGAATATCCCCGTATTGGCCATCGGCAGTGCCTTGGGTGATGTAGGTAGTACCCGTGCCCGGCGCGCGCTGGCCGGACTGGGCGTAGACGTCCAGGTTGTGGGTCCAGTGATTGACGTCATAGCGCAGGCCCAACGTTGCCACTTCACGGGAGTACAGCGGCAGGTCACGGCCCTTGAAGGGCACATCGCCTTCGGCGGTGGCCTTGGTGTAGGTGAAACCGGCGTTGGCGGTCAGGCCGTCCAGGCGCGGGTCGAGGTTCGACAGATCGTAGTGGCCCGAAGCTTCGATACCGGTGTGCTTGGTGGCGCCGAGGTTGGTCCAGCCCACCGCGTTGCTGACGTATTGCAGTTCATCGGCGAAGTCGATGTAGAACAGCGTCACTTCGCCACCCCACACGTTGTCGTTGTAGCGCGTGCCCACCTCGTAGGTTTTGGCTTTTTCCGGGTTCAGGCCGCTGGCGGTCTGATCACCTGAACCACCCTGCCCTAGCTGGAAATATTGCAGGCTGCCGAAGGACGTTTCGTAGTTGGCAAACAGCTTCCAGGCGTCGGAGACGTGGTACATCACGCTCAAGGCCGGCAACGGTTCGTTGTTGTGCACCTCGCGGCGTTTTTCCAGGGTACGCGGGCCGGTCAGCGGGACCACCGGGCGATCGTGCCATTCGGTGCGGATGTCTTCGAAGCGGATGCCGGGGGTGATGGTCCACTTGCCGATATCGATCTTGTTATCGACATAGAACGCATTGGCCTCGGTGCCACCGGTACGGTCCTGATACACGTGGCCATCGCTGCGCCCGCCCGGGGTGGGCACGTTGTTGACCAGGTTGAGGCTGGTGGCCTGCTCGTGCATGCCTTCCTTGAGGTAGCGATAACCGACGCTGACTTCCTGGGTGCTCGGGCCCAGGTCAAACACATGGCTCACCCGTGGCTCGATGCCGAAGGTGTAATAGGTGCGCGGGTACGAGCCCAGGGTGAGCAGGTCACGGTTGGCGATGTTGCTGCCACGGAAGCTGTCGGAATAGTACGTCAGCACTTCGGCCTGGGTGCGGTCGTCGATCTGCCGGATGTACTTGAAGGACACATCCTTGCGGCGCCCGGTGAAATTGTCCCAGTCGCGCACCGACTGATACGGGTTGGCGTCGAATTGCTTCTGGGTCAGGCCGCCAGGCATGTCGGCGGTGGCGTCGTAGTAGTGGAAGTTGAGGGAGAAGTCGTCTTGATCGGTCGGCGCCCAGTGGGTCTTGAAGATCACGTCGTTAATGTCATTGGAATTGTTGCTGTTGCGATAGCCATCGCCCTTGACCCCGGAGTACAGCAACGCCGCGCCGATGCCGTTGTCTGCGGTGCCGCCGACAAAGGCGTTTTCCAGATGTTTCCAGCCGCCATGGGCCGAGGTTTCCAGGGTGGTGCCGACTTCACCGGAGAACTTTTCCGGGATCGCGCGGGTGACAAAGTTGATCACGCCGCCGACGTTTTGCGGCCCATACCGCACGGAACCGGCACCGCGCACCACGTCGATGCTGTCCAGGTTGCCGGCGGACCACGGTAAGCTATTATCTAATAAAATGAGATAGAACCTACCCGGAGCCGATTCAATGCCCAAGGCATACGCATACGTCAGATGGTCAACCGCCTCGCAAGGCGAAGAAGGCCGAGACAGCCACGACCGTCAAACCACCCCACTCCAAGCATTTACAGAGGTCACAGGCGTCCCCGTGGTCGAAACCGTTATCGACAAGGGGATCAGTGCATTCCGTGGTGCAAACGCCCGGATCGGCCAGTTAAAAGGGTTGTTGGACAGGATAGAGAGTGGAGAAATTGAGCATGGCGACTACATCATTGTCGAATCAATCGACCGACTAACCCGCCAGAAACTCACCGACTCCGTTGATCTAATCCAATCAATTCTCAAAAAAGGCGTGCGACTACACACCGTTTTCGACAACAAGACATATTCCTACGACGATCCAAGCCGCGACCTCGAAACCTTGATCCTAGTAGGTGTAATCGCAAAACGGGCACACGAAGAAAGCGACACCAAGAGCAAACGCCTGAAATCCGTGTGGGTAAAGAAGCGAGACACTGCAGAAACCAACGTTATAGGTAAACGATGCCCCTACGGCTTTCGCTTTGATGAACAAAGTCAATCTTTTATCATCGTTGAAGATGAAGCCCAAGAAATTCGCCAGATTTTCGACCTACTCAAACACGTTGGAGTATTGGAGAGCGTTAAGCAAGTAAATAAACATTCAAAACGCCGTTGGACTAGAACAGCAGTCCTTCAACTTATAAACAGCAAAAGCCCAATTGGCGTGCTACGTTTGCAACGACGCAACGAGAACGGCACCAAAGCGTTTGATCGTTATGTTCCCAATTATTTTCCAAAAATCATTGATGAAATAGAATTCAGTGCAGCCGTTGCTGCGATGAAAACCCGATTAAATGGGCGAAATTACGGACGTAGAACACCCCACCATTACAATATTTTCCGGCACTGCATCCAATGCGAAGAACATAAATGCGGGATGATTTTCAACTTACAAATATTAGGAACCGAGAAAAAACGCTACGCCTACCTTGTTTGCTCTAACAGAGCCGAACGAGTATGCGAATGTAGTAACAGAATTAGATTTGAGCTTGTTTTCGGCACATTCCTCGCTTTCGTTAGGCAATTATCGGAAAATCGTTACATTGACGAGCGGACAGACAAGAAGCGAAAAGACTTCACTTGGTTCAGCCAAGACCAATACAAGCAAATGGACACCGTAAACGACGCATTCAGCCGTTTCTTTTCCGTTCGTGATACTTCGGCACCAAAAGAAGAAATACGAGCCAAGAAAGCCAAGCTAACAACCGAAAAATCCACATTGGAGATGTTAGAGGCTTCGCTAGCTCAGTTTGACGGAATAATTCCAAATACATTTATCAGGCGTGTGGCCGATAGCGAAGCACGGATCACCGTGTTAGAAAGCGAGATCCAAAAACTTGAAGGCACGTTAGCAATCGAAGCGGAAACGCTCGAAATCACCACCTACGAAGACATAATAGCCCTATACGAAACAGAAGAAGGCCGATTGAAACTCAACACATTTTTCATCACCAGAGGAATCACCTTCGACGTTAAAATTGATAAAGAAACAAACCTCGTCGGCATGGACATTCGTATAAAAGGTGAAAAAGACTTTAATCTTTATACCCATCAATTTTTCAAACAAAAAGCTCCACTAACGCCATTTGGAATACCAGACCTTTCCCATATCATAAAATAAAATTAAGCCCCTCTAATAAACCGAAAATTGGAGGGGTTACACATTAACAATCCAAGGCGTTACACGTTAAAAACCAGAGCAAAAACAAAAGGCACCACGCTCTTAATCACCAGAATAGCTTTTGACTTTCTTCAAAAAAAACTTTTTTAAAAAAATCTCTCGCATAATGCACTCCCCCGCACACGCCTCATGTATACGCACGCACCCACACACGTCTTTAGTTATCTATATATAGATATCATATACACTAGATAACTATAATAAAGATTACTACACCGCACGCACATACCCAACCAACACCACTATACAAAACCACCCACACCATCATGCTTGATATACATTTTTTATGTGGTTCAATATATGCATATGGTTCAAGTTTTCAAAGAAGCCCTTAGAAACATACCTGCTATGTTAACCATCCCACTTTTGCTACGCAAAAGATGTGACGGTTAACGCAGGTGCCTAGTCGGCAGGACAGAAGCAAAAGCCAAGAGCAAAGACCAACCCACTACTGAGGATGTAATGAATGACACCAACCTGCAAACAATCACGCTAACAAAAAGAGATAGGAACTACTCCAACCTGAAGGGGTTAGATAGTTCGTTAAGACACTCGCTCAGGCTCGATCAAAATGAGTATGACGACTTTGAATTCAATCCCAATCCAGACCACCCGAATGTCGCCATTGTAGGTGGTCTTGAACAGATATTAACAAGGGAATTGGCAGAGCAATTACTGGCCGATTTCAACGACCAACTACAAACCAAGCTCATAGCGACAGAAGCGACTGACGAGATAGCAGCAGAAAAAGAAAAGCTGAGAAAACTCAAATCTAAACTGGTCAAATTCATAAACGCAACCGAACCAACCGAGATAAAAGAACATGTCACATCTGTAATGGAGGGGGAAAGGACGTTGGTAATCGAGGACTACGCCACCCTATTAAATCAACACAAGATTAGCCGCGTAGCCCAGAGGATCGACCTTTTAGAGAACTACACCACCAAGAAGCAGGAGATCGAGCAGAACGCACCAGATAGAGCCGTATCAAGGACGGTTAACAGGGTCAAGGAGATCATCCTTGTGATCCCCGAACCCAATAAATTGGCAATCACAAAGGGATACACAGACCTTTTGCAGAAAGCCATGCACCAGTTCTATCAAAAGAATTTCCCCAACAACAAGATGCTTTTTTCATTCAGCCACTTGGACGAGACAACCAACCACGTTCACGCCTTCCTTGACCTTCAAAACACAAAGACCGGAAAATATGATTTTTCAGCCCAAGAATTTGAATTCGCATCACAATACTACGCGAAGAATAAAGCTCACCTTGATAATATATCCGAACCGCCAACATTAGAAGACTTCAAACTTCCCAACCGTAGCGAAGAAAAGCAAAACCATAGGTTTATCCGAGAACGCGAGTCATGGAAGTCAAAAGTAATGCAGGCGGCCTTTTACGAGCACTTTAACAGCTTAGCCGCTCCATATGGCTTACAAGCCAAATTCCTACCTAAAACCAAGGATAACAAAGAATTCCTAAGCAAGATTGAGCAGGAGGCCAAGAAGCCCAAGAGCGAGCGAAGCCATAACTATTACACCAGACAAGTAGAGAAACTTGAGCAGGAGCTTACACAGAAGAAAGAAGAGCTGACCGAGCAAAAAACGAATGTCGTCACGCTTAACACCACGATAAGCGAGCTTCAAAATACTGTTTCAACATACCAGAATAAAATCCAAAACTTAGAGATGCACGCCACAGAGCAGCAAAAAGAAAATGCGAAGCTCGACCACCATAGGCAAATACTGTCCGAGGACATAACCGAGAAGACGAACAAAACCGAACAGCTAAAGATAAATTTCAAATCCACCAAAGAAAAAATGACCAAAGAACTACGCGAGCTAAGGAAGAAAATAGAAGAGGATACCGAAAGAAAATCAGTATTAGAAAAAGCGATTAAGGTCTACGAGGAAGAGCTTGAACCATTAATCAAAAAATTTGACATTCTGGTTGATCGAATACTTGAAGCCAAAAGGCTTGATGAAAATCCAGAGCAATTCTATAAGAGATTAAGAGAAAACACATATAAAATGGCAAGCCGCTTGGGTTCAGAGAAACGAAAGGATTACCTATTTAACGTTGGGGAACAACTAAAAGAACAAGGATTAGACCATGCCAAAGTGGAGTTAGGATTTACAGATAAAGTGAAACTTTTGGCATCCGACACGTTCACAAGAAAACAAGTTGTTGAGTTTGACAAGGAGGAAGCCCTGCAGGCGAAAGAAGCCAGAAAGAGAAGACTGCTAAAACTCAAGCCACCAAGCCCATTTCAAGACCCTTATGACCCATATAGCTAACTCATAAAAAAAGCCCCTAAAAGGGGCTTATAAATAATTTGCGAGCGTCATCTTGCTTTTAAAGCCTAAATTTTGAAACCATAGAATGCAAATCTACCGCAAGACGCGAAAGCTCTTGACTAGCCGCATTGGTTTGGTTAGCCCCCGCAGACGTTTGCATTGACAAATCCCTAATATTAACCAAATTTCTGTCAACTTCACGGGCAACCTGTGCCTGCTCTTCCGAAGCACTGGCAATAACCAAGTTTTTCTGGTTGATTGAGGTAATTGCTTCACTAATTACCTCAAGAGCATCATTAGCTTCCCGAGCAACCACTAACGTGCCATTAGCACGGTCTTGGCTCTCATTCATAGCATCAACTGCACGGCCTGTACCTGATTGAATACCTTCAATCATTTGTTCTATTTCAGCTGTCGATTGTTGGGTTCTATGAGCCAACGCACGTACCTCATCCGCTACAACAGCAAAGCCACGACCAGCATCGCCAGCCCTAGCAGCTTCGATGGCAGCATTAAGTGCCAGCAAATTTGTTTGCTCAGCAATTGAGCGAATTACTACCAGTACTTGACTAATTTCACCGGCACTCTGTGCCAAAATTTTAACTTCAGACGAAGTATCAGAGATATTACCAACGAGTTTATTAATGGACTCCAAAGCCTGACTAACCTTTTCACGGCCTTGATAGGTGCTTTTATCAGCAGCTTTAGAATCATCGGCAGTATTTACAGCGTTACGAGCCACTTCCTCAACCGCCGCTGTCATCTCATTTACCGCTGTAGCGGCTTGGTCGATTTCTGCACTTTGCTGGTTGAGTCCTCGATTAGTATCCTCCGTCACCGCATGTAACTCTTCAGAAGCAGAAGCCAGCATATTTGATGATTCGGAGATTCTTTCAATCGTATCATGCAAGCTAATCTGCATTTTTTTCAATGCAATTAGCAGGTGTGCAGGCTCGTCAGAACCATTTATCTTGATTCGTTGAGTTAAATCACCATCGGCAATTCTATCTGCAACTACCACCGCTTCAGCCAAAGGAGAAACGATACTCCGAGTAAGAACCACCGCGATTACAATCATCAGTATCAAAATAATAATCAACGCGACAACAATCATGAAAACAGCAGCATTAAATACTTTATTTGTTTGATCAGCAGCATGAACAGCACCTTTCTCATTAAACTTAATCAACTGATTTAAAAAAACCATCATTTGATCAGCATTATCAGCCAAAGGTCCATTTGCCATCTTAATTTCGTCAGCCCTTTCAGGTGAAGACAAAACTCCTTCTAAAATCTGACGCTGAACAGAAAGGTACTTTTCGTATGAGGTTTTAAATTTCTCGAAAATCTGACGATCCTCAGAGTCATCTATTTCCTTTTCATAACCTTTCAAGCTCATAGCAACATCTTGGTTTATACTTCTAACCAGATCAACGGTAGTATTTAGTTCGGATTTCTCCTCCAAAATCAACGTTCGTAAAGTCAGTGCTCTGGCTCGCCCTAAACTACTCCCAACCACTCCCACAGCCTCGACTGCTGGCAACCACTCATTACGAATTTCGGCAGCTGCATCGTCCATTTGGTGTGCTTGGAATAAAGCGATCCCTCCCATAACCAAAACGAGTAATGCGATAATTGTGAACCCAATACCGGCTCGACTACCAATGTTCATACTTCTAATATTCATCGACCGCTCCTAAACCCAGACGTAATAAATCAATACTTGCTGTATCGGCAAAAAAAATAATTTCTTGAATGAAAAAACTCATATCCTTCAGTCTAATTGATAGGCAGCATTGATTTTCAACACAAACCACAGTACAAACTCACCACTTACAGGCGGTAGTGTAATTTCCATTTCCCTTTGCCTGCATCGTGCAGGCTTTTTTATGCCAATAAAAAACCCGCGACTAAGCGGGTTTTTTACCATCTAAGTTTGACAAACTTCGAAAGTGTGGCAACTTGAAAGGAGCAGAAAAAGAAAACCACCCGGCAAGGTGGCTAAGGATACTACAATAAAATTTTAAAAAACTTTAATCAACACACTCATTTAATCATCAAAAAGTTTATTGTCAAGTCATCTTCCAAGGTTTTCTTTTTCTAAACAACCAATTAGAAGAGGAAAACAATGGGATGTATAAAACTATTTGAGGACTACTTACCAAAGAGACCTTATCACACCGATGATTTAATCAGCGGCTTAAAAATCAACAAAAAAGAAAAAGCTAAACTTGCAAGACTAGTTCAGCCCAATGGGCCTACACATAGATATTGGATGGTTTTTGACCTCGATAAATCTAATGCAGGGATGCACTGGGATGACGTGGGAGCACCAGCCCCAAACCTAATAGCTCGAAATCCGGCCAATGGGCACGCTCATTTGCTTTACCTCCTACAAACACCTGTCCGAACCGCAATCGACGGCAAAACCGCCGCTTTACGATACGCTGCAGCCGTTGAGGCAGGCTTGCGTAGTCGTCTGGGAGCCGACAGAGGCTATTCCGGGTTGATCTGCAAGAACCCGATCAATTCCCACTGGATCGTCTACCAATGGCAGGCCGATCCATACACGTTGGACGACTTGGCCGACTACATCGACCTAACCCCTGAAAAGGCCAAAGAAAAGCCCATAGAGGATTATGGCTTGGGTCGTAACTGTATGCTTTTTGACCAATTAAGAGCGTGGGCATACAAGGCGATTCGTCAGGGTTGGCCGACCTATGAACAATGGCTAAACGCTTGCCTAGACCGTGCCACCGGCTACAACGTTAATTTTACTACGCCGTTGGACATTTCCGAAGTAAAGCACACGGCCAAAAGCGTGGCGAAGTGGACGCATAGAAACTTTAACCGGGGCACCTTTGACGATTATGTCGCAAGAACCCATACAAGCGAGATACAGGCTTTCAGGGGTAAACAGAAGGGCAAGACCAAGAGAGAACGAGGTATTATCTTACTTGAAGCAGGAGCAACCATTAAGGAAGTCATGAAGGAGTTAAATGTAAGCCGTAGAACTGTATTTTATTGGAGAAAGCAACCCTAGCATTATAATTAGTGCAAAAGCCTATATCAGATAATAGCACCCGGTGAGGGTGTTTCTTCTTCCTTTCCCGCCCATCCCCTCCCTTTCCTCCCCGTATCCCCCACATATACATACACCGCCCCACCGATATCGATATAACGCACGGAATTGGTCAAAATCGGCATTCTTCCACTCCGTTGATACAACGACACCAAGCCACACCACTACACGCCTAAAATAGCCAAATGCGTTATACCTCGCAGCATTATGGGTAGTGTAAAAAGCCTATATCAAAAACAGTCCAAAACAGCGTTAACCACTCAACCCAATACTTCCATAGGTTCGGAGATATGTCCCCCAACCTATATGTATGTATACATACATATCAAATTTCTCTCCTAATGAAAATTTCACACTTTTCAAAATTCATCAAAATGGGTGAATATCATTCACTGGGCTGATAAGCCTAAATATCCCGAAAGCGATTTGGGGCAGTAACCAAAAATCGACTTTTTACAAAAATTATTTTCTTGAAAAAATTGCCGTGAAAATTTAACGTTTTCATCGAATTTTTTTAGATATTTAATTTTTTAACCATTGAATTATGGCTTATTTACAGCAAAAAACCTTGTCAATAGCAAAACGAAAATAAATATAAGGTCGGACGTTAATGAGCAAATAGGGTTCAACCCTAAGCAAATCACTTAGTTGAAATTTGCCACAAAGCAGAACAAAAAACGACACTGCAAAAACTCAAAAATCGCTCTCAAATTAATTTCACAAAAAAATGTGGGGGATTGGTGACGTTAAAATTTCAAAAAAATCGAAAGTAGCCAATTTCCTACAATACATATCCCGGAAGCAAAACCTGAAATAGTTGAAGGTTCGGAGATATGACCTTGAAGCATTGACATATCAAAACCCTATGGTATTGGTATTATAACAACATAGGAGTTCTAATTATGAACAGGATGGAATATGCAGGAAAAATAGGCGGTATGGTTGGTGGATTTAAAAGACGTGAGCGTCAAAAATATTTAATCATGTTCGTAAAGATAGTAGAAATGGATGAGCTTCATGATATCCGAATGACCTCAAACCTCGCTAAAAAGCTAATAGCAGCATTTTCAGGCTGCAAATCAATATCCAATGATGTTCTAATCAAGGAGTTTGCAAGAAGCGGGAACAGTGTAAAACAACAAAACCTTGATATGATTGTCCATTCATTAGTAGCACGATGGCAAGACCTTTATGAAGAACAGTGGAAAGAAGCAAAAATAAAAATAGACATTGAAGCCGACGAATACAAGCAATCTATTATCGAAAAGCTGGACATTAAACTATAAACACATGTAAAGCCCCACTTTACATACTTATACCCGTGAAGCTATTTTTCGCTTTGCGGATATACACATTCCTACACCGTAGGAATTTACAACCACTATGTATCCTGCCACGATACATACTTGTATCTTTAAACCAAATAATGACCTTCACGGACATATATCCTACTCACACAGAGTAGAAAATACCGCCTATCTTTTCGTTGAGCTAAGCAGCCATAGGTTCAAGGATATATCTCCAAACCATTAGCTATCACCCACAGCCTCACCCCCCCTTCCATTATCACTCCGTTGGCTATTTCCGTATCCGGCCCCCAATCAGGCGGATGCAGAGCCTCCACCCGCTTGGCGACCTAGATCACAATTATTAGAAACAGCTAGACCCTGCGAAATCGGCGCCATCGACAGTTGCGGCTGACCATAGGGGGCAAACGCCGCCGGGACGCCGTCGATCAACACCGTGGAACGTGGCGACAACCGCGAAGTAAGGCCACGTACACCGACGTTGAGGGAAATGTCGCTGCCACCGGTGCCGTTGGACTCCTGCACCTGCACGCCCGGCACACGGCGCAACACGTCGCCGACGTTCATCGCACCCTGCTCCACCATGGCCTCGCGGCGGATCACCGTGCGTGCGCCGGGGTGGTTCTGCACCACTTCGGCATTGGCATCGCCGAGCCAGTCGCCGACCACCTTGATGTCGGTGGTGCCCAGTTCCAGCGGCGAGCCGGCTGCACCGGTGCCGCTGCTCAGCGGGCGCAACGTGACCGAGCCGGCGTCGATCTGGTAGTCCAGGCCACTGCCCTGCAGCAGCTGGCGCAGGGCCTGTTCCGGCGAGAGGTTACCGTCCACGGCCGGGGCTTGCTTGCCGGCGACCATGTCCGGGCTGAAGAACACTTGCAGGGACGTTTGCTGGCCCAACTGGCTCAGCGCCGCACCCAGGGGCTGGGCCTGGATATGGATGGCGTCGGCGGCGTACGCCGCGCTGCTGACGGCCAGTGCCAGGGCCAGCGGCGCCCAGCGGGAGATTTTATTGTTGTGGCGAGCAAGTTTTTTCACGTCGAATCGAGTCCTGTGATCGCAAGCAAGTGCGGCCGTTAATGCAAACCAGTTGCAGTTGCAGGAGAAGACGACGAGCGCGGAAAAAACCTGAATGTCAGCGTGAAATAATTTCCTGACTGCCGTCCGGCATCGCGCGCACGGCCACCGGCAGGATGTGGGGCAAGGCCTTGAGCAAGGCCTCGGTGTCGTTGGCCTTGAACACGCTGGTCAGCCGCAGGTTGCCCACCGCCGCCGAGCCCACCCGCAACGGCTGCTCGCGGTAGCGTGAGACTTCCCGCGCCACCTCACCCAAGGTGGCGTTGTTGAACACCAGTTTGCCAGTGCGCCAGGCGGTCAGCTCTTCAGCGTTCACCGCGTAGGCCGGCACCACGTTGCCCTGGCCGTCGATGTGCGTGCCGCGCCCCGCCGTGAGGGTGACGATGGCATCGGCTGCACGCCCTTGCACCTTGACGGTTCCGGCCTCGACCACCACGCGGGTCTGGTCGTCGTCGCGGCGCACGTCAAAACGGGTGCCGGTCACGGTGACCTGCCCGGCCCCGGCGGCGACCACAAACGGTCGGCGGGTGTCATGCTCGACGCTGAACATCGCCTCGCCGCTTTTGAGCACCACACCACGCCGGCCTTTCTCGAAATGCACTGCAACCACGCTGCGACTGTTCAACTCCATCATCGAGCCGTCGGGCAGGGTCACCTGGCGATGTTCTCCCAACCGCGTGCTGAACTCGGCGCTGTAGGGCTTTGGTTGAATGCTGAACACACCCAGGCCAATGGCAACCGCCACCACACCGGCAGCCACCGCATAACGCAACACCGCGCGACGCCCGGGGCGCTCGGCCGGCGCCGCGCACAACGCCTGCAGGCGCGCCTCTGGCAACAGATCGGCGGCGCTCCACAAGCCGCGCAGCACATCGAATTCGTATTGGTGGGCGGGATGCTCCCGGCGCCACGCCTCGAACTGCTGACGCTCAGCGGCGCTCAGTTCGGCGTCTTGCAGGCGCACAAACCATTGCGCAGCCTCGTCTCGGGCACGGGTATCCATCATGGAAGATCCTTGGTTCATGGGGCCAGCGCGTCCAGGCGGTCACGCAGATGCCGCAGGGTGCGGATCATATACTTTTCCACCATGTTCTTGGACAACCCCAGGCGTTCGGCGATTTCCTGCTGGGTGAGGCCTTCGATTTTCTGCCAGATGAAAATCCGCCGGCAGTTGAGCGGCAACTCCGCCAGGGCCCGCTCGATGGAATCCGCCAACTGGATCGCGTGCATGACATGCTCCGGGTCGCCACTGTGGGGCGCACTCTGCTCAAAGGCCTCCAGCCCCAATGCCTCGCGCCGGTCTTCGCGGCGATGGGCGTCCACCGCGATATTGCGCGCCGTCTGATGCAGGTAGGCGCGCGGTTGCTCAACCTCGCTGGAACGGGCCTCCAGCACCCGCACAAAGGTGTCGTGCGCCAGGTCTTCGGCCTGCTGACGGTTTCTCAGGCGGCGCGTCCAGGTGCCGATCAACTCTTCGTAGTACTCGAAAAAGCCTGTTCTGCGGGGCGGCTGGGGAATCATCGCGGAGGCACTGGGGAGGCGGGCGTGAATAGTAATGCTTCCTATTAAGTCGGGCAATTGCTTCCCGTCGTGTCAGCGCAGTTCGAAGCGTTGTTCAATGACTTCCCGAGAATCCAACCCAACCTGCACCCTGAACTCGCCAGGCTCGGCGACGTGTCGCAAGTGGACGTCATAGAACTTCAGGTCCGCTTCACCCACGGTGAACTCGATTCGTCGACGCTCCCCTGCCTTGAGCATGACTTTCTGGAAACCCTTGAGCTCCTTGACCGGCCGGCTGATGGATGCAACTGGATCGCGGATGTACAGCTGGACCACGGTTTCGCCATCGCGCTCGCCGGTATTGGCCAGCTCAACGCTGGCCTTGAGTGTCCCACCTCGCAAGAGCGTGGGTGCCGACAATTGCAGGTTCGACAGCGCGAAACGGGTGTAACTCAAGCCGTATCCGAACGGATACAGCGCCCCCTCTGCTTCGTCGATGTACTGGGTGGTGTATTTAAAGGGCTTGGCCGAATCGAAAGGGCGACCGGTATTCAAATGGTTGTAGTACAGCGGGATCTGCCCCACGGAGCGGGGAAAGGTCATCGGCAGTTTCCCCGACGGGTTGTAGTCACCGAACAGTACGTCGGCCACGGCATTGCCGCCCTCGGTGCCGCTGTACCACGTGACCAACAGTGCATCTGCCTGTGACTGTTCATCGCTCAAATCCATCGGGCGGCCATTCACCAGGACGATGATCAAAGGCTTCCCCAGCGCCCGCAACGCCTTGAGCAATTGCTTCTGACTGGAGGGCAGGTCGATGTGCGAGCGGCTGCTGGCCTCATCATTGAAGCCCCACGGCTCGCCCACCACGGCGACGATGACATCCGCCTGCCGGGCGACCGCCCTCGCCTCGTCAAGCAGTGCCCGCGGAGGACGGGGATCGATATCCAGCGGCGTGTCGTAGCCTTGCAACCGCGCAATCAGCGCGCCATCGTCGCTGGCGTTCGCACCGCGCGCATAAAGCAACGTCGCTTTTGCGCGCATGGCCTGCGCCAGGCCGTCATAAATGCTCACCACGGTGTCGGCGTCACAACTGCCGCAATAGCTGCCCAACAGATCGCGTCGACTCTTGGCCAAAGGGCCGATCAATGCGATCCGTCCCTGCTTGCGCAACGGCAATGCCTGATCGGCATTCTTCAGCAGCACGAAGGTGTCACGCGCGACGCTGCGCGCAGCGTCACGTTGCAGGCGCGTTTCAATCGGTGGCAACGCTTCAGTGCGCAGCTTGTGATAGGGGGCATCGAACAAGCCCATGTCGTACTTCATGCCCAACACACGCCGCACGGCCTCATCGAGGGCTTCGCTGCTGACGGCCCCGGCGCGTATCTGCCGGGGCAACTCATTCACGTAAGCATCATCGCAAAGCGCCACATCGAGGCCCGAACGCAATGCCAGGGCCGCCGCCTGCCCCTCGTCAGCCGCGACGCCATGGTCGATCAATTGAATAATCCCTGCGCAGTCTCCCAGGGTGACCCCCGAGAACCCCCAGTCATGGCGCAACACCTGCCGGATCAACCAGGGATTGGCCGTGGCAGGCACGCCCGCCACCGTATTGAACGCCATCATCACCCCCCCGGCACCGGCATCAATCGCCGCGCGATAGGGTTCGAAGTAAAACTGATACATAGTGGCAGTGCTCATATCGACACTGTTGTAATCGCGCCCGCCTTCTACCGCGCCATACAAGGCAAAGTGCTTTACCGTCGCCATCAGGCTGTCGACACGGCGCAGGTCTTCGCCTTGATAGGCCTTGACCAGGGTCGCGGCGATGCGCGAGGCCAGGTAGGTGTCTTCACCATAGCCTTCGGATACCCGCCCCCAACGCGGGTCGCGGGTGATGTCGACCATGGGGCTGAATGTCAGGCCGACGCCTTCGGCGCCCGCCTCTTGCGCGCTGACCCGCCCCACACGCGCTATCGCCGACAAGTCCCAACTGGCGGCAAGGGCCAGGCTTACCGGGAAAATGGTGTGCATGCCGTGCACCACGTCCTGCGCAAAATACAAAGGGATCTTCAGCCGGCTTTGCTCCACGGCGATGCGCTGCAACTCGCGCCCAAGCGGTGGCGAACGCCGGCCGCCAATACCTCCCACAGAGCCTTCGGCTATCCGCTCAAGGTCGCGGGGGGTAATCCGTCTCAAATCAAAGCTCGCCAACGCCAGTTGGCCGGCTTTTTCTTCCAGCGTCATTTGCGCCAGCAGGCGCTCGATGAAATCTGTCTTTACGGAGGAAACTTGGGCATGAACATCCAGGACGTAGCCGCTGACCAGCAGCACGAGTAGCCAATATTTGCTCACCGGGTCCGTCCTCTGGACACTTGCACGCCTGTAGCCTCAACCCACGGAATGAACGCGTCTACTGTCAGAACTACCAGTTTTTCCGCTCAAGGCCGCGCCCCTCACCATTGGCACATGCGCTGAACTTCCGCCCCGCCCCGCCAGTCAGCTGACTGAACCCTCTGACAATGGTGGTTGACCCATGCTTCTCTCGTTGCAGCAACAAGTCGCCCTGGTCACCGGCGCCAGCTCCGGCATCGGCGCGGGTGCCGCCAAGGCCCTGGCCGATGCCGGTGCGGCCGTGGTGCTCAATTACAACGCCCAGGCGGCCCCCGCCGAAGCCCTCGCGGCACAGATCAACGCCAATGGCGGCCGGGCGATTGCCATCGGCGGTGATGTGTCCAAGGAGGCGGACGTGGAACGCCTGTTCGCCCAGACCCTCGACGCCTTTGGCCACCTCGACATTCTGGTCGCCAACTCCGGCCTGCAAAAAGACGCGAACCTGGTGGACATGAGCCTCGACGACTGGAACACAGTGATCGGCGTCAACCTCACCGGCCAGTTCCTCTGCGCCCGGGCCGCCGTGCGTCTCTTCAATCGCCAGGGCGTGCGTGAAGGCGTGTCGCGGGCGGCGGGGAAAATCATCCACATGAGTTCGGTACACCAGTTGATCCCCTGGGCCGGGCATGTGAACTACGCCGCGTCCAAAGGCGGCGTCGAGATGCTGATGCGCACCCTCGCCCAGGAAGTCAGCGAGCAGCGCATCCGTATCAACGGCATTGCACCGGGGGCGATCCGCACGCCGATCAACCGCGCGGCCACCGAGGGCGCAGCGGAAAAGGAGTTGCTGAAGCTGATCCCCTACGGCCGCGTCGGCGACGTGGAAGACGTGGCCAACGCTGTGGTGTGGCTGGCCAGCGACGCCTCCGACTACGTGGTCGGCAGCACCCTGTTCATCGACGGCGGCATGAGCCTTTATCCGGAGTTTCGTGGCAATGGTTGAGTCAAACAACGAAGCGCAAAGCGCCATCGACGCCCACGGCATCATCGGCGACATGCGCACCGCCGCATTGGTCAACGACAAAGGCAGCATCGACTTCTTCTGCTGGCCGGAGTTCGACAGCCCGTCGATCTTCTGCGCCCTGCTGGACAGCCCCGACGCCGGCATTTTCCAGCTCACCCCGGACCTGCCCAACGCCCGCCGCGAGCAGATCTACCTGCCCGACACCAACGTGCTGCAAACCCGCTGGCTCAGCGATGCCGCCGTGGTGGAAATAACCGACCTGCTGGTGATCAGCGATGAAATCGACGACCTGCCGCTATTGATTCGCCGCGTGCGGGTGGTCAGCGGCACGGCCGATATCCACCTGCGCTGCGCCGTACGCCATGACTACGCACGCGCGCCCACCCAGGCCGCGCTCGACAACGGCACCGTGTGCTTCAACGCCGACGGCCAGCCCGGCCTGCGCTTGTCTGGCAGCCATCCGCTGCACGTCAAGGAGGGTGCGGCAGTCGCCCGCTTCACCCTGAAGCAGGACGAAGGCGCGGAATTTGTCCTCGGCGGCCAGGAAGATGAACGCGTGGACAGCCGCTGCACCGACCTTGCCCTGGCCCACACCCTGGCGTTCTGGCGCGGCTGGATCGCCCAGTCGAACTACCGCGGGCGTTGGCGCGAAATGGTCAATCGCTCGGCCCTGGCGTTGAAGCTGCTGACCTCACGCAAACACGGCGCAATCATCGCCGCCGCCACCTTCGGCCTGCCGGAAACACCCGGCGGCGAGCGCAACTGGGATTACCGCTACACCTGGATTCGCGACGCTTCGTTTACCGTCTACGCGTTCATGCGCCTGGGCTTTGTCGAGGAGGCCAACGCCTATATGCGCTGGCTCAAAGGGCGGGTCAGTGACTGCTGCGGCCAGCCGATGAAGATCAATATCCTCTATGGCATCGACGGTCGCCAGGAACTGCCGGAAACCGAACTGGCGCACCTCGCCGGCCACGGCGGCGCCAAGCCGGTGCGCATCGGCAACGGGGCGGTCGGGCAGATCCAGCTGGATATCTACGGCGAGCTGATGGACGCGGTGTACCTGGTCAACAAATACGGCGAGGCCATCTCCCATGACGGCTGGCAACACACGGTGGAAGTCGCCGATCAGGTCTGCGAAATCTGGAACAGCGAAGACGTGGGCATCTGGGAAATGCGTGGCGAACAGCATCACTTCCTGCATTCGCGACTGATGTGCTGGGTGGCGCTGGACCGCGCGATCCGCTTGGCCTCCAAGCGCTCGCTACCGGCGCCGTTCGCCCGTTGGGACCAGGCACGCCAGGCGATCTACGCCGACATCTGGAGCAACTTCTGGAACGCAGAACGCGGGCATTTTGTGCAGCACATCGGCAGCACGGCGCTCGATGGCTCGATGCTGCTGATGCCGCTGGTGCGCTTCGTCGCGGCCACCGATCCGCGTTGGCTGTCGACCCTTGAAGCCATCCAGAAAAGCCTGGTGCGCGACGGCATGGTCTACCGCTACCGCAACGACGACAGCCAGATCGACGGCCTGCAAGGCACCGAAGGCGCGTTTGCCGCGTGCTCATTCTGGTACGTCGAATGCCTCGCGCGCGCCGGCCAAGTGGAAAAGGCCCACCTGGAATTCGAACAACTGCTGCGCTACGCCAACCCGCTGGGCTTGTACGCCGAAGAGTTCGACAGCCAGGCCCGTCACCTGGGCAACACACCCCAGGCCTTGAGCCACCTGGCGTTGATCAGCGCGGCAACGTTCCTCGACCGTAAGCTCAGTGGGGAGAAGACGACCTGGCAGCCCTGAGGCACAATGATCCGCCCCTCGGCTACGGACAGGAACCCCATGCGCCAGGTACTGCTGATCATCGACGTGCAACCGTGCTTCAATCCACCGGCGTGGCTGGTGGACGGCATCACCGCCCTGCTCGGCCGCCTGCCGTCGGTGGCCACCGTCGAGCGCCACGACGAAAGCGTTACCCCTTTTGCCCGCCAGCTCGGCTGGCAACCGGCGCCGGATGACGACAGCCTGATCGCGGCAGATCGCATCTTCATCAAGCACGGCTATGCGCCCACGCCCGAGACGATTGCCCACCTCAAAAGCCTGGCGCCGGCGCGTGTATTGGTGTGTGGCATACAAACCGACACCTGCGTGCTGGCGGCGGGGTTTGCGCTGTTTGATGCGGGGTTGCAGCCGACGCTGATCAGCGATCTGACCGTGGGCTCGTCGTTGGATCGGTCGGGGCAGTTGGGGGTGGAGCTGTGGCGGCATCACTTTGGCAAGGTGGTGGATCGTGAGCAGGTTTTAGCGACAACCACACCATGAGCCCTTTCCCAACGCTACACACCCAACGCCTATGCCTGCGTGAACTGGTGGCAAGCGACGCACCGACAGTGTTCGACATCCACCGCGATGCCGACAGCATGCGTTGGTTCGGCGCCGACGCGATGACCGAACTTGCCCAGGCCGAATCCCTGATCGAAACCTTCGCGCACTGGCGCAGCCAACCCAACCCCGGCACACGCTGGGGGATCGAACACGATGGAAAACTGATCGGCAGTTGTGGCCTGTTCAAGTGGAACCAGAGCTGGAACAGTTGCGCTCTCGCCTGTGAACTAGCGCCCGGCGCGCGTGGCCGAGGGTTGATGCACGAGGCCTTGCAGGCGATGCTCGACTGGGGTTTTGAACAGATGAAATTGCATCGCGTGGAAGCCTGGGTGCATCCGCAAAATACCGCGTCGCTCCAGCTGTTGGCACGACTGGGTTTCCAAGCCGAAGGCACGTTGCGCGAGGCTGGGTTTTGGAATGGCCAGCGACACGATCTGGGTGTATTGGGGTTGTTGAACCAAGAGTGGCTGGCCAAGAAAAACACAGGTATGGGAGGTTCTGTTCGGCTGATGCCCATCCTCTCCATCCTCATTCACGTCCCGGACTGGCGGGCGGCAACCGAGTGGTATGCCGCCGCCTTTCCGTTGGCGACACGCATTCATCATGACCCTGACGACTTCGGCCATTTGGATGTAGCAGGCGTCGCCCTCGAGATCGTCAACGCCGATGACAAGGTTGCATCAGGGGCTGCAGGATCAGTGGTGTACTGGGGAGTAGACGACTTGCAGCAGGCATTGCGCCGGTTTGAGGAACTGGGCGGGACGTTGTATCGCGGGCCGATGGAGATTGAAGGTGGTCATTGGATTTGTCAGGTACGCGACCCGTGGGGAAATTGCATCGGCCTTCGACAAACCGGCTCAAGCAAGTAATCCCTGCCCCCAACCCGCCACAACAATCGGCTAGAGTTTCAGCATCCCTGGCCAGTCGGTAATCACCCACCATGACCACCACCGCCCCGCTGCTCTGCGTGCGCACCTCCATGCTCGATGTGGCGTATGAAGCCCACGGTCCCCTCGACGGACCGCCCGTGATCCTGCTGCATGGTTTCCCCTATGACCCGCGCGGCTATGACGCCATTGCACCGGCGCTGGCCGAGTTGGGCTATCGGGTATTGGTGCCGTACCTGCGCGGGTACGGCCCGACGCGGTTTATCAACGAGCAGGTGATGCGCTCCGGGCAGCAGGCGGCGTTGGCCAAGGACTTGCTGGACTTCATGGATGCGCTGTCGATCCCCCAGGCCACCCTGGCTGGATACGACTGGGGCGGACGCGCCGCGTGTATTGTTGCGGCGCTGTGGCCCGAGCGCGTACGCGGGTTGGTAACCGGGGATGGCTACAACATCCAGGACATTGCCAAGTCGCTCACCCCTCGGGCGCCGGAGACAGAGCATCGGTTGTGGTATCAGTACTACTTTCATACCCAACGGGGCGTGGACGGTCTGACCGCCAATCGCCGTGAGCTGTGCCAGTTGTTATGGACGCTGTGGTCACCGTCCTGGGACGAGGGGGCGGGCCTGTTTGAGCAGAGTGCGCCATCGTTCGACAACCCGGATTTCGTCGAGGTGGTGATTCACTCCTATCGCCACCGTTTCATCTACGCGCCGGGCGACCCGGCACTGGAAGCGATCGAACGGGCGCTGACCCTGCAACCGGCGATTTCGGTGCCGAGCATCTCCCTGTGCGGTGCGGACGACGGGGTGGGGCCGCCGCCCGTGGACGATGATGACGCGGAGCATTTCAGCGGTTTTTATCGGCGCAGGATCTTGCCCGGCGTCGGCCACAATATCCCTCAGGAAGCACCTCAAGCCACGCTGGATGCACTGCTGGAATTACTCGGCGAAAAGCGTTCACGATAGGCCTGCGGCGTCACCGCTAAGGCCCTTAAAAAACTCCGGCGCAGTGTTTCCTCACTGCCAAAACCACATTGCACGGCGATGCGTTTAATCGACGCCGTGCTGTCCGCCAATTGCCGACGGGCCGTCTCGACGCGGATCAATTCGACAGCCCGCGCCGGGGTCTGGCCGGTTTCGTTGCGGTAGTGGCGCACAAAGCTGCGTTCGCTCATGCCAGCCTGGGCGGCCAGGGTCGGGATGTTCAGGTCGAGGGTGAGGTTTTCGGCCATCCAGGCGTGGAGTTCGGTGAAGCGGCTGTCGGCCTTTTGCAGGGACAGGGTCACACTGAATTGGGATTGCCCGCCCGGGCGCTTGAGGAACACCACCAGGTGCCGCGCCACTTCCAGCGCCACTTCGCTGCCGAGGTCGTCTTCCACCAGCGCCAGGCACAGGTCGATGCCGGCGGTGACGCCGGCGGAGGTCCACACTGCGCCCTGGCGGATGAAAATCGGGTTGGATTCCACCGTCAGCGCGGGGAATTTGCGCGCCAGTTCTTCGCAGCGCGTCCAGTGGGTGGCCACGCGGCAGCCATCCAACAAACCACTGGCAGCGAGCAGGAAGGCGCCGGTGCACACCGAGGTCATGCGCCGAGTGTGCCGGGCTTTTTCCCGTACCCAGTCGACCAGTGCCGGGTCGTCGGCGGCGCCGTATACGCCCCAGCCGCCGGCGATCACCAGGGTGTCGCAAGGCGCGTCGATGGCCGGCAACGGCTCGGCCACCAGCGCCAGGCCGGCGGAGGTCATCACCGGCGCCGTTTGCGCGGCAATCACCGTCACCGCGTAAGGCAACGGCAAGCCGCGCTGGCGCGCCAGGTCATTGGTGGAGGCGAACACCTGCAACGGCCCGGTCACGTCGAGCACCTGGGCATTGGCAAAAGCGAGGACATGGACGATTCGCGGCATGATTGGCGTGATCTGTGGGCTGAATGGCGTATGCGCCAAAGCCTAGGCCCCTAGAGTGAAGCCGTCCACCCCTTTCTCGGAGCGCTGTCCATGACCTTGCAGATCGGCTTTGTGTTGTTCCCCGGCATCCAGCAACTGGATCTCACCGGCCCTTATGACGTCCTCGGCTCGCTGCCGGACGTGACGTTGCACCTGGTGTGGAAAGACCTGGCGCCCGTCACTTCCAGCACCGGGCTGGTGTTCACCCCGACCATGACCTATGCCGATTGCCCTCAGCTGGATGTGATCTGTGTACCGGGCGGTTCCGGCGTGGGTGCGTTGATGGAAGACCCGCAGACCCTCGACTTCCTCACGGTTCAGGCGCAGACCGCGCGGTATGTGACGTCGGTGTGCACCGGTTCATTGGTATTGGGCGCAGCGGGCCTGCTGCGCGGGCGCAAGGCCACCACCCACTGGGCCTACCACGACATGCTCGCCCCGCTCGGCGCGATCCCCGTGCAGGAGCGCGTGGTGCGTGATGGCAACCTGTTGACGGGAGGCGGCATCACCGCTGGCATCGATTTCGCGTTGACCTTGGCTGCGGAACTGTACGACGAAGCGACGGCGCAACTGGTGCAGTTGCAGATTGAATATGCGCCGGCGCCGCCGTTTGACTCGGGTCGTCCGGATACGGCGCCCAAGGCTGTGCTGGAAGAAGCGCACAAGCGCACGGCGCAGTCGCGCCAGACCCGTGGCGAGATTGTCGCGCGAGCCGCCGCTTTGCTGGGCTGACACCACAATCCCACTGTGTGAATACAATCAAATGTGGGAGCTGGCTTGCCTGCTCCCACAGTTTTACCTCCCACCTTTCAATAGGGTCAGTTGGGACGCGACATCACCGCCAACCGCACCGCCAACACCGTCAGCACCGTCGCCAGCCCCCATTTCTGTAACCAGGCGCTGTGCGGGCGCCCGGCAAAGAAACGGCTCAGCGCACCACCAAATGCGCCCAGCACCCCATGAAACACGGCTGCAATCACGGTCAAAACGCCACCGAGCACCATCAGTTGCACGGCAATCGATCCCGCCTGCGGCCGCACAAACTGCGGCAGAAACACCACAAAAAACAACAACGCCTTGGGGTTGAGCAAACTGTTGAGCATCGCTTGCACACACACCCGCCGCAGGGGTACGCGGTGGGCGTGAGCGGTGTCCAATCGCGGACTTTTCTGCAAGGTCTTGAACACCAGCCACAGCAGGTACACCACCCCCGCATAACGAATCAGGTCAAAGGACGGCGGCCAACTGGCCACCAGCGCCGTCACCCCAGTGGCAGTCAACGCGGTCAGCAACAGGTCGGCCACGCCGATGCCCAGTGCGCAGGCCATACCGCCGCGCCAACCGTGACTCACGCCGTGGCTGATGACAAAGGCCATGTTCGGCCCCGGCGATAACAGCAACAGCAAAACAGCACCGCAGAAAACCGCGAGGGTTGCAAGGTCGATCATGCTCAAGCCTCCACCGAGAAAAACCCGGAGCGTAATCCGCACGCGTCGGGCCAACAAAAAATTGTGCTGGATACATTGCGCGCCAGTGATTGCTCATTGCCACAATCAACGCTTAGAATGCGAAACATTATCAATTATGACTGCTGTGCCAGGATGCCCATGTCGAGCGATCACCCACTGGACCCTGCCGCTATCGGCCAGCTGTACCTTGCCCACCATTCCTGGCTGCACGGCTGGTTGAACCGCCGCACCGGCTGCCGCGAGCATGCCGCCGACCTGGCGCAGGAGACGTTTGTGCGCTTGCTCAACGCGCGCAAACAGCAGACCTTGCAGCAACCGCGCGCGTACCTGAGCAGCATCGCCCGCAGCCTGATGATCGACCAGTACCGGCGCCGCGAACTGGAACGCGCCTACCTCGAAAGCCTCGCGCATTTCCCACAGGCCGAGGTGCCGTCGGAAGAAACCCGGCGCCTGATCCTCGACAGCCTGGAGCGCATCGACCGCCTGCTCGACCAACTCAAGCCGCGCGTGCGCGAAGCCTTCCTGCTCGCCCAATTGGACGGCCTGACCTGTGCGCAAATCGCCCTGCGTCTCGGCGTGTCCAAGGCCACCGTGGAGCGCGACCTGGCCAAGGCGCTGCACGCCTGTTATCGGTTGCGCTATGAGGAATGCTGACCCGCGCCTGGTGGACCAGGCCATCCAGTGGATGATCAAGCTGCGCTTCAATGTCGCCGACGACGCCAGCACCGCCGCGTTTGAACGCTGGCTGCACAGCAGCGCCGAACACCAGCAGGTGTGGCAGCGCGTGGCGACCATGAATGACGATTTCAACCACCTGCCAGCCCAGCTCGGGCGCCGCACCCTCAGCGGCGCGCGGCAACGCATCAGCCGCCGTGAAAGCCTCAAGTTGCTGGGCCTGGTGGCCGGTGCGGCCGGGCTGACCTGGTTCGGCCGCGACTACACGCCGCTGCCCGCCCTGGTGGCCGACTACCGCACCGCCACCGGCGAACAACGACGGGTGACGCTGGACGACGGCAGCCAGGTCCAACTCAACAGTGCCACCGCAATCGATACCACCTTCAACGCAGAACGCCGCAAGGTGCAGCTGCGCCAAGGCGAAATCGTGGTGCAGCCCAGTGGCGACAGTCGTCCCTTCTGGGTCCTGACCCGCAACGCCGACCTGCGTGCCCAAGGCGCGCGCTTGCTGGTCCGTGAAGAAGCCCAAGGCACGTTGATCGCGGTGCAACAGGGCAGCGTGGCGGTGTTTGCCGACCGCCATGACGCCAGCGCCCGCCAAGTGATCCCGCCCGGCGCAGCGGTGCTGATCGACCGCCACGGCATTCGCCCGCCCATCGCCAACGGCCTCGACCCCTGGGCCTGGAGCGACGGCGTGATCAGCGCCCACGACATGCGCCTGGATGATTTCCTCAGCGAATTGGCGCGCTACCGCAACGGGCTGTTGCGCTGCAGCGAGGCAGTGGCCGGATTGCGGGTGTCGGGCACCTATCAGCTGAGCGATACCGATCAGGTGCTGACGCTGGTCGCGCAATCGCTCAACGTCGATGTCACCTACCGCAGCCGTTATTGGGTGACCGTCACCCCCCGGGTGTAAACCGTTGAAAAATAAATGAGGTGAATTCGCATTGCCGTTCGACCTGTAAGGAAAGGCCGATCAACAGGCCGGTATTTTCCACTTCCTTCAGGAGCAGCCCACGGTCATGCAAGCGTTCCCCTCCCCCCGTTCCCCCCTCAAGCGCGCGGTCCAGGCCGCCCTGCTGGGCGCCTGCCTGAGCGGCGGTGCCCTGCCCCTGGCCGTGCTGGCCGAGACACCGGCCAGCGATACCCAGGCCCGCGACTGGCACATCGCCGCCGGCTCCCTCGCCAATGCCCTGGACCAGTTCGCCCGCCAGGCCGGCATCAGCCTGTCGTATGACGCCAACAGCGTCGCCGGCAAGACCAGCACCGGCCTGAATGGCCGCTTCGACCAAGAACAGGCCCTCGACCAGTTGTTGCGCGGCCAAGGCCTGCAAGCCCAGCGTCAAGGCAACAGCACCTGGTTGCTGCTGCCGCAGGTGGCGGACAGCGGCGCGCTGAACCTGGGCGCCACCACCATCACTGGCGACCGCCTGGGCGCCACTACCGAGGGCACCGGTTCCTACACCACCGGCGCGGTGACCATCGGCAAAGGCCAACACAGCCTGCGGGAAACGCCGCAATCGGTCAGCGTGATGACCCGCCAATTGATGGACGACCAGAACGTCACCACCATCGACGACGTGATGGAACGCACGCCCGGCATCACCAGCTACGAGTCGCCCATGGGCGGCAAGTACTTCTATTCCCGTGGCTTCAAGATGCTCGGCCAGTACCAGTACGACGGCGTACCGCTGGACATGGGCAAGGACTACGCCCAGGCCGACAGTTTCAGCGCCAACATGGCGATTTATGACCGCGTGGAAGTGCTCAAGGGTGCGGCCGGCATGCTCAAGGGCGCCGGCACCGCCAGCGGCGCGGTGAACTTCGTGCGCAAGCGGCCCCAGGCCAAGCCCACCACCAGCCTGTCGCTGTCCGCCGGCACGTGGGACAACTACCGCGCCGACCTCGACACCGGCGGCCCGCTGAATGACAGCGGCACCGTGCGCGGCCGTGTGGCGATCAGCCAGCAGGATCGCGGCTCGTACATGGACATCGCCAAGCGCAAGGACCAGGCATTCTATGGCGCGCTGGACGTCGACCTGAGCCCCGACACCACCCTGGGCATCGGCGCCAGCTACGAAGACGTCGATGCCACCCCGTGCTGGGGCGGCCTGCCGCGTTATGCCGACGGCAAGAGCGCCAACCTCAGCCGCTCGACGTGCCTGGGCCAATCCTGGAACGACTGGCAGAGCCGTCGCGCCACCTACTTCGTCGATCTCACTCAGCAACTCAACGACGATTGGAAACTCAAGGTCGCGGCCGTGCACAGCCGCAACCTGCAAGACACCAAGTACGCCGCCAGCGAAGGCACTATCCAATACGGCGACCCGGCGCCCACCGCCCTGTCCTACGCCGCGCTGATGGATTACGACCACCGCGACTACGGCCTCGACGCCTACCTCGACGGCAAGTTCGAAGCCTTCGGCCTGGAACACGAGCTGATCCTCGGCGCCAACGGCAGCCGTGGCACCCAGGACGATGTGTACGCGATCCAGAACCTGCCCACGCGCCAGGGCATCTACACGCCCAACCACCACTTGCCGGAGCCGGCCGACAACACCTTCTGGCCGAACATGTACCGTGGCAGCACGATCAAGGAAACTGCCACCCAGTACGGCGCCTACGCCACCTTGCGCCTGCGCCTGGCCGAACCGCTGATGTTCATCGTGGGCAGCCGCGTGAGCTGGTACGACAACCGTCGCCAGTCCTACAGCCTCGGCTGGGGCGAGTGGTCGTTGCAGGATGCGCATTCCCGGGAAACCGGCGAAGTCACGCCGTTCGCCGCGCTGATCTATGACCTCAACGAGCACCTGTCGGTGTACGCCAGCTACGCGGATATCTTCCAGCCGCAAAGCGCCTACGCCACCGCCGATGGCGCCGCGCTCAAGCCGAAGATCGGCGACAACTATGAGCTGGGTATCAAGGGCGAATGGTTCGACGGCCGCCTCAACAGTTCCCTGGCGCTGTTCCGCGCCATCGAGAAAAACGGCGCCGAAACCGACTACGCCAGCTTCTGTGCAACCTCCGCCGATGGCTATTGCTACACCGACACCGCCCGGGTGCGCGCCCAGGGCGTGGAGGCCGAAGTCAGCGGTGAAGTGCTCGAACGCCTGCAGGTGTCTGGCGGCTACACCTACACCCAGACCAAGTCCCTGAAGAACATCGACAGCGCCCTCGAAGGCGGCTCATCCAACACCTACGTGCCCAAGCATATGCTGCGGGTGTGGGGCGACTACCAGCTCGACGGCGCACTGTCGAAATGGAGCGTCGGTACCGGCGTCAACGCCCAGAGCAGCAACTACCGCATGCAGACCATCAAGCTGGAACAGGCCGGTTATGCGGTGTGGAACGCACGGCTGGCGTACCGCCTCGACGACACTTGGACCGTGGCGCTCAACGGCAACAATCTGTTCGACAAAAGCTACTACAACACTGTCGGTACAGCGTCGTGGGGCAACTTTTATGGTGAACCGCGCAATTTCACGGTTAGTTTGAAAGGCAACTTCTGATCCCTCGAAAGTCCCGGTGGGCGGGCACTTAGCGTGCCTGTCCACTCCCTCTTTGTCCCCCTTTCCTACTTCCGATTGAAAAAGCTTTCCCCGTTCGGCAGGAAAATTCTCACATTTGTTCCTACACTCAAAATCACACCCCCAGACCGAGTGTTAAGACAAGGAATGTCAAGAAAATGCCGAACGACCTGCTACCCAAGCGCCCTAAACGGCACATCCGCACCACGGTCAACTTATTGACATGGCAGGTCAAGGAAACACTCCCTTAAGTCACCACCCCGCAAATCCCGTCAAATGACGCGCCGCATTTGACTTGGATAGTTGCGTATTACCCAGAGTAGCCGTAGTTCGACTGGCCACTAAGCAGCCTGCTGCCTTATTGACCAAACAGCCGAACAGAAAGTCTGGAGTGCAATGAGGGATGCTGTATGCGAAAGAAGTCGTCCGTTGACAGTTTGTTTTTAACACGTGCCGTGTTTTGTTGAGTTTTTTGTTGTTTTCGTCAAATTCATTCATGGCCTGAGTGCCATCCTGCCCCCGCTCGTCCTGGTGTATTTCATTGACCCGGTGGCCCCCGAACTGCGCCCGCACTTCCTTGGGCTGCTGCTGTTTTTTGCGGTGCTCACCATCATTCTGTTCCAGGCCCTGGGCATCTACTCCGAAGAATTGTTCAGCAACCGCCTGCGCCTGAAAACCAAGGTCAAGGCCTGGTCCGCGGCGTTTTGCATCCTGCTGTTCATGTACCAGATCCTGCAATCCTTCCCACAGCTGACCCCACGCAACCTGGTCACCTGGTACTTCGCCAGCCTGGGGCTGTTCTGCCTTGAACGGCTGCTGATGCTGCGCCTGTACCGCAACCTGATGCGCAAGGGCAAATACTTGCAACGCACGGTGATCCTGGGCTTTACCGACACCGCCGTGCACGTCGCCGACCACCTGCAACGCAATGGCGATATCCGCTCGGGCCTGATCGGCTTTATCGACGACCGCACCGAACGTATCCCCAAGGAATTGAGCAACCTGCCGTTGCTGGGCAACTCCCGCGAGCTGGAAAAACTGATCCGCTCCGAGGAGGTCAACCAAGTGATGATCTGCCTGCCGTGGGCGGCCGAGCAGCGCATCCACGGGCTGGTCAATCGCCTGCGGCAGATGTCGGTGAACGTCATGCTGGTGCCGGACATGGCCGCCCTGCGCTACGGTCACAGCAAGATCACCGACGTCGGCGGCATCCTCATGTTCAACACCTCGCAATTGCCGCTGCGGGGCTGGTCGCCGGTGATCAAGCGCCTGGAAGACCTGTTGCTGGCCAGCCTGGCGCTGGTGTGCCTGGCGCCAGTGATGGTGGCGACGGCGATTGCGATCAAGCTCGACTCCAAGGGCCCGGTGCTGTTCCGCCAGAACCGCTACGGCTACAACGACAACGAAATCCGCGTGTTCAAGTTCCGCTCGATGTACACCGACCAGAGCGACTTCACCGCCGAACGCCAGACCACCCGCCAGGACCCGCGCATCACCCGCGTCGGGCGGATCATCCGCAAGACCAGCATCGACGAGCTGCCGCAGCTGTTCAACGTGCTGCTGGGCAACATGTCGATGGTCGGCCCGCGCCCCCATGCCACCGCCACCAAGGCCGCCGGCGTGCCGTTTGAAGTGGCAGTGAGCGAGTACAGCTCGCGCCACCGGGTCAAGCCGGGGATCACCGGTTGGGCGCAGATCAATGGCTTTCGGGGCGAAACCGACACCCTCTACAAGATCCAGAAACGCGTGGAATACGACCTGGAGTACATCTCCAAATGGTCGGTGTGGTTTGACCTGTACATCGTCTTCATGACGGTCCCCGCCGTCCTGTCCACCAAGGAGGTCTATTGATGAACACCCTCAACGGATTGATCCCCTGCATCGTCTCCGGGGGTTCGGGCACGCGGCTGTGGCCGGTGTCGCGACAGAACATGCCCAAGCCCTTCATGCGCATGCGCGATGGCCAGAGCCTGCTGCAAAAAACTTTCCAGCGCGCGGCCAAACTGCCCGGCGTGGAAAACGTGCTGACGGTGACCAACCGCGACCTGCTGTTTCGCACCCTGGATGACTACCGTGGAGTGAACAAGGCCCACCTGCCCCTCGACCTGCTGCTGGAGCCGTTCGGGCGCAACACCGCTGCGGCCATCGCGGTGGCGGCGCTGCATGTGCAGGAGCATTTTGGCGATGCCGCGCAGTTGCTGGTAATGCCCGCCGACCACTTGATCCTCAACGAAGTGGCGTTCGCCGAAGCCGTCACCCGGGCCCGCGACCTGGCCGAGGCCGGCTACCTGGTGACCTTCGGCATCCAGCCCGACCACCCGGAAACCGGCTTTGGCTACATCGAGCAAGGCGAAGCCCTGGGCAGCGGCTACCGGGTCAAGCGCTTCGTCGAAAAACCCGACCTGGCCACCGCCCAGGCCTACCTCGACGGCGGCAGGCACCTGTGGAACGCGGGCATGTTCTGCTTCAAGGCCAGCACCCTGGTGGACGAACTCGCGGCTCATGCGCCGGACGTACTCACCGCCGCCAAAGCCGCGCTGGAACACAGCCAGTGCCTGCAAAACAAAACCTCGCGCCAGCGTGAACTGGATGCGGATGCATTCGCCAGCGCGCCGGATATTTCCATCGACGTGGCCCTGATGGAGAAGTCCCGCCAAGTCGCCGTGGTGCCCTGCGACATCGGCTGGAGCGATATCGGTTCGTGGGAAGCGCTGCGCCAGCTCACGCCCAGCGACGCCCATGGCAACCAGATCAATGGCGAGGCGATTCTGCATGACGTGCACAACTGCTACATCGACTCGCCCAAGCGCGTACTCGGCGCGGTCGGCGTGCGCGACCTGATCATCGTCGACACCCCCGATGCGCTGCTGATCGCCGACGCCCATCGCAGCCAGGATGTGCGCTACATCGTCGCCGAGCTCAAGCGCCAGAACCATCCGGCGTACAGCCTGCACCGCACCGTCACCCGGCCGTGGGGCACCTACACGGTGCTGGAGGAAAGCAGCCGCTTCAAAATCAAGCGCATCGTGGTCAAGCCCCAGGCGTCGCTGTCGTTGCAGATGCACCACCACCGCAGCGAGCACTGGGTAGTGGTCAGCGGCGCGGCGCAAATCACCAATGGCGAGCGCGAGTTCCTGATCAATGCCAACGAGTCCACCTACATCCCGGCCGGGCACAAACACCGGCTGACCAACCCCGGCATCATCGACCTGGTGATGATCGAGGTGCAGAGCGGCGAGTACCTGGGCGAAGACGACATCGTGCGCTTCGACGACATCTACGGGCGCGCCCCGGCTGACGTGAAAAAATGACATGCGCACTTCATTGATCATCCCGACCCGTAACGCTTCCAGCCACTTGGCGCGCCTGCTGCCGGCGCTGGCCATGCAAAGCCTGCAACCGGATGAAACCCTGGTGGTCGACAGCGCCTCCAGCGACGACAGCGTGGCGCGTTTCCGGGAGTTCGGCGCCCGGGTCGAGGTGATCGATGCCCGCGACTTCAACCACGGCGGCACCCGGCGCTGGGCCAGCGAGCACGTGGGCGGCGACGCCTTGATCGTGATGACCCAGGACGCCATCCCCGCCAGCCCCGAGACCTTTGCCAACCTGCTCGCCGAGTTGCAGCAAGACCCGCTCAACGGCGTCGCCTACGGCCGCCAATTGCCGCACCCCGGCGCCGGGGTGCTGGGTGCACAGTCACGGCACTTCAACTACCCGGCGCAGAGCCGCAGCAAGAGCCTGGCCGATGCGCCGGAGCTGGGGATCAAGACCTGCTTCAGCTCCGACTCGTTTTCCGTGTACCGGCGCAGCGCCCTGGACGCGGTGGGTGGTTTTCCCGCCGATGTGATCGGCAGCGAAGACGCCTACGTCGCCGCGCGCCTGCTGCTCGACGGCTACAAGGTGCGCTATGCCGCCAGCGCGCAGGTGTATCACTCCCACGATTACACGCTCATGGATGAGTTTCACCGCTACTTCGACATTGGCGTGTTCTACGGCCGCGAGCCGTGGATCCGTGAAGCGTTCGGCGATGCCGGCGGTGAAGGTAAACGCTACGTACTGGCTGAGCTCGCGGCACTGCGCGCAGCCGGTGCGTTGCACCGCGTCCCCGAAGTCCTGGTGCGCAGCGCGTTCAAGTTGCTCGGCTACCGGCTGGGGCATCAGGAACGCCGCCTCCCCCTCGCCCTCAAGCGGCGCATCAGCATGTTTCCCGGTTATTGGAGGTGAGCAGCATGACCCACAGGAAATCCCCCTTGATGAAACGAACCGTGCTCGTCCTGGCCATGCTGGCCCTGGCCGCCTGCAATACCCCCGCGCGCATCGTCGCGCCGGACGGCAAGACTGTGGAGGACGGCAAGCGCGCCCTCGAACAGTTGGCGCAATTGCCGCCCGCCGTGGAACGCATCCGCGTCGGCGACCAGTTGCGCATCGTCCGCGATGCCGGCGAGATGCCGACGCTGTCGGCGTTCAACGTCAGCACCATCTATGAGCTGACGCTGTACACGGTGCAGACCGACGGCAAGATCAACTACCCGTTCCTCGGGCCGATCCAGGTGGCCGGGCGCCAGCCTTCGGAACTCGCCACCGAACTGACCGGCAAGCTCGCGCAGACCTACCGCGAGCCACGGGTGACGGTGAATATCAACCAGGCGCCGGGCAACTCGGTGATCGTCGGCGGCGCGGTGAACAACCCGACGGCGGTGCAGATCGCCACGGCCAACACCCTGGAACAGGCGATTCTCGGCGCCGGCGGGGTCAGCCCGGCGGGCAACGCGAGCATGGTCGCCCTGCTGCGCGAAGACGCCCAGGGCGCCTACCGCGCCTACTTCCTCGACTTCAGCCAGTTGCTCAAGACCGGCCCCAACGGGCGCAAACCGGTGCACCTGCAGCGCGGTGACGTGGTGTTCGTGCCCAAATCCAACGTGGGCGAGCGCATCCAGGGGGTGGATACCTACATGAACCAACTGATTCCGTTCACCAAGTCCATTGGGGTTGGCTACAACTACACGCGAACCAGCGGCGGCAATAACTAAAGGAGCGACATCCCATGATCGAGATCCGTTCTTTTCGTGATCTTCTGCGCCTGTTCTTCATCTTTCGCCGTGAGTTCAAACTGGCGGCGATTGCCGCGCTGGTGATCATCCTGCTCGGCGCGTTCCTGCTGCCGGCCAAGTACGAATCCACCGCGCGCCTGCTGGTCAAGCCGGGGCGCGATTCGACCTTGCCGATCGAGATCAGCAACCGCCAGGCGCTGGTCATGCCCAGCACCCAGCGCGACCCGATTGTCGATGAAGAACGCCTGCTCACCGGGCGCCCCATCGTGCGGGCGGTGGCCGAGCACTACCTGGAAGTCATCGAAAACGCGCCGCCGCCCGAAGGGTTCTGGAAGCGCTCCAAGCACTACGTCAAGGAAGGCATCGGCGCGATTTTCGGCGGCGTGCGCGTAGTGCTGGAAACCGTTGGCATCATCGAGAAAACCACCCCGGTGGAGCGCCTCGCCGCCTCCCTGGAAAAGAGCTTTGAAGTGAGCCACGCCGCCGGTTCCACGGTGATGGACATCAGCTTCACCTGGGGCGACCCGGAAATCGCCCAGGCGGTGGTCAAGGATTGGGTCGAGACCTATATCAACGAACGCACCCAGGCCCTGGGGCGCAAGAGCCTCTATGTGTTTTATGAAGGCCAGGTGGCCACCAGCGCCACCGAGATCCAGAGCTACAAGCAACAGATCCTCAAGCACCTCAACGAGATCGGCGCGGCGAGCATCACCGACCGCCTCGAAGACTTGTCCGAGCGCATCAACGTGCTGCGCGGCGAAACCTTCAACACCCAGCGCCTGATTGCTTCCTCCGACAGCGCCATTGCCAGCACGCGCACCCAGCTCAAGACCCAGCCCAAGGAAGTCACCACAGTGCGCCAGATCGCACTGAACCCGCAGCAACAGGACTTGCGTCGCCTGCTCAACCAGAAGCTGCTGGAAAAAGCCGACATGATGCGCACCTACACCGACAACGCGCCGCCGGTGAAGGCCCTCGACGCGTCGATCCGTGCGATGCGCGCCGAGGTTTCCAGCGAAAGCAACACCGTGCAGGCCTCGGAAAACCGTGCGCCGAACACCCTGGAAATCCACTTGCAGCGCGTGCTGCTGGATGAGACCAGCAATAACCAGGCGCTGCGCACGCAGTTGGTGCAACAGCAGAAACAACTGCTCAACCTCGAAGACCAGCGCAAGCAAGCCCTGGAGATCGAACCGGAACTGGCGCGCCTGGCCCGCGAGTTGAACACCACCGAGCGCAACTACGCGCTGTACGTGGACAACCTGGAAAAATCGCGCATCGACCGCGAACTGGACAACAGCCAGATCAGCAACATCGCCGTGATCGAAGAAGCCACCCTGAACCCTGGGCGTATCTTCCCGAAAACCCTGGTGATGCTGTTCCTGGCGATCCCGTTTGCCATCGTCGTCGGCTTGCTGGTGATCTACCTGTGCTACCTGCTGGACCAGCGTATTCACGACGGTGGCCTGGTGGAACGCAAGTTCGGCCTGCGCCTGTGGACCACCCTGCCGGAGCTGGACACCAGCACCGTGCAAAGTACCAACGCGTTCCACGCCAGCATCTACCGGCTGTACAGCCAGCTCAAACCCGACCGCATTGCGCAGGACGGCCTGACCCTGGGCCTGACGTCGGCGCGCCACGGCGAAGGCGTGACCTTTGTCGTCGAGCAGCTGCGCCATCTGCTGCTGGAAAACGGCGTCAACGTGCGCGTCGGCGGCCTCGTCCCGGCGGAACCTGGCGAAGTGGTGCTGCTGGATGCCTCGGGCCTGCTGGACAACCGCGACGCCTTTGTCACCCTGCGCCGCGCCGACCTGATTGCGCTGGTGGTGGAAGCGCATAAAAGCACGGTGCCGGTGGTGGAACATGCGCTGTCGATCCTCAACACCGCGTTCGGCAAAGTCGACGGCATCATTATCAACCGGCGCAAATTCGAAGTGCCGGCCAAGGTGTTGCGCACCATCGCCAAATACCGGGGGGCGTTCTGATGCGCATCGCCCTGCTCGCTCCCTTGCCGCCGGAAAAGAACGGCATCGCCGACTACGCGAACCATTTCAAGACGGCATTGGAGCAACTGGGCGTGACGGTGGCGACACCATTGACCGGCGTGGACGGCAACAGCGCAGCGATCCAGCAGGCCATCGCCCGGTTCGACTGGCAGGGTGTGGACCTGGTCCACGCCGAGCTGGGCGGCGGGCGCCTCGGCGAATTCCTCGCCCTGCGCGAATTGCGCAAGGCCCACCCTGGCCTGGCGTTGACCGCCACCGTGCATGACCCGGAGCGCATGGTCTGGCGCCGCGAACACCTGCCCTTCCCGCTGAACCTGCTGGCGCGTTTGCCCAGCCCGTTGCCGCAAGCGGCAGTGGTGCTGGCCGACCCGCTGACCCTGCGCGAAGAACGCCATGTCGCCCAGGGCCTGACGCGGCTGATCACCCTCACCCGCCTCGGCGCCGACTGCCTGAGCCAACGCATGCAACTGCCGGCCGGCAAGGTCGCGGTGATCAACCACGCCAACCTGGCCATCGCGCCCGCGCCGTTGCCGGCGCTGGACACCCTGCACCTGCTGTATTTCGGTTTTATCTACCGGGGCAAAGGCATTGAAGACCTGCTGCAAGCCATGGCCGACGTATTCAAGCAAGCCCCCGAATTGCGTGACCGCGTGCGCCTGACCCTGGCCGGTGGCACCGCCGCCGAGATGGCGTTTGGCGCGGGCGGCAATTACCTGGAACAGCTGAACAGCCAGATCGCCGCACTCGGCCTGAGCGACGCCATCGACTGGCGGCTGAACCTGCCCGCCAGCGAGATTGCCCAGACGATCCAGGCCCACCATGTGATGGTGTTGCCTTATCGCGAATCAAAAAAACTCGGCCTGCTGGGGCGCCAGCGCGGCACCAGCGGCGCGCTGTCCTGGGCCGCCGCGTGCGGGCGCGGGGCGATCACCTCGGATGCGCGGGCGTTTGCCGAAGAAGTCGCCAGCGGCAATGGCGCGATCTATCCCCAAGGCGATGTGCCGGCGCTGGCGGCGCAACTGCTGCGCCTGGCGCGCACGCCGGCGCTGGCGCGGGACTGGGCCGAACGCGCCGGGGAAATCGGCCGCGAACGCCTGTGGCCGTTGACCGCGCAAAAATTCAAGCAGCTCTTTGAACAGGCGATTGCAGGAGCTCCTTATGGCGCGTAAACGCACCTTCCTGGCGACCCTTGTCGTGGTCGCGGCCCTGGGCCTCACCGCCTTTATGTGGGGGCGCCAGGCCGACGCCGAGAACCATGTGCTCAAAGGCAACAAGGTCGTGGTGTGGAAGGATTTCCTCGGGGTGAACGCGCAGTTTCTGTGGTTCGCCCCCGCGCGTTATCAAATGCAGATCGACCGCCTCAAGGCCCTGGGCCTGCAATGGGTGCGCCTGGATCTGCACTGGGACCAGCTGGAGCCGGTGGAGAACCAGTACCAGATCGCGACCCTCGATCAGTTGGTCGGCAAGCTGCAAGACAACCAGCTCAAATCGGTGTTCTACCTGGTGGGCTCGGCGCCCTTCGCCACCACCGCGCCGGCCGGTGCGCCGTATCAGGACCAGTACCCACCCAAAGACCCGAACGTGTTCGCCACGCGCATGGCGCTGCTGTCCCAGCGTTATCCCAGCGTCGATGCCTGGCAGGTGTGGAACGAGCCCAACCTGCTCGGTTTCTGGCGCCCGGTGGCTGACCCAGCGGGCTTTGCCGCGCTGCTGACCGCCACGGCGGGGGCCTTGCGCGGGGTCAATCCAAGCAAGCCGGTGGTCGCCGCCGGCATGGCATTCTTCAGCGAAATGCCCAACGGCCAGACCATGTTCGATGCCCTTGGCGCCCTTGGCGTGGCCAGCCTCAACACGGTGATTTCCTATCACCCCTACACCCAATTGCCGGAAGGTAATGACCCGGCCAACCTGGATTTCATCGCCAAGACCAGCGCACTCAACAGCGCCCTGCGCAACGGCGGCGTGCAGACCCTGTGGAGCACCGAGTGGGGCTGGTCCACCTACCCCGGGCCGAAGGACGCGCAAGACCTCATCACCCAACAAGGCCAGGCCGACTACGTGCTGCGGCGCCTGGCGCTGATGAGCGCGATGGATTTCGACAGGATCTTCCTGTTCACCCTCAGCGATCTCGACCAGCGCGCCAGCGTGCGGGACCAGTTCTACGGTCTGCTGGATATCGACGCCAACCCCAAGCCGGTGTACACCGCGCTGAAAAACTTTCTCGACATCAGCGGGCCCAGCCTGAGCCCCGGCGACCCACCGCTCGCCGACTCACTACCCGATGGCCTGTTCAGCATCGGCTGGACCCGCGCCGACGGCCACAAGCTGTGGTTCTTCTGGTCGGCGGCGGGCGGCAACGCGCACTTGCCAGGCCTGGCCAACGCCACCCTGTACGACCCGCTGCTCGGCACGCAAACCCCGCTGACCGGCACCAGCGGCCTGACCGTGACGGTCAAGCCGACCCTGCAAATTCTGTTATGGGATTGACGCGGCCATGCGCATTTTATGGATCCTGCCCTACTCACCCTGGCCCGCCACCAGCGGCGGCAAGACGCGCCAGTTTCACCTGCTGCGCAGCCTCGCGGCGCGCGGGCATCAGATCACCTTGCTGCTGCATGACAAGCACCCGGTAACGCCGGCCGACCGCCAGGTGCTGGAAGCGTTTCTCGAACAATTGATCGTGCTGCCGCGCCGCCCGCTGCGCAGCGTCACAACGTTGCTGGCCGGGCTGTTCGCACCGTACCCGCTGCTGGCCAGCGTGAATGGCCTGTCGGGGGAACTGCAGGACACGTTCGAGTGGCTGTTGGGTGTACAATGGGACGTGGTGCAGATCGAGCACAGCTACACCTTCCAGCCTTACGAAGATGCGCTGGCGCGTAACGCCCAGCCGTTCGTGCTGACCGAGCACAACGTCGAGTCGGCCCTCGGCGCCGCCACCTATGACCGTTTGCCGCGCTGGGCGCTGCCGTTCATTCGCTACGATCAATGGCGCTATGCGCGCTGGGAACGTCGCGTGATGCGCCAGGCCACGCAGGTGGTGGCGGTGACCGAAAGCGACGCCGAGGTGCTGGAGAAAATCGCCGGCAAACGGGTACCGGTGGTGGTCAACGGCGTGGATTGCGATCACTTCGCCAAGGCCCGTCCCGACCCGGCCAGCCGTCGCGTGCTGTTCCTCGGCAACTACGAATACGCGCCGAATGTGGACGCCATCGAGTGGGCCCTGGATGAAATCCTGCCCAAGGTCTGGGCGCGCTGCCCCGATGCGCGCATGAGTGTGTGCGGCTTCGGCATGCCCGCCAGTTGGCGCACGCGCTGGCCGGACCCGCGCATCGAATGGCAGGGCTTTGTGCCCGATCTGCTGGCACTGCAATCGAGCAGTGCGGTGTTCCTCGCCCCGTTGCGCCATGGCGGCGGCTCCAAGCTCAAGGTCCTCGAAGCCCTGGCCGCCGGCCTGCCGCTGGCCAGCACCGCGCAAGGCGTGTCGGGCCTGGACCTGGTGGCCGGCCTGGACTACCTCGGCGGCCAGACCGCCAGCGCCCTGGCCGATGCCGTGGTGCGCCTGCTGCAATTTCCCGAAGCCGCCGCGCCCATGGGCGAAGCCGGCCGCGCGTATGTGCGCCGCGCCCATGACTGGAGCGTCGCCGCCAGCCAGTTGGAGCAGGTGTACGCCAGCCTCGCGCCGCTCAAACACAAGGAGCCCGCATGCGTGTAGGCCTGGATTACCGCACCGTCGGCACCTCGCCGCAATCGGGGATCAGCCGCCAGGTGTACGCCCTGGAAAGCGCCCTGCGCACGTTGCCGGACATTGAGCTGGAGCGTTTCACCGTGGCGCCCCTGGGCGATGAAACCCGTTTGCAGGCGCATTGCCCAAGCTGGGGCTGTGCCAAGACCGCGATGCACCAACCGCAGAATCGCCTGCGTTTCGAGGCCGGTTTTCTGCCCCGTGCGCTGCGCGAGCAGCACATTGACCTGTACATCAGCACGTTCAACATGGGCCTGCCGCTGCCGCCCAAACCCAAGGGTTTGCGCAGCGTGGTGCTGTTGCATGACCTGTTCCAGATCACCTTGGACAACTACCACGCCAACCGCCTGAAGGCGCTGGTCTACAAGACCAGTGATCGTCTGTCGATTGCCTATGCGGTGCGCAGCGCCGACCGCGTGTGGACGCCGTCGCAGTACAGCGCCGATGAAACCGCGCGGCTGTTTCCCGGCGCCAAGGACAAGATCCGCGTGCTGCCCAATCAGGTCGATGGCTTTGCCGGGCTGCCCGCCGACCTCAGTACGCGCCAACTGCCCGAGGGCTATTGGCTGCTGGTGGGCACCCGCGAGTTGCGCAAGAACGTGCCGTTCCTGGTGGACGCCTGGCAGCAGGCGCGGCGCCAATCCGCCGAGGTACCGGAGCTGGTGCTGGTGGGCAGCCTCGACCATCTGCCCGAAGCCCAGCGCAGGCTGCCGGGGATTCGCGCCTTGAGCGGTGTGTCGGATGCCGAACTGCACGCGCTGTACCGCCAGGCCTCGCGCCTGTGGCAACCCTCGTACGCCGAAGGTTTCGGCCTGCCGGTGATCGAGGCCCTGAGCGTCGGCACGCCGGTGGCGGTGGCCAGCGGCACCTCGCTGGATGAAATCACCCCGCCGACCGCACCGCGCTTTTCGCCCACCGATGGCCCGGCGCTGGTGCAGTTGATGCTGGACCTGGCGCAACGCCCCGTCGAAGATTCGCCGGAGCAACGCCGCCTGTGGGCTGAACGCTACAACCCTGGCGCCTATCGCCGCCGCCTGGCCGACCTGATCGAGGAGCTCAAGTGAGACTAAACCTGGCAAGCCTCGTCCCCATCCTCTTCGGCGTGCTGTTCGGTGCGCTGGCCTTGTTGCTGTCACCGGCCAAGGCGTTTGTCGCCGTGATTGGCCTCGCGGGCGCTCTGACCATCCTGCGCTTTCCGCTGTGGGGCCTGCTGCTGTTTGCCCTGGTGGCGACGTTCATGCCGTACTCCACGGTGAACCTGGGCATCCGCACCACCGTCAGCGAAGCGATCCTCGCGCTGACCTGGGGCGCCGTGGTGTGGCAGCGGTTTTTGTCGCGCGTGCCCGAATCGCCACGCTTCACGCAACGCCCCACTGACCAGATGCTGATGTGGCTGATGCTATTCAGCGTGTTCCCGTTTGTCGTCGGCCAGGTCATCACCCACGCCGACAGCAGCGGCCTGGCCAACTGGCTGCGCTGGTTGCTGAACCTGTCGGGGGTGTTCCTCGCCGCCAAGTTGCTGGTGGAACGCAAGCACCGCGAAGCCCTGGTGATCGCCCTGCTGCTGGGCACTCTGGCGATGCTGGTGCTGTCGATCGCGGTGTTTGTGCGCACCCGCTCGGGGGCCGGGATTGCGCCGATCCTGGGGCTGTTCAACTACGCCAACTTCGACACGCTCAAGTTCGGCCTGGAAGCCATGTCCTCGCGCATGGGCTCACCCTGGACCCACCCGAATGCCATCGGCGGGATCATGGCGCTGCTGCTGCCGTTGGCGTTCTGCTACGGCATGACCGAACAAGGCTGGAAGCGCGGCCTCGGCCTCGGCGTGGCGTGCCTGGGCGCGGCGGCGCTGCTGTTGGCCAGTAGCCGTGGCGCGATGGTCAGCCTGGCGCTGGTGCTGCTGTGGATGGCCACGCGCCGCGTGCCGTACACCGGGCGCTTGCTGATGATCGGCGCGGCGCTGACCGTGGCGCTGGTGCTCGCGTATCCGCCGTTGCAGGACCGGTTGGCGACAATCTTTTCGTCGAGCAACGCCAGTACCGAAGTGCGTTTCGACGAGTACCGCATGTTCCCGCAGGCCGTGGCGGCGTATCCGCTGGGCATTGGCTTCAAGGTCGATCCACCGGTGCCGGGCACGCACTTGCTGGGGATCTCCAACCTGTGGCTGAACTACATCTACAAGATCGGCATTCTCGGCATGCTGCTGTTTGTCGCGGTGACCGTGCGCTGGTGGCGTGAGGCGCGGCCGGAAAAAGGCCCGATCCGCCTGACCAAGGACAACGCCCTGTGGCTGGGGACCACGGCGGGCATTCTGGCGGCGTTGGTCAGTGGCTTGTTTGACCACTACTTCAGCTTTGCGGTGGTGATGGTGGCGCTGTTCTGGCTGATGGTGGGGATCAATGTGCTGGAGGCGCGGCGGTTGTTTCCGGCGCGGTTGCCGCAGGTCAAACGTGTCGCGGCGCCCGGGCCGCTGCTTGATGGCGTGCACCCCTGATGCTCGGCTCTGCCGTCTGGCTCACCGTGGCGACCTTGCTTGGCTTGTGCCTGGGCTTTGCGCGCGAATGGTTGCTGGTGGCGGCGTGGGGCGCGGGTGAGCGCAGTGATGCGTTCCTGATCGCGCTGTTTTTGCCCGAAGCCTTGCGCATGTCCCTGGCCGGCGGCGTGCTCAGCGCCGCCGCGCTGCCGCTGTACCTGCAACGCCAGGACGGCGAGCGCCTGAGTTGGCTGGCGGTGTTGTTTCCCGCGCTGCTGCTGATCGCGCTGGTGACCAGCCTGTTGCTGACGCTGCTGGCGCCGTGGCTGGTGCAACTGCTCGGCCCCGGTTTGGCGGCGAGTGCCACGGCGTTGGCGGGCAGCAATCTGCAGATCGTCGCGTGGTGCGTGCCGGGCCTGATGCTGCATGCGCTGTTCAGTATTCCGTTGCAGGCCAGCGAGCGGTTTGTGCTGGCGGGGTTGGGCTCGTTGCTGTTCAACCTGCCGCCGGTGACCTACCTCGCCCTCGCCGGCACCGCCACGCAACCGCACACGCTGGCCCTGGCCTGCCTCGCCGGCAGCCTGTTGATGCCGCTGGCGCTGCTGCCGTCGGCCTGGCGCCAGGGTTGGCGGCCATGGCGCTGGCAACTGTCGCTGGCGCCACTGCGCGAACTGGGCCAACGCATCGGTCCGCTGCTGTTGAGCAACGGCGCCAGCCAGGGCTTGGCGCTGATCGAGCGGCTGGTGGCGTCGCTGCTGGGGGAAGGCGCGGTGACGTGGGTCAACCTCGCGCGCAAGCTGATGAACCTGCCGCTGATTGCGCTGATGAGCCTTAACCAGGTGCTGCTGGGCATGATGAGCCGGCGCCAGGGCGACGAGCGCCTGGCCCTGCTCAAGCGCGGCCTGGAAACCGCCAGCGTGCTGACCCTGCCCGCCGGTGTCGGCCTGGTGGCGGCGGCCCCGAGCCTGGTGGCGTTGCTGCTGCCCAGGCAGTCGGCGGATTCGCCGCTGCCGCTGCTGCTGGCGTGGTTCGCCGTGCCGCTGGTGTTCGGCGCCTGGAACGCGTTGCTCGCGCGCTACGCCTACGCCGCTGGCGACACGCGCCAGCCGTTGCGCTGCGAATTGCTCGGCAGCCTGGTCAACGTGCTGTTGCTTGGCGCGCTGCCGTTTATCTTCGGCCTGGCGGGCATTCCGCTGGCCGCGCTGGCCGGGGTGCTGTGCACCGCGCTGCTGCTGATGCAGCGCCAGTCCTTGCTCGCCGCCCTGCCCTGGGCGCGGCAATGGCTGCTGAGCACACTGTTGCTGGGCCTGGCGGCGTTGCTGCTGTTTCGGATTGACGGCGTGTGGCTGCAACTGGGGCTGAGCACCCTGGCCGGCGCCGTGGTGTTGCTGGGCATGGGGCTGTGGCTCAAACCATGGCGCAAGGCATAAAGGAGGAAGGTCGAGTGAAACATCGCTGGATTCAAATGGATATCGCCAAAGGCATCGGCATCCTGGTGATCGTGTATGCCCACAGCTGGTTTGTGGCCACGTCCCTGGACCTGATGTACCCGATCCTCGCGTCGTTCATCCTGCCGTTGTTCTTCTTTTTGTCGGGCGTGCTGTTCAAGCCGGAACAGCCCTTTGGCGAGATGGCCGTGCGCAAGGCCGACGGCCTGCTCAAGCCGTTTTTCTTCACCATGCTGGTCTACGTGATCGTGCGCGATGTGCTGCGCGGGCAACCGCTGCTGCCGGATATCGGCGGCGTGCTGTATGCCTCGGTGGACACCATCCCGTGGCAGGCGCTGTGGTTTTTGCCGCATTTCTGGGTGGCGATCCTGTTCAGCTGGTGCGTGCTGCGCCTGATCCAACGCCTGCCGCTGGCGCTGAGTTGTGGGCTGACCGGACTGATTCTGGTGGTGGGCACCTGGATCCTGCCGTGGTTCTGGCAACTGCCGGTGACCGTCGGCGAACGCACCTGGGTCCTGCCCGGTTTGCCCTTCAGCCTGGACGTCACGCTGATCAGCAGCGCGTTTTTCATCCTCGGCTACCTGCTGCGGGACTGGCTGCGCCGGCATGAGGGTTCACTCCTGACGCTGGTGATCTCGGCGGCGCTGTTTGCGGCGGTGTTTCTCTGGCGGGGCGACACCATGGACCTGGCGCAACGGCGCTATGACCACTGGTTGTGGACCAGCCTGCTGGCGGTGATTGGCGTGTACCTGTGCTGGGCCTTGGCGCGGGTGCTGATGGTCTCGGCGCTGCTGACGCGGGCGATGACCTACATTGGCCAGTCCACGTTGATCCTGTTGATCTTCCATGGCGAGATCCAGCACAAGACCTTCGACCTGATGGCGCGCCTGGGGCTGCCCCCGTTAATGGCAGCGTGCGTTGGCTTGGTGGTGGCGGTGGTGGCGCCGTTGCTGATTGGGGAAGTGATCAAGCGGGTGGCGTTCTTGCGGTTTTTCTACTTTCCGTTTCCGGTGCGCAAGAAAACGGAGACCCCGACTCCAGCACGCAACTGAACCCAAATGTGGGAGCGGGCTTGCCCGCGATGGCGATGTGTCAGTTAGTAAAAGGCTGACTGATACACCGCTATCGCAGGCAAGCCAGCTCCCACAGGAGGGTGGCGGTGTGGCCAGATTCTCAGTCTGGCGCAAATCCAGATGTGGGAGCTGGCTTGCCTGCTCCCACATAAGCTCACTCTGACTTGGGGTTAGGCGCTCAGATCAGAAATCGTATTTGATGCCTGTCATCAAGTTGCGCGGCGCGCCATACATGCCGTGGTTGCCGGCGTAGCTGAGGTACTCGCGATCGAACAGGTTGTTGAGGTTCACCGAGGCACTCAGCTTGGGCGTCACGTCATACCGCACCAGCAGGTTGGTCACCGCATAGCTGCCCTGGCTGAAGGTGTGCAGGTCCTCGCCGACCTTGCTCTGCCAGTTCACCCCGCCACCCACGGTGAACTTGTCCAGCGCGCCGGGCAGGCGGTAGGTGGTGAAGGTCTTCAGGCTCTGGCGCGGCAAGGTGGTGACGATGCGGTTGTCGTCGGCATCGGTGCTGACGGCGTAGGCGTAGCCTGCGGAAGCTTGCCAGCCTTCGGCCAATTCACCGTTGAGTTCCAGCTCGACGCCTTCGGTGGTGGTGCCCTTCTCGTTGCGGTAGGTGTCGCCGCCCGGGGTGTCGATCCAGATCGCCAGGTTGTCCTGTTCCAGCTTGAACAGCGCCAGGCTGGTGTTGAGTTTCTCGTCGAAGAAGCTGCCCTTGAGCCCCACTTCGTAGCCCTTGCCTTCCATCGGCGGCAGGGCCTTGTTGTTGATGTCATGCACGCCCATGGCCTGGGGGTTGAAGATCTTGGTGTAGCTGGCGTAGGCCGACCAATTGTCGGTGAGGTCGTACACCACCCCGGCGTAGGGGATGTAGACGCCGGTTTCGGATTCGTCGGTGCGGGTCTCGGTGCCGCCGTAAGGGCTGGTGACGGTGTCACGTTTCCAGTCGATCACCCGGCTGCCGAGGATAACGCTGAGGTCGTCGGTGACCCGCAGGCGGGTGCTGAGGTAGGCGGCGTACTGGCTTTCATCCACCGAGGATTTGCCGGTGACGTCGAACGCCGGTTTTGCCGAATTGCCGTCCCAGTTGAACAGGTTGTCGATGGCGCCCGCCGGCGAGCCGGAATAAGCGTAGTTCCAGCCACCGTAGCTCGGCACGCTCTCGCGGTATTTGGACAGGGTCACGCCGGCGATCAGCTCGTGCTCGCGACCGAGCAGGTTGAACGGGCCGGTGGCGTACAGGTCGAGGTTGTCCTGGCGCGGCGTGCCGGAGAAGCGCACCGGCAGTTGGGTGGTGCCGCTGCCGTCGCGGTTGAGGCTGCCGTTGACGTAGTTGAAGATTTCGTCGAACTGGTTTTCGGTGTGGGTGAATTCGGCCTTGGCGCTCCAGCCGCTGTCGAATTTCTGTTCGATGGCGGTGAAGAAGCTGGTCTGTTCATGGTCGTTGTAGGACCACGCCGGCGCGGTGTTCAGCGAACGGCTGAGGTTGCTGCGCGCGCCGTCGGTGAAGCGCGTGGGCAAACCGGAACGGGCCGGTGCGTCGACGTCGGTGCGCAGGTAGCTGAAGCCCATTGTCAGCAGGGTATCTTCGGTCAGGTCGAACTCGGTGATGCCGTAGAGCAGTTGGCTTTCCTGCTTGTAGCGGTCGATCCAGGAACGTTCGGTCTTGTAGTCCGCCACCAGGCGCCCGCGTACGTTGCCGCTCTCGGTCAATGGCCCGGACACGTCGAGGCCGGTGCCGTAACGGTCCCAGTTGCCCGCCTCGGCGGTCACGCTGGCACGGGCCTCGGCGGTCGGGCGCTTGCGGATCAGGTTGATCGTGGCCGCCGGGTTGCCCATGCCGCTGATCAGGCCGGTAGCGCCGCGCACGATCTCGACGCGGTCGTACATGGCCATGCTTTGGGTGTAGTTGTCCATGCGCGTGGCGGTGGGCACGCCGTCGATCTCGAAGTTCTGGATCTGGAAGCCACGGGAGAAATAACCATCGCTTTCCGAACCCTTGCCATCGCGCAGCACGATGATGCCGGGGGTGGCGTCGAGGGTGTCGCTGAGGTTGATCAGACGCTGGTCGTCGAGGCGCTGGCGCGTCATCACGGTGAGGGATTGCGGGGTTTCCCGTGGGGTCAGGTTCAGGCGCGTCGAGCTGCTGGATGACTGCGTGGTGTAGGAACCGGTGCCCTCGGTGGTCGAACCCGGCGCCTTGCCGGAGATGGACACGGTGCTCAGTTGCAAGGCGCCGCCCGCCGGGCGCGGCTCCAGCGAGTAGTGGTTGTCGCTGCCACGCACGGCTTGCAGGTCGCTGCTGCTGAGCAGGATCGCCAGGCCGCTGTCCAGGTCATGGCGCCCATGCAGGCCGGGGCTGGTCTTGCCGTCGGTGAGCGCCGCCGGGTAGGACAGCAGGATCTGGCTGGCCTGGCCGAACCGGTTGAGTGCGCCGGCGAGCGAACCGGCCGGGATGTCGAAGTCGATCTGCGGTGCGGCCTGCACCCAGGCCGACGCCAGCAACAACGGCGTGGCGACCGTGAGCGTGGCGATGCCTTGCATGACTGCAAGGGCCAGTGAAGTTTTCAACGTTGTGCGTGGCTGCATGCCGGTTTCCCCAGTGAAGGTAGTGTCTGGGAATACAAGTCTCGTGAGATCGGCAAACGGCTCACCTTGCTGCGAAATAAATTCACACGAGGTGCTGGCGCGGCTTGAGGGTGACCCAGAAGCGCGTGAAATGCTGCACCTCCAATTGCAGGGTCTGCGCCAGGGCGGCGAGGATGCGGTCGGTATCGGCCAGCGGATAGGTGCCCGACACCCGCACGCCGCGCACCGCCGGATCACAGGCCAGGCGCCCGCGCCGGTAACGGCTCAATTCTGCGAGGAAGTCCTCCAGGCGCATGCCCTGGGCGACGATCATGCCGCCGCGCCAGGCCAGTTCGCCGTCCCGTTGTGGGCGGCGGGCGAGCACGGTGTGGGCATCGAAGCTGATCAGTTCGCCAGGTTGCAGAACCAGGCTGCGTGACGGGGTTTGCACCGACAACGCACCCTGGTCGGCGCCCAGTTGGGTGAAGCCGTCACGCTGGCGCAGGCTGAATCGGCCACTGACCGCGCGGGTCAGGCCTTCGGCGGTCTGCACCCACAGCGGGCGAGTGTCGGCGGGGTTGGGGTCCACCAGGATTTCGCCGCGCAGCAGGTGGATCTGCCGTCGCTCGGGGGTGTATTTCACGTCGATGGCGCTGTCGGTGTTGAGTTGCACCTGGGTGTTGTCCGCCAGGTCGATGCGCCAGCGTTCGCCGACGGTGGTGCTGTAGTCGCTGGTCCAGTGTTGCAGCAGTTCGCTGTCCTTGAGGCTCCATGCAGTGGTGCCCGCCGCCAGCAGCATGGCGAGGTGCTTGACCACCTGGCGACGGGACAATGTCGGCAGCAATGCCGCGCTGACCAGGGCCTGATGCGCCGGCGCGCGCACGTCTTGCATGCGCTGGAGAAACCGCTGGGAATGCTGCCAGGCCAACTCATGAGCCGGGTCTTGTTCGCGCCAGCGCTGGCACTCGGCGCGGGTCTGTGCGCTGACGTCGGGCGCCTGCAATTCCAGTTGCCAATGCATCGCCTGCTCGGCGGCTTCCAGGGACAGGGTCATGGTTGCTGGCTGTCCAGCAGGATGCAGTGCGCGCCGGCCTTGATGATGTAGCGCTTGACCGTGGCGATGCTGGCGCCGAGGCGCTGGGCAATCTCGCCATGGCTGAGGCCGTCGAGCTGCGACCAGAGGAACGCCTGGCGCACCGGCAAGGCCAGGCGGCTGAGCACTTCGTCGAGGGCGGTGAGGGTTTCCAGCAGGATCCATTGGGTTTCGGCGCTGGGGGCGGCTTCTTCCGGCAACAGGGCCAGGGCCTGCAAGTAGGCCCGTTCGAGCTTTTGCCGACGGAAGTGGTTGGACAGCACGCTCTGCGCCACCTTCGCCAGAAAACTGCGCGGCGCCTGCACTTCGATCGCCTGATTCTTCGCCAGCAAGCGCAGGAACGTGTCCTGGGCCAGGTCGGCGGCACTCTGCGAGCAATTCAGGCGACGCCACAGCCATTGCTGCAACCAACGGTGTTGCTGCTGGTAGAGGGTGGCCAGGTCAGTGGGGCTTACCGCAGGAGTCGACGACATGGGAGGCGCGCACAAGGAATGATGCGCAAATGATAACGGTTATCATATGTTTCGCAAGGTGTCTGCGGTAGGAGCCGGGGGGGAACCGGCTCCTGGCGTGGGTCAATCGTCCAGTTGTTGCGGCGCAGGCTTGCTGCCGGCCTTGGCCGGTTTGGCGCCTTTGGCGGGTGCCGGTGCGGCCGGTTCGGGTTCTGCGGCGGCGGCGGTTTCTTTTTCCGCCATGGGCATCTGGTCGATGGTGCTGAAGAATTCCTTCAGGTCGAGGGTGTCCGGTGGCACGGTCTTTTCGAGTTTCTTCTCGCCGTCCTTGCCCACCAGGATGACCTTGGTACCGCTGCCAGCACCCAGTTTGAGGGCGCGGATCAGGGCGTTGGTTTCTGGCGGCGTGAGTTTCTTGTTGTCCTTCGCGTCCTTGGCGAACTTCTCCCCTTCGGCGCCGATACTGCCGAACTTCACGGTGTAGAACACCATGCTGCGTGCTTCGAAGGCTTGCTTGTTGGCAGCCTCGTCGAGTTGCTTCTTGAGCGTGGTCAAGGTGGCGTTACCGGAATCAAGCTCCACCACGATCAGCGGACGGGCTTTGCCCACGTCCTGCTTGAGTGGGTTGGTATCATCAGCGGCCAACAGCGGCCCCGTAAAAACCATCAAGGTAGCCAGGGTCAGCGACCGGATGAGCATGCGCACCTCCTTCTAATTCCGTGCAGGGTTCTTGAGTTTCATGTCTGCGACAGTCAAATTCAAGGATGATTCCTACACCACTTTAAGAAAGCGTAGGTCAGGACGCCCGCTACGCAAGGGCTTGAGGCGCCTGCGCGGTGATTGTTTCCACTGATTGCGGAAACATCATGAGACCCTCCAGTCCGGCCAATGCCGCGCAAACACGGGCGCTACAACGGGATCGGCGTCCACCTGCGCCAGGCTCTGGGCAAAGCCCGGGGCCAGGCCGTTCAGGGCCTCCCGCGACTCATCCCAGCGCGACACCGCCGCCGCCATCAAGCCCAGTGCATTCGGCGTGTCGTTGGAGGCAAACAACTGCCCGGCAAACTGATCGGCAAACACCACCCAGGCCTGGTGCAGATAGCGCCGGGTGCCGGTGACCAGTTGCGCCTGCACGGTTTCGTTGACGTTGCCGAGCCAGCGTTGCGGGTAGTCGATGATGCCGATGGCCGAGTAGCAATTGGCGGCGATGTACACCAGCCCGCGAATGATCTGCGCGCGGTTGCCGGCCAGCAATTCAGCGGCTGGAAATTCCAGGCCGAGGTGGATCAGGATCGCTGCGCTTTCAGTCAGCACCTGGCCATCGGGCGTGAGCAAGGTGGGCACTTGCTTGAGCGGGTTGATGCGCGCCAGTTCATCACTGCCGGCGCCCTCTGCCCATGATGCGGCGTCGATTCGGCGCCAGGGCACCGCGCAACGTTGCAGGGCGATTTCGATCATGCACGAGCCGGATTCGTCGATGCCGTAGAGCGTGTACATAAGCGGTCCCTCCGGGGGAATGGTGCGAGAGCGGGGGCCGCTTCGCGGCCCAGCGGGAGCAAGCTCCCTCGCCACAGGTGATTTTATATCCGTGGTTAGAACAGGCCCATCTGGCCGCCGACCAGGGTGCTGAAATCATCGTTCACGAACGGCAGGATGGCATCGGCGACGGGCTGTAGTTGGCGAGTGACATAGTGATCGTAGTCGATAGGCGCCTGGCGGGTTTCCAGGGGTTCCGGGCCGTTGACCGTGATCACGTAGCTGATCCAGCCTCCGCGCTGGTACTGGCGCGGACGCCCGAGGCGGTCGTTGTAGTCATCCGCCAGGCGCGCAGCGCGCACGTGGGGTGGCACGTTGCGTTCGTAGTCGTCCAGCTGTCGGCGCAGGCGCTTGCGGTAGATGAGCAGTTCGTCGAATTCGCCACTCAAGGTGCGCTGCACGTAGTCGCGGATGTAGTCCTGGTGCGGCTGGCGATGGAAGATGCGCTGGTAGAGTTCCTGCTGGAACTGGCGGGCCAGGGGCGACCAGTCGCTGCGCACGGTTTCCAGACCTTTGTAGACCATTTCTTCGCGGCCATCGCTGTGCGTCACCAGGCCGGCGTAGCGTTTTTTGCTGCCCTCCTCGGCGCCGCGAATGGTCGGCATGAGGAAGCGGCTGAAGTGGGTTTCGTATTGCAGTTCCAGGGCGCTTTGCAGGCCGAACTCGCTGCGCAGGTGCTCGCGCCACCAGTCGTTGACGTGCTGCACCAAGGCGCGGCCGATGCGCCCGGCGTCTTCCTGGGAATGGGCACTGCCGAGCCAGACGAAGGTGGAGTCGGTGTCGCCGTAGATCACCTCATAACCCTGGGCTTCGACCAGCGCGCGGGTCTGGCGCATGATCTGGTGCCCGCGCATCGTGATCGACGACGCCAGCCGCGTGTCGAAGAAGCGGCAACCGCTGGAGCCGAGCACGCCGTAGAAGGCGTTCATGATGATTTTCAGCGCCTGGGACAACGGCGCGTTGTGTTCGCGCTTGGCTTCTTCGCGGCCCTCGGACACCCGCGCGACGATGGCCGGCAAGCAGTGCCGGGTGCGCGAGAAACGCGCGCCGCGAAAGCCTTCCACCGACTGGCTGTCGTCGGGGTATTTGAGGCCTTCGATCAGGCCCACCGGGTCGATCAGGAAGCTGCGGATGATCGACGGGTAGAGGCTTTTGTAGTCGAGCACCAGCACCGATTCGTAGAGGCCGGGGCGCGAGTCCATGACAAATCCGCCGGGGCTGGCCTGGGGCGGTTTGTCCCCCAGGTTCGGCGCGACGAAACCCTGGCGGTGCATCAGCGGCATGTACAGGTGGGTGAACGCGGCGACCGAGCCGCCGTTGCGGTCGGCCGGCAAGCCGGTGACGCTGGCGCGTTCGAGCAGGAAGGTGAGCAGTTCGGTCTTGGCGAAAATCCGCGTGACCAGTTCGCAGTCCTTGAGGTTGTAGCGCGCCAGGGCGGGCTTGTCCTCGGCGAACATGCGGTTGATTTCGTCCATGCGCTGGTACGGCGTGGAGATGTCCTTGCCTTCGCCGAGCAGGGTTTGCGCGACGTTTTCCAGGCTGAAGGATTCGAAGCTCCAGGTCGCCGAACGCAGGCCCTCGATGCCGTCGATGATCAAGCGCCCCGCCGCTGCGGCGAAGTAGTGGTTGCGGCTGCCGTGTTCGCGCCAGGTCATGGCCTCGCCGCCACGCCCGAGCAGCAGCGGCACGTTGAGGCGCTGGGCGTGTTCGTGGAGCACGCGCAGGTCGAACTGCACCACGTTCCAGCCGATGATCGCATCGGGATCAAAGGTGGCCAGCCAGTGGTTGAGGCGTTCTAGCAGTTGGGCGCGGGTGTCGCAGTAGTCGAGCTTGAAGTCCACCGCCGTGGTCTGGTTCGGCGGGCCGAGCATGTACACCTGGCGCTCGCCGCAGCCTTCGAGGGCGATGGAATAGAGCTCGCCCTTGGCGGTGGTCTCGATGTCCAGGGACACCAGTTTGAGCGCCGGGCGGTAGTCGGGCGCGGGTTTCATTTGCGCATCGGTCAACACGCCGTTGGCATCCGGCGTGCCGCCAAACCACACGGGCGCGGTGATGAAGCGTTCCATCATGTAGCGCTCGGGCGGGCGTACGTCGCCTTCGTAGACGTCGACACCGGCGGCGCGCAGGCGTTTTTCCACGTCCATTGCCTGGCGGTGCTGGCGGGTGTAGAGGCCGAGGACCTTGCGGTGGTGGAAGTCCAACAGCTCCAGCGGGCGCAGTTCGATCTCGCGCTCGCCCTTGAGCAGCCAGTCGAGCGGCTTGCGGTGGGCTTCGGGGATGAACATCACCGAGGTCTGCACGGGGAGGCGTACAAGCCGTGGGCCTTGATCGGTGGCCAGCCAGAAGCTGACCTCCGTGCCCGCCGGGGTGTCGCGCCAATGCCGGGTCAGGACAAAACCCTGCTGTAAATCCACCGTACCGCACCTCAGGAATCGCTATCAGGGCGTGATTCTACTCGGCTATGTGGGCACGCAGACCGCGAAAGTAAATATTTGTTGCGTGACGTTAATAACAATCACTATCATTCGCACCGGAGTCGTATCCGCGCAGCGAGGACGCGCAACGTTTGTTGCCCTTTTCCTCACTGGATCGCCCATGCCCTTCCCTATTCCGTTTCGTCCGACCCTGCTCGCCCTGTGCTGCTCCCTGAGCATCACTGCTCATGCCGCCACCCCAGCCACCCCGCAGGATGCGAACAACCGTCAGGACGGCAACACCCTGGAATTGGGCGCCACCAACATCAGCGCCGACGCGCCCGCGCCAAGCGCCCTGCCCCCGGTGTACGCCGGCGGCCAGGTGGCACGCGGTGGCCAGTTGGGGGTGCTGGGCAACCAGGACATCATGGACGTGCCGTTCAGCATGTCCTCCTACACCGAGAAACTGATCCGCGACCAGCAGGCCGAAACCGTCGGCGATGTGCTGCTCAATGACTCGTCCGTGCGCCAGGCGTCGGGGTATGCCAACCAGGCGCAGACCTTCATGATTCGCGGCTTGCCCCTGAATGGCGACGATATGTCCTACAACGGCCTGTACGGCATCCTGCCGCGCCAGATCATCTCCACCGACGCCCTGGAACGGGTTGAAGTGTTCAAGGGCCCGAATGCCTTTATCAACGGCGTGAGCCCCACCGGTTCGGGGATTGGCGGCGGCGTGAACCTGCAACCCAAGCGCGCCGATGACCTGCCGTTGCGCCGCTTGAGCACCGACATCAGCAGCGATGGCCGCGTGGGCGAGCACTTGGACATTGGCCAGCGCTTTGGTGAAGACCATCAGTTTGGCGCGCGGGTGAACCTGTCCCAACGCGAAGGCGATACCGGCATCGATGATGAAAACCAGCGTTCCAAGCTGTTTGCGGTGGGCCTGGACTACCGTGGCGATGCGTTGCGTGTGTCCGGCGACTTTGTGTACCAGAAGGAGCATATCAACGGTGGGCGCAACTCGGTCTTCACCGGCACCGCCACCCACATCCCGGATGCGCCGTCGGCTGACACCAACTACGCGCCGAGCTGGAGCAGTACCAACCTGGAAGACACCCTGGGCATGCTGCGTGCCGAGTACGACCTGAACGACACCTGGACGGCGTACGCGGCAGGCGGGGTCAAGCACACTCGTGAAATGGGGCGTTACTCGTCGGTAACCCTCACCGACAACCTCGGCAACGCCACCGCCAGCGGTTCGACCATCGCCCACGAAGAAGACAACAGCAGCCTGATGACGGGCCTGAACGGCAAGTTCCAGACCGGTGCGGTGAGCCATCGCCTCAACTTCGGCCTGGCCGGGACCTGGACCCAGGCGCGCAACGCTTATGTGTTTGCCAGCGGCAAGACCACCACCAATATCTACAACCCGGTGACCGGCGCGCCGCCGGCCTTGAACAACCCACGCAACACCCCGGGCACGGACTTCAGCGACCCGGAAATTACCGCGAAGACTTTTGTGCGCAGCGCGGCGGTTTCCGACACCTTTGGTTTCTTCGATGACCGCTTGTTGGTGACCGTTGGCGCCCGTCGCCAGCAGATGGTGGTGCAGGGTTACAACTACGCGAGCGGCACGCGCACGGCGAACTATGACGAGTCGATCACCACGCCGGTCTACGGCCTGGTGTTCAAGCCGTGGGAGCATGTGTCGGTGTACGCCAACCGCATCGAAGGCTTGGCCCAGGGGCCGACGTCGCCGCTGAAACTGGGTGAACGGACGATCATCGGCGGCGGCCAAGCCTATGCACCCGCACGCTCCAAGCAGATTGAAGCGGGCGTCAAGGTCGATATGGGCACCTACGGCGCCACGCTGGGTGTTTACCGTATCGAACAGCCGGGGGCCGGTTACTCCGAAGTCGTCGATGCGACCACTGCGCGCTACGTGCGCGAAGGCTTGCAAATCAACAAGGGCGTGGAGCTCAACGTGTTCGGCGAACCGGTCAGCGGCCTGCGTTTGCTCGGCGGTGTGACGGTGATGAAGACCGAACTCAAGGACACGCAAAACGGCGCCAACGATGGCAACCGTGCCATCGGCGTGCCTTCGTTCCAGCTCAACGCCGGGGTGGATTGGGATGTGCCGGGCCTGCAAGGTGTGAGCCTCAATGGGCGCATGCTGCGTACCGGTGGCCAGTACGCGGATGCGGCCAACAACCTCAGCCTGCCGGCGTGGAACCGCTTCGATGTGGGGGCGCGCTACAACTTCAAGGTGGCGCAGCGGGATGTCACTGTAGGCGCGACCGTGGAAAACGTTGCCAATGCCAAGTATTGGGAATCGGCGCAAGGTGGATTCCTGAGCCAGGGTGATCCACGGGTGGCCAAGTTGTCGGCGTCGGTGGATTTCTAAGGCGTTGCGGCAACAGTTGAAGAGTAAACAGTAACCTGTGGCGAGGGAGCTTGCTCCCGTTGGACTGCGCAGCAGTCCCAGCTTTTTGAACAAAGAGCGGGGGCCGCTTCGCGGCCCAGCGGGAGCAAGCTCCCTCGCCACAGTGGTTTTACCAGTCGTAGGACACTTCTACTGATGCTGTGCGTTCTTGTCCGTAGTAGCAACCAAACGCGTAGTTGCACGCCGACACGTACTCACGATCAAACACGTTCTGCACGTTCAGGCTGGCTTCTGCGCCTTTAAGGGTGGGGCTGACACGGCCGAGGTCGTAGCTGAGGGTGGTGTCATACACCACAAACGACGGTGTCTTGAAGGTGTTGGCCGAGTTGCCGTATTTCTTGCCGGTATAGCGCGCGCCGCCGCCCACGGTCAGGCCGGCCAAGGCGTCGCCGGCAAAGTGGTAATCGACCCAGGTGCTGGCGGTCCAAGGCGCCTGGGATTCGTTGCGGTTGCCCTCCTCGCCGTAGTTGCTCTTGGTGTAGAACGAGTCCAGGTAGGACACGGCGCCGATCCACTCCACCTGCCCCACACGCGCCTTGCCTTCAAACTCGACGCCCCGTGAGCGCACTTCGCCGGCTTGCAGCTGGTATTCCTGATACTCCAGGTCACCGGTCAGCACGTTTTTCTGCTTGATCTGGAACACCGCCAGCGTAAACAACGCGCTGTCGTTGGGCTGGTATTTGACCCCCGCTTCGTACTGCTCGCCCTCCACCGGTTTGAACGGCGAACCACCGCGCTGCGGCGCCTCGCTGCCAATGGTGGGAAAGAACGATTCGGCGTAGCTGACGTAGGGCGCCAGGCCGAAGTCGGTGAGATAGGTCAGGCCGATGCGTCGGGTGAGTTTCTTGTCTTTGTGGCCTTCGGTGCTGTTGGCCAGCAGGTCGCGGTTTTCCACTTCGGCCCAGTCTTCGCGCAGGCCGACGGTGAGGATAAAGCGGTCGAGCTTGATCTGGTCCTGGGCGTACACGCCGGTCTGCTTGATGGTGTTGTCCCACTTGGTGGTCAGCGTGGGTTGGCTGAGGGTGTGGTAGTTGGTGGGGTTATACAGGTCGATGATTTCCACGCCGTACAGGTTGTAGCCCTGGTACTTGCGGGTGAACTGGCGGTAATCGACGCCGGTGAGCAAGGTGTGGTCGAGGGCGCCGGTGGCGAACTTGAATTGCAGGTTGTTATCGAGGGTGTAGGCCGAATTGTGCTGGTTCCAGTCGAGCTTGGTGCGGGTGGCGCGGGTGTCGTCGATGCTGTTGTCGGCGCGGCGCACGAAGCCGCCCAGGTAGAAGCCCTTGTAGCGGTCGTTGACGTCGGTGTAGCGCGCGGTCTGGCGGTATTCGAGGTTGTCGCTGAAGGCGTGGGTGAAGTCGTAGCCCAGCACGTATTGATCGCGGATGTAGTTGTTCCAGTCCGAATCGCCGAGGAAGGTATTGCGGTCGATGCGCTTGCCTTGAGAGTTGCGGTACAGCGTGCCGATGGCCGGCAGCGCCTGGTAGTCGGCCAGGGATTTGTCGCGCTGCAGCTGGGCGTAGACGGTCAGCGCGGTGTCGTCATTCGGTGCCCAGGTCAGGCTGGGGGCGAGCAAGGTGCGGCTGTCGGTGGCATGGTCGACCATCTCGTTGCCGTCGCGGGCCAGGGCGATCAAGCGGTAACTGAGGGTTTTCGCCTCGTCGAGCGGGCCGCTGAAATCCAGCGCGCCGTTGACCCGTTCGTAGCTGCCCACGCCGAATTTGACCTGGTGCCGGGCTTCGGTGGTGGGCCGCTTGGAGACCATATTGATCATCCCGCCCGGCTGGTTCTGCCCATACAGCACCGAGGCCGGGCCCTTGAGCACTTCGATGCGCTCCAGGGTGTAGGGGTCGATCTGCGGCGCGCCGCCGAGGCTGCCGGCGTACGGCAGGTAGGCGCCGTCGAGGTAGAGCAAGGTCGGCGCGAAACCCCGGCTGGCGACTTCATCGGCGATGGTGTTGCGGTCGGTGTAGCCGTTGGTGTCCACGCCCGGCGTGTAGCGTAAGGCCTGGGTCAGGTTGCGTGAGCCTTGCACGGCGATCTGGTCGGCGGTGACCACGTTGACGGTCTGCGGGATTTCCATGATCGGCGTGTCGGTCTTGGTCGCGGTGCCGCTGCGGGTGGCGACGTAACCGTCCACCGGGCCCCAGGCATTTTCCGCCAACTGCCCGGTGATGTTGGTGGGGCCGAGGTTCAGGGCGCCGCTCTCGGGCAGCAGGTACAGGCTCCAGGTGCCGTTCTCGGTGATGATCAAGCCCAACCCGCTGCCGGCCAACGCTTGCTGCACGGCCTGTTCGGCGGTGAACTGGCCGTGGACGGCCGCCGCGCGGCGCCCTTGCAGCAACGCCGGGTTGACGGACAACGTGCGCCCGCTCTCGCGGGACAGGCGGCTGAGGCTGTCGCCCAGGGCGGCAGCGGGCAGGTCGAAAGCGTGGGTGTTGTCCTCGGCCACGGCGGGTTGGCCGATAACGGCCAGGGCCAGGGCCAAGGTCAGCAGGCTGGGACGGATCATCTGGGGTGCCATAAGGGGTGGATACTCGTGGTCAGGTTAGCGTTCTCTAACCCTGACTCGCGAGATCCACGATCCCCTCATGCCGAGTGAGTTTTTTTCGTTATTGCACGTCGATCAGGGTCAGCCACGGGCCGTAGCGACGGATACGCAGCGGGAAGGTTTGTGCGAGGGATTGCAGGGTTTGCTCGGCATTGTCCAACGGATAAACACCATACACGCGCAGCGCCGCCGCTTGCGGGCTGATGCGCAGGACGCCACGGCCATAGGGCCGCAGTGCATCGATCAGCAGGCCCAGCGGTTCGTCACGGATATCGACCCGGCCGTCACGCCAATCCACGCGCCCGGCCACGCTCAATGCCACCGGGCGCACGGCGCCGGCGTTGAACCAGGCGGCCTGCCCCGCTTCGATCCGCCGTTGGCTACCGCCAGCCGTGGTGATTTGCACGCTGTGCAACTGCACCGACGCCAGGCTGCCGGCAGACTCCTGACTGACCAAGAACTGCGTGCCCAGGGCCTGGACCTCGCCCTCGGCGGTGGTGATTACGAACGGGCGATTGGCGTCGGCGGCAACGTCAGCAAACACCTGGCCTTCGCGCAGGCGCACCACGCGGCGCTGGGCGGTGAATTGTATGTCTACCGAGCTGCGTGCGTTGAGGCTCAGGCGGCTGCCGTCGGCCAGCTCGAATGTCCGGCGCTCGCCGGTGCCGGTACGCAGGTCGGCCCACAAGCCATTGAGCGGCTGGTTGCGTTCCACAATCGCCGCGCCGCTGGCGCCGAAGACCAGCAGGGCCAAACCACTGCGCAGGACGCTGCGGCGCGAGGGGGAATCAGGGGTCATCAAGGCCTTGGAGGCCGCGCGCAGTTGGCCGGGGCTGTGGGCTTCGACGCGCTGCAGATCGGCAATCGGTTGCTGCAACAGGCTGCCGACCCGCTGCCAGGCCTCCGCGTGCTGCGGGCTGGCGTGCAGCCAGGTGTCGAAGGCCTGGTGCACGCCCGGGTCTTCGCCGGCCGCCTCCAGGCGCAGCAGCCAATCGACGGCGGCGCGGGTGGTGCTGTCGACGTCTGGGCGGGTCATGTCAGGTCTGCCGATTCGGCCAGGCAATGCAGGAACGCGCGGCGCAGGTCGCGCTCGACGGTGGCCAGGGACACGTCCAGTTGCTGGGCGATCATCGGCTGGGTCAGGCCTTCGAGGCGGCTGAGGATGAAGATCTGCCGTACCCGCGCCGGCAGGCCGTTGAGCAGGCGGTCGATGCTTTCCAGGGCTTCACGCACCACGGCCAGGTCTTCTTCGGATGGCGTGTAGCACTCGGGCAACAGCGCCAGGCTGTCGAGGTAGCTTTGCTCCAGGCGTTTGCGCCGCCAGAAGCTGAACAGCAAGCGCCGCGCCACAGTGCTCAGGAACGCGCGGGGCTCGTCGAGCTGGCTGAGCTGGCGCGCGTCCAGCAGGCGAATGAAGGTGTCTTGCGTGAGGTCCGCCGCATCCTGGGGGCATTTCAATTGACGGTACAACCACGCGCGCAGCCAGCGATGGTTGTCGTCATAGAGCGTAGCCAACAAGACTTTGGGATCAGTAGGTAGGGACACGCAAGCTGCCAGGCGTTAATGATAATTCATCTCATTATCTGCGGAGGCTATGGCGTATTGCAATCGCTAAAACATTGGGTGTGTTGCGCAGCCGTGCCGCCAAGGCCGAAAACCCCAAGGGTGGGCATCAGCAGTGATGCCCGTTTGACTCAGGCGCGACGGGCCTGGCCGAGATAGGTTTCGATATTGCCCATTTGCTCGTCCCAGCCCCGAGAGTTCATCTTGAAGGCTTTTTGACGGCGGGCCTCGGGGATGTGGTCGAACCCGGATTCAACCACCCGCAGCAGGATGCCCGGCGCGCGGTCTTCGATGGTGAACTCCACCAGGGTTGGCGTTTCCTTGTCGTAATCGACACCCTCCTCCACTGCAAACGGGTGCCACCAGAAAGAGAACAACGTTTGCGGCAGGATGCGTTCGATCCTCGCCTTCCAGATCACATGCTCGTAACCGGGATACGTGATCGGCGCCTCAAGGGTTTCACCCACGACAAAGCGTTTGCCCTTGAGGGCGATACCAAACCAGTCGCCGAACTGCTCGGCGTCGGTCAGGGCTTCCCACACCTGGTTACGTGAAGCATTGAGCAGGACTTTTCGTTCTATGCGATCCAATACGTGCATAAGTCACCTCCTGTATTGAAGGTAGGCGACATCAACCAATGCGCAACCTTTTCGGCCACGCATTGGTGTTGCGACTTATCTCAGAACTTCCATTTGGCGTTGACCATCGCATTGCGCGGCTCGCCGTAGGAGCCCGAGTTGAACGTGCCCATGCCGTCGTAATACTTCTTGTCGAACAGGTTGTTGACGTTCAGCCCTACGGACAGGTGCTCGTCCACCTGATAGTTGGCCAGCAGGCCGACCACGGCGAAGGGGTCCTGTACCGCCTTGTAGTACGGCCCGGTGTAGTTGATCTGCGTGGTGGCGTACATCTCGCTTTGCCAGGTGACATTGCCACCCACGGTCAGGCGGTTCAGAGCGCCCGGCAGGCGGTAGGTGGTGCCAAGCTTGAACAGGTTGATCGGCTGGTTGACCTGTACGCGTTCGCCGTCCTTGGCGTGGGATTCGCGGTAGGTGTAGCCGCCGAATACGTTCCAGCCTGCAGCGACTTCGCCGGAAATCTCGGTCTCGACGCCGCGTGTGGTCGTGCCGGCGATGGCCTTGTACACCGTTTTGCCAGTGGCATCGTTGCCCGAATCGGCGGCGGTGTTCTTTTGTTCGATGTCGAACAGGGCGACGCTCGCGTTCAGCGCACCGTCGAAGAATTCGCCCTTGAGGCCGATCTCGTAGTTGTCCCCTTCAAGCGGCGCGAGCGAGCCGCCGCTGGCGGTCTTGTAGAACGTTTGCGGCAGGAAGATGCTGGTGTAGCTGGCGTAGACCGAATAGGTGTCGTTCAGGTCGTAGATGATGCCCGCGTAAGGCGTCACGACGCCGGTCTTCTTGGTTTTGTCGGTGTTTTTCAAGTAGGGCGCGTATTGCGTCACCTCATCGAGTTGCTTCCACCAACTGACACGGGTGCCGAGAATGAGGGTCAGCGGGTCGATCGGTTTCAAACGCAGCGCGCCATACACGCCGGTCTGTTGCAGGGTGGTCACTGCGCCCCCGACTTCGTTGTAGGAACGGCGCCCATACTGGCGGCCATCCCAGGTGAAGATGTTGTCCACATCGCCATAGTCATTGTCTTGGCCGGCCAGGGTGCTGCTGTAGTTGGGAAAGTTCAGGTGGGTGCGCGACGTGCTCGCACCCACTACCAACTCGTGCTCACGGCCACCCAACTGGAACGGGCCATTGGCATACACATCCAGCATGTCCTGGGTCTGGTAGCTGTCGAGACGGTAGATGAATGCCCCGGCACCTTGGCCGGTGACCGGGTCCGGGTAGCCGCCACTGGCGGAAGCGCCCTGCCCTTTGCGGTAGGAATACTGATGGCTGTAGGCGGTCTTCAGGCTCCAGTCGTTGTCGAGTTTATGGTCCAGCATCGTGGTGAAGGTGTAGCTGGTGTTGTCCATGTAACTGGAACGTGTAGCCGGGTTGAAGGAACGGGAAAAATTGGTCTGGCGGCCATTGTTGTAGAACAGCGGAATATGGCCGTAGCTGGTGCCGGTGGCGTCGTTGTTCTGGTAGTCCAGGCTGGTGCGCAGGGTGGTGGCGTCATTCAGGTCGATATCGAGCGCGCCATACATGACGCGCTTGTCTTGCTTGTACCAGTCCACGAAGGATTTCTGCTGCTGGTACGCCGCGACAAATCGCCCGCGCACATTACCGGTTTCCGTCAGCGGGCCGGACACATCGACTTCGGAACGGTAACGGTCCCACGCGCCGGCTTCCCCCGAGAGGTGGGCCTGGAAGTCTTTGGTCGGGCGCTTGCGCACGAGGTTGATGGTGGCGGACGGCGTGCCTGCGCCGCTCATCAAACCGGTAGCACCGCGTACGACTTCGACCCGGTCGTAGAGGGCCATGTCGGAAAGCGGGCCGATATATTGCTGGGATTCGTTGGCGATTTGCGACGGGATGCCGTCGTACTGGAAGTTCTGGATCTCGAAGCCGCGCGAGTAGAAGGAGTAGCGCTCGCTGTCACGATGGTTGCTGCTGATGCCGGGGGTGAAGGTCAGCACCTCGCTGAGGGTGGACAGGTGCTGGTCATCCATCAGTTGGCGGGTGACCACGCTGACCGACTGCGGCGTTTCGCGCAGGGACAGAGGTAACTTTGTCGCGGTACTGGTCGCTCCGGTGGTGTAGGAACCTGTGCTCTCGGTGGTCAGACCTAAACCTTGGGCGTTGATACTGGTGGCACCGAGGGTCAAGGCACCGCCACTGGCCTGGGGCGCCAAGCGGTAACTGCCATCACTGTTGGCGGCGATAGCCAGGTTGCTGCCGGCCAGCAGGCGGGCAAAACCTTGTTCGACGCTATACGTGCCCTGCAGGCCTGCGCTTTGCCTGCCGGCAGTGAGGCCCGAATCGAAGGACAGCACCACGCCTGCATCGCTGGCAAAGCGGCTCAACACCCCACCCAGGGGGCCAGGGGCAATGGCGAACGCCTGCTGCTGGCTGGCCGCCATTGCATTGGAGCCGCTTGCCAACAAGGGGGCCAGCAGCCCGGCCTGCACCATCAGCGACACGCCAAACAACGCGACCTGCAAGGGCTTTTTGCGAAATGACCGAGGCGGTTGATTGGCGACTGAGGTTTGCCCTGCGCGCATGTTGACTCCTGATGGTTCGGAACGAATGAAGGGGGTTTGCAGGAGGAGTCGAACGAGGGGCGGCAAATCGACAACGGAAGTTGAGAATTATTTTCGATGTCAGGCGCGCGGGGCCAACGTCGTCCAGTAGCGGGTACGTGAAACGAGGCGCACCGGTAGCGCGTGGGTCAAGGCGTTGAGGGTCAGGTCGATATCGTCCAGGGAGTACGCACCGGATACCGGCAGGTGGGCGATTTCCGTGGCGCACCCCAGGTAGCCCTGGCGGTAGCGTGCCAACTCGGCCACCAGGCGGTCCAGCCGCCAATGGTCGACGATCAGCCGCCCCTGCGCCCAGGCGCCTGCGCCGGGGTCGTTCGGCCGCAGGGCGAGCATGCGCAGGGCATCGAAAGTGACGGTCTGGCCGGCGGTGACTACCGTTTCCGCAGGATCGACGCCCAGACGCACCGCCACAGCGTGTTGCAATACGCTCATCGCCGTGAAGTCGTCGAACTGGCGCACGTCAAAGCGCGTGCCCAGCGCGCGCATTTCACCGTGGGCGCTACGCACTAGAAATGGCCGGGGGTCGGGAGCCGTTTCCACGAGGATTTCTCCGGCACGCAAAATCACCAAGCGGTGTTCGGCTGTGTAGTGGATATCCACCGCACTGGCGGTATTGAGGGACAATTGGCTGCCATCATCCAGGCGCAGGCTGTGGCGCTCGCCCGTGCTCGTGCGTTGATCCGCCATCCATTGCGGTGCCTGTCGATAGCCGGACCAACCGATGGCGCTTACACCCGTACCGATCACCACGCCCTTGAGCAATGCGCGGCGTAGCAGTTGCAGGGATTGGTCGGCGGCGACGTCCAGCACGTTGACGGCGACTGCACCCGGCAGGCATTGGAGCTGGCTGCGAAGGGCTTCTACGCGCTGCCAGGCCCATTGGTTCAGCGCGCTTTCGTCGCGCCAGGTGAGCCAAGCCACGTGTAACTGGGGATCGCCGGGGTCGGCGGCCAAACGGGCGACCCAGTGCGCGGCCGCGCTGAGAGCCTGATGTTGCGGATCACGGGCCACCGTCAATGCTCCAGGGCGAAGATCAGGCAATGCTCGGTGGCCTTGGCAATGTATTTGGTCACTGAACTCACCGACACCTGTAGGTCGTCGGCGATTTCCTTGTAAGGCATTCCCTGCAACTGCGAGAGCAGGAAGGCGCGTTTGACCTTGTACCCAAGCCCGTCGAGCATAGCATCCAGACGTTGCAGGGTTTCGATCACCAGCAACCGCTCTTCTGGCGAAATGGCATAGGCCTGCGGTTGTTCGGCCAAGGCTTGCAGATAAGCCTGCTCAAGGGCTTTGCGACGGAAGCTGTCGATCATCACGCGCTTGGCAATCGTCACCAGAAAATGCCGCGGCTCTTTCAACTCAGCGACCAAAGGTTGGCTGCGCTCCGCCAGCAACAAACGGATAAAAGTATCTTGCGCCAGATCGGCGGCCTGCTGGGAACAACCCAGGCGCGCACGCAGCCAGCTGACCAACCAGCGGTGGTGGTCACCGTAGAGTTGGCCAACCGGTTCGTGAGGGGAATGAGGCACAGCAGACGAAGGCATAATGATATTGTGCGCGAATGAGAACGCTTCGCAATTTAGACCAATGCCGGAATAAGGGCAATGATTTGTATCACTTGTGATGCGCAGCGCGGCGGCGAACGGTAGATTGCTCCCCTCCCCTTTGAGGTGAAGCACCATGACTCAACAGCTCCATGGAAGTTGTGCCTGCAAGGCCGTGCAGTATCAGGTGGACGGCCTGGATATGCCCATCAGCCACTGCCATTGCCAAAGCTGTCGCAAGGTCCACGCGGCGGCGTTCGTTGCGACTGCCGGTGTGATGCGCGAGCACTTCCGCTGGACCCAGGGCGAGGCGCTGTTATCGTCGTATGAATCTTCACCGGGCAAGTTCAGGCATTTCTGCAAGCGTTGTGGATCACACCTGATGGCGGAGCGTGGGCATCAGCCCCATGTGATTGTGCGGGTGGTGACGTTGGATGATGACCCAGGCATGCGCCCCACTTCGCACATCTGGACCGCCCACGATGTGCCATGGCTGGCACATGAGGACGTGGAGCAGTGGGCCGAATGGAAGGCGTGAGTCAGACGTGGGGGTCGCCGGGCGCTTTGGCCGGCGTCGCGTATTGAGGCTTCAGGTGGCCGTCCTGGTCGAGTAGCCAGGCGTCCATGATCTGTCGCACCACAGGGCCGGCCACCCGGCCGCCCGCCTCGCCGTTTTCGATCATCACCGAGATCACGATTTTAGGGTGCTCGGCGGGCGCGAAGCCGACGAACAAGGCGTTGTCGCGGTGGCGCTCCAGGGTCTTGTTACGGTTGTAACGCTCGCCCTGCTTGATCGCCACCACTTGTGCCGTACCACTCTTGCCGGCAATGCGGTATTGCGCGCCTTGTGCGGCGGCGCGGGCGATGCCACGCGGGTCGTGCATCACCAGTTGCATGCCGTGGTTGACCTGCTCCCAGTCACGCGGGTCCTTGAGGACCACGTTGGGCATCGGGTTTTCGTCCACCGGGGCCACGCCATTGATGGTCTTGGCCAGGTGCGGGCGATTCCATACGCCTTTGTTGGCAATCAACGCGGTGGCCTGGGCCAGTTGCAGCGGGGTGACCTGCATATACCCCTGGCCGATGCCGAGGATCACGGTTTCGCCGGGGAACCAGGGTTGGCGGCGGGTGGCGCGTTTCCAGGATTGGGACGGCATCAGGCCGGCGGATTCTTCGAACATGTCGAGGGAGACTTTCTGGCCAAGGCCGAATTCGGCCAGGTAATCGTGCAGGCGATCGATGCCGAGCTTGTGCGCCAGGTCGTAGAAGTAGGTGTCGTTGGAACGCATGATGGCTGCGTCCATGTCCACCCAACCGTCGCCGCTGTGGTTCCAGTTGCGGTACTTGTGGTCGAAGTCGGGCAGTTGGTAGTAGCCGGGGTCGAACACGCGGGTTTGCGCGGTGACGACACCGCTGTCGAGGCCGGCGATGGCCACCTCGGGCTTGATCGTCGAGCCCGGCGCATAGAGCCCGCGCAGTACGCGGTTGAAGAGCGGTCGGTCGATGGAGTCGTGCAGTGCGGCGTATTCCTTGAAGCTGATGCCGGTGACAAACATGTTCGGGTCAAAGCTCGGCTTGCTGACCATGGCCAGTACTTCGCCGGTCTGCGGGTCGAGGGCAACCACCGAACCACGACGATCGCCCAAGGCTTCTTCTGCGGCTTCCTGGAGGTGGACGTCGAGGCTGAGCACGATGTTTTTGCCGGGGATCGGGTCAGTGTGCTTGAGCACACGCAGCACACGGCCTTGGGCGTTGGTCTCGACTTCCTCGTAACCAACGTGGCCGTGGAGTTCGGATTCGTAGAAACGCTCGATACCGGTCTTGCCGATGGACTGTGTGCCACGGTACTCCACCGAGTCGAGGGACTTGGATTCCTTTTCGTTGATCCGGCCAACGTAGCCGATGGAGTGGGCGAAGTGCGCGCCCAAGGGATAGTGGCGAACGAATTGCGGCTCGACGTCCACGCCGGGCAAACGGAACTCGTTCACGGCCAACACGGCGATCTGTTCTTCGGTCAACTCGTAGAACAAGGTGACGGGAACGAACGGGTGGCGTGCCTGCTTCAGCGCTTTGTCGAACACGGCGCGGTCTTCGGCAGGCAGATGCAGCAGATCGACGATGGCGTCCAGCTCACCCTTGAGATCAGTGGTGCGCTCACGGGTGATGGTGAGGTTGTAGCTGGGGCGGTTGTCGGCCAGTACCACGCCGTTGCGGTCATAGATCAGGCCGCGCGTCGGCGTGATGGGGAGGACGTGTACGCGGTTGTTTTCAGAAATCGTGGAGTGGTAGTCGAACTGTACGACCTGCAGGAAGTACATGCGGCCTACCAGGGCACAGGTGATGCCAATCACCAACAGCGCGCAGGCGAGCAGACGCTTGTTGACCAGGCGGTTTTCTTTTTCGTGATCTTTGATGGGTATGGCTTCAGGCATTTCTACAGCATCTCGTTGAAGAAGGGCGACGCCGCATCCTGCGGATGAAAGATCAGTCCTTGTGAAAATGTGCTGCACCATAGCAAAAAAGTAGAAACACTTTGTATTGATTTCCCCAACGGTAGGCTCAAGAAGCATGTCGATGCTTGGCTGGCTTTTCGACCGCCCAAAACAAAACCCCTGTTTGCGTTAGCAAACAGGGGTTCTGGAATT
>NZ_ANNV01000100.1 GCF_000346755.1 Pseudomonas sp. CBZ-4 | reverse complement strand
TGGTTACTTTGGGCTGGGCCGGCACTCCGGCTTTTCCAAAGTGACCCGCTGTAAGAGCGGAACCATAAGCCGCCGTTACCTAAATAACGGATATACACACCACCAACAACAACAACAACAACAACAACAACAACAACAACAACTACGACTCTAAACTTCAGGTCTTCTTTTCATAACCAACCCCCTGCAAAGAAAACTTCACCTGAGTACGCCTCCCCGATCTTTTGGTAATTTCTTGACCACCAGTCATTGAATTCGCGAATCGGCCATACAACCCGGTACCGTTAACTGAACCGTTTTTAACATTGCCTTTGTCATCAGTACTAAAGGGAGCAAAAAAAACTACCGCTTGTCGTTGCAATTTGTGAGCTACGGTCGATCTTTGCGCCATAGTGCTCGACAAATCCGGTATTGGAGCCAGCCAATGCAACTTTCTGATCGACATCAAGATCTTTAACATGCTGCATGGGCCCAAGTTTATCGGGATCCGTAACATCCTGAACATAGGCCTTTAGCCTCTTGGGATTATCGGGATCTCGCGCCACTGTCAGGTTATATTTATGACCAAATTTAAAATCCACCAATGTGCTATTGCTGGCGCCTGGTCCCCCATCCGCCCCGTCACGACCTTTTGGAGCGCTGAAATGGGGGCCAAACCCAGAAAACGTAATCAGCGCCTTACCATCTCCTCGTGGCTGCATACCAATGTAGCCGCCCCCCAGTCTTTTGCCGCTTTCATCATTGACGCCAAACTGCATCGCATAATAGATCCCGCCATCCTTGCTGCTCTTACGTTGAGCCCCTTCATCGATAATGATTGGAAATGTGATATTACTCAATCCAGGGTCAGGCGTAGAAATATAGTAACTTACACCATATAGCCCATTCGGCGAGCTAGCGTGTTTGTTTGTTTGAAGTTTTGGCTCACTCACCTTATCAAGTTTCGACGTGGTGGTTTGCGAAGTGCTGGCACGCCCTGCCAACAACTGACTGTTGCCATGCATCTCATGCAGGCGACTCCGTTGCACTTCAGCCTGGCGATCCGTCGGTGTTCCCGGTGTGGAAACAGAAGTTTCAGGGGCTATATGTGATATCAACGGTGAATGGTCAATGCGCATATGGGTGACTGCCTTCTCTGGAAAGTAAGCCCATGATAGAAAGCCTTTGCCCAAACAAGCTGTCAGACAGAGCGCGCACAAAGCTCAGACTTTACTGGGTGTCAATACTTGTGGCTTTCAACGTGGCGTTGACTGATCAGCTACCGAACCTACAGCACTCGCGACATGTGTTCGCCGATCCGCCCACGCAACCACCGCTCCGCCGGATCATTGTCATGCACCCCACTCCACACCATCGACAACTCCGCCGCCTCAATCGCAAACGGCGGATCCTCCGCCCGTAACGCCGACCCCTCGGTCAACGCACACGCCGCATAATCCGGCACGGTCGCAATAATCTGCGTCCCCGCCAACAACGCCCGCAACCCACTGAATTGCGGCACCGCCAACACCACCCGCCGCGCCCGGCCAATACGCGCCAAATCCAGATCGATATTGCCGCTCAGATCCCCGGAAAACGACACCATCGCATGGGGCCGCTCGCAATAATCATCCAGGGTCAGCGGCGCCTCCCCACCATCTCCCCGCAGCACCTTGCACGGAATATCCCGCAGCTTCTTGCGCTTGGCATTCGCCGGCAATTCCGTGGTGTAACTGACCCCCACCGAAATCTCGCCACTGGCCAACAACGCCGACATCAGCAGGTAATTGGCACGACGCACCACCACGACAATCCCCGGCGCCTCTTCACGCAGCTGACTGAGCAACGGCGGAAACAAACCGAACTCGGCATCGTCGGACAGGCCGATGCGAAACACCGCGCAGCTGGTGGAAGGGTCGAAATCCTTGGCGCGGCTGACGGCGCCCGAGATGATGTCCATGGCTGGTTGCAACTCCTTGAGTATCGCCACGGCGCGTGGCGTGGGCTCCATGCCCCGCCCGTTGCGCAGCAGCAACGGGTCGTCGAACAGATCGCGCAAGCGCCCCAGTGCCGCACTCACCGCCGGTTGGCCCATGAAGAGTTTTTCGGCGACCCGGGTCAGGTTCTTCTCGAACATCAGCGCTTCGAAAATCACCAACAGGTTCATATCGACGCGGCGCAGGTCGTTGCGGTTCATGGCGGTATCCAAACGGTTGGCGAGCCGCCAGATAAGCACGCAAACCGCGGCCTGTATTGCACCGCTGTGCTGTCTTTTCAACGCCAGCACCTGGCGAAATTAACAACGATTAACTCGTCAGCCAGACGGTCTGGCGCCAAGAATGTGTCGGTCTACACTGCATCCATTCACCGGGAACGCTCCCATCGACTGCGGATATCCGTCATGGCCCGACTTGAGCACACTGCTCCCCGTTTATCCGCAACCGGCGGCCTGTGTGCCCGGCGCGAGCGGATCGCCAAACAATTGATCCTCGCCAACCTCGGTGAAAGCCTGGCGATTGCCGAACTGGCCCAGGCCTGCGCGCTGTCGCGCAGCCATTTTTCGCGGGCGTTCAAGTGCACCACCGGGCTGTCGCCGCAGGAATGGATTCGCCAACAGCGCATCCAGCGCGCCAAGGAGTTGATCACCGGTTCCGCCTTGAGCCTCACGCAGATCAGCCTGGAGTGCGGCTTTTGCGACCAGGCGCACTTCTGCCACATGTTCACCCGCAGCGAGGGCGTCAACCCGATGACCTGGCGAAATCACCAATTGCGTCACAGGCCGCAAGTGATTGCGGCCTAGTGGTTGGCACACGCCTGGAATATGCTGGCCACACCCTTTTCCCAGAGCATGGCCGCCATGAATGACCTCAGCGACCAGGCCGTGCAGTTCGGCCCCTACCGCATCCATCCGCGCCAGCGCCTGGTGTTGGAAGGCGGCCGCCCGTTGCGCCTGGGACGCCGTGCCGTGGAGATCCTGCTGATCCTGCTGGAGCAGGCCGGCAATGTGGTGAGCAAGCAGGAATTGGTCGCCCGCGTGTGGCCCAGGAGCGTGGTGGAAGACGGCAACCTGCGGGTGCATATGGCCGCGCTGCGCAAGGCCTTGGGCGATGGCCAGGCCGGGCAGCGCTATATCGTGACCGTGGCCCAGCGTGGCTACAGTTTTGTCGCGCCACTGAGCATCGAACCCATGAGCCTGCCCACCGAAGGTGCACCGCAACGCCCGTGCCACAACCTGCCGCTGCGGCGCACGCGCATGATCGGCCGCCAGGCGCTGATCGATGCGCTGGTGCAGCAACTGCCCGCACAGCGTTTCATCACCCTCACCGGCGCCGGCGGCATCGGCAAGACCACCGTGGCGCTGCGCGTTGCGGAGTTGCTGATCGGGCACTACCGCGACGGCATTCGCCTTCTCGACCTGGCGCCGCTGAGCGCGCCGTCAATGATCCTGCCCAACCTCGCGGCCCTGCTCGACCTCACGCTCAGCGAGCAAGAGCCGTTGCTCAGCCTTGCCCGCAGCCTGCACGCGCGACAATTGCTGCTGGTGATCGACAACTGCGAGCACCTGCTGGACGACATCGCGCTGATCAGCGAAACCCTGCTGCGCCACGCCCCCGACTTGCACATCATCGCCACCAGCCGCGAAGCGCTGCGTGCCGAGGGCGAATCCGTGCAGCGCCTGGAACCACTGGCGTGCCCGCCCGCCACCGGCAACCGCGCACAGGCCCTCGGTTACCCGGCCCTGCAATTGCTGATCGAACGGGCGATGTCTCATCAGGACAGCTTTGCCCTCAGCGACGCCGAGCTGCCGCTGGCCATCGATATCTGCCAACGTCTGGACGGTATTCCCCTGGCGATCGAGCTGGTCGCGGCGCAGATCGAACGCTTCGGCCTGCCGGGCCTGCTGGTGCAGATGGAAGACAACTTCCGCCTGCTCACCCGTGGCCGAGAAAGTGCCCTGCCCCGCCAGCAAACCCTGCGCGCCACGCTGGACTGGAGCTTTGCGCTGCTCACCGGCTGCGAGCAAATTTGCCTGCGTCGTCTTGCGGTGTTTCGTGGCGGCTTCAGTCTGGCCAGCGCGGCGGCGGTGATCGCCGGGGAACAGGTGGCGCCCGTCGAAGTGCTGGGCTCCATCACGCAACTGGTGGCCAAATCCTTGCTCAATGTGGAGGCCGGTGATGACGAGGTGGTCTATCGCCTGCACGACATCACCCGCACCTACGCCCTGGAAAAACTCAGCAGCGCCGGCGAACTCGACGTAACCCGCGCACGCCACGCCGAGCGTTGCCTGAGCCTGATGAACCAGGCGCAGGACGATTGGGAGCTGACCGCGACCCAACCATGGATCGACCGCTATGCGCCCTTGCGCGAAGACATCCGCACCGCCCTCGACTGGGGCCTTGGCGACCACGGCGTGCACTTGTTGGGCATTCGTCTCACCGTCAGCGCCATGCCGCTGTGGCAGGAGTTGTCGCTGCTGCGCGAACACGGTTTGTACGTGGGCAAGGCCCTGGAACGGCTGGCGCAATCGGCCGCGCCAAGCCAGCGCCTGCATATGGCCTTGCAACTGGCGCTGGGCAGTTTTTCCTATCACACCCAGGGCGGCACGCCGCAGACCATCGACGCCTTTGCCTGCGCACGGCGCCTGGCCGAAGCGGGCAAGGACCTCGCTGGCCAGCTGCGCGCGGTGTCGGGGCATATGGCGGTCAACCTGTGCTGCGGCAACTATCGCGAAGCCCTGGCACAGAGCCTGCACTTCGACCAACTGGGGCCGCAGGCCGAGCCCTTGCTGGACCTCAGCGCACAACGCCTGCGCGTGCTCGCGCAACACTTCGCCGGCAACCAGGCGCTGGCCTTGCACAACGCCGAGCAGGTGATCCAGCGCATGGCCCAGAGCGGCCATCTGAACCGCTTTACCCATGGCTTTGGCGTGCAGTACGACCAGAGCGTGGCGTCGTTGACCATCCTCGCGCGCATCCTGTGGCTGCGAGGTTTCCCGGAGCGCGCCGCACGTATCGCCGACCAGGCGCTGGCATTGGCGCTGCAAATCAACCATGGCACGTCGATCTGCTACACCCTGGCCCTGGCCGGCGTGGTGATCGCCCGCTACAACGGCGACACCACCGCGACCCGCGCGCACATGGACCTGCTGTTGCAACAGGCACAAAAACACTCGGTGCAGCTGTTCCATACCTGGGCGCGCTGTTACGCCGGCACGACGCGGATCGCCGATGTGCAGGGTTTGGGGCTGGTGGAAGATATTCTCGTCACCTTCAACGCCCTCGAGCCGAGCGACGCCGTGTTCGAACGCGCCCGAAACGGCGCCGCCGGTTGGTGCACTGCGGAGATCCTGCGGGTGCGCGCCGAAGGCCTCAGCGACAGCCGTGCCGCCGAAGCCCTGTTGCTGGAGGCGCTGGGTCTGGCACACCAGCAAGGCGCGCTCGCTTGGGAATTGCGCAGCGCCACGGCGTTGGCGCGGTTGTGGCAGGGGCAAGGCCGCGTGCAGGCTGCGCGGGATCTGCTGGTGTCGGTGTACGGGCGTTTCACCGAAGGGTTTGCCACCGCCGACCTACTCCGCGTACGCGGCCTGCTCGACGAGTTGCAGGACAAACGACCGGCCTGAAAACGGCCCCAGGTAATGCCCATAACCCGCCTGCAAACGCGCCACCTGTGCGGGATCGCGCAGTTGCGCCAGGGCGTAGCTGCGCAGGCTGTTGAGCAACCGGTAACGCGCGGGACCGGGGCCCGGTTCCTGGGCCAGCAACGACAGGCCCACCAGCCGCGCCAGCAGGTACGGCAGGTCGGCGTGTTCCAGCTCGGTGCCCGCCACCAGCGCGGTCAGCGTGGGCAAGGTCACGGCCATCTTGAACAAGCCCAATTGCAGGAACAGCCAACGCTCCGGCAGGCTCAGGCGCGCGTAGCTCCAATCCAGTGCAGCGGCGAAGGATTGGTGACGTTCAACCGCCGTGCGGCGGCCCCGCGTCAACACCTGCAAGCTGCTGCGCAATTGCGTCTGCACACCGTGCAGGCCCAGGGCTTCGACCTGGGCCGCCGCCAGCTCCAGGGCCAGGGGAATGCCATCCAGACTGCGGCAGATATCCCGCAGCGGCGCCAGGTCCTGGGCGCGCAACACAAAGCCCTGCTGACTGGCGCGTACCCGTGCAACAAACAACTGCACCGCCGAAGAGGCCATCGCCTGCTCGACACTGCCCCAACCGCACGGGGTCGGCAGTGCCAACACGGGCACGCGTTGCACCCACTCACCGGGCAGGTGCAAGGCTTCACGGCTGCTCAGCAACACGCTCACCTGGGGCGCGTACTGCGCCAGTGTGCGCACGAGGTGACGGCAGGCGCTGAGCAGCAAGTCGGCACCATCGAGTACCAACAACAGTTGGCGTGTCGCCAGGGGTTTGCACAATGCCTGGGCACTGGCGCAGGGCTCCAGGTCCAACGCCTTGGCCAGATGGCGGAGCATTTGCGTCGGTGCTTGCACCGTCGCCAGGTCCACCCACCACACGCCATCGCGATAACGCGGCAGCACGCGTTCGGCCAGGGCCAGTGCGAGGCTGCTTTTGCCCACGCCGGCGCACCCGGTCAGGGTCATCAGGCGTTGCCCGGACAGGCGCCGCACCACCCCCCCCAACACTTCGTCGCGACCGATCAGCGGGCTCAGGCGCACAGCCAGATTGTGCCGGGGCTTGGCGACAGGCGCAGCGCTGTGCAGCGGTGCGACAAAACTGTAGCCGCGCTGGGGGTCGTTGATGATGCAGGGTTGGCAATCCAAGGCACGGCGCAGGGCCGCGATGTGCACGCGCAGGTTGTTTTCTTCCACCACGCTGTTGGGCCACACGCGGGCGATCAGGCTGTCCTTGCTGACGAATTGCCCCGGCGCTTCCAGCAGCACTGCCAGAATCTCTAGCGCCCGCCCGCCCAGCGGCACCGGAAAGCCAGCCTTGCTGACCAGCCGTTGCTGCGGGTGAAAGGTGTAGCGGCCGAAGCTCACCGTGGGCGTGTTGTGCATGTCGATAAAGCGCTGAAACACCCGGCCTTGGGCGTTTGCGCATCCTTTTCCATGGGCTTGGCGCTATCTTGCCACCTCGCCGTGACAGGACAATGCTGGCACGGGGAGCCACACGGACTTTGAGGTGCGTCAGACGGCCATATCGGCCTTAACTGAACTGCTGGCGGTACTGCGTCGGGTTAAGGCCGAGTTTTTCGCTGAACAGAAAACGCATGTAGCGCACGCTGCCGAAACCGGCGTGGAAGGCCACGGTCTTGAGCGGCAGGTCGGTGGTTTCCAGCAGGTGCCGGGCGCGGTCGATGCGCGCGCCTTGCAAGAACGCCATGGGCGTCATGTGCACTTCCTTGGCAAACACCCGGGCGAAGTGGCGCGCGCTCATGCCCGCCAGGTCGGCCATGGAGTCGATGGTGAACGGTTGATCCAACTGCGCCAGCACATGATTCTGCACCCGCGTGATCGGCGTTTCCTGGGGCGCCACCGCAGCCGTCATCGGACTGAACTGCGCCTGCCCGCCCTGGCGTTTCATCACCACCAGCAGCACCTTGGCCACATCCACCGCGACCTGCTTGCCGTGGTCCTGGGCCACCACCGACAGCGCCAGGTCGATGCCGGCCGTCACGCCGCCCGAGGTGATCAGGCGGCCATCCTGCAAGTAGATGCGATCGGTCTCGACAATGGCCTTGGGAAAGCCCTGGATCAGCCGTTCGGTGTAGTGCCAGTGGGTGGTCACTCGGTGGCCGTCGAGCAGCCCGGCGTGCCCCAATACAAACGCGCCCGTACAGATCGAACCGAAGCGCCGCGCCTTGGGGGCAGCAGCCTTGAGCCACGGCAGCAGCGCGGGATGGCATTCGTTATAGGCGCCGGGGCCGCCGGGTACCAGCAACAGGTCATAGGCATCAACGGCGTGTTCCAGCAGCAGGTCGGGCTGCACCAGCACACCATTGGAGGCGCGCAACGCACCGGGTTCAGTGCCCAGGGTGAGGATGCGGTAATGCTCGGCCGCCGGCAGGTAGCGGTTGGCGATGGAGAACACCTCAAGCGGCCCGGCCATGTCGAGCAGCAGGAAGTCTGGGAACAGCGCCATGGCCACGGTTTTCATAGGGTGAAGCGTCCATCGAATCAGGTACGGGCGGGCATTATGGCATGTCTTTTATTGTCAATCTGAATAGGACAGTTATTCAGATTCCATCTTCTTAATGAATATCCGGATAACCATTAACCTTCTTCTCAACAACAGCGCCCTGCACTTCGCAGCCCGCGCTTACTTGAGGACAAGACCATGCTGACCCTTCGCAAAGCTTCCGAACGCGGCGCCGCCAATCACGGTTGGTTGAAGTCGTTCCACACCTTCTCGTTCGCCAACTACTGGAACCCGAAAGAACAGGGTTTCTCCGACCTGCTGGTGATCAACGACGACCGCGTTGCGGCCGGCAAAGGCTTCGGCCAGCACCCGCACCGCGACATGGAGATTTTCTCCTACGTGCTGGAAGGCGCGCTGGAACACAAGGACACCCTGGGCACCGGCTCGGTGATCCGCCCCGGCGACGTGCAACTGATGAGCGCCGGCAGCGGCGTGGCCCACAGCGAGTTCAACCACAGCCAAAGCCGTGGCGTGCACTTCCTGCAAATCTGGATCGTGCCCAATGAAGTCGGCGCTGAACCGCGCTATCAACAGGAGCATTTCAGTGAGGCGCAGAAACGTGGGCGCTTGCAGTTGATCATCTCGCCGGACGGTGCCGAGGGGTCACTCAACGTACGCCAGGATGCGCGGGTGTATGCCGGGCTGTTCAACGGCGACGAAAGCGCGACCCTCGAGCTTGCAGCGGATCGCCATGCGTACATCCATGTGGCGCGAGGCAGTGTTGAGATCAACGGGCAGCGCTTTGAGGAAGGTGACGGTGCCCGTGTGCGTGATGAGCGGCAGATCCGTGTGAGCCAGGGCGATGATGCCGAGGTGCTGGTGTTTGACCTGCGTCCTCAGGAGTTGCCACGGATGCCTTGAGGCGCCATCGCTGGTGTCGATAGTCACCATCAGCGCAATGAAGTTCTCTTAAAAACTGCGGCGCGTAACATCGAATCCATACCCGGAAACACTCAACTTAAATACTTGGAGCACATCATCATGAAACGCCAAATCTTGCTTGGACTTGCTTTTTCGGTAGTGGCTGTCAATGCTTTTGCTCATCCTCTGGTTGCTGAAGGGGGTGCTGAGCGGTTGCAGGGGAATCGTGTGGCTGAAGGTGGGGCGGAACGGTTGCTGGAGCGTCGTGTGGCGGAAGGTGGTTCGGAGCGTCTGCTGGAACGTCGTGTGGCGGAAGGTGGTTCGGAGCGGTTGCAAGAACGTCGCTTGGCTGAAGGTGGGGCGGAACGTCTGTTGAGTAGTCACGTGTAAGCCTGCGTTGTTTGCAGGGAACCCCAAACCGGCCTGATCAGCCGGTTTTTTTTCGCCTGGGATAATGGTGTTGGGAACACGGTTTAGTGTGGGAGCTGGCTTGCCTGCGATGGCGGCCTGGCGGTGTACATATCCGTTTCTTCGGTAACGGCCACTTATGGTTCCGCCCTTACGGCGGCTCACTTTGGAAAAGCCCCA
>NZ_ANNV01000099.1 GCF_000346755.1 Pseudomonas sp. CBZ-4 | reverse complement strand
GCGATAGCGGTGTATCAGATGTTGATGCACTGACTGACATGCCGCTATCGCAGGCAAGCCAGCTCCCACAGTGGATCTTCACAAGGCTTGAGTGCTGTGCGACGGTGGGCGATGCCTCGGATTTTTCCTGCAAGATTTTGGGCCAGGCATGAACTTGTCGCGTGCAGTCGGCGCGCCTAGTCTTCGTCCCGTCATCGCGAAAAACGGTGACACGGACGTGCAAGTCCGAAAAATCTGTTTAGGCGTACACGACGCCTACGTCTAAAGGCGTTCCTGACTGATCCATTAAGGAACCGCGCATCATGTCGAAGCCACTCTCATCCAATATCTTCACCATCAATCCCAATCAAGAAACCGAAGCCCTGCTGGTCAACGCCAGCGAAACCCTGTCGTCCCTCAACGCCATGACCTGCAACCTGGCCTTCGACCTGGACACCTCCCAGCGCGCAATCATGCTCGGGATCCAGCAAATGGCCGAGCTTGGGCAGTTGTTGGTGGATCGAGCGCTGGAACAGATTTCCCCCTCATCTGCGGCTTAAAGCTTGATCGTTCCCAAAAAGGGACCTATCGTTCCCTTTTTGGGACTGATTGGCCTCTGCCATGCACACCTTGTCGCTCAGCGCTGCACTTTTCACCGTTACCCAGCAAAAGGTGCTGGGCCTGCTTTTCGGCAAGCCCGATCAAAGCTTCTTCACCAATGAAATCGCCCGCTGGGCCCTGGTGGGCAAGGGCAGCCTTACTCGCGAACTGGAGCGCTTGCAGTTGGCGGGCATCCTGAGCATGACGCGCCAGGGCAACCAGACCCACTACCAAGCCAACCCCCAATGTCCGATCTACTCGGAGTTGCTGGCCATCGTGCGTAAAACGCTGAGCCTGGACGCGCCATTGCGCACTGCACTGGCACCCTTCGCCGAGCAACTGACGTGGGCCTTCATCTATGGCTCTATCGCCAAGGGCGAGGCGCACTCATCCAGTGACATAGATCTGATGCTGATTGGCGAAAGCCTCAACTACAGTGAGGTCATGGAGCAGCTTATGCCGCTGGAAGAGCAACTGGGCCGCACCATCAACCCAACGCTTTACACCCCTGAAGACTGGATCGGCAAATGGAATGCCGGGAACAGTTTTGTGCAGCGGGTCGTGCAGCAGGACAAGATCAATCTGATGGGGGGCAACCCCCTGGAGTCCACGGATGGACAGCAAGGCAAACCTGGAGAATCTGCAACGTAGTGGCGGCCTGAAAGCTGAACCGCCAGACCGTAAGGAATGCGATGGGTTGATGCGCTCAGCCCGGGATCGTCTGAAAGACGCGAGCACGCCACAGTTATCGTTTGCCAGTCGTTTTGACCTGGCTTACAACGCCGCCCACGCCATCGCCCTGACGGCCTTGCGCCTGCAAGGTTATCGTTCTGACAAACGTTATCTGGTCTTTCAGTGCCTGATCCACACCCTCGGTGCGAGCAAGGTGCAGGTGCGGTTATTGGCGCTGTGCCATGAGCGTCGGAACCTCGCGGAATATGAAGGTTACATGGACGAAGATGAAGCGCTGCTGGGCCAACTCATGGACGGCGCGACGGCGATGTCAAGTCGTGTGGATGACTTGCTTGCGGGTCATGAATGGACGTGAGCCGCTCACAACCCCTTGCACTCTCCCCCACAACGCTGGACCCTTGCCTCCTCAATCGCTAACGAGCATCGGAGGTCAGTGGCGCATGTATCACGGTGAACGTTTCAACGCCTGGAGCCACTTGCTCGGCGCGGTCGCGGCCTTTGCGGGGGCGGTGTGGATGTTGGTGGTGGCGAGCCTGGATGGCAGCCCGTGGAAGATTGTCAGCGTGGCGATCTATGGCGTGACCTTGCTGGTGCTGTACAGCGCGTCCACCGTGTACCACAGCGTGCGTGGGCGGCGGAAAGAGATCATGCAGAAGGTCGATCACTTTTCGATCTACCTGTTGATCGCCGGCAGTTACACGCCGTTTTGCCTGGTGACTTTGAGAGGCCCGTGGGGCTGGACGCTGTTCGGGATTGTGTGGGGGCTGGCGGTGATTGGCATCTTGCAGGAGATCAAGCCGCGTTCCGAGGCGCGCATCCTGTCGATCGTGATCTATGCGGTGATGGGCTGGATTGTGCTGGTGGCGGTCAAACCGTTGATCGCAGCGCTGGGAGTGGCGGGGTTTACCTGGCTGGCGGCGGGTGGGGTGCTGTATACCGTCGGCATCATCTTTTTTGCGCTTGAGGATCGGCTGCGGCATTCCCATGGGATCTGGCACTTGTTTGTGATTGGCGGGAGTTTGCTGCACTTCGTGGCGATCATGCGGTATGTGCTCTGACGGCTGACAAAAATCCAAATGTGGGAGCTGGCTTGCCTGCGATAGCGGCCTGTCAGTTGATACATGTTCAGCTGACCCACCGCCATCGCAGGCAAGCCAGCTCCCACACTGGATCTTTGGTGTACTTATAAACGCTGCAGGAGTTCTTGGGCTCGCTGGCCAAATATTCCCAACAACTTCGCCAACATATGCGGCGGCGGCTCATCCGCGCGGGTCAGCGCATACAGCGTGATCGGCAGCGGCGGTGTCAGCGTGCGGATACAGGTAGTGGCGGTCGAGGCGCCGAGGGCGGTGAACGGGTCGATCACCGTGAGGCCGGCGCCGGTTTCCACCATGGCGCGGGCCAGGGAATAGGTTTGCACCGAGATCGTGACCCGTGGCGGTGGATCGACGTTTTCCAGGTAGCTGTCGAGTTTGGCTGCCAGCGGATCGGCGCTGGACAGGCCGATCAATGCCGTACCTGCCAGGTCCGCCAAGGGCAGCGGCGCGCTCAGTTCGGCGTCGGTCCAATAGCCTTTGGACGCCAGCGCCACCAGCACGCCATTGGCCAGCACTTGCGTGGTCAACCCCGGATGCCCGGAGAAGTTTAGGGTCAGCGCCAGGTCGATCTCACGCATCAGCAGCTTCTGCACCAGCTCGCGGCTGTGGTCGCTGGACAGCTCGCAGGCCATGTCCGGGTAATCACGTTTCCACTCCAGGATCGCCGGCGGCAGCAGTGACAGCGCCAGCGCGGGGATGGCGCCGATGCGCACGCTCTGGCCCGGTGCGCGGCGCAGGCTTTTGGCCAGGCGTCGCACGCCTTGCAGGCTCTCGGTGACTTTCTCGACTTCGCGCTCCAGCGCCAGCGCTTCCGGGGTGGGCTGCAATTTGCCGCGCACCCGCAGGAACAGCGGGAAACCCAGCTGCAACTCGGCGTGTTGCAACACCTTGGTCACCGCCGGTTGCGACACGTGCAGCAACTGCGCGGCGGCGCTGACGGAGCCGGTCTGGCGGATGGCCTGGAAGATTTCGATATGACGCAGGCGCATGGCAAGTCCATAACCTTTGTTTATAGGTGGCCCATCTTTATTCATTGTCGGTGGCCTGTCACCTGCCCCTAGTCTTGAGCCCTCTTAATTCAACGATGGGTGGCGGGGATGGGCAGGCAGGTTTGCATCATCGGCGGCGGGGTTATCGGCTTGGCGAGCGCCTATGCGCTGGTGCGCGCCGGCCATGAAGTGACGGTGATCGACGCCCGCGAGAGCCTGGGCAGCGAGACCAGCTTCGCCAACGGCGGGCAATTGTCCTACCGCTATGTCGCGCCGCTGGCCGATGCCGGCGTGCCGCTGCAAGCCATTGGTTGGTTGCTGCGGGGTGACTCGCCGCTGAAGTTGCGCCCGCGTCTCGACCCGCAGCAATGGCGCTGGATGGCTGCGTTTCTCGGCGCCTGCCGCGGCTCGGTCAACCAGCGCAATGCCGCGCACCTGCTGCGCCTGGCGTCGCTGAGCCAGACCACGTTGCAGCAATGGCGCGAGGATGATCGCCTGGACGGTTTCGATTGGCGGCGCAATGGCAAGCTGGTGACCTTTCGTAACGCCAATTCCTTTGAACATGCCCGCAGCAAGGTCGCCGATATCCTGCAACAACAAGTGCTGTCGGCCGCCGATTGTGAACGCCTGGAGCCGGCGTTGGCAGGTGGCGGTTTTGTTGGCGGGATCTACACGCCGAACGAAGAGGTGGCCGATTGTCATGCCTTCTGCCAGCGCTTGGCGGCGCGGCTGGAAGCGTCCGGGCGTTGCCGGTTTTTGCTGGGGCGCAAGGTCAGCGGGCTGCGTCACGCGGACGGCGTGGTGCAGGCCATCGAGTTGGGTGATGAGGTGATGCCGGTCGAGCAACTGGTGTTGGCCGCCGGTTATCGCAGCGCCGCGTTGGGCGTGTCGCTGCCGTTGTATCCGTTGAAGGGCTACAGCCTCAGCGTGCCGATTGGTGCGCAGCACCGGGCGCCGAAAGTGAGCATCACCGACTATGACCGCAAGATCGTCTACGCGCGCATCGGCGAGCAATTGCGGGTGGCGGCCATGGTGGATATCGTCGGTTTTGATGCCAGCCTCGAACCCAAGCGCCTGGCACTGATGAAACGCCAGGCCCTTGAGACGTTTCCTCTGGCCGGCGACTACGCCCATGCCGTGGAATGGGCCGGCATGCGCCCGGCCACTCCCACCGGCGTGCCGCTGATTGGCGCCAGCCAGTACCGCAACCTGTGGCTGAACCTTGGCCACGGTGCGTTGGGTTTCACCCTGGCCTGCGGCAGTGGGCAACTGCTCGCCGAACTGATCGGCCAACACGTCCCTTCCATCGATATGCAGGGCCTGACGCCCCGCGCCGCTTGAGGATGCAGCCATGACCATCAACCGAATCAGCAGCAACGAGCGACTGTCCGGCGCCGTCACCTTCAAGGACCTGGTGTTCCTTTCGGGCCAGGTACCGGGTGACGGCCTGGACGTGGCCACGCAAACCCGCGAAGTGTTGGCCAAGATCGACGGGCTGTTAGCCCAGGCGGGCAGCGACAAGGACCATCTGCTGAATGCGACGATTTACTTGAAAGACATCGGCAGTGGTTTTGCGCCGATGAACGAGGTGTGGAGCGCATGGTTGTCGCCCGGCATGGCGCCGACGCGCACCACCCTGCAAGCCGAACTGGCGCGCCCGAGCGTGCTGGTGGAAATCAGCGTGATCGCTGTACGTCACTAACTCAAAGACCAACGGAGAATAACAATGAAAAAGATCCTGTTGACCGGCTGCACCCTGGGGCTGTTGTTGGGCGCACAGGCCCAGGCGAATCAGGCACCGCTGGACGGCGCGCTGGCCAAGATCGCCAGCGCCCAGTCCATCACCCTGGGTTATCGTGATGCGTCGGTGCCGTTTTCCTACGTGGGCGATCACAGCGGTAAACCCATGGGGTATTCCGTGGAGTTGGCGAACAAGATTGTCGAGCGTGTCCAGCAGAAAACCGGGGTGGCCGACCTGAAGGTGAAGTACAACCTGGTGACCTCGCAAACCCGCATCCCGCTGGTGCAAAACGGCACGGTGGACCTGGAGTGCGGCTCCACCGGGGTGACCGCCGAGCGGCAGAAGCAGGTGGCGTTTTCCTACGGGTTTATTTATGTGAAGGGCCAGTTGCTGACCGGCAAGGACAGCGGCATCAAGGGTTTCGCCGACCTGGCGGGCAAGAACGTGGTCACCACGGCCGGCACCACCAACGAGCGGTTTCTCAAGAGCTACAACGCCGAGCACAAAGCCAATATGTTCGTGATCAGCGCCAAGGACCACGGCGAGGCGTTCAAGATGCTGGAAACGGGCCGCGCGGCGGCGTTCTACATGGATGACGCGTTGCTCTATGGCGAGCGCGCCAAGGCCAAGGACCCGCACAACTGGGTGGTGGTGGGCGAGGAGCAATCCCGGGAAATCTACAGCTGCATGGTGCGCAAGGATGACCCGCAGTTTCTCGCGGTGGTCAACGAGACGCTGGGGGATTTGTATCGGAGCGGGGAGATCAATGGGATTTACCAGCGCTGGTTTGAACAGCCGATTCCGCCGAAGGGCTTGAACCTGGAGTTCCCGATGACCAGTGAGTTGAAGGCGATTATTGCCAAGCCAGTGAGTGATCCGGTGGAGTAGTCGCCTGGCAATCCAATCAAAATGTGGGAGCTGGCTTGCCTGCGATAGCGGTGGTTCAGTCAGCAC
>NZ_ANNV01000098.1 GCF_000346755.1 Pseudomonas sp. CBZ-4 | reverse complement strand
AGTGCATAAATTGCCTGTACCGCCGCTATCGCAGGCAAGCCAGCTCCCACATTTTGATTTTTGGTGTGTTCAGCATTGCATTCCCATGCAGGACGACCGTTCGTCGCACTGGCAAGTATTTTCTAAACCTTTGCCGCCGTGAAAATTCGAATTCAGGGCGGGGAGTGTTCCCCCGCACTTATTTTTGCCCTGGAGGAACCCATCATGAGCCGCATGGCTATCCGGTTACGCACCGCCAGTTTCGCGATGCTGCTGGGCCTCGGCGCCAGCAATGCTTTCGCCCAGTCGCCTGCTGAATTCATCGAGCAGGCGTCGGCCAAAGGCATGGCCGATATCGAAACCAGTCGCATGGCCCACGCCAAAACATCGTCCCAGGAAATCAAGGATTACACCATTGAGGTGATCAACGAGCGAACCCTGGCCAACCAGCATCTGGCGGCCATCGCCAAGAAGCTTGAACTGCCGGTGGCGCCGCGGGAAAAGATCGTCGACAAAGCCGAGACCCTGATGCCGCAGCTCAAGGACGGCGACTCCTTTGACGCGGCCTACACCGCGCAACAGGTCAAGGAAAACGAAGACGCCATTGCCCTGTTCAAACAGGAAGGCGCGGCGTCGGATGTGCCGGAAATAAAAGCGTTGGTGGATGAAACGCTGCCCAAGCTGGAGGAGCGTTTGCAGAAGGCTCGTGCGTTGGCATCGACCTACGGCAAAGGCCATCAGGGTGACGGCTGAGGCGGTTGCCTGAAATGAAAAACGGCGGTTGGAGAGTTTCCAGTCGCCGTTTTTGTTGCTGCTATCAGAGCGCTAACTGCGCCTGGCCGGTACCTTCCAGGGCGAGCAGATATTGCTTGGCTTGCAGGCCACCGGCAAACCCGGTCAGCTCACCCGAGGCGCCAATCACCCGGTGGCAGGGCGCGATGATCGAGATCGGATTACGCCCATTGGCTGCACCGACGGCGCGCACTGCCTTGGGGTTGCCGATCTGCTGGGCGATCTGGCTGTAGCTGCGGGTTTCGCCGAAGGGAATGGTCAACAGCGCCTGCCACACTTGCTTCTGGAAAACGGTGCCGGTGAAGTCCAGGTCCAGGGTGAATTGATGACGGGTACCGGCGAAGTATTCCTGCAACTGGCGCTGCGCCTCCAGCAGCACCGGGCTGTCGTTGGCTTCGTGCAGTTCACCCAGGCGTACACGGTTGGCGCGTTCTGTTTCCCACAGGATCGCGCTGAGTTTGCCGTCACGTGCCACGAGCGTGAGTTGGCCGACCGGGGAAGGCATGAGCATGTATTCGTAGGCCATGGGAGGGCTCCTTGAGAGTGCGTGAACGGTACCACGACAGGGTAGTTTCATCCGCCCGCGTACAAACTGCGTTTCTTGCGGTTGAATTCGCCCAGCGTTCAGAAATTCCAGTAGACCCAGTTGTAGAGATGGGGGTAGGCAAACAGTCTGAAGGTGTAGTAGCCCGCCACGAGCAACGAACCTGTACGAAGGACGACGAACGAAAGGATATTGAACAGGGTGATGATCAACGCGAACATGACCACGCGGCGGCTGGCGTGGCGTCTGGCCAGCAGCACGCCGTAAACCGAACCTGCGACCGATCCCGCCGCCATGACCGGTCCGAGGAGAAAAGGCAGCTTCACGAACGACAGCAGCAGTGGCAAGACCAGCACCCAGCCCACCACTTGACGCAGTAAGGGTTTGGGCGTGTGTTGCTTGGATTCGGGCATTGTCTCGATCTCGGGCTGCAAGCGCTGACATGATCAAGGTGTCAGCGCCCGGCCACAGTCAGATTTTGCTGAGGGCGCCTAGTGGTCCTGTTGCAATACCTTGAGCGCTGCCGACGCGAGGAAACCCGAGCGGCTTTTTTCTTCGGGATGATTCAGCACATATTCATCGATACGGTTAAGCAGGTAGCCCGGCAGGGTGATGTTGAGTTTCTGCGCCTTGCCCAAATACCTGGTGACATCAATGTCCACCACTGCCCAGGTGCAACCCGCGTATTGCGGGTTGGCGGCATGCAGGGTGACTTTCTGCGCATTGGGAATCGGCGCACCGTCTTCCGCGAGGATCTCGAAGTGCCCTTCGATGGCTTCACGGGCCATGGCCATGGCGTCGTCCAGGTCGTCGCCAGCGGAGTAGCAGCCGGGAATATCCGGTACTTCCACACCCCAGGCGTGGTTTTCGTCACCGGTTGAAATTGCGATGGGGTAAAGCATGTCTGTTGTCCTCCTGGGACGGTCAACTCAGCAGAGCTTGTTTCAGGATGCTCTTGGCGGTCTTGTCCAACAGGTCCTTTTTTGGATGAGGGATCGTCACCAGCCCCGGCTTGGTCGGGTGCTTGAAGTGGTGATGGCTGCCTCGGGTACGCACCAGGTACCAACCGTCTGCAACGATGTGACCTATCAAATATCGGCTATCCACAACACCTCCTTGTGGTGTGTGTTGGTGGTGACTATAACTACAAAAAATAAATTATCAACACTCTACCTACCGACGGTCGATGACCGGTATTTCGTCAGGCAGTGTCTGAAGTGTATGAACGCGCAGCCATGGCGCCAGAGAGAGGTATTGCGAGGTTTTGCGCAGGTATTAGCGGGTGTGTAGGGCCTGTGAAACCACGCTGAGAAACGCATCAACCAAGAGGCTTTTTGTTTCAGTTGGCGTCAGCACCAGCAACTGCGCACACGCATCCACTTCCACCAATGGTCGGTAGGTCACGCCTTTGTTCATCAGGCTTTGCGTGCATTGCGGCACCAGCGCTACGCCTTGGCCGGCCGCGACCAGGGCGATGATCGAGGTGATCTGCCGCCCGGTCGGCCCTGGTCGCAGCGGCTGGCCGTGGCGGCGGTAGAGCTGCTCGATGGACTGGTTCAGCCCCGATCCGTAATCCGCCGGGAACAGGATCAGCGGATAAGCACTGAGCTGCGCCAGGCTGACCTGCGCCAGGCTCGCCAGCGGGCTGTCGGTGGATAACGCCGCCACCAGCCGCTCCTCGCCCAGCGACAGCGCTTGCACCTCTTTGCTCTGTGGCAATAAACGACTCAGCCCGACGTCCAGCCGCCCGTCGGCCACCTGCGCACCGAGATTGCCGGAGGCACATTCCACCAGGGTCAGTTGCACATCGGGAAAGCGTTGGGCAAACGCCTGGATCGCCTGGCTGAACAGGTCTGACAAGGCAATCGAACTGACATACCCCAGCGTCAGTTGCCCGGCGGTGCCTGCCGCGAGTTTGCCGGCGATGACCTGCGCCAGCTCCACCTGCTCCAGAACACCACGTGCATAGGGCAAGAACGACCGGCCTTGTGCCGTCAGTGTCACCGTGCGGCTGGTGCGATCGAACAGCTTGAAACCCAGCTCGGCTTCCAGCGCCGAGATCTGTCGGGTCAACGGCGGCTGAGCCAGGTGCAGGCGAAGGGCGGCGCGGCCGAAGTGCAATTCTTCGGCGACCATCAGAAAATATCGCAGCTTGCGTAGGTCGAGCATCCTGGCCCTCGGGTATTGATCGGTCCTGATTCGGTATTGGTTCAAGACGTGCCGGGCATTCTATAAAGACCGCTCAAAATAAAACGAGAGGTTTCATGAAACCGCGCCTGCATTGTGCCCGTCTTGCCCTGTTCCTGTGTGGCTGCGCGGCTTTTCTCAACCTGTATGCGACCCAGAGCATTCTCCAGACCTTTGCCGTGCAGTTTCAGATCAGCGCCAAGGCCGCGGGGTGGAGCATTACCGTGACGACCTTGGCTGTCGCAATCACGGCCCCATTTGTCAGCCGCCTGACAGGCCGTTTCGAGCAGCGCACGGTGATTTGCGTGGCGGCGCTGCTGTTGGCCGTACCCACACTGATGACGGCTTATGCCGACAGTTTTACCGAAGTGCTGGTGTGGCGGTTTGTCGAGGGCATGTTGATTCCGGTGGTGTTTGCCACCAGCGTGGCCTATATCGGCGACCGGTGGAGCGGTGGCACGGTCACCGAAGTCACCAGCCTGTACGTAGCGGGCACCGTGCTGGGCGGGTTTGCCGGGCGCTTCGTCACCGGGGTAATGACGGAGTATGTGGGCTGGCGCGAAGCCTTCGAGTTGCTCGCGGCGCTGAGCCTGATGGTGGGCGGGTTCATTCAGTTCCTGTTGCCGGTTAGCCGGGCGCGAACGGTGCCGCAGGCAACCGTTTCATCGGGGGCTCTTCGTCAGCCATTGCTGGCGGCTTATGCCGTAGGTTTTTGCGTGCTGTTTTCCCAGGTTGCGGCGTTTACCTACGTGGGTTTGTACCTTGGCCTGCCGCCATTCAATCTCGGTCCTGCGGCTTTGGGCATGCTTTACATGGTGTTCCTGCTGGCATTGATCGTGATCCCCATCGCGGGTCGCCTCAGCAAAGCCCGACCCCATAGTGAGTTGCTCACGGTTGCCGTTGTGCTGGGCATCACGGGCACGCTGCTGACCCTGGTGCCAACGCTGTGGTGCATCGTGTTGGGGCTGGCCCTCAGCTCCACCGGCGTATTCCTCGCCCAGGCCGCCGCCAATGCGTTCACCACGGCCAACGCCGGCGACAACAAGGCGGGTGCCGTGGGTATTTATCTCACCTGCTACTACCTGGGCGGTAGCTGCGGGGCTATCGTCCCGGCATTGATCTGGGAGAGGTGGGGCTGGGCGGGGTGTGTGGTGCTGATTGTCGCTTTCCAGTTGATGACGTTGCTTATCGCCTTGGTCGGTTGGAAGCTTGTTAAACCTGCGCTGGTACCAATGCCTTGACGGGCGTCGTCGCTGTACCGGCCGGGCCGCTTGCTCAAATAATTGACTGATTGGTGACATGTCCAGGCCGTGCGAACAAATCAATGCCCAGCGAGTGGAGTACTTTGAGGACTGTTTCAAAGCGCGGTTTTGCGCCGGGGGAGAACGCCTTGTAAAGACTCTCGCGACCCATACCCGTATCAGTGGCGATCTTTGTCATTCCTCGGGCTTTGGCCACGTAGCCGATTGCACGCAGAAACTCTTCGTTATCGCCGTCGGCCAGCACCTGAGAGAGGTACTCACTGATGGCCTCGTCACTGTCGAGCAGCTCGGCCATATCGAATGTCGTCAGTGTTTGCGCCATTTTCAAACTTCCTTTGCCAATTTTTTTTCCCGTCGGATATCGGCTTCTTGCGATGACTTGTCACCGCCCACCAGCAAGATGACGAGCGCTCTGCCTCGTAGGGTGAAATACACTCGATAACCGACACCTACATCGACTCGCATTTCTGAGATGCCGTTTCCCAGCGTCTTGATATCGCCCAGGTTACCCATGCTTGCTCTCTCAATACGCCGGCCAATCGCAATCTTTGCTCTCAGGTCGCGAACGCTTGAATGCCAGGCAGCGAAGACTTGGGTTTGCTGGATTGAATAATGCACAGGACCTCGCAGGCTTTAACTGTATCCATGTGGATACTTTCTGGCAATAGGAATGACTGATCGAAAGGTTGCGGAGGATGGGGCGGGGTCACTTCGGTTTCAAAGACGTTTTCTGTTGCCAGAATTTGCTAGGAAAATGGGCTCGTAGGCGTAGTTTTGAATTAAGCGAAACCGCCTACGCGGCCATCCGAATCGCCTGGGTTTTGTCTGTGCGAAGTTGCCACGCGTGTCGAACCACCAAATCCCAGGCATAAAAAAACCGGCCACCAGGGCCGGTTTTTTCATGCATCCCCCGTCAAAATCATCCAGACGTTGGACCAATAATTAAGTGGAGCGGGTAGAGGGAATCGAACCCTCGTCGGAAGCTTGGGAAGCTACTGTTCTACCATTAAACTATACCCGCTCAGAGCGGCTGACTTTGTACCAGATGTTCACCCGGATTTGAAGTTTTTCTTCAAAAATGTGCATGTGGGAGCTGGCTTGCCTGCGATGGCATCGCCTCGGTTTGCCTGATACTCCGAGGTGATGCCATCGCAGGCAAGCCAGCTCCCACATAGACCGCATTCTGCTTCAAATCGCAAAGGCATGTTGAGTCTGACCCTGGTGATAACGCAATCGACTGACCGGCCGCTCCGATTTCAGAAACCCGACGACAGCCTCCCGGCTGTCCCGGCATGCGGCCTTGTGCTCCATGTCGAGGAAGTGCCCCGTTGCCTGGATGGTGCTGAAGCTGCTGTGGGCCACATGCTGGCCGAACAACTTGGCGTCCTGGGCGCTGGTGTATTCGTCCCATTCGCCGTTCAAGAACAGCACCGGAATGTCGATCTGTTTGGCCGCCTTGAGGTAGCACAGGCGGTCGCTGTTGAGCACTTGGCTGATATGGAAGTGCATCTGCCCATATTCGTGCTCGGCCAGGCTGCTCACATGCTTGTAGTTGAAGCGTTTGAACAACGACGGCAGGTGTTTGCCGATGGTGTTGTTGACGAGATGCCCGACGCGGTCGCGGTCGAGGTTGCCGAGGTAGTCAACGCCACGTTCAAGGTAGTCGCGCATGGGCGTGTTGATCACCGGTGAGAACGAGCTGATCACCGCCTTCTCCACGCGCCGCGGGCGGTGGGCAAGGGCGACCAGGGTGGCGGCGCCGCCCCAGGAGAACGACAGCACGTGTTCGGTGGCGAAGTGGTCGATGAGTTCCAGGAGGATCTGGCCTTCGACGTCCTTCGTCAGCATTTGCTCATGGCGGTTATGGATTTTGGAACGGCCGGCGTAGGGCTGGTCGTACAAAACCACGTTGAATTGCGGGTGCAGGCTTTTCACGGTTTGGGCGAAGGATGCCGTGGTGGCCATGGAGCCATTGACCATGATGATGGTCTTTGCAGCAGCGTCCGCGCGATAGAACTCCGTGTAAACCCGATACTGACCCTGTATATCCAACACAGCGATTTCTGGCCTCATGTCGTAAGACTCCTGGCAAGCGGGTAGGGCGCGCAGATCACTCTGCACGAGCTTTGTGACAGGTAGGCATACGCCTGGAAAAGGGAGGCCCATGTCGATCCGATGACGGCTGGCCGACGGGTGTTGTTATGGCGGGCGGTTTTGCCTGGAAGGCCCGTAGATCAAGCGCGGGCGGGGGCAAAGTGTTTCTTGGAGGTTATGGGCGACTCGCCAGTCATATTTCGGCTGACGGTTTGATTCAAGCAGCACAGGCGCCACCTCGCAAGGCGCTCAACTGGTTTTTTGCCATCACCGGCTGAACGGTCGTCAGACCTGTCCGATCTCGTCGTCGGTCAGCGCCCGATACTCCCCCGGCGCAAGGTCCGCATCCAACACCAAAGGGCCCATTCGTTCGCGATGCAAGCCGATCACCTTGTTGTCGAAATGCCCGAACATGCGTTTCACCTGGTGATAGCGCCCTTCGACAATGCCCAATCGCGCCGTCGTCGGCCCCAGCAGTTCCAGGGTGGCAGGTTGGGTGGTGAGGTCTTCAAAGGCGAAGTACAGGCCGGCGGCAAACGTCGTGGCGTATTCGGGGCCGATCGCTTGCTCGGTTTCCACCAGGTACACCTTGGGCAGCTTGGTTTGCGGCTGCGTCAGGCGCCGCGACCACTGGCCGTCATTGGTGATCAGCATCAGGCCGGTGGTGTTGAAATCCAGACGGCCGGCGATGTGCAGCTCACCTTTGTCCGGCACATCCAGCAGGTCGAGGACGGTTGGGTGCTGTGGGTCCGACGTGGCGCTCACACAGCCCTGCGGCTTGTGCAGCATGAAGTAGCGCGCCGGTTTGCCAGCCTGCAACACCTCATCGTCGACACACACACGGCTGAATTCGCGCACCTCGTGATGAGGATCGCTGACTGCCACGTCATCCACTGTCACACGCCGTTCGACCAGCAATACGCGTACTTGCTGGCGATTGAAACGCGGCAGGTTGCTGAGGAAGCGATCTACACGCATTACGGCTGTTCAGCGCCGCGCAATTGCGCGTCCACCTGGGCGCAGCGTGGGCACAGGCAGGCCTGGTTGCGCAGTGCATCGGGTAACGCCTCAAGCACGGCCGGGTCGATGGTGACGCCGTAGCACCAGCACGCTTGGTCGGCCGTGCGCGGGTCGGCCAGGGTGCAGTCGTTGCGGGCGCCGCAGGCGGGACAGAGGGTTGGCGTGGTCATGGCTCGGTTCAGGCTGGATCTCGGTGGGGTGGCACGATACAGCGTCGCCGCAGACCGTGCCAAACAGACTGGGAAATGCCGGCGCTCCGGTCGTCCGATCTACGTGTTTCAAACTGTGTCAAAAACGCACCAGATTCGGTTTTTGATGTCAGATGTTTCGTCATTCAGTGAAAGCTGAATGCCGCCCCCCAGCGTCGCTGGAGGAGCTCTTCCGCGGTCCAGGAGGCCGCCATGTATCGACGACTGCTACTCACTGCCTTGCTCGCCCTGACCTTGTCCGCGTGTGTGCCCTATTACGACGGTGGCGGCACTTACTATCGCTCCGAGGTCTACACCACCCCGGCACCGGCGTATTACTACGGCGGCGGTTCTTCCTACTACGGGCGCAGCTATTACACGCCCGCACCGCGCTACTATTCTGCGCCACGCTACTACCAGGCGGCACCGCGTTATTACCAGCCAGCGCCGCGTTACTACTCAAGGCCTGGCTACCGGCCTTATCCGAACCAGGGCTGGGACAATCGCGGTGGTCACGACCGAGGCGGACGGGGTGACGGCGGCCATCGCGGGCACCGTTAACGCTCAGACAAATCCGCCAGGGGGTGCCGGCCTTCCCACGCTTTGTGGAAATGCGCCTGCACCACCGCCTCCGGCACCGCATGCACATCCGGCCAATGCCAATGGGGCTGCTGGTCCTTGTCGATCAGCCGCGCGCGTACCCCTTCGGCAAATTCCGGGTGGCGGCAGCAGTTAAGGCTCATGGTGTATTCCATCTGGAACACCTGGGCGAGGGACAAATGACGGCCGCGCTGGATCTGTTCCCACACCAGATGCGCGGTCAACGGGCAGCCTTCACTCAGGGTCTTGCCGGCGCGGCTGAATAGCGGGTCGCTGTGGTCGCGCAACTGGCTCAAGGCGCGCCAGGCGCAGCGTACATCGCCGACATCCAGCCATTCGTCGATCTGCGTCCGGCGCGGCAGCCACTGCGCTTCGGGTTGCTGGCTGTGCGCTTCCTGGGCCAGGGCCTTGAGCAGGCTGTTGAGCTGCATCGGTGTTTGTTCCTGCCAGTTCAATTGCAGCAAGCCGTCGATCAGTTCGTCTTGCTGGTCATCGCGCAGGAAGCGGTCGGCCAGGCCCAGGTCCAACGCATCGCGTCCGTTGATATGCGCGCCGGTCAGGCCGAGGAACAACCCGAGCTTGCCCGGCAGGCGCGGCAAAAACCAACTGGCGCCCACATCCGGGTACAGGCCGATGCTGATCTCGGGCATGGCCAGGCGGCTGCTCGGCGTGACGATGCGCACTGTCGCACTTTGCAACAGGCCCATGCCGCCGCCCAGTACGTAGCCATGACCCCAGCAGATCACCGGTTTTGGATAGGTATGCAGGCGATAGTCGAGGCGATATTCCGCTGCAAAAAACTGTGCGGCCAACGCCGGAACAACGCCGGGCTGTTCACGGCATTCCATCGCGAGGCTGCGCACTTCGCCGCCGGCGCAAAAGGCTTTGGGCCCATTGCCGCGCAGCAGCACGCAAACGATATTCGGATCTTTCGCCCAACCGTCCAGGCGCTCGCCCAGGGCCAGGATCATCGGCAGGGAGAGGGCGTTGAGGGATTTTTCCGCGTCCAGGCTGGCGATACCGAGGCGGGCACCGTCGCTGCCGGTCAGCTCTTCGAAGTGCAGGTTCATCGTGACCTCATTCGGGAAGGTAGAGGATCAGTATGATCGCTTCGTAGGAAAGTGCCGGTGGTGTGTCAGATCAATTGACAAGCGGGGTCGGCTTTCCTAGGGTTCGCCTCATTCTTTTTGACAAGACCATTCCAACATGACCGAAGGCGACCGTATCAAACTCGAACCCACCTGGAAGCACGCCCTGCGCGATGAGTTCGAACAGCCCTACATGGCCCAGTTGCGCGAGTTCCTGCGTGAGGAACATGCGGCCGGCAAAGAGATTTATCCACCCGGCCCGCTGATCTTCAACGCGCTCAACTCCACGCCGCTGGACAAGGTCAAGGTGGTGATCCTTGGCCAAGACCCGTACCACGGCCCCGGCCAGGCCCATGGTTTGTGCTTCTCGGTGCAACCGGGCATACCGACGCCGCCGTCGCTGCTCAATATCTACAAAGAGCTCAAGCGCGACCTGAACATCGACATCCCCAACCACGGCTGCCTGCAAAGCTGGGCCGACCAGGGCGTGCTGATGTTGAACACCACCATGACCGTGGAACGCGCCAACGCCAATGCGCATGCGGGCAAGGGCTGGCAGTTCTTTACGGATCGGATTATCGAGGTGGTCAGTGAGCACCAGCCGCATCTGGTGTTCTTGCTGTGGGGCGCCCATGCCCAGGGCAAGCAGAAGCTGATCGATGCCACCAAGCATCTGGTGCTGACCTCAGTGCACCCGTCGCCGTTGTCGGCGTATCGCGGGTTTCTGGGGTGCGGGCATTTCAGCCGGACCAACAAGTTTCTTGAGCAGAATGGCGAGACGGCGATTGAGTGGCGGTTGCCGCCACTCTAAACATTGTGGGAGCGGGCTTGCCCGCGATCGCGGTGGGCCAGCTGGCATCTTTGTCACAGGCATTGCGCTATCGCAGGCAAGCCAGCTCCCACAGTTGGGGAGCGCTGAAGCGTTAAGTTTTTTCCGGCTGGCGGTTCCAGTGTCGGAATAGTGGCTCCGCCAAAAACAACACAAACAACAACCGCATCACCTGCATCGCCGTCACCAACGGCACCGACAATTGCAGGGTCTCGGCCGTCAGGCTCATCTCGGCAATCCCGCCGGGCATCATGCCCAATGTCAGCGAGCGCAAGTCCAGGTGGGTCAGGGCACTCAGGCCGACTGCCGCCAACGTCGCCAACGCCATGGTCAGCGCCGTACCGATCAAGGTGCGGCCCATGAACGACGGCGCTCGGCGAAAGAACTGTCGGTTGAAGTGGCAACCCAAACCGCTGCCGATCAACCATTGGCCAATCTGGCTGCCGCCGTCGGGCAAACCGATATGCAGATCCCACACAACACTGGCAGTCGCACTCACCAGCAACGGCCCGAACAACCACGGATTCGGCTGACGCAAGCGCTGCCAACCCCAGGCCACCAACGCGCCAAGGGGAAACAACGCCAACAGCCAAGGCCAGCTCACCGGCGCCGGATGAAACTGCGGCGCGCCGCCCTCAAGCACATACTTGAAGATCGCCGGCACACACAGCACCACCACCAACACCCGCAGACTCTGCCCCGCCGCGACACGGCTGAGCACCGCGCCATTGCGTGCGCCGAGGTTGACCATCTCGCCGGAACCGCCCGGCATGCTGGAGAAAAACGCGGTGGCGCGGTCTTCACCGCTGCGCCGCATCAGCCACACGCCGACCACACTGGAAAGACTGGTGACCAGCGCGCCAAAGAAGATCAGCCCGAAGTGGCTCATCACTTGCTCGATCACCACCGGCGTAAAGTGCAGGCCGATGCCGATCCCGACCACCCATTGGCCGCATTTGCGCCCGCCGGGAATCTCCGCCAACTGCCACGGCGTGAGGCAACGCACGAGGATAATCGCCAGCAACGAGCCGACCATGTACGGCAAAGGCCAGCCGACAAGGCTGGCCAGGTAACCGCCGGCCAGGCCGACCAGCGGTGTTCCCCACCAATGTTTAAAGGTGACCTCAGACATCGGCCACGGCACGACGCTGCAGGGCACGTTTGCGGTAGATACGCACCAGCGGGAAGGCCAGCATCAGCGCGGTCAGCACCCACACCCCAAAGGTGATCGGGCTCGACCAGAGGATGTCCAGCGCACCGTTGGAAATCGACAGCGCGCGGCGCAGGTTCTGCTCCATCAGGCCGCCGAGGATAAAGCCCAGCAACACCGGCGACAGCGGGAAGTCGAGCTTGCGCAGGATGTAGCCGAAGATGCCGATGCCGACCATCAGGAACAGGTCGAAGGTGGTGGCGTGAACCGCGTACACACCAATCGCGGTGATGATGGCGATCACCGGCACCAGCGCCCAGTTCGGCACGGCAAGGATGCGCGTGAAGATGCGGATCATCGGGATGTTGAGGATCACCAGCATGATGTTGGCGATAAACAACGACGCGATCAGGCCCCAGACGATGTCGGGTTGCTGTTGGAACAGCAGCGGGCCAGGGGTGATGTTGTACAGCGACAGCGCGCCGATCATCACCGCCGTGGTACCCGAACCGGGTACGCCGAGGGTCAGCATTGGCACCAGGGCGCCGCAGGCAGAAGCACCAATCGCGGTTTCCGGGGCGGCGAGGCCGCGCATGTCGCCCTGGCCGAATTTACCGCTGGCACCGGCCAGGCGTTTCTCGGTCATGTAGGCAACGGCCGAGGCCAACGTAGCACCGGCGCCAGGCAGTACGCCCATGATGAAACCGAGCAGGCCGCAACGGATATTCACCACGAAGACTGCGGACGCTTCCTTCAGGTTGAACATCATCCGTCCGGTGGCTTTCACCGCTTCCTGGCCACGGTGGGTTTTTTCCAGGAGCAACAGGATCTCGCTGATGGAGAACAGACCCAGCACCAGTACGACAAACTGGATGCCGTCGGTGAGGTGGATGTTGTCGCCGGTAAAGCGGTACACGCCGCTGTTGGCGTCGATGCCCACCGCCGAGAGGAACAGGCCGATCAGCGCCGCGACAAAGGTCTTCAACGGCTTGTCACCGGCCATGCCGCCCAGACAGACAATCGCGAACACCATCAGGACGAAATATTCCGCCGGGCCGAAGGCAATCGCCCATTTGGCCAGCAACGGCGCAAACAGCACCATGCCGCAGGTGGCGATAAACGCGCCGATGAACGAACTCCATGCCGACAACGACAGCGCCACACCGGCCTGGCCTTTGCGGGCCATCGGGTAACCGTCGAGGGTGGTCATCACGGTGGAGGCTTCGCCCGGGATGTTGAGCAGGATCGAGCTGATCCGGCCGCCGTATTCGCAGCCCAGGTACACGGCCGCCAGCAGGATCAGCGCCGATTCCGGCGGCAAGCCCAGGGCAAACGCGATGGGGATCAACAACGCCACGCCGTTGATCGGGCCCAGGCCCGGCAACAGGCCGACCACGGTGCCGATCAGGGTGCCGCACAACGCGGTCACCAGGTTGTACGGGGACAGTGCAACGCCGAAGCCCTGGCCCAAATAGCCGAAAGTATCCATATCAGTTCTCCAGAACGTCGAGCAGGCCCAGGGGCAGCGGTACATCCATGGCTTTGTCGAACAGCAGGTACAGGCCGATGGCCATGAGGCTGACGATCACCACGCTCGGCAACCAGCGGCCGCCATACAGGCGCGCCATGGGGATGCCGATCAGCATGCTGCTGAGGATGAAACCCAGGGGCTCGAAGGTGCCGGCGAACACGATCAACAGGCCGACGCAGATGGCGATCTTGATCAGGGTTTCGCGGTCCAGCGCCGGTTCTTCTTCGGTGTGTTTGGTCGGCTGTGGGCGGATGATCATGTAGATCAGGCCCAGGCTCATCAGCCCGAGCATCAGCAGCGGGTAGGCACGCGGCCCGACCGGCTCGTAGGAAAACGCGGCCTGGTACGGCCACGCCATCAGCGCAAGACCGGCACAGACCAGCAACATCACAGAGGCGAAAATGCGTTGTAAGAGCATGTGAAACTCCTGGGCCACGCCCGTTGAGTCAACAGGCATGGCCTTGAGACAGAGGGGCGATTACTGGATCAGGCCAAACTCTTTGGCCAGCACTTTGTAGTCAGCCACTTGTTTCTTCACGTAGGTGTCCAGCTCCGGGCCGGTCATGGCGAACGGGAACAGCTCGCGCTGGTCACGCAGCTTGGCGAACTCGTCGGAAGCCAGCAGTTTGTCGAACGCGTCTTTCCACCAGGCGTAGTCGGCATCGCTGACTTTTGGCCCGAGGTAGAAGCCACGTACTACGGGCCAGACGATGTCGTAGCCTTGCTCTTTGGCGGTCGGAATATTCTTCATTTCCGGCTCGTCCAGGCGCTCTTCGGAGAACACCGCCAGCAGGCGCATGTCACCGCTGAGGATGTGGGGCATGGAGTCGGAGATGTCGGTACTGCCCACCTGGATGTGGCCGCCGAGCAGGGCCGTGGCGATTTCGCCGCCGCCTTCAAGGGCCACGTAGCGCAGCTCACGCGGGTTGATCCCGGCGGCCTTGGCGATCAGTGCGGTTTGCATCCAGTCCTGGCTGCCGACTGTGCCGCCGGAACCGATCACGACGCTGCCCGGATCTTTCTTCAGGGCTTTGACGAGATCGTCGAGGGTCTTGTAGGGCGAATCGTTTTTCACTGCGATGGCACCGTAGCTGGTGCCGACCGCTGCCAGCCAACGTACGGCGCTTTCATCGAAGCGGCCGAACTTGCCCTGGGCCAGGTTCAGCAGAGAACCGCTGGACCACGCCACCAGGGTGCCGGCATCCGCCGGGCGCTGGGCGACCACGGCGTTGTAGGCCACCGCGCCGACGCCGCCGGGCATGTAGGTCACGCGCATCGGCTTGCTCAGCAGCTTCTCGTTGACCAGCGCGCTTTGCGCCAGTTTGCAGGTCAGGTCAAACCCGCCGCCGGGGGAGGCCGGGGCGATGCATTCCGGGCGCTTGGGTTCTTCGGCGGCCAGCAGTTGGCCGGCGAACAGTACGCAGCCGGCGGCGAGGGCCAATTTACGCAGTGAAAGGGTCATGGTGTTCTCCTTCATTGTTGTTATGAGTTGCTACTACCAGAGTGCGACGCTGTAGCTGACCAGCACGCGCATTTCATCTGCATCACGGGCTGAGTAGTTGGAGCGGTAGGTGGCATTGCGCAGGCGCACGGCCACGTCCTTGAACGTGCCGCTTTGCACCACGTACTTGATCTCGCTGTTGCGCTCCCACTCTTTGCCGGTGTCGCCGTTTTTGAGCTGGATGTTGTCACCCGAAATGTAACGGCTCATGAAACTCAGGCCGGGGATGCCCAGTTTGACGAAATCGAAGTCGTAGCGCGCCTGCCAGGAGCGTTCTTTGGCGCCGGCAAAGTCGTTGATCTGCACGAAGTTGACGAGGTACGGGTCGCTGCCATCCACATAGGGGAACGCATTGTCGCCGGACATGTGCTGGTAGCCGGCGCTGAGCTTATGGCCATTGAGGGCATAGCTGAACAGGCCGTTTAGGGATGTGTTGTCGATCTTGCCGCCACGGGCTGAGCCGGTGTCATCGCTGATGGCCAGGCGCAGGTCGGTGGCGAAGGTGCCGGGGCCCATCGGGCGGGCGGCGACGAGGCCGAGGAAGTGCTGGCGGTACACGTCGTCGAGCTGGGCGAAGTGGTAGCTGCCGGTGATCTTGTCGGCGAACTTGTAGTCCACGCCACCGAAGTTGAAGTGCTTGCCGGTGGCGCCGCTGACGAAGCGGCTGTTCTTGTTGTTGAGGGCGATGTCTTCGTAATTGGTGTCGTCGCGGTCCTTGGCTTTGTCCAGGCGGCCACCGGTGAACACCAGGTTCTTGAATTCCTTGGAGGTGATCAGGCCGCCGTTGAAGGTCTGCGGCAGGATGCGCCCGTCGTTGGGCTTGAGGATCGGCAGTTCGGGGGCCAGTGAGCCGATCTTCAGCTCGGTGGCGGAGATCTTCACTTTGCCGGTCAGGCCCAGCTTGGAGTACTCATTGGCGGCGCGGCCATCATCGTGAGTGGGCAGCAGGCCGGTGCCGGTGCGGTCGGGGCTGGAGTCGAGCTTGACCCCAAGCATGCCCAGCGCATCCACGCCAAAGCCGACGGTGCCGTCGGTGTAGCCCGATTGCAGGTTGAGCATGAAGCCCTGGGCCCATTCGTCGCGCTTGGATTGCTGCGCGCTGGTGCCGTCGCGAAAGTCGCGGTTGAAGTACATGTTGCGGGTTTCCAGGGTACCGCTACTGTCTTCGAAGAAGGCAGCCTGGCCAAGCGGCGAAAAGCTGGCAAGGGCAGCGGCACTGGCGAGGGCGGTCTGGGTCAGGCGGGAAAAACGCACAGGCGTGAGAGCCTGGGGCTGTGTCGACAGCATCGTGGTGTACTCCGTTATTGTTCTTATTTGACGAAAACGCTTCGAGGCGTTTTTCGGGTGCTGCGGCTCAGGCAGCGCGGTGGGCAGAGACCACCGTGACGGGATGCTAAAGGGCGAAGCTTTCACTAACCTTTCAATGGCCTTTCAATGTTTTCGGGCTTCACAGGGCAGGTTGCGCCTGTAAACTGCCCGCCACAGCGTGGCGTCGCCCACCCCTGAACGAGGTACAAATCCATGCGTGTCCTGTTGGTTGAAGACCACCTGCAACTCGCCGAAAGTGTCGCCCAGGCGCTCAAGAGCACGGGTTTGACCGTCGATGTGTTGCACGATGGGGTGGCCGCGGACCTGGCCCTGAGCAGCGAGGAGTACGCTGCGGCGATCTTGGATGTGGGCTTGCCGCGCATGGACGGTTTCGAGGTGCTGGCGCGCTTGCGGGCGCGGGGGAAAAATCTGCCGGTGCTGATGCTGACCGCGCGCAGCGACGTGAAAGACCGTGTGCACGGGCTGAACCTCGGTGCGGACGATTACCTGGCCAAGCCTTTTGAACTGACTGAACTGGAAGCCCGGGTCAAGGCCCTGCTGCGGCGCAGCGTGTTGGGCGGCGAGCGCCAGCAGACGTGCGGGGTGCTGGTCTACGACCTCGACACTCGCCGTTTCACCGTGGGCGGCGAGCTGATGACGTTGACGTCCCGCGAGCAAGCCGTGCTGGAAGCGCTGATTGCGCGGCCGGGGCGGGTCATGAGCAAAGAGCAACTGGCGTCCCAGGTCTTCGGCCTGGATGAAGAAGCCAGCCCCGATGCGATCGAAATCTATGTGCACCGCCTGCGCAAGAAACTCGATGGCCAACCGATCGCCATCGTGACCTTCCGTGGCCTCGGTTATCTGCTGGAAGCGCGCGATGCATAAACCCAGCAGTCTGCGCTGGCGCCTGTTGTGGAACCTGGCGCTGTTGCTGGTGTTGCTGATGCTCGCCAGCGGCATGAGTGCCTACTGGAACGGGCGCGAGGCGGCGGACACTGCCTACGACCGCACCTTGCTCGCCTCGGCGCGGACCATCGCCGCCGGGTTGACCCAGGTCGACGGCACCCTCAGCGCCAACGTGCCGTATGTGGCGCTGGATACCTTCGCCTACGACAGCGCCGGGCGCATTTACTACCAGGTCAATGACATTGATCAGAAGCTGATCTCCGGTTACGAAAACCTCCCCGGCCCGCCGCCCGGTACGCCGCGCACCGATGATTATCCAGCGTTGGCGCGCTTTTACGACGCGGTGTATCAGGGCCAGCCGGTGCGCGTGGTCAGCCTGCTCAAGGCCGTCTCCGAACCGAACATGAACGGCATGGCGGAAATCCGCGTGGCCGAAACCGATGAAGCGCGCGTCAGCATGGCCCGCAGCCTGATGGCCGACACCTTGCTGCGCCTGGGCATGCTCGCGGTGGGCGCCTTGCTGCTGGTGTGGTTCGCCGTGAGCGCGGCGTTGCGCCCGCTGGAGCGCTTGCGCACCGCCGTGGAAGAGCGCCAGCCCGACGACCTGCGGCCGTTGCCGCTGGTGGAAGTGCAGCATGAGTTTGGCCCGCTGGTGCGTTCCCTCAATCACTTCACTGAACGCCTGCGCGGGCAGTTCGAGCGCCAGGCGCAGTTTATTGCCGACGCCGCCCACGAACTGCGCACGCCGTTGGCCGCGCTGAAGGCCCGTCTCGAACTGGGCCTGCGTGCCGAAGACCCGCCGACCTGGCGCAGCACCCTGGAAAGCGCCGCCCAGGGCACCGACCGCCTGACCCACCTGGCCAATCAACTGCTGTCCCTGGCGCGCATCGAAAACGGCGCGCGGGCGATTGCCGAGGGCGGCGCGCAGTTGCTCGACCTCAGCCAGTTGGCCCGGGAATTGGGCATGGCCATGGCGCCCTTGGCCCATGCGCGTGGCGTGGCGTTGGCGTTGGAAGCCGACGAGCCGGTGTGGCTGCGCGGCGAACCGACGTTGTTGAACGAGCTGTTGAGCAACCTGGTGGACAATGCCCTGGCGCACACGCCACCGGGCGGCAACGTGATCTTGCGGGTTACAGCGCCGGCGGTGCTGGAAGTGGAAGATGATGGCCCGGGCATCCCGCTGGATGAGCGGGACCGGGTGTTCGAGCGCTTCTACCGGCGCAGCCAGCAGGGCCTGGGGTCGGGCCTGGGGCTGGCGATTGTCGGCGAGATCTGCCGCGCGCACCTGGCGCAGATCAGCCTGCACGATGGCGAACGGGCGGGGCTGAAGGTGCGGGTGAGCTTTATCGCCGGTTGATCAGTAGAACATCGAGCGTGCTTCATCCAGCTCGGCGCGCAGGGCTTCGCTGTAGGGGTCGACCCGCAGCTTCTTGAGGGCCGGCAGGGTGGCGGCCGAGACATTCGCCAAGGGGTGGTCGGTTCCGCGATAGCAATACAGCACGGCGATTTGCACCAGGTCGATGTAGTCGAGGGTAGGGGAGTCGCGCTCCATATCCAGGTACTGCCCCGGCAGGTTGGCGAGCATCTCCGGGAAATCCCAGCCGCGTAGCAGTTTGTCGCCGAGCAGCGGGTGGATGCTGTCGATCACATGGTTGAGTGCCACCGGGTCCGACAGCAGTTCGTAGTGGTCTTCGGCATAGGTCAGGATCGGCAGCACGCCAATCTGATGCACCAGGCCGCCCAGGGCAGCCTGGTCCGGCTTGAGCTGGCTGTGGCTGCGGCATAACGCATAGCTGACGCCCGCCACTTCCAGGCTGCGGCGCCAGACATCGCGCATCTTCTGTTCGACCGCTTCGGAACGGGCGTGGAAGATCTGTTCCATCACCAGGCCGATGGCCAGGTTGCTGCTGTAGTTGGTGCCCAGCCGGGTGATGGCGGTGTGCAGGTCGGTGACTTCCTGGGTCGCGCGCAACAACGGGCTGTTGACCACTTTGATCAGGCGTGCCGACAGCGCGGTGTCGCGCCCGATCACTTTGCTCAAGTGGCTGATGCTGATGTCCGGGTCTTCAGCGGCCTGACGAATCTTCAGCGCCACTTCCGGTAATGTCGGCAGAACCAGGTCATCGTTGTCGATGGCCGTAATCAAAGCCTGTTGGACTTTTTCCGCCAGCTTGTTCATTCATGATCTCTAGGGTGTTGCAAAAAGGTACGGCGACTAACGCTGGATCTCTCGATCACGGTCGAGTGTGTAAGGCAGGTCAAGCAGGTGCAGACCGGGGCCTTCCAGGGTGCCGAGGTGCACATCGCCACTGTCGGCTGCTTCGGCTTGCAACACGGCCAAAAGTTCAACCGCCTGGTCAGCTTTTGCTGCAATCACCACTTCGCCGATCGAGCTGTTATGGCTGGGGGAAAACAGCGGGGTGCCTGGCTCGGGCATTTCAGCGCCATCGAGGCGCAAGCGGTACAGGCGACGCTTGAGCTTGCCCAGGTACTGCATGCGCGCGACGATTTCCTGGCCGGTGTAGCAGCCTTTCTTGAAGCTGACGCCGCCGACGGCCTGCAGGTTGAGCATTTGCGGGATGAACAGCTCGCGGGTTTGCGCCATGACCTGGCCGATGCCGGCGCGGATCTGGCCCAGCAGCCATTCGTTCAGACCTGCTTCTTTAAGCTGTGCAGTCAATTGGCTGCGTACGGCCTCGGCCTGTTCGACGGGCACCCAGAGTTCGGCGCGGCCGGGGGAAACCCGAATGGCGATCAGGTGTTCGGTGCGGGCAACGCTGTCGGTGTCGGCGGGCAGTTCAAGGCCCAGGCCGGCCAGCGCTTGATCCGCATCCATCAGGCCGAAACGCACCCAGGCGGCGCTTTCGTCGGTGAGTTTGGATTTGGAGAACACCGCGTATTTCTTCAGATCGGCCAGTTGCGGTTCCAGCAGCTCGCTGGCCATGGCCAGCAACACGCCGTCACCTTGCAGCAGGATGCGGAAGCTCGACTGCATGCGCCCTTTTTGCGTGCAGCGCGCGCCGAGGCTGGCCTGGGTGTCGCTCAGGTAATTGAGGTTGCAGGTCAGTTGCCCTTGCAGGAACTTGGCAGCGTCGGCGCCGCGGACGGCGAGAACGCCTTCGTGGGACAGGGGGCAGAAGAAAGCGGAGTCAGCCATGGGTCATCGCAGGTCAAAAAGTCATGGGTGCATCATAGAGGGGCGCCCGGCAAATGGATAGTTTCCGTATGGGGCGACCAAAGCCGACTGTTCCGGTGCGGCCGGGCCTGTATACTTGCCGCCTATTTGAGGAGCGCTCCATGGTCGAAGATGTAGAAATCAATCGCCTCTACTGGCACAGCCGTCGCGGCATGCTGGAGTTGGATGTGTTGCTGGTGCCTTTCACCAAGGAGGTCTACGCGACGCTCGACAAGGTGGACCGCGACCTCTACGTCCGGCTGCTGACGTGCGAAGACCAGGACATGTTCGGCTGGTTCATGGAACGCGCCGAATCGGAAGACCCTGAGCTGCAGCGCATGGTTCGGATGATCCTGGATCGTGTCCAGCCCAAGTAATACGTTTGAATGCCGCTGGCAGGCCTCACGGCTGTTGCTGGCGGCGTATCTCCTTGCCCAGCTGTTCGCGCTGGGTGCGCTGTTGTCCCTCGACCTGCCTTATTCAAGCCTCGGCGTGCTGGTGTGCCTGGCGCATGCCGCCTGGGTTTTGCCGCGCCATGTGCTGCTGACTCACCGTTCGTCGGTTCGTGGCCTGCGCCGCGATGAAAGCGGCTGGCAGTTGTGGAGCGCGGCGCGTGGCTGGCATGGCGTGCAGTTGCGTCCCGACAGCCTGGCGTTGCCGTTGATCGTGGTGCTGCGTTATCGCGTGCCGGGGCAGTGGTGGGTGCGTTCGATCTGTGTGCCGGCCGATTCGCAGGCTGCCGATCTGCATCGGCGCCTGCGGGTGCGCTTGAAGTTCAGTCGCCGTAGGTGGTTGGCACCAGGATAGTGTCGCGGGCCTCGGGCAGCATGTCCGGGTAGTCGAGGGTGTAATGCAGGCCTCGGCTTTCCTTGCGTTCCATGGCGGAGCGGATCATCAGTTCCGCCACTTGGGCCAGGTTGCGCAACTCGATCAGGTCGCGGCTGACTTTATAGTTGCTGTAGAACTCGACCCTTTGAGGCTAAACCCAATGGATACAGGGGTTTCAGCCGATGATCGTCAACCACCGCTCCCCAAGTGGGACAAACCTGTTACAAACTGCGCTCGCCAAGCCGTACCACTATCGCCGGTCTGGTCGCTATTACCTTCGCCTTCGCCCTCAAGGAACCGTTAAGGGCTTCTTCACGCTGTCACTCAGGACTACCGACAAGGCCACCGCAATGACCATCTCCGACGACATCCTCTCGACCCTCAAGGCTTACCACTTGGACAACCCTGAGGCGTCATGGGACTCACTCCGTGAGCGCTTGATCGACATCGCTGAGTACAACCTGACGATGGCACACGGTGACAGTTCACTGGTCGCTTACGAGATGATCAACGATGAGCATCACTTGGCGCTCCGTAAGGCGTCCGCACAGTTGCCCCTGAGCATCAATCAGCAACGAGCAGTCAGTAAGGCCCTTGAGATCCTTGAGGCCTCTCAGGAGCGTATGCGGGGCCGGTCGGGGAAACTGGTCGAGATCGTTAAGGACCTCAATGGCGAATCTTGTAGCACGTCTGTGGCTCTTTCCCTGCCCTTATCTGTAAGTGCTCTTTCAGGGCTGACATTCAAGGTCCTCTCTGGGCTCTACATGGCGGAACGCAAAGACAGCATTCAGGACAGCACCATGCGGGACGTGAAGTCATCGTGTGAGGCTATCGGCACGATCCTTGGCGACTTGGACATGAAGACCCACACACGGGAGGACATGAAGAACCTTCGGGACAAGCTCCTTGAGGACCGTAAGCCTTCGACGGTTAAGAAGCAGCTGACCCGGCTATCGACTGTCATGGATTGGGCTGTGAATAACGGATACCTCGACAAGAGTTTTGATAAGGGTCTGAAGCCAACGAAAGGCGCTGACAGCTCCCGTGAGGCGCTCTCTCAGGATCAGGTAAAGGCCCTGATGGCTTACGCTAAGTCGCTTCCAGTGGACGCTTGGCAGCGCTGGGCGTTGTCCCTTGGGGTGATCACTGGGACCCGTATTGAGGAACTCAGGCAGTTGACCAAGGCTGACGTTAAACAGGTCGCTGGTATCTGGGTCATCGACATCAACAGGAACGATGGCAAGACAGCCAAGACCAAGAATGCTCTCCGTGTTGTGCCGCTGACTGATGGCGCTTACGGTTTCGATCTTCAGGCGTTCCTTGAGTTTGTCGGAAAGGCAGACTCCCGGCTGTTCACACTGGGAGCCGGTCAGTTCTCGAACGTGCTCAATGGGGCGCTAAGGGAGGTCCTGACGTTGAACGCTGATCGGACCCAGACCTTCCACTCGTTGCGTCACTCGCTGGCCGGTGCCTTGAAGGCCGCTGAGGTGCCTGTGGGAACCGCTGAGACCATCTTGGGGCACGCTTCGGGGTCTATCAGTTATGACCTGTATGGAGCGGGGAGTGCTGTTGAGGTGGGTCGTATGGCTGATGCACTGGTGAAGGCACTTCAATAGCCAAATGGTATCATCGGGGTTTCGAATGGAGGCGCTATGCGAAACCTTGAGCTATATGGACTTGCGAAGGTAAATAAGGAGCTTCATGAGCGAGCAGTGGTGGTAGACCAGCTCAGCTCTCTTGGTGAAAAGACGGCTCGCATCATGGCTTGGCAGTGCTTTATTCAGGATCAGCTCAAACTGGATGATAGAAACGAGACCACTTCTAATCTTGCCCGAATAAAGCACGGGGAAGCTATTGCAGCTTTCTGGGAAACGGGTGATCAGATGGACATCGACTCCGACTCATTTGTCTCTTACTTTTTCGATGAGCTCGGTGTAATTAACCGAAAAGTAACGAAAAAAGGAGTCCAAGTAGCCTTCTATATCTTCGTCGCCTTGGGGCTCTTCGGTCTGTATAAGTTGTTCTTCCACTGAGATTTGCATCGAGCTGGATGTCTTGGTCGGTCACCCGGATCACGATCTGTTGTTTGTGGCGACTCAGGGGGGGCGTGCGGCTGGACTGAAGTATCCGGGCGACTCCATCGCGCACCATCGCCGGGTCAACGGTGCAGGTCGGGCCCTCCGGGCACTGACTGAAGGACATACCGCAAGTCTTCCAGATGATGGACTGGGCCGTGTATTGAGGTCGAACTCGATCCTGTTCAGCGAGTCGGAGCTGTACCGGATGCTCATGAAGGGCACCGCGACGCAGTCCGAACCGTTCCGCGAGTGAGTCATGAGGAAATCCTCCCGACCATCCGCAAGACTGTCTCTTACGACGCCGCCGAGTCTACCAACCCGCTTGCACAGGCCGTAATGGACGAGCTGAAGGTGCTGCGGACAGAAGTGGTTGACTTGAAGGAAGCCATTGAGGAATCCATGGGCGTTGTCCGTATTACCGTGGGAGACGCCCTGTGAACATTGGCCGGTGCCTTGAAGGCCGCTTAGGTGGCTATGGGGCCGCTGAATCAATCTTGGGGTACACTTCGGGATCTGTATAGTGCGGGGAGCTCCGTTGAGGTGCGACGAATGGCTGAGGCCCTCGATAAGGCTTTTGGTCTGGTGTAATATCAAACGGTTCAATGAGGGTGGCGTTCTGCCATCCTTGTTTCGCAGAATCATCAAGGAAGTGATTATGCCAGCTACTATTACTTTGCTGTCTCGACGGTTTGCGAATGCTGCTATAGCAATCTCAGCCACCTGTTCCAGCGGTACTCTTGTCGAAGGCACTGGCTGCTTCAATTTTCGTTGTTCTTCAAACAGTATATTTCCAAACTTCTTCTCGTATATTCCACTCTGTATGCTTGGAGCATTAGCTGTTTCGGAATAAAAACTTTAGGGCTTGTTGATTAAGCTCGTTCGCTGGATAGGTGAGAGCCAATCAAATGAATAATATAGACGACCTTATGCTTGAACTCGAATTGGAAGACGGAAGGCATATCAAGGTGCAGGTCACGGGCTATCATTTAAAGCTCGCGGATAAGCTAAATTTTGATGGGGGAGGTAAACTCTTCAAGCTCGGCACGTTTAAGATCAATAGTAGGCAGTACCCGGAGTGGAAAGGCATAGCAAAGATTAAATATCGAATTGGTGAGTGCTCTGTATTGAAAGATCAGCCGCCCAAAGAGACGCCTCGGACTATTACCTTCAAGGTCCGTCACGATTTTAATTAACGAAATATTGGAGGGGCGCCATTAGGCCCTCACTGATGCACTGGGAGGCCCTCAATGAGTGTTGCTATTACGGTTAGTGTATTGAGTGCCCTGGCTATCTGGAAGGGTTCGGGCTGGGTCTGGACGGCTTATAAAAAGCATCGCGACACTGCCCAGCAGACCTATCTTTTAGGTGTTCGCTATGAGGCTGCAATTGACGCCACCCGGCTCCTGTCTCAGTGGTATAACCTGACCCCGAGAGGACCTGAAGAGGATGCTTTAGTTAAGGAGGTCCTCGAAGTTTTGTCAGAGCGTGATGCAGAAGCCTTACGCATGAGATCCACCACTGAGGAGAATCGTAGGAAGCCGGGAAGCTGGACCTGAATGGATCTGAAGAGGTTCGCGAGGAAAGTGCATTGAGGGAAACCTGAGGTTAGTCGCATCTCAATGCTCTACCGTTCGCCAAGGTAATAGAAGCTTTCAATTTATTAAAGTGACCTTATTACCCTTTTGTGATTTTTAAATCTATTGGTGTGATGATCGGGACCTCAGGCGCAAAGGGGGATATGCTCGAAATTGAATTGCAAAGTGCGCCAAGCTGCTGCATAGAAATATGAGCGTATTCGAGTGCGTCTCTTGAAGAATCCATGCTCCCAATGAAGTTTAAGCCGCGCGCAAAGTTTACGTTGGGGTCTTCAAAGTATTTTCCGGTGGTTCGGCTTTTAGTTACTTGAGCAGGTTTTAATGGGATTGGTAGCCGTATGGCAGGCAACTGCTGACCATGAAAGTCTATTGTCTTCGTAAAGGCCAGTAGAGTTTTCGCGGCGTTCGCTAAGGGGGCGACGTGGACGACTAAATCGCGGTATGCACCAAGTTCGTAGAGCCAGTTGTCGGTCGATGACGAGGCTTTCAGCTCTTTGCCTGCTTTATCCTGAGGCGGCTGAGATCGCCAGATTTTTAATAGGCCACTTAAAGCAGTGATTTTGGGGGCGGACGGATCATTCGTTCGAATTGTCGCCTCTGAGTAAAACTCTGAGAGATAATCTCTTAAAGTGCAAGAATCTACCAGAAACGACTGTAAGGCCAAATAACATAACGAGGTGTGACCATCAAGAAAGCGTTCGTTGGGTTTAAAGGCTTTCGAGAGTAATCTCCCGTTCAGTTGATCTGAATATGCTTCCGATAACTGCCTCAATCTCCATTCACATGCTCTTATTTGATGGGAGATTCGAGAAGCTATATCGTAAAATAGTCCATTTTTTTGTAGAAATGCGGCATTAGCGATGAATGACCAATTATGTCCTTGGTCTGTGCATATCCACTCTGGAGAGGCTGCGGGATTGATTGACCTCCACTCGGGAGGGACGAAACTTTTCGCTTGCTCTTCGGTGTGGAAAAAATCACATCCGACTATCTGGAATCCTAAACGCTTAACATCACCATAAAAACTACCATAGCTTTTTATAGTTAAGGTCGCGGCCTTCCCACTCAGTGCATTGGGCCGAAGATCAGCTTTTTGATCCATCCCATTCAGAATGCGTCCACCACCATACAGATGCAGTTCTCTCAAAACTGGTTGCCATTCCATGCTAATGCTCCTTGCTTATGTTCGGTGCGTGCGTGACTCAGCGACCAGGCACCCAGAACGACACCTACCACTAAGCCAGATAATAAAGAACGATTCAATAAATTGGAGCGCCGTAGGTCGAAGGTGACCGTCTATAAGGAGAGCTATAGGAGATCACCACCATGATCCACCTCACACCTGGGCTTGTCCTACCTGATGACTCGCCGTTATCTCAACGCCCTTGAGGTCGCGATGCAACCGCTGATTAGTCCCGGTCTAAGTAGCTTAGGGCTGCTATGGGAGACCTTGACGACGCCCAAGGGGTCACCCAGAAATATCGTTAAGGGAGATTGCTGGAGCCTGATGACTGGCACTATGGCCGCTGTTAGGACCGAAGGAGACGACAGCATGGGGCTCCCGGTGGAGTCGTCGATAGGCCTCGGTCACACGCTCTACCTGGTGATGCTCGCAACGTCGCGGCCAGGGTCATAAGGGACAAGCTCAAGGAGTTCCTCAAGGGTCGGCAATTTAAAACCACCCACAATAACCGCACCACCTCACCAGTTTCACCACACTGCAACACACCACGTCGCATCCCTTCCTTTCTGGTCACCTCTCAGTCAAGCCTCAAATGCTGCCCTGGCCCTTCACGGCTGGGGCTTTCGCTGTGACGTGGCTTTAAAACCCTCACATATAGTAGGAAGCACACACCATCACAGAAAACCTCACTGAGGACGCCGCCAAAGAGGACCGCCATGACCCCGCAAAAAATCTATCGAAGTGACACCTATGCAGGCTACCAACGCCTACACGCTGAGCTAACCGATTATCGAGGCTATGAGCCTTATGACCTGCTGCCTAAAGATGCGTGGCGCAATGCCCGTGCCGCTGCCCTGGCGCATGAGTCGAAGGACTCCACGGACTACCTCAAGGCCCTCATTAAGGTCCCTGCTGTGCGCCGTCGGGGGCCCGTACCCTTGATCATTGAGAACCCTTTCTATGGTCACCTCGATTTTCAGGACCGCTATGAGCCATGGTCAGAGGATGTCCTTGTGGGCGTTGCTCGTCTGGATCACGGTGGGACCAAACAGCTACCCGTCAAGGTTCTCTATGACCTCCTTGAAACGCTTGAGGACCTGAGCGCTGAGACCATCGGGGAACACCTGGGAGCGTCCTCAAGGACGGCGCGGCGGTATCTGGCTGCACTTTACGTTGCCATGCAATACCTCATGCGGTCCCGGCCTCAATGGCTGCGTGTGGCGATGGGCGATATGTACTCAATACGGACAGCCTCTGAGCCTGAATCCCTGCGCGCTGTCTGCCCGAAGTCCTTGCAGCAACTGCGCTTAGCCCTGGGAGCTGATGCGTTCGCCAGTTAATACGGACACAAGATAAAGAAGACCTAACGGACAACCTTCATGGTTACCGATGGAGTGTATAGAGACTACCTCTAAGCTCTCTGAGACCCTATGTGATTGGGATTATTTGCTGATAAGCAATCCCTATCCCTAAGGTTCCTTTAAGAGGACTGATGCTCAATCGGTCTCACTGTTCCTTTCCCCATTTTATAAGACAGACCACTCAGGGGCCCTCAAGGGTTACAGGGCCTGGGTCTACCGACCACGGTTGCACAGGTCGCGCTTAGGGACCATCAAGGTTCCAGTACGGCACACCAATAGGCCACACCACCGGCCACCCTCAAGGAGACACTCAAAGGAGAACTATAACCATGACCGCACAACCCCAATACACCACACCTGTAGCCTTCGCCCTGGAACACTTGTTCATCGACCCTATGAGTCCTTCAGGGTTTAGCTGGAAGACATCCGGCACCGGTCGCCGTGCTGACCTTCGCGCTGGTCGCCGTGACACCCACGGTTACTGGCAAGTGTGGCTCGGCTCTAAGCTGGTCTCATGCCACCGCCTCATATGGGAGATGGTCAACGGCCCTATCCCTGCTGGTCTGCTGGTGAATCACATTGACCTCAACCCAGCTAACAACCTGATCGGGAACCTGGAGTTACTGTCAGGCGCACTCAATAGTCGCCACACCGGCAAGCGTGGCCGTAAGACCTTCCTACCTGTGGGCATGAGCGTATCAGCCGTGGGTCGCGTCATTGGCTGCTATAGCCCAGGCGATGGCCTCTCCCAGGTCTACCCTTGCAAGTCGTTCTCCCTGCTCAAGGACCATAGCTCAGAGCGTCTCAACGCCATGACTGCGGCCCTACTTAAGGCCTTCATTAAGCGGGACGGTGAGGGCAGTCCGACCGTTGCCAGCTTCTACTGTGCGTTGCCCGATGAGGCCGTGTTTGGTCCTGCTGAAGGCTGGGTGTGATGGTCAATCCCGAGGGTCTTTTATTGGCCCATTGGGAGACTTGCGTTTAAAACCCTCACCTCTACAGGGAGGATAGACCTGACTTAAAAACCCCCACAATAACCAGACCACACCAACCATACGAAAGGAGACCCGCTATGACTCAATTTGCAAACGCCCGTACTGACTCCACCCCGAAGCTGGCTGCTGTAATGAAGCTCGACCACGCCGACACCCTTGAAGCAATCGCTGAGGTTCTCCCTGAGCTGCCTGAGGGTTCCATGCTGACCCGTTGTGAATCCCTGAAGGTTGTGCAAGCGGTATGCCCTGAGCGTTACACGGCTGCACTGCTGGAGTTGCGCCAATGAGCCAGCCCAATCCTCAAGACGTACATAGCGAGGTCAACACCCTGAGCCGGAACCAACAGACCCGCCTGAAGAACTGGCTCAAATGGTCCCTTGATGGGGTCAGCATTGAGGAATGCCGGGAGCGGCTCGCCTCGACAGAAGACAACCGCATGAACGGCAACCTCCGCCGTAAGTACGCTGCCAATCACTGCAAGCGTGAGGGTCAAGCCTAATCCCCTCAGTTAAGGAAATTGCCTGGAATTCCACAGAAATTTTTAGGACCACAACCACCACTTTCGATAGGAAGCCCATGAGCTGACGACTGATCGACCCCAACACAAGGACACCCACCATGACCACCACACAGGAATCCATCGCCACCAAAGAACAACCGCATTCAATTGATAGCGCCACCAAGGCCCTAAAGGCTTCCCCTGGCGTTGTACCACTACGCAAGATCCCCTCTGGTCTCTCCGTTGAGGCTTGGTTTGAATGGTCCACAGCGAACCCTGAGCCCCTTGAGGACCTCCTTGAGCGCTTCAGCGACTTCCCCTCTGTGTTCCATGTCGTGGCCGGTATGAACCTCGGACAGCTTGGTCTGTGCCAGTGCACCACGCGACTGATGGCCCACTATGCAGACACCATTCAGGACAACTCTGAGGCCCTTAAAGCCCGTGGCCTGGACCGTATCCGCTTCATCCTTGAGCAACGCCAACACTTGGCAGCCTCTGAGGACTCCCTTGAGTATCCCGGCTTGCCTTCCCTGGAGGTCTGCCAGTCCCTGTGGAGTATCGACCCCGATAGCCCTACTGGCCTGCGAAGTGTCCGAACTGGTCTACCCATCAAGGGCGAGCCACGGGCCAATAGCCTGACTGTGACTTACCGCGCCAGTGGTGCCCCACGGGTCCGCCTCAACGTTGAGGACATCATTGAGCGCCTGAGTGGCCGTGATGAACTTGCAGACCCTTTCATGACGCCCTCAAAGGAGGACCGCCCTACCGTGACCGACATCCTTCCGCATGAGCTGGACGCCTTGAACGAGCTGTTCCCGCCTCACGCCCGACTGGGCCTGATTGATACCCGCATTCGATACAACAACCGCAACAGTCCTTTCCGTACCTGGGACCCCATGGCCTGTGAAGTAATTTATGACACCCCGACGCTGCTGGAAGACATCCGTAAGAACCTCGGACAGCGCACCTATGAACGATGGGTCGCCCTGGCTGAGTCTGGAGTCAACCTTGCAGGACCCCTGTGTGCCCACCTGCGCATCCCCTTGACCAAAGGCACCTTGATGTATGCCGACCCGAACCACGCTAAGCGCTCGTAAGGGCGCCCACTGACCTCTCAAAGGAGAATCCTTATGACAGCTACCCTGAAACCTTCCAACGTCCTGGCTGAATCCCTGGGCGCAACCCACCGCGTCCTAAAGGCACGAGCTGAGGCCCTTCTGGCTGAGCTGGCTGATGCTGGTCTGGTCACCGTTGAGCCTCACCTGGGCGGTTCAAAGTGGACCCTCAAAGCACCACACGCTGCTTTCACTGACCTTCTGATCGCACGCCACGACTATTACCGGAACGCCGTCAAGGCTCGTTATGAGTGCCTGCACTTGGCCCCGGCCCTGATCCTGATGTTGGGCGCACTAAGTCGATCCCCTGGCGTTGTCGCTAACGCTGCCCGTGTTGGAACCCTCTAAGACCCCGATACGCTCTCAGCCCTGAAGCTGACTTACTCGAACCTAATAACCCCCACATATAGCAGGACAGAACCACGTAGGTTCATTACGTCCACCCCCTCCCCACCGCAGGCCATCACACAGGGCACCTTAAAGAGCCTGACTGACCCGGCGTAAGTTCGGCCTATTGATTCGCTGACAGCCCGCCCAAGGGGACTGCTAAAGACCACCACCTGAATCCTCAAAGGAGAATCAATCCATGCGCCTCGACATTCAAAAACTGCCTGACCCCGACCACTTCGTTATCCAGGGCCAAACCGTCCACCGTTTCTATGCTGAAGGCGCTTTGCTGGCTGGCATTTTTGCCGTGTGCCACAAGAACATCGACAACATGCTGAGCATCGTTGACCAATATGAGGCCGCTGGCCTGTCCACCCGTGGTTATCCAACCGAGACCCGTAAGGCTCACTCGTTGCGTGCTTCCCTCAAGCGTGAACAGGACAAGCGTGAAGCCGATGCTAAGTGGTTCGCTGAGCGTTCTCTGCAAATGGCCGCCGCTATCGACCCGGTAAAGATTGCTGAACGCCGAGCCGAACGCCAAGCCCGTGACGCCGAACGCCATGCCCAGTCCGCACGGATCCGCTCGCACGGGTCCTCTGTGCCATATGCCCTTCAAGGCATGGATGATGAGTGGACCTAAGGGTCCCCTAAAGTCGCCACCGCCTGATGCAACCCGATGAGGCCCACCACCTGGGCCCATTGAGGAACCCTACCGAATTCTTTAAGGAGACTCCCACATGTCGAACAAATACGCCTACACCGATGCACAGCCAACTGGCACCGATCACCGCCACGGCACTGACCGCCACGTTCAACCGAACCGTATGCACATTGAAACTGTTGTCGAAAGCTCGACCATTGCCCATTTCAGCAATGACGCTGTGACCGCTGCAAAAGGCGCTGCCGCCCCGTCCGCTGCTACCTATGTGGCCCTGTTCGCTAACAGCCTGGGTGACTACCTGAATAGCGATGAGTGGCGCGTAGCCACCGACGAGGCTATCTCGTGTGAGTTTCGTCCTAAGGGTACTGACGCTACCAGTCAACAGATCGTGTTGGCCTCTGATCGCTCGGTCACCTTCGACCCACGAACCTCTATCATTGACGGTTCCTTGATCACTGAAGGCAAGGCTATTGCTGGCGACTTGGTATTCACCGCGCCGTGCCCTAAGGCCGCCCTGTTCAGTCACCGCTTCACGATCCTTGATCACCACGTCATGGCGGGTTTTACGGCTGCCTCCCTGGAACAGACCGCTGTTCAATTCTTGGGTGACATGATGATCGCGTGCAACACCACCGTAGCCAATGTCATCGGCACATCTGCGGGTCTCCGTAAGGTCAAAGCCAAGGCGCCGTCTGGCGCTGCCCGTGAGCAAGCTGAGGACCTGATCGACATCCTGGCCGCAAACATCGACACCGGTTTCGGCCTGAGCCTGAGCCACTTCACTTTTATGGTCCCTGTGGCCCTGAGCCCGATCCTTGACCGTGCTGCACAACGTGCTGGCCTGGAGTCTATCGACGAGCTGATTGGTGCCGGTATTCAGTTCCACCGTGGCCCGAACAAGATCCTGTGCATCCCTAACGGTTACTCCTGCCTGAGCTTCCGTGAAGACCGTGACGGTGATATTTGGAACATCCGCACTTCCCGTAACGCTTCGCTTCAAGGGTACGACATTGAGGTCTCGGCCATTGCTGACGTAGTGGCTAATGCCATGGTCAAGCTGAAGCTGAGCGCCCCAGATTCGGACAAGCTGCAAACCGAGTTGGTAGCCATGCCGCTGATCACTGAGATTGAATTGACCACGGCCTAAGCTCCACCCGCTACATCCCATAGGGTCCCCGTTAAGAGGACCTTGTGGGCTTTTGTGAGGACCATTGAGCCCGACCCTTTAGATATGGAGTCTCCGGCTCCTTTATGGCCCTCACAGAAGCCCATGCCATCACGCACCGCTTCACCTGAGAGCCTTTGAGAGCCGGCCGTATAGGGTTTCAACAAAGTAACTACACGCCGCCCCTCAAGGGCTCTCAGGGAAGCCTTCAACGCTTCACACGCCAAGACAGCCTATTGGCCTCACCCCTTGCAGGGACCGTAACAGTTCCTTTACGGCCTGAGGTTTCACCAAACATCAACAGCCTAACCGGGCTCCCTTATGGGGCCTGTGAGGGATGAGGATAAGTAGGCTTTCACTATCAACACGACCCGATCAATAGGAGGCAAGCCAATGGCTAAGCAAATCCTGAAACCTTGCCCGTTGACCCTTCAAGGCGTCTCTGTGCTGGCCAGTATGACTGCCTGGGGTCTCCCAGCGCTGTATAAGCTCAGTGACATCTATGCGGCAACACCTGGGGTCACGTATGACCTTGAGGCCTACAGGATCGCCATGGGCCCTCCTATATCTGGAGTCGCCACCTACTGGGCGAGTGGCTACGTAGGTTCGGCTCAGGGCTTCTATATCCTGGCTGCCCGTCTACGCCAGTTGGGCAAGCTCACTGGTGACCAGTTCCCACACACCCCGGCCAGACTGGAAGCTGATTATGCGGCCAACCTCAAGGCAATCCGCGAGTACGTGAATAGCCTGCAAATGTCCAACACCTGGGCGGGTCTACGCTCCCGGCTCGCTGATGACTTTGAATACAGCGGCCCTGTGGCTGTGCCTGTATGGGACGCGCCCGAGGCCTACGCATGACCCACACCCTTTAAGGGCTCTCTCTCAATCGTCGTTGGGCGTGTGCCTAACCACCTTCTGAAATAGGAGACCCTGACGATGAACGAGAAAGAAACCTCTACTGCCTGGAAGGTTGCCCGAGCGGTGGTTAACTCTAAGGCCTTCTGGAAACTGGCCGCTACGGTTGCCCTGCTGGCTGGCTTGACTGTGCCTGAGGGCCTCCTTGAGCTGCTCGGTGAGTTGGTCCGCGAAGTCCTGGCTGAGACCGTGGCGACTGCCCTTGTAGTTCCCTTTAAGGTGGCCGGTATGGTGGCGTCCTTGTGAGGCTAAATGCCAACCGCAATGGGCCCTAAGGGGTCAAGAATAATCTCAGTCCCAAAAAGGCCGACAATAAGGGGGAGCCCCCAGTGAGCCCCTCCCTGGTCCCTTAATGATCATTCTTTAAGGCATATATCAGGGTGACCTCATGAAAAGCTCAGTGGACCCGTAAGGCACACATGAGAGCATCTGATGTCTACTGGTTCACAGGGGTTGTTATCAACAAACACCCCTCCCTCTATGCTGCTTTGATCGTGGCCCTTGACTGTCCCTCCCTGAGTTTACCGCTGTGTTAAAGGCCCTGGTCATGGTGCCTTAGCGGTTACAGTTGTGGTGGCTGTACTCTCCTTGATTCTTGGGAGCGGTTACAGTCGAGGGCCACGATCAAAGCAGCATCCCGACACAAAGGCCCTCGCACGGGCTTTCCTATACATCAATCCTGTTCTTCTAAACGCGCCCTGAGGGCCACGTCAGTTCCCTTGTGTTGCGTCTGGATGGCTGACCTCAAGGGGCCTTTAAGAAAATGGCAAAAACGTTTCTTAGGTCACCTTCAACAAAGCTCTTGCGCGCTTACCCCCCGTAGGCCCTCGCACGCTCGCTCAGGCGCACGATAAGGACGCTTGCGGGCAGGCGATAGGGACCCCAGCGTTGGGACAAATGTGCGCCAAAGCTGTTACAAATCGGGGTCCTATGGTGCTACGCTAAGGTCTCCTAACGTGCCTCAAAAGGTCGGTGTAAGGATCGTATCCTTCGCCTCTGGCAGCATCTCTGGATAGTCCAGCGTGTAGTGCAGACCCCGAGATTCCTTACGTTCCATGGCAGACCTGATCATCAGTTCCGCTACCTGGGCAAGGTTCCTCAGTTCAATCAGATCTCTGCTTACTCGGTAGTTGCTGTAGAACTCGTCGATCTCATCCAGCAGCAGCCGCACGCGATGTTGCGCGCGTTGCAGGCGCTTGTTGGTGCGCACGATCCCCACGTAGTCCCACATGAAGCGCCGCAGCTCGTCCCAGTTGTGGGCGATGATCACGTCTTCGTCCGAATCGGTGACCTGGCTCGCGTCCCAGCGGGGCAGGGCGTCTGGCACGGCGATGCGCGGCAGTTGTTCGAGGATGTCCGCCGCCGCCGAGCGCGCGTAGACGAAGCATTCGAGCAGCGAATTGCTGGCCATGCGGTTGGCGCCGTGCAGGCCGGTGAAGCTGGTTTCGCCAATCGCATACAGGCCGGGCACGTCGGTGCGGCCGTGTTGGTCGACCATCACGCCGCCGCAGGTGTAGTGCGCGGCCGGGACCACGGGGATCGGGCCTTTGGTGATGTCGATGTTGAACGTCAGGCAGCGCTCGTAGACGGTTGGGAAGTGCGTCTTGATGAAGGCTTCGGGCTTGTGGCTGATGTCCAGGTACACGCAGTCGATGCCCAGGCGCTTCATTTCATGGTCGATGGCGCGGGCGACGATGTCCCGTGGCGCCAGTTCGGCGCGGGGATCGAAGCGCTGCATGAAACGCTCGCCGTTCGGCAGCTTCAGGTGGGCGCCTTCGCCGCGCAGCGCTTCGGTGATGAGGAAACTCTTGGCCTGCGGGTGGTACAGGCAGGTCGGGTGGAACTGGTTGAACTCCAGGTTGGCCACCCGGCAGCCCGAGCGCCAGGCCATGGCGATGCCGTCGCCACAAGCACCGTCGGGGTTGCTGGTATAGAGGTAGACCTTGGCGGCGCCGCCTGAGGCGAGGATGGTGAAGCGTGCGCCGTAGGTATCGACTTCGCCGCTGGCGCGGTTGAGTACGTAGGCGCCGAGGCAGCGCTCGCCGTCCAGGCCCAGGCGTTTTTCGGTGATCAGGTCGACGGCGACGCGTTGCTCCAGCAGTTCGATGTTGGGGCGTTGGCGGGCTTGTTCGAGCAGGGTCTTGAAGATGGCGGCGCCGGTGGCGTCGGCGGCGTGGATGATGCGCCGGTGGCTGTGGCCGCCCTCGCGGGTCAGGTGGAACTCGAAACCGCCATCGTCGCTGCCCGCGTGTTCATCGCGGGTGAACGGCACGCCTTGGTCGATCAGCCATTGGATCGCTTCGCGGCTATGCTCGACGGTGAAGCGCACGGCGTCTTCGTTGCACAGTCCGCCGCCGGCGTTGAGGGTGTCTTCGACGTGGGATTGCACTGTGTCGGTGTCGTCCAGCACGGCGGCGACACCGCCCTGGGCCCAGAATGTCGAGCCGTTGGCCAGGTTGCCTTTGCTCAGTACGGCAATTCGCAGGTGGCTGGGGAGGGTCAGCGCCAGGCTCAAGCCGGCCGCGCCGCTACCGATCACCAGAACATCGTGTTGAAACTGTTGGCTCATTTGAAGGATTCCGCAAAAAGCGATCCAAAGGACTGGCGCAAACAGGACGCCTGGATCGGCGAATCAAAGGGTCACACGGGCTACTAGTATATAGAGGGGCTGAGCGGCACAATAGCCGGGCATTCGTGGCAATGTGAGATTACGGTGCACGGCGTGGGTAAAATCGGCCGGTTATTGAAGTGGGAACTTTTTGCATAAGCCCCGACTCAATAGCAGGTTGCCCGAAAGCTGGGAAAACGTTGAGTTTATTGGCCCGTCGGGAGCATTGGACGCGTCAGAAAACCGGCGACAAGATTATTCGCGCAGTCGGCGTTGCCCGTGCTGCGTTTTTCGTGTGTGCCAAATCAGTGCATGCCGGAAACTTGCTTTGAGGGGGAGAACTTTTGCGAAAAGTCCTAGTCTATGTTTGCAAGCCTGATCGTTTAGTTATGCAAGCCTCCTTCAAGCACAACGAGGAGTGTTCATGCTAACCCAGGAAGAGGATCAGCAGCTGGTCGAGCGCGTTCAACGCGGCGACAAGCGCGCATTTGATCTGCTAGTGCTGAAATACCAGCACAAAATTCTCGGGTTGATCGTGCGGTTTGTGCACGACACCCATGAAGCGCAGGACGTTGCACAGGAAGCCTTTATCAAGGCCTACCGTGCACTTGGCAATTTCCGCGGTGACAGTGCGTTTTACACGTGGCTGTACCGCATCGCCATCAACACGGCGAAGAACTATCTGGTGTCTCGCGGACGCCGCCCACCGGATAGCGATGTTAGTTCAGAAGATGCTGAATTCTACGATGGTGATCACGGCCTCAAAGATCTCGAGTCGCCGGAGCGTGCATTGCTGCGCGACGAGATCGAAGGCACCGTTCATCGCACTATTCAGCAACTGCCAGAAGATTTGCGTACGGCGTTAACTTTACGTGAATTCGACGGTCTGAGTTACGAAGACATTGCGAGCGTCATGCAGTGTCCGGTGGGGACTGTACGGTCACGGATCTTCCGGGCCCGGGAAGCCATCGATAAAGCCTTGCAACCGTTGTTGCAGGAAAACTAAAGACAGCGGCGACAGCCAAGAGAGGAACCGCCATGAGTCGTGATGCCCTGCAGGAATCGCTGTCCGCAGTGATGGATAACGAAGCGGATGAACTGGAACTTCGTCGAGTGCTCAACGCATTTGATGATGCCGAAACCCGTGACACCTGGTCTCGTTACCAAGTCGCTCGGGCGGTGATGCACAAGGATCTACTAATCCCTCGTCTGGATATTGCTGCGGCCGTTTCTGCCGCACTGGCTGATGAAGCCGTTCCGGCAAAAGCTGCTCGTGGTCCATGGCGTAGCTTGGGTCGCCTGGCAGTTGCTGCCTCGGTGACCGTCGCGGTATTGGCAGGTGTTCGCCTGTACAACCAGGACGAAATCGCCGGCGCCGAACTGGCCCAGCAGACTCAGCAACCGGTGATGGCTGGACCTCAGGTCAAAGGCCCAGCGGTACTGGCCGGCTACAAGGAAAGCTCTGACACCACCGGTCCGATGGCCAATGGTGTTCTGCAAGGGCAATCCGGCTGGCAGGACCAGCGTCTTCCAGGCTACCTGCGCCAACACGCTCAGGAATCAGCTCTGAAAGGCACTGAAACCGCTCTGCCCTATGCTCGCGCAGCAAGCCTGGAAAACCGCTAATCCGTAAGGAGCTCTATGCGCGCCATACCGCTCCTTACGCTTTTGCTCAGTGGTTGGTTTGCACTCCCCGCCCACGCCGATGAAGCCCAAGACTGGCTGACTCGACTTGGGCGTGCAGAGCAGCAGCAAAGCTTTCAAGGTACGTTCGTCTACGAGCGTAATGGCAGTTTTTCTACCCATGACATCTGGCATCGCGTCCAGGACGGTCAGGTCCGTGAGCGGCTCTTGCAGCTCGATGGTTCGGCCCAGGAAGTCGTGCGGTTGGATGGCCGTACCCAGTGTGTCAGCGGCGCCCTTGTCGCAGGCCTTGGTAATTCGCGTGATGCACCATCACGTGCGCTTGATCCGCAAAAACTCAATGAATTCTATGAGCTGGCCGTCATCGGTAAATCCCGTGTGGCCGGTCGTAATGCGGTGATCGTTTCAATCACGCCGCGTGACCAATACCGCTACGGCTTTGAACTGCACCTGGACCGTGAAACCGCCTTGCCGCTCAAGTCCCTGTTGCTCAATGACCAAGGGCAGCTGCTGGAGCGTTTCCAGTTCACGCGCTTGAACACGTCGGCCGTGCCTGAGGATCGGGATTTACAACCCAGCAGCGAATGCACGCCCATTGCCGCAGCCAACGGTAACGCGTCAGAAGTTGCGCCAACCGAACACTGGCATATGGAATGGTTGCCGCCAGGCTTTCAACTGACCAACAGCAGTGCCCGCACAGACACCCAGACAAAAGCCACCGTCGATAGCCTGATGTATGAAGACGGCCTGGCGCGTTTCTCGGTGTTCCTTGAGCCGATCAACGACGCAAGCGTGACTGAGACCCGTACCCAGCTGGGCCCTACGGTTGCCGTATCGCGCCGCCTGAATACGGTGGATGGCGAGATGATGGTGACCGTTGTTGGCGAAATCCCCATCGGCACCGCCGAACGCATCGCGCTATCCGTGCGCGGTGAAAAAAAGACCACCGCCCAGCCGTGAGTTGTTAATCCTATGTTCATCTTGAGCTTTCACTGTGAAGCCCATGCCGGGTCGGTTGCCGAGAGCATGAAATGAATGGATCAGCATTTTCACTTGCAAAAATCCCCCATGTTTTTTATAGGTCAGGGCTTGTCGGCCCTGGCCTTGTTTTGTTCGCGGAACAAAAATGTCGGTCGCAGTTTCCGGCGTTTCTTGAACCCTGTCGCTCAACCCTGCTCGTCGTAACGGGAGCTGTATGTCGATACCACGTTTGAAGTCTTACCTATCCATCGTCGCCACGGTATTGGTGCTGGGCCAGGCCTTGCCTGCGCAAGCGGCCGAGCTGCCTGACTTCACCCAATTGGTTGAACAGGCCTCGCCTGCGGTGGTGAACATCAGTACCACGCAGAAACTGCCGGATCGCAAAGTCTCCAACCAACAGATGCCAGACCTGGAAGGCCTGCCGCCGATGTTGCGCGAGTTCTTCGAGCGCGGCATGCCGCAACAGCGTTCCCCGCGCGGTGGCGGTGGCCAGCGTGAGGCCCAGTCCCTGGGGTCGGGTTTCATCATTTCGCCGGATGGCTACATCCTCACCAACAACCACGTGATTGCCGACGCTGACGAGATCCTCGTACGCCTGGCGGATCGCAGCGAGCTGAAAGCCAAGCTGGTGGGCACTGACCCGCGCTCCGACGTGGCCTTGCTGAAGATCGACGGCAAAGACCTGCCCGTGCTGAAGCTGGGTAAATCCCAGGACTTGAAAGCCGGGCAGTGGGTGGTCGCCATCGGTTCGCCGTTTGGCTTTGACCACACCGTGACCCAAGGTATCGTCAGCGCCATTGGCCGCAGCCTGCCGAACGAGAACTACGTGCCGTTCATCCAGACCGACGTGCCGATCAACCCGGGCAACTCCGGCGGTCCGCTGTTCAACCTGGCCGGCGAAGTGGTGGGTATCAACTCGCAGATCTACACCCGTTCCGGTGGTTTCATGGGCGTGTCGTTCGCCATCCCGATCGACGTGGCCATGGACGTTTCCAACCAGCTGAAAAGCGGTGGCAAGGTCAGCCGTGGCTGGTTGGGCGTGGTGATCCAGGAAGTGAACAAGGACCTGGCTGAGTCGTTTGGTCTCGACAAACCGGCAGGTGCCCTGGTTGCACAGATCCAGGACGATGGCCCTGCGGCCAAAGGTGGTTTGCAGGTAGGTGACGTGATCCTGACCATGAACGGCCAGCCGATCGTCATGTCGGCGGATCTGCCCCATCTGGTCGGCGCGCTCAAGGCGGGCAGCAAGGCCAAGCTTGAAGTGATCCGCGAAGGCAAGCGCCAGACCGTTGAGCTGACGGTGGGTGCCATCCCTGAGGAAGGCGCCACGCTGGATGCCCTGGGCAACGCCAAGCCGGGTGTCGAGCGCAGCAGCAATCGTTTGGGCATTGCCGTGGTCGAGCTGACCGATGAGCAGAAGAAAAGCTTCGACCTCAAGAGTGGCGTGGTGATCAAGGAAGTGCAGGACGGTCCTGCTTCCCTGATCGGCCTGCAGCCAGGTGATGTCATCACCCACCTGAACAATCAGGCGATCGACAGCACCAAGCAGTTCACCGACATCGCCAAGGCGCTGCCGAAGAATCGCTCGGTGTCGATGCGTGTGTTGCGTCAGGGACGTGCCAGCTTCATTACCTTCAAGCTGGCCGAGTAATCCGCTAGCTCAATAAAAAGCCCCGCCTTCGGTCAGCGAAGGCGGGGCTTTTTTGTGGGCGGAATTTGCTGGCTCAGATCGCTCCCACGTGGAGCATGGGAACGATCAAACTCACCGTGCGGGGGTTTAGCTCATCATCCCTTTCACCAGGCGTTCCTGTTCGATCAGCTCACGCTGGCGCGCATCGATGCGTGACGACAGCGGGAAGTTGCTGCCCGCCCTGCGCTTGGCGAAGTCCAGCTGTTGAATGGCTTGCTGGAAGTCGCCCACCAGTGCGAAGTACTCGGCGCGAGCCTGATGCAGACCGATGATATTGCCGGACAGGCCGCGCGTTTCGGCAACCTGATACCAGACGTCGGGATCATCAGGGCGGGATTTAAGCAGGCCGTCCAAGGCCTTTTCCGCCTCGGCGGTGCGGTTTTGCTTGAGCAGCAGGTCTACCCGGATCTGATTCAGCGGGTAATTGCCGGGATACTGGGTCAGCATTCGATCGGTACGCTGCTGGGCATCGGGCAGATGGTTGTTGTCGATTTCCAGCTGGATCAGCGCCAGGTTGTAAGTAATGTCGTTCGGCGCCTTGGCAAGCAGTGCCGTGAGGTTCTCCCGCGCTTGTTTGAACTGGGAGCCTTTGATCTGAGCAATGGCCAGGCCGTAGCGCGCCACATCGTTTTTCGGGTTCTCGTCCAATTGCGCCTGGAACCGTTTGGCGGCCAGGCCTGAAGTGTCCTCGTATTGCAACTGCACCCGTGCACGAATCAGTTGATAGCGCAGGCTGTCTTCCTTGCCGCCAGGCTTGGCTTGCTCGGCACGGTTGCGGGTATCGGCGATCCGCGATTCGGTCACCGGGTGCGTCAGCAGGAATTCCGGCGGCTTGGCGTCAAAGCGGTATTGGCGTCCCAATCGTTCGAACATGGACGGCATGGAGCGGGGGTCGTAGCCGGCTTTTTCCAGGTTGAGGATGCCGATGCGGTCTGCCTCTTGTTCGTTCTGGCGCGAAAAGCGGCGTTGCTCCTGGATGGCGGCGGCCTGGGTGCCGGCAATCGCGGCAATGCCGGCGTCGCCTGCACCGGCGGCGGCGGCGATGATGCCGCCGAGCAGGGCGGCCATCATCGGGATCTGCATGCGCTGCTGGGCTTCAACGCCACGTGCGAAGTGACGTTGCGACAAGTGCGCCAATTCGTGGGCCAGTACCGAGGCGTACTCGCCTTCGGTCTGCGCGTTGAGGAACAGGCCGCCGTTGACCCCGACGATGCCGCCGGGCGCGGCAAAGGCGTTGAGCTGCGGGCTGTTGATCAGGATGAACTCCAGGCGCCGGTCGTTGACCTGGCTGGTCTCCACCAATTTGTAGACGCTGGTTTCGACGTAATCCTTGAGCTGCGGATCATTGAGCTGTGAGACCTGGCCGCGCAGGTAGGCCAGCCACGCACGGCCCAGCTGATATTCCTGTTGAGGCGAGACAATGGCAGAACTGGCGTCGCCAAGTGACGGCAGGTCGTCAGCGAAGCCTGGGGAGGCCAGCAGGCAAGCCAGCGTCAGCAGGGTGGGGCGCAAAAAAGTCATGCACAGAGCCTTTCGACAAAGAGCTTACTGTAGCCGGACACTGAGCTTCGGACCAGATATTCTAAGCAGCCCAAACGGATGCCCGGAGTAAAACCATGACCGACGCTGTAGCCTTCGATGCCGAACTCGATGCCAGCGGCCTCAATTGCCCGTTGCCCTTGCTCAAGGCCAAGCTGGAACTCAATCGTTTGGCCAGCGGCGCCGTGCTCAAGGTCATCGCCACGGACGCGGGCTCCCAGCGTGATTTCCGGACGTTTGCCAAGTTGGCCGGTCATACCCTGTTGCACGAAGAAGACGCCGCCGGTGTGTACCGTTACTGGTTGCGCAAGGCCTGAAAAACTAGCCCCACCACGCCGAGGTTGATTGATGTTCAAAGTGTTACGAGACTGGATTCAGCGCTACTTCTCCGATGAAGAAGCGGTGGTGCTGGCGGTCCTGCTGTTCCTCGCCTTTACGGCGGTGCTCACCTTGGGCGGCATGCTGGCGCCGGTATTGGCGGGCATGGTGTTGGCTTACCTGATGCAGGGCCTGGTCACCACCCTGGAGCGTTTGCGCTTGCCGGGCGGCGCGGCGGTGGGGCTGGTGTTCGCCTTGTTCATGGGGCTGCTGGTGCTGTTTATCGTGGTGGTGCTGCCGTTGCTGTGGCACCAGTTGATCACCCTGTTCAACGAACTGCCCGGCATGCTCGCCAAGTGGCAGTCGTTGTTGCTGCTGTTGCCGGAGCGTTACCCGCACCTGGTGTCGGACGAGCAGGTGTTGCAGGCCATTGAAGTGGCGCGCGGCGAGATCGGAAAGTTCGGGCAATGGGCGCTGACCTTTTCCTTGTCCAGCTTGCCGTTGCTGGTGAATATCATGATCTACCTGGTGCTGGTGCCGATCCTGGTGTTTTTCTTCCTCAAGGACCGCGCCATGATCGGGCGCTGGGTGCGTGGCTACCTGCCGCGCGAACGGGCATTGATCACTCGCGTGGCTGAGGAAATGAATCGGCAGATTGCCAACTACATCCGTGGCAAGGTCATCGAGATCATCATCTGTGGCGGCGTGACCTACATCGCCTTCATCGCCCTGGACTTGAACTACGCCGCGCTGCTGGCCTTGCTGGTGGGCTTGTCGGTGGTGGTGCCCTATGTCGGCGCCGTGGTGGTGACGGTGCCGGTGACGTTGATCGCGTTGTTCCAGTGGGGCTGGAGCGATCAGTTCATCTACCTGATGGCGGTCTACGGGATTATCCAGACCCTGGACGGCAACGTGCTCGTGCCGCTGCTGTTCTCGGAGGCGGTCAACCTGCACCCGGTGGCGATCATTTGTGCGGTGTTGTTGTTTGGCGGGTTGTGGGGGTTCTGGGGGGTGTTCTTTGCGATTCCCCTGGCGACGCTGTTCAAGGCGGTGCTGGATGCGTGGCCTCGGCAAGAGCCGGTGGTAGCGCCAATGTTGTAACCATTGTGGCGAGGGAGCAAGCTCCCTCGCCACAATTTATTTATGCCTTGTTCAACGCCTGCGCCGCCGCCAAAACGGCATCTACATGCCCAGGCACTTTCACACCGCGCCATTCCTGACGCAGCACGCCATCCTTGTCGATCAGGAACGTGCTGCGGTCCACGCCCAGGTATTCCTTGCCATACAGTTTCTTCAGCTTGATCACATCAAACAGCTGGCAAACCGCTTCGTCCTTGTCGCTGATCAGCTCGAACGGGAATTCCTGCTTGGCCTTGAAGTTCTCGTGGGACTTCACGCTGTCCCGCGACACGCCAAACACTTCGGTATTGGCCGCCTTGAATGCCGCGTACTGGTCGCGGAAGCCCTGGCCTTCGGTGGTGCAACCCGGCGTGCTGTCCTTCGGGTAGAAGTAGATCACCACTTGCTTGCCCTTGAGGGCGGCGAGGTTGAAGGTCTGGCCGCTGGTGGCCTGGGCTTCGAAATCGGCTACGGGTGTGTCGATGACAACCGGCATGGAGCGTTCCTTACATTGGGTTCTGTGGGCGCCACGGCTCGATCAGTGCGTCGAGGTTCAACGCATCGGCGAAGTCCAGGAACTGGTCGCGCAACCAGCTGATCTGCACGCCGGCCGGCAAGGTCACGGTGAACGTGGCGTTGAGCATGGTGCCGCCGGTCTGTGGTGCCTGGTAGGTGTCGCAGGTCAGGTTCTCCAGCTCGACGTTGTGGTCGATAAAGAACTGGCACAGCTCGTTGACGATGTCCGAGCGGTAGGCCGAGCTGACATAGGCCACATAGGGCAGGGCCTGCGGGCGGTTTTCCAGGGCGGCGCTGCGCACCACGTTGACGGTGAAATCGTGTTTCTTGGCCAGGCCAGGCAGGCCGGTTTCCAGGCGCGCCAGGGCGTCCCAGGAACCGGAGATCTGCAAGACCAGTGCACTGCACTCGCCGTGGCGGGTCAGGCGGGAGGTCACGACGGCGCAGCGGTTCTCATGGCTGGCGCGGCACAGGACGTTGGTCAGCTCCATGGGGTTGGCGCCGAGGGCACTGATAACAAGGAATTGTTCGCGAACTGTGGGGGTGGACATGCAGCCTTCCTAAAGCGATGAGCGGTCGATACCGCGTGGGCTGTATCGATCAAAGGCTGAAGGGTAGCGAAAAGCGCAGCCAAGGGCTAGGAGGTGGCGTTTTCATTGCGTGAACGGCTGGTTTTTGACCCTCTTGAGGGCAGGCTTTGGCCCAATGATGGCATTGCCCGTCGTTTAGTTGCGCCAGAACGCATCCTCAGGCGGTACTTCGCTTGTGCAAGCATCTTGGCGCCAGTACCATTACGGCTCTCTTTTTCCGGCAGGAGCGGTTGCATGATTGCGGGCAGTATGGTGGCACTGGTCACACCCATGGATGCACAAGGTCATCTCGACTGGGACAGCCTGGGCAAACTGGTGGACTTCCACCTGCAAGAAGGCACCAACGCCATTGTGGCCGTCGGCACCACAGGTGAATCGGCCACCCTCGATGTGGAAGAACACATCCAGGTCATCGAATTCGTGGTCAAGCGCGTTGCGGGCCGTATTGCCGTGATCGCCGGTACGGGCGCCAACTCGACGCGTGAAGCGATCGAGCTGACCAAAAACGCCAAGAAGGCCGGCGCCGATGCCTGCCTGCTGGTGACCCCGTACTACAACAAGCCGACCCAGGAAGGCCTGTACCAACACTTCCGCACCATTGCCGAAGCCGTTGATATCCCGCAGATCCTCTACAACGTGCCAGGCCGCACCGCTTGCGACATGCAGGCTGCGACCGTGATCCGCCTGTCCACCGTGCCGAACATCATCGGTATCAAGGAAGCCACCGGCGACCTGCAGCGCGCCAAGGACATCCTGGCCGGCGTGAGCAGCGATTTCCTGCTGTATTCCGGTGACGACGCCACCGCGGTCGAGCTGATCCTGCTGGGCGGCAAGGGCAACATCTCCGTGACCGCCAACGTGGCCCCGCGTGCCATGAGCGAAATGTGCGCCGCCGCCATCGCCGGCGACGCCGTGACCGCGCGTGCGATCCACGAGAAGCTGATGCCGCTCAACAAGACCCTGTTTATCGAATCCAACCCTATTCCCGTGAAATGGGCGCTGACTGAAATGGGCCTGATGCCGGACGGTATCCGTCTGCCGCTCACCCGTCTCAGCGAAGCCTGTCACGAACCGCTGCGACAGGCCCTGCGCCAGTCCGGCGTCCTGGTTTAATTGAGGAAGCACTACGCATGAAGCGATTGGCCGGACTTTCCGCACTTGCCTTGATTATCTCCAGCACCAGTGGCTGCGGTTGGATCTGGGGCCCGGAAGGCTACTTCCGTGACCGCGGCAGCGATTACCTGGAAGCACAAGCAACCAAACCGATGCAACTGCCGCCGGACGTCAACGTCGCCAAGCGCCTTGACCCGTTGCTGCCGATCCCGCGCAACGTTGCCGACGACACCACCAAGGGTGAGTACGTCGTGCCACGTCCACAGCCGATCTCGGCCGTGGCGGATGCCAGCGACTACAGCCTGCAAAAGAGCGGTGATTCGCGCTGGATCGTCGCGCAGCGCCCACCTGCCGAAGTCTGGCCGGTGGCCGTGCAGTTCTTCCAGGACAACGGTTTCCGCATCGACCAGCAGCGCCCGCAGACCGGCGAGTTCACCACGGCATGGCAGCAGGGCAGCGAACTGTCCGCCACCATGGCCAAGCGCCTGCAAGCCGGTGGTGTAGCCGCCGACAGCGAAGCCCGCGTGCGTGTGCGCATCGAGCCAGGCGTGCAGCGTAATACCAGTGAAGTCTATGTGGTCAGCGCCGAGCGTCCTGCCGGCAGCACCGCCAATGTTGATTTCACCAACCGTTCGGTCAACACCGGTGTCGACTCGGCATTGGTCGACGAGATGCTGGCCAGCATGAGCCGTATCTCCGAGAAGGGCGGTTCGGTTTCCCTGCTCGCCGCGCGTGACTACGACACCCCGAGCCGTGTCAGCCTCACCGAAGACGGCAGCGGCAACGTGGTGCTGAACCTCGGCGAAGACCTCGACCGTGCCTGGGCCAGCGTGGGTCGCGCCCTGGAGCAGGGCCCTTGGCGTGTTGAAGACATCAACCGCAGCCTGGGTCTCTATTACATCAACGTGGCTGAAAAGGCCGAGCGTAAAGACGACGAGCCAGGTTTCTTCGGCAAGCTGTTCGGCAGCAAGCCGACCAAGGAAGAAGTCGAGACCCGCGCCGAGCGCTACCAGGTTCGTTTGAGCAAGGTTGGCGAAAGCGTGCAAGTCACCGTCGAGAAGAACATCAACACCGTTGCGCCAGCTGAAACAGCGCGCAAAGTGTTGGGTGTGATTCAGGACAACCTGGGCTGATCCGATGCGTTTTGCCGTTCTCGGCAGCGGTAGCCAAGGGAACGGCACGCTGGTCGCACATGACGACACGTATGTGCTGGTGGATTGTGGTTTCTCGTTAAAGGAAACCGAGCGGCGCCTGTTGCGCCTGGGGGTTCACCCCGCGCAGCTGAGCGCGATCCTGGTAACCCACGAACATGCCGACCACGTGCATGGCGTGGGTTTGCTGTCTCGGCGCTACAATCTTCCGGTGTACCTCAGTCGCGGCACCTTGCGCGGGATGCGCAAACCCATTGAACCCACAGGTTTCCTGGCCGGTGGCGAGCAACTGCAAATCGGCGCCCTGGGCATCGATGTGATTGCCGTCGCCCATGACGCCCATGAACCGACGCAGTATGTATTCAGCGGCGGAGAGCGACGTTTCGGCGTGCTCACCGACCTGGGCTCCTACTGCGCCAAGGTACTGGACGGCTACCGCGACCTCGATGCGTTGATGATCGAGTCCAACCACTGCCGAGACCTGCTGGCTCGTGGTCATTACCCGCGCTTTCTCAAGCAACGGGTTGGCGGCGAACTGGGACATTTGAACAACCACCAGGCGGCATACCTGGTGTATGAGTTGGGCTGGCAAGACCTGCAACACCTGGTCCTGGCCCACTTGAGCAGCAAGAACAACCTGCCGACGCTTGCCCGGCAATGTTTTGTCGACACCCTCGGGTGCGACCCGGACTGGCTGCAACTGGCCGATCAAGATTCAGGGCTCGACTGGCGACACATCGCCTAGCCCACCTCACTCAAAGCGGAGCCCATCATGGAAAAACGTGAAGAACTCTACCGCGGCAAAGCCAAGTCGGTGTACAAGACCGACGACGCCAACCGCCTGATCCTGCTGTTTCGCAACGACACCTCGGCGTTCGACGGCAAGCGCATCGAACAGCTGGATCGCAAGGGCATGGTGAACAACAAGTTCAACGCCTTCATCATGCAGAAACTTGAAGAGGCCGGTATTCCGACCCAATTCGACAAACTGCTGGGCGACAACGAGTGCCTGGTGAAAAAGCTCGACATGATCCCGGTCGAATGCGTCGTGCGTAACTACGCCGCCGGCAGCCTGGTCAAGCGCCTGGGCGTGGAAGAGGGCCTCAAGCTCAATCCTTACACGTTCGAACTGTTCCTGAAGGACGACGCCAAGGGCGACCCGTTCATCAACGAATCCCACGTCGTGGCGTTCGGTTGGGGCACCGCTGAGCAACTGGCGCGCATGAAGGAATTGTCCCTCAAGGTCAACGACGTGCTGAACAAGCTGTTCGACGACGCCGGCCTGCTGCTGGTGGACTTCAAACTCGAATTCGGGGTATTCCACGACGGCTCCATCGTCCTGGGCGACGAATTCAGCCCGGACGGCTGCCGCCTGTGGGACAAGGACACCAAGAAGAAGATGGACAAAGACCGCTTCCGTCAGGGCCTCGGTGACGTCATCGAAGCTTACGAAGAAGTCGCCAATCGTCTCGGCGTACCGCTTTAATCGACGCAAGCATCTGATAGCACGGAAAAAAATCTCCTTTCGAGCTTTGCTTTCCTGAACCACGCTGTTATGATGCGCGCCGTTGGAGAGATGCCAGAGTGGCCGAATGGGACGGATTCGAAATCCGTTGTACCTTCACCGGTACCTAGGGTTCGAATCCCTATCTCTCCGCCATTACATAGAAAAAGCCCCGTAGCTGAATAAGCTACGGGGCTTTTTTGTTTTGGTGATTTTTGTAATTGGCCACCCATTGCATGACTAGCTCAAACGATCTGCCGCCTTTTGATAAGCCTGATCACGCTCGCGCTTATCAACGGCCACCACTACCTCCGTGATTTCCTGATCAATGACTTGATAGACCAACCGGTAACCGCTGCTGCGCAGCTTGATCTTGTAGCAGTCCGGCAGCCCATGCAGGCGATTGGCTTCAATTCGTGGATTGTTAAGCATCTCCACTAACCTCTTCTTCAACTGCTGACGGATGGTGTTGCCGAGTTTTTGCCATTCCTTCAATGCGCGCGCATCAAAATCAAGGCTATAGGTCATCTATCGAAACCCTTACTCGTTGGGGGGATGCCAAACGTTCCCGCACGGTGGCCATCAAGGCTTCATCGTCTTCAGTCATGAGGACCGGCTTGAAAGGCAATTGACCGCGATCTGCCACGTATTGCAGGGCCTGGCGCATCAGTTCGGAAGGCGTGACGCCGAGTCTCTCAAGCTCGAGATAGGCGCGAGTTTTTAAGTCGTCGTCGATTCGAATGTTTATGGATGCCATGGAAGACTCCTCGTGTAATGACGTTTGTCATTGCATTGGGTCAAGACTGTCACGGTTGCAAGTCTGATTCGACAGGCATATGGCGTCCACGCCTCCCGCGCAAACCTACTTCTTATCCTTCGGCTTTGGCGAAGGTTTTTTATCCGTCTCCCTTACCGTCTCCCTCGGTCTTTTCTTTGCTTCACCCTCTGTCACGTACTCGCCGGTGACCGCATCACGATACTTCGTTGGCATATAAGCTCCTTATCAGCCTGTCGCCACGTCGGCGACTCTTTCAAGGCTAGTTCAGGCGCTTGGGCTTACACGTTCCATTGTGTGAGGGCTCATTACGAATGATTTGCCGAAACTGCGATTGCCGAAATGATGCTCCGGCCTAAAACTGAAAAAGCCTGCTGGGCTCAATGCTCAGCAGGCTTTTTTGGACGGTAACGTTCTGCTTAGGCCGGCTGAGCCACCAAGCTATTACTCACCTTGCGCCCCAACACCAGCACCGTCACAAACCCCGCACCCACCAACACCGTGGCCAGGCTCAGCAGTACCGCGCTGCCCATCTGGTCGACGATGCGCCCGCCAAAGAACGAGCCCAAGGCGATAATCACCTGGAACAGGGCGACGAACAGTGGCATGCCGCGTTCAACATCCTTGGGCGCGACGACAAACATCCAGATGCTGGCGCACGCCGGGAAGGCGCCGAAGGCGAAGCCCCAGAGCGCGATCAGCATTGCGGCGCCGGTCATGCCGGTGGCGAAGTGGGGGAACAACGCTGTGCTGGTGCCAATCATCAGCGCCACCAGCAGCAAGGTGTTGCGCACGCTGCGGTTGGCGGCGAAGCCGGCAAAAATATTACCGAATACCCCGGCCACACCGTAGAGCAGCAACAGCGAACCAATCGTCGGCCCATCGAACCCGGCGCTCTGTTTGAAGAAAGGTGCGACGTAGGTGTAGGCGGCAAAGTGCGCCAGGCCGATCAGCAATACCGCGATCAATCCAACTCGCGCTTGTGGGTTGATAAACAACGCCGGCAGGTCGCTGACGCGAATGGCCTTTTCCGGGGTCAGCCGGGGCAGCAGGAACACCTGTGCCAGCAGCACAGGCACGCCCACCAATGCGGTGACCAGGAAGGTCATGCGCCAGCCCATCAGGCCACTCAGCCAGGTGCCGACGGGTACGCCCAGCACGGTGGCCAAGGTCACGCCCATCATGATGATCGAGGTGGCCTTCGCAACGCCTACCCCCTTGGGCGCCAGGCGGCCGCTGAGGGCGATCGCCGTGGCCCAGAAGCCGCCGATGCTGATGCCCAGCAGCACGCGTCCGAACAGCAGCAGGTTGAAGTCACTGGCGAACGCCACGACCGAGTTGGCAATGATCATGATCAGCGTCAGGCTGATCAGTAGGTATCGCCGGTCCATGGTGCCAATAAACACCGACAGCAAAGGCGCGGCGAGGGCAGCCATGATGCCCGGCAGGGTCACCATCAGGCCGGCGTGGCCGGCGCTGATGCCCAGGTCGCTGGCGACGTCATTGAGCACGCCTACCGGCAGAAACTCACTGGTGACCAGGGCGAAGGCGCCCACGGCCACCGAGAGAATGGCCAGCCACTGCTGTTTGACGCTTTGTTGATTATGTTCGGGAAGGCCGCTAGGGGCCTGGCTGGCGCTTGGCATGGTGTCGGGGTTCCAGGGTGCATGTCGCCTGAAGCCAGGCGAGGGGAGGGAGTCAGGCGAGGATTATATGAATCGGTTGCGAATATCGAGCAGGCGCTCGTTTCGATAGTAATCATCAGTGCTATCGATGCGAAGCGTCTGGCCAGGCGCTTTTGTGTTCGCGCGGGCTGATTCAGTGGGGCGTCGCGAGGTGTTCCGCCCGCCAGCGCGCCGGAGTCGTGCCCTCCCAGGCGCGAAACGCGCGATAAAACGAGTTGGTGTCTTCGTAGCCCAGCAGGCAGGCAATCTCGTCGATTTCTACCGAGGGTTGACTGAGCAGGTGGCGCACCATCTCTTGGCGTGTCTCCAGCATCAGTTGGCGGAAGCTCGTGCCTTCTTCGGTCATACGCCGTTGCAAGGTGCGCTCGCTCATGCCGATTTCCCGCGCCACCTCGGCCATTTCCGGGCGGCCACTGGCAAGGGTGCGCTTGAGGGCGCTTTTCACTTGAAGGCTGATCGTGGACGGCGCGGTGGCTTCGGCCAACGCGGCGACCAGGGCCGGATTGAGCATGTCGAGCAGTTCGGGGTTATGACTGGGGAAGGGGCGGTTCAGATCGGCGGCGTCAATTATCAGGGCGTTGCGTTCGGCGCCGTAGCGTACGGTGCAGCCATAAAAATCGGCCAACGCGTTATCGCCGCTGTACGGTCGAGCCAGTTCGACACGGCGCGGGATGATATGCACCCTGGAGCCTCGTCTGCCCAACTCGACGAATGTGGCAAATGCCGCGTCGATCAATAGCGCAGGAGGCGGGGCTTGGGTGCGCAGCCAATCGATAGTGACGGTGCAGGTGGTGCCTGTTTCTGTGACCTGTAAGCGTTCAAGTGTGCACAGCTGTTTGAAGCGTGCGAGGCGGTGCAAGCCATCGCGAAAATCGCGGGCGATAAATGCCACAAAACTGGAGGGTGGCAGTGTGGCGCTATCCAGTTGGGTGACCATCAGGATCGCGGCGGCCGGGTTCGCATTGAGCGTCGCGACCGCTTCCCACAGACGGAAAAACTCCTCGGTACTGACCTGGCGACGTTCCCTGTGTGCATGCAAGTTGAGCGTGCCGGGCAGCCGCGCCTGACGCAACACCATCGCTGGTTCGAGGTCGATGGCTTTCAGGGCCTGCCAAAAGACATCGGAAATAGTGAAGCGCGATTGGCGTGCGTCAGGCATGGGTCACCTTTTGTTGCAAACAATCAAATCAGTCAGAGGCTGACACGCTGAGGTCACGCCATTTTTCGTCGGAGGCGGCCAAGTCTTCCGCCGCTATGGCGGCGTAGTGCACGGCATCGCTGCCGATCAGCAGGCGCAGCGGGGCGTCTTTGCTCAGCGCCAATTCAATCACGATCTCGGCAACCCGCGCCGGGCTGGTCGGTAAAATGCCAGGGGAGTTGAGCAGGTCAACCAGGAAGCCGACGCTTTGCTGGTAAGGCTCGCTGATCGGTCGGATGGTCATGGACGAACCTGCCCAGTCTGTGCGCATGCCGCCCGGCTCCAACACCGTCACTTGAACCCCCAGCGGGCTTACCTCTTGCGCCAGCACGGTCGAAAAACCGCTGACGGCCCACTTCGCGCTCTGGTAAGCCGCGAGCCCCGCCATGCCAATACGCCCGCCCACGGACGATACCTGAAAGATGTGCCCACTGCCCTGGGCGCGCAATACTGGCACCACGGCCTTGGTCACGTGTACCACGCCATACAGGTTGGTATCGATCTGCGCCTTGAAATCATCCAGCGTCACATCTTCAACCGACGCTAAATCGCCATAGCCTGCGTTGTTGACCACCACATCCAGGCGGCCGAAACGTGACACCGCAGCGTCGACAGCGTGCAAGACCTGTTGGTTGTCGGTCACGTCCAATTGCACGGGGAAAATCGCCGTGCCGTACTCGGCTACCAAATCATCGAGTTGGCGCAGATTGCGCGCAGTGGCAACCACGCGATCACCGTCGCGCAACGCCGCCTCGGTAATGGCGCGGCCAAGGCCACGGGAACTGCCGGTGATAAACCAGATCTTGGACATGTGAACACCTCTTCGTGGGGGACGCTTGAGTTAGCCAGCGCACGAAGGATGGTCGATGGAGGGGGCTTCTACACTAGCAAGAGGGGGCCAGTTGACTTGCAAAGTGCGCCAATTGTTGGATGGGTAATTGGGGAGGGGACTTGACCCAATACAAACCGGGGGCATCGTTTTCACATCTAACCTGGGACGTGTTTTACCGGCTTGATCAGACTTTCGGCAGGAATTCCAAACATTTCATGCAGCTTCCAGATCATTGGCAATGTCAGCGCTCGTTTGCCATTCAGCACCTCATAAACCCGATTTTGGCGACCAATCGCAGGCACTAGATCGGCTGCCGATAGCCCGGACTGTTCCATTCTGAAACGAATGGCATCGACCGGATTAGGCAGGTCCACGGGGAAGTGCTTCGCTTCATAGGCCTCGATCAAGGTGATCATCACATCAAAATAATCACCTTCCGGCGTGCCGGGTTCGGGCTCATTGTCGAATAGCGGGGAAACAGACTTGAGCGCGTCTTTGTAGTCCTGCTCAGTGTGGATAGGTCGGATATTCATGGGTTACTCCGTTTCAACGGTATCGGCGTCTATCGTGTCGTACTGCTTATGCGTGCCGACAAACTTGATATAGAGAGCGCCGTAGCGGTAAGCCACAGCGACCACGAGCCGGTAATCGTTGCCTTTGATATTGAAGACGACCCTTCGGCTCTTGAGAATGCTGACGTTTCGAAACTGCTCCTTGATCTCTGTCGGGTTGGACCAGTCGGCGTTTTTTGCTTCGTCTATCCAGGCGAGTAGTGTCTGTTCAGAATCAGGGTACTTCTGCCAAAACGCCTTGAGTTGGCTGATCGCGATAATTCTCATGGGAGGATCCTAGTCCCGCGATGGGACTTGTGCAAGCGGGGGGCTAGTACAACCATTTTTTTCTTGTCGCCTGTAGCTATCAAAGAAATTTTCCACAGAAGAAATTTCCCTCGTAGCTATGCATGATCGGCCCCAGGAACATGAAAGGGCCGCATGCGTACAGGTAGGACGGAGGCGGTCGTGACTGGCAAACGGGCAGTTTCAACGGCAGTGGCAACCCAACCCAAAGGGTCATGCCACACCATTCGCGTTCGGTTTCTTTCGCGGATGATTCCCGGTGACCTGGAACGGCTTCGTTTTTTTCATCGGGGACTGAAAGTTGGGCACCGACACAGCCAGCCAGGCAGGTGATCACTACAAAGGCGAGTAGAGTTTTTTCCATTTCAAACCGACTTGGGGGGAAGTTTTCGACGTTCTCAGTATTGTCGTTCGCCGGTGTTGTGCTCGTGAGTAGCACAAATAACTTATTGATATTTATGACTACTCGTTTCCCACTTGCGCCAGCGAAACGCTGACACCTAGCCAGCGTCGCAATGTCAGCCGCCGTGATCTGCGTCGGGATAGACGCTACTCAGGCGTCAGCTCCAACACCCGACTTCTGCCACCCTCGGCCACCAGATACGTCCCACGCCCGCTCGGCACAATCGACTGGGGGGCTTTGAGGAACGACAGAATGGTCTGCTGGCGCCCCTGCTTATCAATCAGCAGCAACCGCGCCCGGTGCGTGGCATCTTCGTTGATCCACAGCCCGCGCTCGTCGCACATCAGGAAGGTCGGCTGGTTCAAGTTGCTCAGCACCACCGGGTCGCTGCCGTCGGCAGTCAGTTCACGCACCACGCCCTTGCTCTTCTCGTTGTAGAGCAGGCGCCCGTCCGTGCAGCGCACGATGGCTTCGCCTTCCTGCACCTGGTCGCGCACTACGGTCAGCGATTGGTCGCTCCAGCGGTAGCGCAGCAGGCGCCCGGCCGGCTTGCGGTCTTCGATGGCATAGAGGTCATCGCCCTCAACCCACAAGCCTTGCACGCTGTCACCCTTGAACAGTTCGGTGACCACGCCGTCCTTGTAGAAGCTGACGGGCAAGTCGGCGGACTCCTGGCTGAATAACCAACCGCCACGGGTTGGCACCATGCCGTCGGGTTTCGACAGGTTGGCCACCACCACCTCACGCGAGCCGTCGGGGTGGATGCGCACGATGCTGCCCTTGCCTTTGTCGAGTTCCTGGCTGACCACCAGCGAACCGTCCGACAACGGCATCAGCGATGCCGCTTTCGCCACGTCGCGATGTACCACTTGCACGTTCCAACCGGCCGCCGCACTCACGGGGTAGAAGCTTTGCCAGGCGAAGAAACCGAGGGCGGCGATCACTGGAGCACCTGCAAGACAGGCCCCGCGTCGCCAGAGACGCAATGGGTTTTTGTTATTGGATGCGGTGGTCATTGATCGCTCAGTCAATTGGATTCGGCATGCAGACTACGCAGGTGAGGGGTTTTTTTAAATGCGCGTAGGCCTGTTGTCGGGATATTCGTACGATACTGTCCGGCAAATCGACCTCACTGGCCCCTCCTCGTGATCATCAACTTCGACCTCAACGATCTCCAAGCCTTTCGCGCCGTGGTGGACAAGGGCAGTTTTCGCGGCGCCGCCGAGGCTATCCGGATTTCGCAGCCAGCCCTCAGCCGGCGCATCGAAAAACTGGAGTCCGCCCTCGACGTCAAGCTGTTCGAACGCACCACGCGGCGAGTCAGCCTGACCATGGTCGGGCGCGCGTTCCTGCCGCAGGTGGAGCGCATGCTCGACGACCTCGACATCGCGCTGATGGGCATCAGCAACGTGGCCTCGACGCGCATGGGCAACGTCACCATCGCCTGTGTGCCGTCTACCGCGTACTACTTCATGCCCCACGTGATCTCCGAATTCCACAAGCTGTATCCGAAGATTCGCCTGCGTGTGCTGGATGCCAGTGCCGGCGAGGTGTGCAATGCGGTGGAAAGTGGCGAGGCGGATTTCGGCGTGAGTTTCAGCGGCAGCCTGGCCGACGAAGTGGAGTTCGAGTTGCTGTTGCAGGAGCGCTATGTGCTGGCCTGTCGTCGCGATCATCCGCTGGCGGGGCGCGAGAGCGTGCCGTGGGCCGAAGCCTACGAGCACGACTACATCACCGTGGACAAGACCTCCGGCAACCGTTTCCTGCTGGATCAGGCGCTGCGTGGCGTGCGGGTGAAAAAGCCGAGCATCTGCGAGACGCACCACGTGACCACCATGATCGGCCTGGTGGAGGCGGGGCTTGGGGTGGCGATGGTGCCATCGATTGCCATGCCGGCGAACGAGCATCCGATTCTGGTCAGCGTGCCGCTGGTGGAGCCGCAGGTGATGCGCAATGTGGGCTTGATCAAACGCCGCGGGCGGACATTGCCACCGGCGGCGCTGGAGTTGGAGCGGTTGGTGCGGGAGATGCCGTTTCGGTCAGCGTGACACCGAGTCCAGCCCGGTGGACTGCACCACCGGTTGTGCTGCGGGCGAGGCGAGGAATTGCAGCAGCGCCTTGGCCTCGGCCGGATGTTCGGCATTCACCGGAATGCCCGCCGCAAAACGCGTCACCGATTGCACGTCTTCCGGGATCTTGCCGACGTAAGTCACCCCCGGCACCGGTAACAATTCCGCGACCTGTTGCAGACCGACTTCGTAGTCCCCCTTGGCCACCACGGAGGCCACCGGGATGCGTTCGATCATGTTGCCCTTGGCCGGCATGCCGAGTTTGTGGAACAACTCCTTCTGCACATACACGCCGCTGGCGCTGTCGGAATACGCCACCGACTTGGCCTGGCTGAGCACGGCCTTGAGTTCGGCATCGGTGCCGATCGCCGGTTTGGCCGCGCCGGCCTTCACCACCAGGCCGATGCGCGAGTCCGCCAGTTCCACGCGGGAGGCCTTGTCAACCTTGCCTTGTTTGATCAACTCATCGAGGGCATAGCCGACCATGATCACCACGTCCGCATGTTCGCCACGGGCCAGGCGGTTGGGAATCGCTTCCGGCGCCTTGCCCATCGACGGGCCGAGGATGGTGTCCAAGGTGTCGCCACTCTGCTGGGCATACTGCGGGCCCAGCAGTTTATAGGCAGCGGTGAAGCCGCCGGAGGTCATCACCTTGAGCTCTTCGGCCTGGGCCGTCAGCGCCAGCGCGCCGAAAGCCAGGGCCATCAGGGGCATAAGCTTCATTACGAAGCCTCCTGCATCACCTGCCCGCGCGTGTTGGCGCGGCGATACAACGCCAGGGTCGAGCACAGGGCGCAGGCTGCCGCGAACATCATCCAGTAGGCCGGCGAGGCCTTGTCTGCGGTGATGTGGATGAACCAGGTGGAGATCGCCGGGGTGAAGCCGCCAAAGATCGCGGTCGCCAGGCTATAGGCCAGGGAGAAACCCGCCACCCGCACTTCCACCGGCATGATCTCGGTGAGCGCCGGGATCATCGCGCCGTTGTACATGCCATAGAGGAAGGAGAACCACAGCAGGGTCTCCAGCATATGGGCAAAGCTGGGCGCGTTGACCACGTAGGACAGCGCTGGATAAGCCGTCAGAACAGTCAGCGTGGTCATGGCGATCAGCACCGGCTTGCGGCCGAAACGGTCGCTCAGGGTGCCGCCGATGGGCAGCCAGACAAAGTTCGACACGGCCACCAGCAACGTCACCAGCAACGCATCGGAGGTACTCAGTTGCAGCACGGTCTTGCCGAAGGTCGGCGCGTACACGGTGATCAGGTAGAACGCGGTGGTGGTCATCGCCACCATGAGCATGCCGCCGATGACCACGGTCCAGTTCGTCACCAGGGTGGCCAGCACTTCGCGCATGGTCGGGCGATGCTTGCGGTTGGCGAACTCTTCGGTTTCCTGCAGGTTGCGGCGCAGCACAAAGATAAACGGAATGATCACGCAACCGACGGCAAACGGAATGCGCCAGCCCCAATCGGCCACCACGGCCGGTTCCATCCACACGTTCAAGCCATAACCCAGCGCGGCGGCGACCACGATGGAGATCTGTTGGCTGCCCGATTGCCAGCTGGTGTAGAAGCCTTTGCGGCCCGGGGTGGCCATTTCCGCCAGGTACACCGACACACCGCCGAGTTCCGCACCGGCCGAGAAGCCTTGCAGCAGGCGGCCCAGCAGCACCAGCAGCGGGGCCCACAAGCCAATGGTGTGATAACCCGGCACCAGCACGATCAGCAGCGTACCGCTGGCCATGATCGACAGGGTCACGATCAACCCTTTGCGGCGGCCGACGTCATCGATGTAGGCACCCAGAATGATCGCGCCCAGCGGACGCATCAGGAAGCCCGCGCCGAACACGGCGAAGGTCATCATTAATGACGCAAACTCATTAGCGGCGGGGAAGAACGCGGCAGCGATGTAGGTGGCGTAGAAACCGAACAGGAAGAAGTCGAACTGTTCGAGGAAGTTGCCCGAAGTAACGCGAAATACCGCGCCAACTTTCGAGCGGGCAGCGTCGGGCCTGGTAGGGCTAGTCATGGTTTTGTGTCTCCAGCGTTCTTTTTGAAGTGCTTGTTTCGCCTAAGACCTAGGATAGTGGCTGACACATTTAGAAATGATAAGTGACAATTTTGGATGGATTAATGCGCATTGGCTATCAATCGCCAGACCCGTCGAAAAGGCCGGCCCTGTTCTATGCTTGAAGGTGCGACCCATTCTTAAGGACAGGAGATGGACATGACTGACGAACAGAAACCACGGGAAGCGCCAAAGGCTGAGCAGCCTCGGCGACGAGAGGAAGAAAAGCCACAGACCTGGAAGCATCCGGATGACGGTACAGAACTTTCCGAACGGGATCAGGAGCGGCCGCTCAAGCCCTGATCCGTCAGACAGCGAAGGTCATTCCTGTGGGAGCTGGCTTGTGTGGGAGCGGGCTTGCCCGCGATAGCGGAGGGTCAGCTATGAATTCATTGGCTGACCCTCCGCCATCGCAGGCAAGCCAGCTCCCACAGGGGCTCTATGTTCAGCCCTGAATGGGGGTACACAGCTCCACCAATGTGCCATCCGGGCAACGCACATAAGACACCACTTGCCCCCAAGGCTTGGCGCTCGGGGCCGACAACTCGGTGGCGCCCTGCGCAAGAGCGTTGGCATGGGCGACAAGCACATCTTCAGTCACAAACCCCACCTCCATGCCCAAGGGTTGTTTGGACGCATGCGCCTGCACATGCCCGCCCTTGAAATTCATCTCGCCCAGTTCATGCGCGGCAAACGAAAGGGTGGTCTCACCGGTTTCCAGCTCACCGTACGTCCCCGACTCATGCAGGAAACGGCGACTGAAACCGAAGGCCTTTTCGAAAAATTCCAGGGAGGCGGCCACGTCGGGCACGTAGAGGATGGTGTACGCAAATTTCATGATTCAGCGTTCCTTGCTCAAAGAGTGACAGTAAGTTGGGTTATGAGACCAACAGCGCAATGGGAAACCCCCAGGCCAGCACCAGGAAAGCTAACAGTGCCGCCAGGCACAAACCGACAAATACCCGCAGCAATGTCCTCACCGTGGGGTGTGCGACAAATCGGATAACCCACAGGCAGAACCCGGCCACGACAATGGCCAAGGCAATAATGACCAGCACGATGGTGTTCCTGTGACCCGGGAAAGCTGATTTATAGTCCCAAAGCCCTCCGATGAACAGTGTGCACATAGACGCAGCCCCACGGGCTTTCTAAACTGCGGCTTGTCTTGGGGAAGGGGCAGGCGCCGATGAATCGCAATGAATTACGCAAGGCCGACATCAACCTGATGGTGGTCTTCGAAGCACTGATGCTGGAGCGCAACGTCACGCGGGTCGCCGAAAAGCTGTTTCTCGGCCAGCCCACCATCAGTTCGGCGCTCAACCGTTTGCGCACCTTGTTCAACGACCCGCTGTTCATTCGCGTCGGCCACCGCATGGAACCCACGGCGCGCGCCGAGGAAATCATCCAGCACCTGTCGCCGGCCCTGGATTCGCTGTCGTCGGCCTTGAGCCTGACCCACGACTTCGACCCGTCCATCAGCACCATGACCTTTCGCATCGGCCTGTCCGATGATGTCGAGTTTGGCCTGTTGCCACCGTTGCTGCGCAGCTTGCGCCAGGAAGCGCCGAATGTGGTGTTCGTGGTGCAGCATGTGGACTACTGGCGCATTCCCGATCTGCTCGCGTCCGGTGACATCACCGTGGGCATCACCCAGACCCGTGGCCTGCCGGCGAATGCCAAGCGCAAGCTGCTGCGCCATATCCTCCCGCGCATCCTGCGTGCCGACGCGTCCGACACACCGCTGACCCTCGATGAATATTGCTCACGCCCCCATGTGCTGGTGTCCCACACCGCCAACGTGTCGGGTTTTGCCGATGAGTGGCTGGCGGAAATCGGTCGCAAGCGCCAGGTGGTGTTGTCGGTGCCGCAATACAGCGCGTTGCCGGCGCTGCTGGCCGGCACCGACCTGATCGCCAGCCTGCCGGACTACACCGCCGAGGCTATGGCCGTGTCGGGCCACTTGTTTTGTGAGCCGTTTCCGTTCGAGACGCCGACCCTGGATTTGTCCATGGTCTGGCTCAGCCATGTGGACACCGACCCGGCCGAGCGCTGGGTGCGCTCACGGCTGGAAGCGTTTATGAGTGACCGGGGGCAGGCAAGCCAAGCCTGAGGGTTTTATCCGTGATATATCTAGGAATCTTCCCACGTTTGTCTCGGAGCCACCCATGCCACACCTGCACCTGGAATACACCGCCAACCTGACAGGCCTTGCCGTTGAGAAAACCCTGTTGCGGCTCAATAACGTGCTGATGGTGTCTGGCCAGTTCGGGTCCGAATTCGATATCAAAAGTCGAGCGGTCAAGGTTGAGACTTTCCAGGTGGGCACGTCCCTCGATCCACGCGGCTTTGTCGCGGTGAAGTTGTCACTGCTCAGCGGTCGCTCGCCGCAGGTCAAGAAGCAGTTGTCGGAAAGCCTGCTGGCAGCCTTGCAGGATCTGGGCGACTGGCCAGAGGGTATCCAGGTTCAGCTGAGTGTCCTGCTGGTAGACATGGATCGCGATTCCTACAGCAAAGTCGCCATCGGCTGATGGATTACAACAAGCCCTGATCCGCGCACACCTTCACCACCTGCTCACGAAACCAGGTATTGGCACTGTCCTGTTCACTGGTTTCATTCCACTGCATGTCCAGGGTGAACCCCGGCAACCCGTTGGGCGCTTCGCAATGGCCAAACACGCTGGCCGGTGCCAGCAGTTTTTGCACGCGGCGCGGCAGGGTCACGATGAAGTCAGTGCCGGTGATCATCTTCAGCGCCGCGCCGTAGCTGTTGGCGCGGGCGATCACCTGGCGCTTGTGGGCCTGGCGCCCCAGCCAGCCGTCGATCATGTTGGTGTCGGACGTCCACGGCGTGGGAAACACATGGCGCCGTTCGACAAAGGATTGCAGGCTGAACGCCGGCTCCCTCGGCGCTGAGCGCTTGTCGAACACACACACCAGGTCGTCTTCCAGCAGCATCTGCGTCTTGAAGTCTTTGTGGGCGCGGTGAAAGTTCGGGCCGAAGCAGATCACCAGGTCCAGGCGGCCTTCACGCAGGTCGTCGGCGGGGATGTCGGTTTCCAGCTTCTGCACATTGACGATCACCGGCAGGTCGGCGCGGTCGAAGGTCTTCAGCAGGCGCGGCAGGATCAACTGTTCGAAGTATTCCGGCGCGCACACATTGAAGGTCACCGCCTTTTGCGTCGGATCGAACGCCTGGCCACCGGCGTGGCACAGGTTGATGCTTTCGAGGATCTTCTGCACATGGCCATACATGCTGGTGGCCTTGTACGTCGGACGCATGCCCGCCCGCGTGTTGATAAACAACTCATCTTCAAAACTGGTGCGCAGTTTCTTCAGGCTGTAGCTCACGGTGGACTGGCTGACGAACAACGTTTCGGACACATCGGTAACGCTGCTCTGGTCGTAGACGGCGATAAACACCATCAGGTCCTGCATATCGAGCTTTCTGAGCAAGTTACTGTTTAACATCGGTTTCGTCCGTAAACCCGTTGTACCGAACTCAGTACAAGACAGCGCAAAAGCTTAACGGAACGGTCGTGCCATTAGAAAGCTCTGTAGGGCGATTCTATGTTTGGCGTGGGACAAATACTGTTAGCAACACGACCTCAGCGGATATGCCGCGCGTAATGCTGGGGATTGAAGCGTGTGACGATCAGCAGCATCACCACCACCACCGCCGTCAGCGCCCACCAGGCCCATTCGAAGCTGCCCAACTGGTCACGGATCATCCCGGCGATCAGCGGTGACAAGCCCGCGATCAGGTAGCCGATACCTTGCACAAAGGCCGTCAGGCCGCCGGCGCGGCGCGGGTTGTCCAGGTGGTCGAGGGACAGGATCAGGCTCATCGGGAACAGGCCGCCAATGCCCAGGCCCAGCAGGCACGGCCACAACAGGCTGAGGTGTTGCGGGCTGAGGATCAGGCCGCAGAAGCCGAGGATGATCAGCACCAGCAGCACCGCGACCACGCCGCGTTTATCCTGGCGCCGGTTGGCGATGGCCGGGGTGACCAGGCCGGAGACCACTTCCATCGCGGTCAAAAAGCCCAGCAGCAAACCGGCGTTCTGTTCACTCCAGCCTTGCTCCACGTAGTACGGCGCCAGCCAGGCGAGTACGCAGGTGTAGGACGCCGTACCGAGACCAAAAAAGATCGCCAGCAGCCAGGCGCGCCGGTTGCCGAAAAACGACTCCTGCTGAGCGGAACCGGCCTGTGGCAACGGCGGCAATGCCGCGCGTTGCGCGTACCAGAACACCAGCGCCAACCCGGCGAGCACCGCCCACACCGCCAGGCCGATCCGCCAGCTGCCGGTCTGCACCTGCACGAACGGCGCGAACGACGCCGCCAGCGCCGCGCCGCCCATGATGGCGGTCACGTACAAACCCATGAACAGCGAAACGTTGGCGCTGAACCGCGACTTGATCAGCGCCGGCATCAACGCCTGGATCAAGGCAATCCCGACCCCGGCGGCAATCGCGCTGACGATCAGCTCCAGCGCCGAATCCAGGAACAGCCGCGACAGCGTCGCCACGCCAATCACCACCAGCGACAGCACAATGCTGCGGTGCTCACCGAGGCGCCTGGCCACGCCCATGCCAAAAAACATCGCCAGCCCCATGGCCATCACCGGCAACATGGTCAGCAGCGCGGCGCTGCTGAAACTCAGCGGCACATCGCCACGAATCGACGACAGCAACGGGCCCACGGCCGCCATCGACGGACGCAGGTTAAGGGCGACCAGCACCACGCTGATCATCAGCCAAACGGCGGTGGTGGGTTTTGCCTGAACGTTTTCCATGGGCCTGCCTTGAATGAGCGAGGGCGAATCAGGCCATGGGCGGGGCAGGGGGGGCAAATGAGAAAGTCGCAGGCACTATTGAAAAAATGCGGGTCTCTGAAACACCACTTCTCTAAATGTGGAAACTGGTTTATGTGGGAGCTGGCTTGCCTGCGATAGCGGTCCATCAGTCAACATCTCCAGCGACTGATACACCGCTATCGCAGGCAAGCCAGCTCCCACAGTTGTTCCTCATTTCACAGGGGGATTTTCGGTGTCAGATGGATCTGATCACATGCTTGATCTCCTGAAACGCCGCCAACCCCCACGGCCCCAGCTCTCTCCCGATGCTGCTCTGCTTGTAGCCGCCCCACGCCGTCTGCGGGAAGATCACCTGCGGCGCGTTGATCCACACCAGCCCGGCCTGCAAGGCATTGGCCACGCGCTCGGCGGTGTCGGCATCGCCACTGACCACGCTGGCCACCAGGCCGAAATCGCTGTCGTTGGCCAAGGCAACAGCCTCGTCCTCAGTGGCAAAACGTCTGACACACAACACCGGGCCAAAGATTTCTTCGTTCCACAACGCACTGTCCAGCGGCACCTCGGTGAACACCGTCGGCCGAATGAAAAAGCCTTTCTCCAGCCCCGCCGGACGCTCCCCGCCACACAGCAACCGTGCGCCGTCCTTGATGCCGCGCTGGATATGCCCGAGCACCCGCTGGTACTGCGCGCGGTTGATCAGCGCGCCCATTTCCACGTCGTCGGCAAAGGGGGCGGCGACACGAATGCCTTCAGCCCGAAGCTGCAAACGCAGTAGGAATTCGTCCGCCAAATTGTCAGCCACCAACACACGACTGGTCGCCGAACACATCTGCCCGGCATTGAAAAAGCCACCGCCACACGCCAGCTCCACGGCCAGGTCGAGGTCGGCATCGGCCAATACCAGTAGCGAAGATTTACCGCCCAATTCCAGGCTCACGCCCTTGATGGTTTCGGCCGCGCGTTGCATCACCTGCACGCCCACCGCGTTGCTGCCGGTGAAGGAAATCTTCGCCACCCGAGGGTCCGCCGCCAGCGGTGCGCCCACCGCCAGGCCAGTGCCGCATACCAGGTTGAACACGCCCGCCGGCAAGCCCGCGTCGGCGATGATCCGCGCCAGTTGCAGTTCGGCCAGCGGCGTGACTTCCGACGGTTTGAGCACCACGCAGCAACCGGCGGCGAGAGCCGGTGCCAGTTTCCAGGCGGTGGTCACCATCGGGAAATTCCACGGCACGATCAGCCCGACCACGCCGCAGGGTTCACGGCGCAGACGTGCGCTGAAATCCGTATTGGGCAGTTCCACTGGGCGGTCTTGCTCGGCATCCATGTCTTCGGCGATAGCGGCGTAGTACTCGAAGGTGGCGATCACGTCATCCACATCGATACCCGCTTCGAATAGCGGCTTGCCGTTGTTGCTCGATTGCAGGTGCATCAGTTGTTCACGCTGCGCGCCCACGCCCTCGGCGATCTTGCGCAACAGCGCGGCGCGATCACGCCCGGTGCTTTTCGACCAGTCGGCAAAGGCGGCACTGGCGGCATCCACCGCCAGTGTCACCGCTGCGGCGTCGCCCCCGCTGACGTGCGCCAGCAGCGCTTCGGTGGCCGGGTTGATCACCTCCAGCACCTGGTTGCCTTCACGCCACTCACCGTTGATATACACACCGTTCATTGCGCCACCGCCTGCATCCAAAGTGTCTGGTCGATTTCAATCAGCGTCGGCCCCTGGCGATCCGTGGCGGCGCGCAAGGCGCTGCGCAAATGCTCAATGCCCTGGATGCGTTCGGCGGTGCAACCGAGTGCCTGGGCCACGCCGATAAAGTCCGGGGTGTAGATGTCCACGCCGACCGGTTCGATGGCGCGGTTGACCATGTATTTCTTGATCTCTTCGTAGCCCTGGTTATTCCACAGCAGCACGATGATCGGCGTGCGCGCTTCCACGGCGCTGGCCAGTTCCGCCAGGGTGAATTGCAGACCGCCGTCGCCGATCAGGCACACCACCGGTTGCCCGTCGCCACGCCCCAGCCACGCGCCGATGGCGGCGGGCAATGCGTAGCCCAGGGTGCCGTAGCCGGTGGACGAGTTGAACCAGCGGCGCGGGTGGTCGAGGTTCAGCGTGAGGTTGGCGCTGTACACCGGTTGGGTGGAGTCGCCGACGATGACGGCGGCGGGCAGCTCTTGCAGGACGGTGTCGAGGAACAGGGTTTGCGCGCGGGTGGCGGCGTCCCAGGTGGGCGCCAGTTCCGCCCACAATTGCGCGACACGCTGCGCGCCCCAGTGGGTTTCGCGCGGTGCCAATGGCTGGCTGCTCAATGCCTGTAGCAGCGCCTCGGCGGCGATCTGCGCGTCGGCCACCAACGCCACCTGCGGCGGGTAGTTGCGCACGGTCTGGTCGGCGTCGATATCGATACGCAGCAAGGCGCCGGGGATCTTGAAGCCGCCGGCAAAGGTGACGTCATAGTCGGTCTCGGCCAGCTCGGTGCCGATGGCCAGCACCACGTCCGCTTCGGCCACCAGGGCGCGGGTGGCGACCAGGGTTTGGGTCGAGCCGATCAGCAACGGATGGGTCGACGGCAACATGCCCTTGGCGTTGATCGTCAGCGCGACCGGCGCGCCAAGCGCTTCTGCAAGCTGGGTCAACGCGGGCGCTGCATCGATGGCGCCGCCACCGGCCAAAATCAATGGCCGCTTGGCCGCCGCCAGCAACTGGCTCATCTGCTTCACCGCCGCCGGCGCGGCCCCTGCGCGCGCCACGCTGGCCGGCTCACTGCCCAGCAGCGCATCGGCGTTTTCCACCAGCACATCCAGTGGAATCTCGATGTGCACCGGTCGCGGTCGCCCAGCCTGGAACAGCGCAAACGCCCGCGCCAACACACCGGGCAACTCCGCTGCCGACATCACCGTATGGGAGAACGCCGCCACCCCGGCCATCATCGCGCCCTGGTTCGGCAGCTCATGCAACTTGCCCCGCCCGCCGCCCAATTGGCTGCGCGATTGCACGCTGGAAATCACCAGCATCGGGATCGAGTCGGCATAGGCCTGGCCCATGGCCGTGGTGATATTGGTCATGCCCGGGCCGGTAATGATGAAACACACACCGGGCTTGCCGCTGGTGCGCGCGTAGCCGTCGGCCATAAAACCGGCGCCCTGTTCGTGGCGCGGGGTGACGTGACGGATGCCCGAGCGGGCCAGGCCGCGATACAACTCCACGGTGTGCACGCCAGGGATGCCAAACACCTGGTCCACGCCGTAGCCTTCGAGGAGGTTGACCAATACTTCGCCGCAGGTCGCCATTGAGGTCGCTCTTGTTAGGGATTCGAGGCGGTATTGGAGCGGTTGGCCGGTAGCGGCAACAATCGATAAAAAGTCATACTAGCCATGTCCTCACGTCATGGCTGAACCGCGATGAAACGCCTTCCACCGCTGCCCGCGCTGCACACGTTCTGGGTTACCGCGCAGTGCTGCAATTTCACCCGCGCCGCCGAGCAACTGCACATCACCCAAGGTGCGGTGAGCCGGCAGATCGCCGGGCTGGAAAGCCATTTGGGCTACGCCCTGTTCCAACGCCAGGCGCGCGGCTTGAGCCTCACCGACGAAGGCCGCGAATGGTCACTGCGCGCGCAGCAGGTATTCGGCCTGATCGGTGACGCCGTGGAACAGATCGGCCGTCGCCGCCAGACCCTGCAACTCAAGGCCTCCACCTGCGTGATGCGCTGGCTGCTGCCGCGCCTGATGCAATGGCAAAAGGAACGCCCGGACGTGCCGGTGGAACTCACCACCACCGTGGCCTACAGCGTGGATTTTCGCCGCGAACAATTCGACGCGGCGCTGGTCTACGCGCCCATCTTCGAGCAACCGGGCGAGGCGCGGCATTTGTTCGATGAGCAACTCACACCGGTCTGCGCGCCCGCATTGCTCGGCGACTTGCAGCGCCCGCTGGATTTGCAGCAACAGGTGCTGCTGCACCCCACGCGCGACGAGCGCGATTGGGCGTTGTGGCTGAAAGCCGCGAACACGCACTTGAGCAACCTGGCCCAGGGGCATCATTTTGAAACCCTGGATCTGGCGATGACGGTGGCGTCCCAGGGCTCGGGAGTGGCGATTGGCGACAGTGCGCTGATTGGCGAGGATGTGAAGGCGGGGCGGTTGGTGATGCCGTTTGAATTGAGGGTGCCGACGGGGATGGGGTATTACCTGGTGTACCCGCCGGGGACGGCGCCGTCGGAGGGGCTTGAGGCTTTAATGGATTGGTTGGTCAGCGAGGCACAATCTTCACAACACTGAGCATCCAAGTGTGGGAGCTGGCTTGCCTGCGATAGCGGCCTGTCAGTCAACACAGAGGCAGCTGACCCACCGCCATCGCAGGCAAGCCAGCTCCCACAGTTTGACCGGTGCAAACCTGATCTGGCCTGTGAACCCAATCCCCTGTGGGAGCGGGCTTGCCCGCGATGGCGGTGTATCAGTCACACCAGCCCCACAGTTTTCGACCGCGTTGTGTCAGTAGCCCACGGTGAAGCGTTGGCGCGAGTGTTTTGGCGATTCCACTTCATCGATCAACGCAATCGCATAGTCGGCAAAGCTGATCCAACTGCGGCCTTCACTGCTCACCAGCAAATCATCCTGGCCCACGCGGAATTTACCCGTGCGCTCGGTCTCCACAAACTCCGCCGACGGCGACAGGAAGGTCCAATCCAGTTCCTGCTCCTGGCGCAGCGCTGCGAGGAAGTCAGCACCCGCACTGGCTTCCGCCTTGTACTCCGGCGGAAAGCCCGGGCTGTCAATCACACGGCTGCCATCCGGCAGCAACAGCGAACCCGCGCCGCCCACCACCAGCAGGCGTTTCACCCCGGCTTTTTTCACCGGGCCGATCACGGCGCTGGCGGGCAGGGTGGCGAAGTGTGCGGCGCTGATCACCACATCGTTGCCGCTGACCGCGTGTTGCAGGGCCTCGGCGTCCAGCGCGTCGACCTGTTTGACGGTGACGCCCGGGCGTGGGGCGAGCTTGTCGGTATTGCGGGCGATGGCGGTGACGGTATGCCCACGACGCAGCGCTTCTTCCAGCAGTTGGCTACCGGCACGGCCGGTGGCACCAATGATTGCAATCTTGCTCATGACGTTCTCCAGTTCGTTAAGGGTTTAAAACCATTCACCACTTCATTTCGCCCTTGGCGACTTTGGCGCTGAGTTCCAGCGAGCTTTCGTCGGCGAGGGTCGGGTAACGCTTTTTCATGGCCGCGATCAGGGCCGCGGAATCCTTCGCTTTGGCCGTCTCGATGTCGAAGGCCTTGATGTAGTCGGCGGTAAAGGCCACGGATTTCAGCGTCGGGGTGCCGAGGTAGTGGCCCGGGATCACGGTCTTTGGTTTCAGCTGTTGGATGCGTTGCAGTGTCGCCAGCCAGTCTTTATGGGACTGCGCGCTCTGGGTGTCGGCCATCCACAGGTGGATGTTCTCGGCGACGACCACGCCACCGATCACGGCCTTGATCGACGGAATCCACACAAAGCTGCGGTCCGGCTGCGCGCCGTCGAGGCCGATGACTTCCAGTTGCTGGCCTTCGAGGCTCAGGCTGTGGCCGGGCAGCACGTCCGGCACGATGGTTTTGGCCGGCTTGTCGGCGCCCATTTTCGGGCCCCAGAATTCCAGCTTGCCGGCGACGGTGGCCTTGATGTGATCGACCACCGGTTGCGGCGCCAGCACCTTGGCGTCGGGGAACGCGGCGGTGAGGGTGTCGAGGCCGAAGTAGTAATCCGGGTCACCGTGGCTGATGTAGATGGTGGTCAGGTGCTTGCCGCTGGCGCGGATCTTCTGCACCAGCTGTTCGGCCTGGGCCTTGCCGAATTGCGCGTCCACCAGGATCGCGTCTTTCGCGCCGCTGACCAGCACCGAGCTGACCGGGAAGATCGCGGCTTCGCCGGGGTTGTACACGTCGAGGGTCAGGTCGGCCGCGGCCGCATGGGCGGCGAACGCCAGGGCGGCGGTGGCCAGGGTCAAGCGTTTGAGGGTGGACAGCATCGGGCAGCTCCAGCAGTCGATTCAAAGGATGCACAGAGCTTAGTTGCACCAAACGCAACTAAAAATGCGATGCTGGGACATAGTTTGTTTCTGAAATCGGGCAGATCATGGATCGTCTTCAAGCAATGCGCGTGTTTGTCACTGTGGTGGACCTGGGCAGCCAGTCCGCCGCCGCCGACCATCTGGACCTGTCGCGCCCGGTGGTCTCGCGCTACCTGGCGGAGCTGGAAGACTGGGTCGGCGCGCGCCTGCTGCACCGCACCACGCGCAAGCTCAGCCTGACCGCCGCCGGCAGCGAAACCCTGCCGCGTTGCCGGCAACTGCTGGAACTGAGCTGCGACATGCAGGCCGCCGTCAGCGAACCGGATGACGCGCCCCGTGGCCTGTTGCGCCTGAGCGTGAGCACCTCGTTCGGCCAGGCGCAGTTGGCCGACGCCATCGCCGACTACGTCAAGCGCTTCCCGCTGGTGACGGTGGACATGCAAATGCTCGACCGCACGGTGAACCTGGTGGATGAACGCATCGACCTGGCCATCCGCACCAGCACAGACCTGGACCCCAACCTGATCGCCCGGCGCCTGACCGTCTGTCGGTCGGTGGTGTGTGCCAGCCCTGCGTATCTGCTGGAGCATCCGGCGCCGCAGAAAGTCGAAGACCTCGCGCGGCACAACTGCCTCACCCACTCCTATTTCGGCAAAAGCCTGTGGCATTTCGAAGAGGGCGGTGAGCACGTGTCGGTGCCGGTGCACGGCAATATCACCGCCAACGAGGCCAGCACCCTGTTGCGCGTGACGCTGGCCGGGGCCGGCATCGGCATGCTGCCCAGTTATCAGGCGGGTGATCACATCCGCCGTGGCGAACTGGTGCGCCTGCTGCCCGCGGCCGAGCCCCGGCAGATGAACATCTACGCGGTGTACGCCTCGCGCAAGCATATGCCGTCGGCGTTGCGCAGCCTGTTGGATTTTCTGGTGGAGAGGTTTCCGCAGGAGCCTGCGTGGGACGTCGGTCTCTGAGCCAATATAAGCAGATTGAATAGGGGCCAATAATGGCAACTCGCCCTGGCTGGCCTATGCTTTAAACAGCACCCTGTAGTCCCGCTCAGAGGTCTGTGCCATGAGCATTAAAACCAGAAAGTACCTGATGATTTTCTCCCTCTGCGCGGTTGCCAGTGCGCTGTACGGCACTGCCGCCTACCGCGTCGAGCAAACCCGCATGCAGCCGAGCTTTGCGATCAGCTGTCATCAGGACCAGTGTGTACCGCATACCGGCAGTTTCAGCGCGTTGCGCTAGAAATTGTGGCGATGAAGATCTAAATGTGGGAGCGGGCTTGCCCGCGATTGCGGTGTGCCAGCCAAAGCTGTTTCAACTGAACCACCGCTATCGCGGGCAAGCCCGCTCCCACACAAGCCAGTGCCCACCTTTTAGCTCGGTGTTACTTCGGCCTTCAATTGCTCACGAAACGCCTTCGGCGAAAACCCCACCCGTCGGCGAAACAGTCGCGAGAAGTTGGTCGGGTCGGAGAAACCCAGCACCTCGGACATCTCATTGATACTCATGCTGGTGTAAGTCAGCAGGCGCTTGGCTTCCAGCAACTGGCGGTCATGCATGATCTGCAACGCCGGTTGCCCACCCAACTCCCGACACGTGCCGTTCAGGTGTGAGACCGAGATCCCCAGCTTGTGGGCCAGATCCTCGATCTTCGGATGCTCGCGGTAATGCTGCTCGACCAGTTGGGTAAACCGCCGGAAATACTCGCGCCCGCGGGGTGCCCGTGGGTGGCGGCGCTGGATCGCCTGGCGGCTGATCCACACCAGCAGCACGCTGACCAGGGCATGCATCATCATGTCCCGCGCCGGTTGTTCATCGGCGTATTCGTCCTGCAGGCGGGCGAACTGGTGGTTGAGGTAGTCGCTGTCCTTGCCCGCCGGATAATTTCCCAGTGCCTGCAGGCCGTCTACCGTGGCCCCCAGTTGCGCCTGCAAGTGGCTGACCAGTGGCGCCGCCAGTGTCACCACATAACCCTCGACGTCTTCGGCAAACCGAAACCCATGCACGCACAGCGGCGGCAGCACTTGCAGCGTCGCTTCGTTGATCGTGGTGCGTTGGCCTTCGATTTCCAGGTGAGCCTGGCCTTTGTGCACATACAACAACTGGCACAGATCCGCGTGCCGGTGGGGCTGGATTTCCCACTGGTATTCCCGACTGCGCCGGGAAATGGTTTCGCAGTGCAACAAATCGGGGGTCGGCCATTGCTGATCCTCCCCGTAAAGCTTGAAGACCGGAATCGCGGTTTTGGTCATGGTTTCAATCCGATACCCAGGAGAGTGGTGCGGTAATCGCCCCGATTGGCAAAAAGCGCAGGCTTTGGCTCAGTTTTCACCTTCTTATGCCGGCCACTCAAGTGAAAAATGTCAGCCACAAGACCAATGACAACTCTTTCACTCAATCCGTTCGGGTTGAATGGACAGGCGATAAAAATAATGAAAACCCTGAAAACCCAAGTCGCCATCATCGGCGCCGGCCCCTCCGGGCTGTTGCTCGGCCAACTGCTGCATAACGCCGGTATCCAGACCCTGATCCTGGAACGCCAGAGCGCCGATTACGTGCAAGGCCGCATCCGCGCCGGGGTGCTGGAACAAGGCATGGTCGATCTGCTGCGCGAGGCGGGTGTGAGCCAGCGCATGGACCGCGAAGGGCTGGTGCACGATGGCTTTGAGCTGGCCCTGAACGGCCAACTCACCCATATCGACCTCAAGGCCTTGACCGGCGGCCAGTCGGTGATGATCTACGGCCAGACCGAAGTCACCCGCGACCTGATGAGCGCCCGCGCCGCAGCCGGTGCCAGCACGTTCTACGAAGCACGCAACGTGCAGCCCCACGATGTGAAAAGTGATCGGCCGTGGCTCACCTTCGAACACCAGGGCGAAACCTATCGCCTGGAGTGCGATTACATCGCCGGTTGTGATGGATTCCACGGCGTTGCCCGTCAGTCGATTCCGCAGGAATCACTGAAAATCTTCGAGCGCGTGTACCCCTTCGGCTGGCTCGGCATCCTCGCCGACACCCCGCCGGTGCACGCTGAACTGGTCTACGCCAAACACCCGCGCGGCTTTGCCCTGTGCAGCATGCGTTCGCCGACCCGCAGCCGCTATTACCTGCAAGTGCCGGTGGAGGAGCCGCTGGATGAGTGGTCGGACGCACGCTTTTGGGCCGAACTGAAAACCCGCCTGCCTGGCGAATTGGCTGAGCAGTTGGTGACCGGGCCGTCCATCGAGAAAAGCATCGCGCCCTTGCGCAGCTTTGTGGTGGAACCGATGCAGCACGGGCGCCTGTTCCTGCTCGGCGATGCGGCGCACATCGTGCCGCCCACCGGGGCCAAGGGCTTGAACCTGGCGGCGAGTGACGTGAGCACCCTGTACCGGATTTTGCTCAAGGTGTATGGCGAGGGGCGCGTGGACCTGCTGGAGAAATACTCGGCGATCTGCCTGCGGCGGGTGTGGAAGGCGGAGCGGTTTTCCTGGTGGATGACGTCGATGTTGCATCAGTTTCCCGAGGCGGATGGGTTCAGCCAGCGGATTGCCGAGAGTGAGCTGGAGTACTTCATTCATTCCGAGTCGGGGCGTAGGAACATTGCCGAGAACTATGTCGGACTGCCCTACGAAGCCATCGAATAATAGGCATATCGAAGATTCAACTGCAGGAACATGGCCCCTGTGGGAGCTGGCTTGCCTGCGATGGCATCAACTGGGTGTGCCTGATGTACCGAGGTGTCTGCATCGCAGGCAAGCCAGCTCCCACACAAGCCAGCTCCCACAGTTTTTGACCGCATTTCAATCTTGCTTAAGGGCTGTAGTACCCGACCGCCACCATGAAATGCCCGCTCTTGCGCAAATACGCATGCTTGTTCTCAACCTTGCCGGTCACCGGGTTCTTCCAGCGGTATTTGTATTCCCCCTGGTCCTGCTCGGCCATCAGCTTGAGGATCGGTTCGCCCACCGGCTTGCCGTCGGGGTCCTTGATCTTGCTGAAGTCGGTGTTGATCAGCCGCAGGTTGGTGCCATGGGCCACGTAGCGCCCGGTGTTGAGATCGACCACAAACACATACAGGTCATCCTGGAGGAAGCCGCCCTGCAAGGAATTGATCGCCTTGAGCGTGCCGGCCTCATCCTTGACCAGCGCGTCCACCGCCTTGTTGCGCAGCGCCCGCGCCTGTTCCGGGGTGGCCCGGGGCAAGTAGTAACCCACGGCGAGGATGCGTTCGCCGATGCGCTGGTAGAACACGTGTTTGTGTTCGACCTTGCCGTCGTTCCAGTTTTGCCAGCGGTAGTCGGCCTGCTGGATGCCTTGGCTTTCCGGCACCTTGAGTGCGTCCTTGAATGACTGGCGCAGATCCGGCCCGAGCACTTCGCTCACCTCACGCCCGATCAAGGCGGAAGAGGGCCCGCCGCTGGCCAGCAGCACGCCCTGGGTATCGACCACGAATACATAGCGGTCCTGGTCGATGAATTCGCCCTGGCGACTGAAGGCGGCGAACGCCTTGTCGCCCTGGGCCTGGTAGTACGCCAAGGCTTTTTCCAGCAAAGCCTTGGCGGCTTGCGCGTCCGCTTCCTCAACGGTTGCGGCGTGTACCTGGCTGCAACACAACAGCAGCAGCCAGGTGATGCGCAGCATTGCCTTCATGGTCCGTCCCTCGTTCTTGTCTGTGTGCCAAGAGCGTAGACGGTCGGCGCCGATTCAGAAGGGTTTGGTGGGCAGGTACTTGCCATCCAGGGTGATCACCGCGCGGGAGCCACCGTCCGGGTCTGCGACTTTCTTGATGTCCAGCTTGAAGTTGATCGCGCTGATGATGCCGTCGCCAAATTGCTCGTGCACCAGGGCCTTGAGGGTGGAGCCGTAGACCTGCAGCATTTCGTAGAAACGGTACATCGTCGGGTCGGTCGGCACGCCACCGGGGAAGCTGCCGCGCAGGGGCACGCTTTGCAGCAGGCGGCTGGCGTCCTGGTCGAGGCCGAGCTTGTCGCAGACCACGTCGGCGGCTTCTTTAGGCAATGGATGCTGGCCGAGCAGGGCGGCGGTGACAAACGCCAGGCTCAGGCCGGTGCCGTCGGTGAGGTCCTGCCAGGACAGGTTCTTGCGCGCCTTGAGGTCGATCACGGTATCGGCCAGGGCCAGGCGTGGGGTTTGTGCGAATTGAGCTTGCAACATGGTGATGTCCTCTGGGTTTGGAAAGGGGGTTCAGGCGTGAACCTGGGGTTGATCCAGCAGCGCGACGAAGCGCCCGCTGCGGTGGTCGAGGGCGTCGATGGCGCCGGTTTCGATGTCGTACACCCAGCCGTGCAGGGTCAGCCGGCCTTGTTCCAGCGCCAGGGCGACGGAGGGGTGGGTCTTGAGGTTGGCCAGTTGTGCCACCACGTTTTCGCGCACCAAGGCGTTCAAGCGTGCGGCGTCCGAGAGGTGGTCACGGGCGGCGTTGATCACCTTGGCCGATTCGGCGTGGCGCAACCAATTGGCCACGGCCGGCAGGTGATCCAGGCATTTGCAGGTAGAGATCGCGGTCATCGCGCCGCAGTCCGAGTGGCCGCAGATCACAATGTCGCTGACCCCCAGCACCGCTACCGCGTATTCGACGGTGGCCGACACGCCGCCAGGCTCCGGTCCGTAGGACGGCACAATGTTGCCGGCGTTGCGGATGACGAATAGATCGCCAGGTTCCTGCTGGGTCAGCAGCTCCGGGACGACACGGCTGTCGGAGCAGGACACAAACAAGGTGCCGGGGCTTTGGGTGGTCGCCAGGTGTTTGAACAGGTCGCTGCGTTGGGCAAAGGCTTCGCTCTGGAATTTGCGGAAGCCGTCGATGAGATGCTGCATGGTGATTCTCCTTGCGTCGCTGATGGGGCAAGGATGGAAGTTTTCAGCTATAGCGTCCAAGACCGGCTTGTTATAGTTTCTATAAGTCATGCCTATAGTTGGAGTGCCGTTGATGTTGTTGCGCCATATCCGTTACCTGCTGGCCGTTGCCGAGCATCGCAATTTCACCCGGGCTGCCGAGGCGCTGCATGTGTCGCAGCCGACCTTGTCGCAACAGATCAAGCAGCTCGAAGAAACCCTGGGTGCGCCGCTGCTGGACCGCTCCGGGCGCAGCATCAGCCTGACCGACGCCGGTGAGGCCTATGTGCGTTTTGCGCGCCTGGCCTTGCAGGACCTGCAGGCCGGCACCCGCGCCATGCATGACGTGCAGGACCTGAGCCGCGGCCACCTGCGCCTGGCGATGACACCGACCTTTACCGCCTACCTGATCGGCCCGCTGCTGGCGCGCTTCAACGCCCTGTATCCGGGGATCACGGTCAGTGTCGAAGAGCTGACTCAGGACCGCATGGAAGCCGCGCTGACCGAGGACGTGCTGGACATCGGCATCGGCTTTACCGGCGAACACCTGCCGGATATCGCGTGTGAGGCGCTGTTCGTCGAGGCGCTCAGCGTGGTCGTCAGCGCCAGCCATCCGGCGTTGCAGGCGCCGTCGTGGCTGGAACAGCCCATGGTGCTGTTGAACCCTGGCTTCGCGACCCGCCGCTATATCGATGATTATTGCCGCCAGCAGGGGGTGAAACCGCCCATCGCCATGGAGGCCAATTCCATCAGCGCGATCATTGAAATCGTGCGTAATACCGCGTTGGCCACCATCCTGCCCAGCGCGATTGCCTCGGCCCATCCGGGGTTGCACGCGGTGACGATCACCCCCGCGTTGCCGCAGCGCACGGTGGCCCTGTTGAGTCGCCAGGGCGCCTATCGCAGCGCTGCCTGCACGGCGTTTGTCGAGCTGATCAAGGCGACGGTGAATGTTTAGCCAAACTGCAACCAAACTCCGTCAACCCTGAATTTATCCAACTATCCGGGCGTGTGACGCTGCGGGCATCGACCTCACAGTGATCCCCCATGGACGGTTCCCCCGACACGCTTCCCGAGCTGGCTTTCTGGGCATTGTTCCACTGCCGGCACGCGCGCCCACCAGATTCCTTTCTCCTACGTTGATCCATCCCATCGATGGCGTGCCTCTGCGCGCCTGTCTGACGCAAACGTATGAGAATTCCCATGAGTGTTTTTGCCTGCCTGCACGAAGCCCACACCTTCCTTGCGCAACACCCGGACATCGAGATGTTCGAGCTGTTTATCCTCGACAACAACGGCGTACCACGGGGCAAGTTGCTGCACCGCGATGAGCTGTTGGCGGTGTACGAAAGCGGGCGGCCGTTGCCCAGCACTATCCTCGGCCTGACCATCAATGGCGATGACGTGGAAAACTCCGGGCTGGTCTGGGATGTGGGCGACATCGACTGCCGCGCCTACCCGATCAGCGGCAGTTTGCAGCGCATGCCGTGGCGCTTGATTCCGACGGCGGCGGTGCAAGTCAGCATGCATCCGACAGAAGGATTACCCGCCACCGTGGCCGATCCCCGGCATGTGCTGGCCAAGGTGATCGACGGGCTCAAGGCCGACGGGTATTACCCGGTGATGGCGGCCGAGCTGGAGTTCTACCTGCTCGACCAAAAGCCCGACAGCCATGGCCGCCCGCAACCGGCGCGGGATGTAGACGGCGGGCGCCCGCGTTCCACCCAGGTTTACGGCCTGCGTGAGCTGGAGCAGATCGAGCCGTTCCTCGCCGACCTCTACAGTGCCTGCAAACTGCAAGGCATCCCGGCGCGCACGGCGATCTCCGAATACGCCCCGGGCCAGGTGGAAATCACCCTGGAACACCGCTCCGACGCCCTGCAAGCGATGGACGAAGCCGTGCGCTACAAGCGCCTGGTCAAGGGCGTGGCGCACAAACACGGGATGACCGCCTGCTTCATGGCCAAGCCGTTCGACGACCTGGCCGGCACCGGCATGCACATGCACGTGAGCCTGGCGGACGCCGAGGGCCGCAACCTGTTCGCCAGCGAGGCCGCCGATGGCACGCCGCTGCTGCGCCAAGCGGTGGGCGGCATGCTCAGCACCTTGCTCGACTCGCTGCTGCTGTTCTGCCCCAACGCCAACTCCTATCGGCGTTTCCAGACCAACAGCTACGCGCCGCTGGCCGCCACCTGGGGCGTGGACAACCGCACCGTCAGCCTGCGCGTGCCCGGCGGGCCGGCCAACTCCCGGCACATCGAACACCGCATCTGCGGCGCCGACGCCAACCCTTACCTGGCGGCCGCCGCGATCCTCGCCGGCATCCATCGCGGCATCCGCGAAAGGCGCGACCCCGGCGCGCCGGTGGAAGGCAACGGCTACGCCCAGGCCAAGGAGCTGTTGCCCACCGACTGGCTGACCACCTTGCGTGCGCTGGAAGCTTCCAGCTGGGCGCGGGACGCGTTTGGCAGCGAGTTCCTCAACGTCTACCTGGCGGTCAAACGCGCCGAATACCGCCAGTTCATGGGCGAGGTCGGCGAGCAGGATTGGCGTTGGTATCTGCATCAAGCCTGATCGGGTTTGCGGTGGTGAAGGCTTCGACCTTTTTTTCACGTTGCAGTGGTTAAGCTGCGGCATAAGGTCGTTCACTATCGTTTCCTTCATATGGGCCCGTGATGTCGCCACAACCTCCATCCTCCATCGAGATCGAATACGCCGAGCGCTGTGATCGTGAGCACGCGCGGGTCTGTGGCGACACACGTCCGCCCGGGCTGTTGCAGCGCCTGGCGGCGTGGCGTGATGAACGGTTGGTGCGCCACGCGCTGAAGGTGGCGGGCGAGCCGGGGTTGATCCTCGACCTGGCCTGCGGCTCGGGGCGCTTCTGGCCGGTGTTGGCCGAGCACGTCAACCGCGTGATCCTGGCCTCGGACAATTCCCAGGCCATGCTCGACCACGCCCGCACCCACCACCCGGCGGCGCTGCTCAAGCGGATCAAGACGTTCCAGGGCTCGGCGTTTTCCATCGGCCTGTCGGCGAATGCCGTGGACTGCATTTTCTGCCTGGAGCTGTTTCGCCATGTGCCCAGCAGCGAAGGGCGCCTGGCCTTGCTGCGCGAGTTTCATCGAGTCAGCCGCGACACGGTGATCGTCTCGGTCAATTCGGCGGTGGCCGTGGCCGTGGAGGACGAATTTCGTCAGGCCGGTTTCAGCGTGCTCAACCACCAGGAATTCATGCCCGGCTCCAAGCTGTGGCGGGTCTACGTGCTGCGTAAGAGAGGATAACTGCCGCCTGTCGGACTATTCTTTCGTCTCTTGTCGGAGTTTTCATGATGGCGGGGGTATTGCGAGTGCTCGCGAGGCCCTTTCGCGATATATACTGCGCGCCATTCTTCAAGGGAGAGCCGTGTGGCCATCGATATTCACTGGATCTGCGACAACGATAGCCTCGGCCAGCATTGCGCCGAATGGCAGCAGTTGCCATTCGTCGCCCTCGACACCGAATTCATGCGGGTCGACACCTTTTATCCCATTGCCGGGCTGATCCAGATTGGTGATGGCGTGCGCGCTTACCTGATCGACCCCCTGACCATCGACAACTGGCAACCTTTGGCCGCTTTGCTGGAAAACCCGGCGGTGATCAAGGTGGTGCACGCGTGCAGCGAAGACCTGGAAGTGTTGCTGCGCCTGACTGGCAGCCTGCCGGTGCCGTTGTTCGACACCCAATTGGCCGCCGCGTACCTGAACCTCGGGTTCTCCATGGGCTATTCACGGCTGGTGCAAGCGGTGCTGGACATCGAACTGCCCAAGGGCGAGACCCGCTCGGACTGGTTGCAGCGACCGCTGTCGGAGACGCAGATCAGCTACGCCGCCGAAGACGCGCTGCACCTGGCCGAAGTCTATGTGCGCCTGCGCCCGCAGCTGTCCGACGACAAATACGCCTGGGTGCTGGAAGACGGTGCGGAGCTGGTGGCCAACCTGCGCCGCGAAACCGATCCGTACGAGGTGTACCGCGACGCCAAGCTGGCGTGGAAACTGTCCCGCGCCCAGCTCGCCGTATTGCGTGAACTGTGCGCCTGGCGCGAGCAGCAAGCCCGTGCCCGTGACCTGCCGCGCAATCGCATCATTCGCGAACACTCGTTGTGGCCCCTGGCCAAGACCCAGCCGGATAACCTCGCCGCCCTGGGCAAGATCGAAGACATGCACCCGCGCACCGTGCGTCAGGACGGCCAGTTCCTGCTGGACCTGATCAAGCGTGCCGGCAGTGTGTCCATCGACCAATGGCCGCCGGCCGTGGCCGAGCCGTTGCCGGTGGACGCCGCCACGCTGATCAAGCAACTGCGCGCCCTCGGCCAGGCCGAAGCCGAGCGCCTGGACATGGCCCCGGAACTGATGCTGCGCAAGAAAACTCTCGAAGCCCTGGTCAAAAGTGGCTACCCCGATGGGCCTTACCAATTGCCAGACTCGCTGCGTGGCTGGCGCCGCGAGTTGATGGGCCAGGCGCTGCTCGACAGCCTGGCCACTGCCGGAGAACAGCCTTGAAACGTATTTGCTCCATCTACCGCAGCTCCAAACGCGCCGGCATGTACCTCTACGTGCTGAAAAGCGACGAACTGGAACGGGTGCCCGAAGGCCTGCTTGCTGTATTCGGCAAACCGCTGCTCGCGTTCAACCTGGTGCTGACGCCTGAGCGCAAGCTGCAACAGGAAGACATCGCGCAGGTCCTGGAAAACCTCGACAAGCAGGGCTACCACCTGCAAATGCCGCCGCCCGAGGACGAGTACATCGAACACTTGCCCGAAGAATTGCTGCGCCGCAACGACCCGATGTGATCGGTCAGTGCCCCCTCCGGGGCACATTTTTCAATGCAATCGTATTGGTGGGCGGTGGCCGTAAGGATGCGGGCGGCCGTCTGCACTGTTTTTGAAAGGTTTTAAGCATGCGTGTTCTGATTGCTGAACAGGATCACCCGCTCTACGCCCAATTGCTGGGCGAAGCGGCACCGGACCTTGAGGTGTTGACCAGCGGCGACTCGGCCGAATTGTCCCGCCTGGCCGCCGATTGCCCGGTCTGGCTGGGCCAGCCCGACCTGCTGGCCACCCTGTTGCGCCAGGGCCATCAGCCGCAGTGGCTGCAATCGACCTGGGCGGGCATCACGCCGCTGCTGGCCGAGGGCTTGCCGCGCAACTATCGCCTGACCCGTGCGGTGGGCATCTACGGCCAGGTCATGGCGGAGTTTGTGCTCACCTACATGCTCGGCCACGAGCGCGAAGTGCTGGCGCGGCTGGTCAGCCAGGTCGAGCGCAAGTGGGACAGCCGCATGGGCCAGAGCCTGGCGGGGCGCAAGGTGTTGATCGTCGGCAGCGGCGATATCGGCCAGAGCGTTGCCGAGTTCCTGGTGCCGTTTGGCGTCAAGCTGTATGGCATCGCCAGCACGGTGCGCGAGCAGGCGCCGTTTGTCGAAGTGGCCGGCCTGGATCAGTTGGGCCGCTTGGTGGGGGAGGTGGACTACGTGATCAACCTGCTGCCGAACACACCAAACACCCATGACCTGTACGACGCGGCGCTGTTCAAGCAATTCAAGCCGACCGGGTTGTTCATCAATGTCGGGCGCGGGGTGGCGGTGGTGGATGCCGATCTCGTCGAGGCGCTGAAAGAAGGGCATCTGGCGGGCGCAGTGATCGACGTGTGCCGCCAGGAGCCGCTGCCGCAACGCCATCCGTTCTGGACCGCCTGGGGCCTGTTGTTGACGGGTCATAGCTCGGCGCCGACATCGCCGCCGATGATGGTGGCGTTGTTCCTGGAGAACCTGCGGGCCTATCAGGCCAAGGTGGCACTGCGTGGCGAAGTCAGCTTCGAACGCGGTTACTGAGCCGGTTTTCAGATTTGTTCCGTTGACATAAAGCCTGACATTCACGCTGGAACTTCGTCCTTGGGTTTTAACACCCATAGAGCCCGGGAGGCGCCGACAAGCGCCTCCCACTCGACGACGTTTTCAGCTATGGACAGGTACTTTCATGTCAGCCATCACGGCTACGCGTTTCACGCCTTCAATCGCGGCTTTATTGCCTGTTGCGTCATCGACGACGCCTGATCAGCCCAGCACCTCGGCCCCCAAGACCCTCGACAACCCGGCAGCCTTGCACCGCGCATTCGGTGACAACTGCAATTGGCAGACCCTGGCCAGGCATCTCCAGGCCATTATCCAGGCCATGGGCACGCACGACAGTGACCCGGCCTCGCGCCTGAAGAGCGCCGCGATGTTTGTCTGCGAAGACTCAGCCTATTTCCGCCAGCACGCACTGACGGCCATACACACGGTGAGCCTGGAGGACTTTATCCGCGGCAGCGGCCTGAATGTGCCCAGGACCCTGGCGGAGCTGGTCACACTCAATAGCCGGGTGGTCAAGTGGGCCCAGACGCCCCCCCTGGGCAATTTCGGCGGTGCGCTGGCCTGGCCCGCACCCTTGACGCAGCAGGACCAGGCCGCCATCCAACACCTGCTGCAGGGCACGACCACGGGGTTGCCGGGGCTGCCCCTGGTTGACCGTGACAAAGGCGTGCTGGGGTATTTGCTCAGTGGCAGTTCAGTGACCGCTGCCGACCTGGGCGTCGCCAGCCGCGCCTTGGAAAAACTGCTCGGTTCACCCAAGGCCCAGGCACTGGGGCACGCCATCCAGGCTGAACGGGGTGGCGTGCCGACGGACACGAGTGTCAATGACTACCTGATGGCGGCGATCCAGTTGGGGCTGGACCCCGAGTCGAGCCAGGAAACCCGCCCGAACAAAACCGCCGGTTTTGACTTGGCGCAGGCCAGTCACCGCGGGCAACCTGCGAGTGAGGTGATCGAGGGCCTGAGCCGTCACCTGATTGCCAGCGGCCGCGCCAGCTTGCACACCGCCAGGCTCGCGGCACAGTTGCTGCTGGCCAGGGTCGCGCCCGAGTTTTTAGTCCGGCAAATCCCCGCGAGCGTGACCTACGGCAGCCTGACCTGGGCTCAATTGGCGATTGCCACCGCCAGGATCGAAGCGGACACACCTGGACGCTCGCTCTCCATGAGCTACGGCGAAGTGTTGGCGTGTGCTGCGCAACTCCACACCAGCAACACCCTGTTGCAAGGCATCCAGCAAAAGGCACTGACGGACTGGGGCGTGGCGAACGGGGTGCTCAGCCACGATGCGCCGACGGACACCGAGCGCGAGTCAGTGCGCATCGCATACAACCGCCAGATGCAGGCCCTGACCACGGCCAGCAGCCTGGCGCAGACGCCCATCCCCAGCCGTCGGCAGATGGCGCTGGCCGCGCTCAAGGCGGCGTTCCCGGACCTGGCCCCCGCGCTGTTTGAAGCCAAGGCGTTGGTCGGTGTGTTCCGGACTTCCGGCAGGGCCGGGCGGGTTGATGGGCCGCGCTCCATGCTGGACATTGTCATGCACGGCAAAAAACTGGGTGCCGATGTGCATTGGGAGTCGGCCGACAAACGCATCCCCGCCACGGCGTTTTGCCAGCTGTATGACAGCGGCAAGCTGGACATAGCCGAGACCTTCAAGACCCGATATGAACAGGCGATCTCGGCCACTGAAAAGGGCCACCAGGGGCTGGCGCAGTACCTGTTGTCCACGCTGCCACCGCAAGACCGCAAAAACCTCGAGTACGGGGCGTTGGAGTTCTTTCACACCAACGACTACACGATGGCCATGGACCTGTTTTCCAAACCCACCCTGAAAACCCGTGGGCATACCTTGCGGGTCAAAACCACGCTGGGGGGGGAGGTCAATGTCTATGAGATTGACACTGCCAAAGCGACGATCGAGAAACAGAACTTCTGGATCAGGCGCTACACACCGCCTTACACGGACAACAACCTGCATCAGACAGAAGCCAACGTGATCAGCAAGACAGTGTTGTTCAACCCCTTCAAGGATGCGCAGCCCGACCTGGCCAAGGCGCAACCGTCCACTGGCGCAGACAGCCCCGACGCCGGCTCGGCGCGCAGTGATTACATCGCCAGGGTGTTCGCAAAGTCCCTGGACCTGGGCAATGACGACCTGTTGCGCCAAGCCAGGGGCAACACGTCCTATGACGACCAGCAAGCCAGCAGCCAGGCGGTCGGGGAATTCTTCCTGAACCTGATTCCCTTGAGGTCCGCCATCGTCAACTTCACCCACGGCAATATTGCCGAAGGCCTGTTCGACTTGAGCCTTGATCTGATTGGCTTGGTCACCTTGGGCGCCGGCAAGGCCGCACAAGCGGGCAAGGCGGTGTCAAAGGGCGTCACCACGCTCGGCGGGGTGGCGAAAGTGGCACGATTTGTCGGTGCCAGCACCATCGCTGCATTCAACCCACTGAGCGGTGTCGGTGATGTGGCCATGGGCGGCGCCAGGTTGATCGGCAACGGCGGCCGCCGTCTGATTGCCAAAGGCCTCGAGGGGGTCAACCGGCTCAGAGGCGCCAGTGGCAGTTACGACCTGCTGAAGGCCGCCAGCAAACAGCACGCTGAAGTGGCCATCGGCACCTTTGAGGTGGCAGGCCAGGCTTTTGAAGGCGCCGCCGTGTTGCGCAATGGCAAATGGCATGGCTTTGACGTCGACCAGCTGCGTGCTTTTGGTGGCGAACTCGATCACTTCAAGGCCCATGCACGGGCGGTAGACGGCGTACTGGTCAGGGCGGAGGTTGCCTCGGGTCGGGAGCTGAGCAACGGGCTGTTTGCCGAATACAGATTGCCCGAGTCCACCCTCGCCGGACGCTCGCGTAACAGCCAGGGTGTGTATGTGGCGGCTGATGGCCACGTTTCCCATATCCGGCATATCGACAGCAGTGGCCAATCGGCAGTCTATGACGTCCGCGAGGTTAGCCATACGCCTGAGGGGAGGGTCCAGGCGCGGGTTTACAGCGCCAATCGGCAAACCCCGTTGTTGCTCCAGCATGTGCAGGGCGACCAGTGGATGCGCCTGGGCGCCAGCGGCGGCAGCCCGTCCGGGGTGGCGGCGGATCTCGGACGGGTGATTGGCGGCGGGTCAGAGGGCCGCCTTTACGAGAGCCTTGATGGGATGCATGTCTACAAGGAGACCCGTAGCCCGGGTCATACAAAAGTCCCCGGTTACTTCGAGAGCCAAGCCGCCAGCCTGAACCAGTATTACGGCGAAGGGTTTGCCAGCGCGATGCTCGAAAACGGCCATGGCTACCAGAGGATGAAAAAACTGCCTGGGGTGAGCCTGGAGCAGATTCCCCCGCGCAGCTTGCCGCCGCAGGCCCGGCGCGCACTCGAAGACATGTTGGACACCCTGCAACACAAGGAGCTGTTCCACGACGATATGCAGCTGTCGAACTTCCTCTACTCGGCCACGGAAAACAAAGTCTACCCCGTGGACCTGTCCGCTCCGCCTCGCGACCTCCTGCACGTTGATGAGGCGACCTACGCGATACACCGGGATGACTTCCTGCGCGATGCCCAAAAACTGCGGGCGCAGTTCCGTGAGTTGATCGCGTGAGCGGCCACGGCAGGTTTGTCCTGTTTTTTTTCCTTGGAGCGACACTTACATGACCGTCATCCGTCCCCCAGGCGCTTTCAGTCACAGACCTTCACTGGCCCCGCCGATCCAGTCTTCGTTGACGAGCGCCAAGCAGACTCGAATACCTATCGTGCCGCCCCGTGCGGCCAGCCTCGATAACCCGGCCGCACTGAAAACAGCGTTTGGCGACAGCTGCAACTGGAAAGCACTGGCGCAGAAGCTTCAGGCAGTGATGGCATCTTTGAGCCCGCGGTTTTCCCCGGACGCTTCCCCCACACCAGGGCAGTACACAACCGCCTTTGCCGCCGAACTGGCGTCGTTGTTGCACGGCATGACAATGCCTGTGTGCGAGGATTCCACCTACTACCGCCAGCACGCACTGACGCCGCAAAGCCTGGTCAGCCTTCAGTCTTACCTCCAGGGCAGTGGCTTGAGCGTGCCCGAGTCCTGGGCCGAACTGGTCGATCTGAGCCAGCGTGTGGCGCGGCATGCGCAGGTCCATCCACTGGGTAATTTCAGTGGTGCATTGGCCTGGCCCGTGCCGCTCGGCACCGACGATCAGCGCTCGATCATTGCACTGATGCAAAACGCCAACCCTGCGTTGCCTGGGTTGCCGCTGGCGGATGAGCGCAAAGGTGCGCTGGGGTATCTGCTCAGTGGCAGTGCCGTGTCCGATGCCGACTTGCTGGCCCCGACCCGCGCCATCGAAAAACTGCTCGGCTCGCCCAAGGCTCAAGCGTTGGGGCTGGCCATCCAGACGGAACTGGGCGCGATTGCCACCGACCGCAGCCTCAATGAGTACCTGCTGGCCGCGATCCAACTGGGCCTGGATCCCGAATATGGCCAGGCGCCCGTGCGCAATAGCGTCGCCGGGTTCGATCTGGCGCAGCCCCAGCACCGGGGCCAACGGCCTTCGACAGTGATCGAGGGGCTGCGTCGGCACCTGCTGGATAAAGGCCGCGTGAGCGAGCAAACCGCGCTCTTGGGCGCGCGGCTGGTATTGGCGAAGTCGGCACCGCAGTTTCTGGTCAAGGACATTCCGCCGAGTGTGACGTATGGCAGCCTCACCTGGACCCAGTTGGCGATTGCCACTGCGCGGATCGAGGCCGATTCGCCGGGGCGCTCGCTCAACCTGAGCTACAGCGAAGTGCTGGCGTTGGCCGAGCAGGTCGAGACCCCTGAGCCCGTGCTCCAGGACATCCGCAAAAATGCCTTGGCAGACTGGGGCGTGGCCAATGGTTTGCTCGGCAACGACACGCCATCGGATGCCGAGCGCGAGACTGTACGGGGCGAATACAACCGCCAGTTGCAGGCGCTGACCACGGCCAGCAGTTTGGCGCAGACGCCCATCCCGAGTCGCCGAGAGATGGCGCTGGCCGCGCTCAAGGCCGCATTCCCGACGCTTGAACCCGCGCTGTTTGAAGCGCAGAGCCTGGTGAAAGTATTTCGAAATGAAGGCGGTGACCGGCGTTTTCCCGGGGCACGTTCGATGCTGGATGTCGTGATGCATGGCGACAAGTTGGGCGCTCAGGAGCATTGGGTGTCCGCAGACAAACGCATTCCGGCGGCAGCGTTTTGCCAGCTGTACGAAAACTCGAAATTGCAGGTCGCCGAACCGTTCAAGGCCCAGTACGACCAGGCGATCACCGCGATTGAACAGGGCCAGCGGGGGCTGGCCCGCTACCTGATGTCGACATTGCCGCCGCAAGACCAGAGGAACCTCGAATACGGGCAACTGGAATTCTTCCATACCAACGACTACACGATGGCCATGGACCTGTTTTCCAAGCCCTCCCTCAAAACCCGTGGGCACACGTTACGGGTCAAGACCACGCTTGAGGGTGAGGTGAATATCTATGAGATCGACACCCGGCGCGCCACGATCGAAAAGCAGAACTATTGGAAAACCCGCTATACCCCGCCTTATACCGACAAGAACCTGCACCAGGTAGAGGCCAACGTCATCAGCAAAACGGTGCTGTTCGACCCGTTCAAGGATGAGCCTGACCTGGCGAAGGAGCGCCCGGTGCCTTCGCAAGGCAGCGCAACGTTCGGCTCGCCGCGCAGCGACTACATTGGCCGGGTCTTTGCCACGTCCCTGGATTTGCACAATGACGATGTATTGCAGCAAGCCAGGGGCATCACGTCGTTTGACGAGAACGCGGCAGCCAACAAGGCGATCGGTGAGTTTTTCCTCAACCTCATCCCCCTGCGGTCCGCCATCGTCAACTTCAGCAACGGCAACGTCGCCGACGGGTTGTTTGACCTGAGCCTGGATGTCATTGGCTTGGTCACCTTGGGCGCGGGCAAGGCCGCACAAGCGGGCAAAGCATTCTCCAAGGGCATTTCCAGCCTGAGCGGCGCGGCAAGAGCGGCGCGATTTCTAGGGGCCGCAGCGATTGAAGCCTTCAACCCCTTGAGCGGGGTCGGCGACTTGACGCGGGGCGCCGCCGGACTCATCAAGCAAGGTGTCAGGCAGTTGGCTTTCAAAAGCCTTGAGGGTGTGAACTGGCTCAGAGGGGCAAGCGGCAGCTATGACGTCTTGAAGGCAGCGAGCCAGCAGCATGGCGCGGCGGCAATAGGCACCTTCAAGGTCGCTGGGGAAATGGTGGAGGGCGGGGCGATCTTACACAAAGGGCAGTGGTATGCCCTGGATGTAAAAACGTTGCGTCCCTATGGCCGTCCCCTCGAAGCATTTGCGCCCAGCACCCATGCAATCAAGGGGGTGGTCCAGGCCAAGGCCATACCGCGCGGTGCGCAGTTGAACAATGAGTGGCATGCCGCTTTCAAGGTGCCGGAGTCTTCGATCACCGGGCTGTCGCGCAACAGTCAGGGTCTTTACCGTGCGGCGGATGGGCACACGACGTATATCCGTCACACCGATCATCTGGGTCAGTCTGCGGTGTATGAGGTTCGACAAGCCACCCGAACCGAAGAGGGGATGGTCCAGGCACGGATTTACCACAACAATCGGCAAACCGAACTGCTGGTACAACATGTGCAGGGTGACCAGTGGCAACGCCTTGGCGCGAAGGGGGGGTATCCGTTTCCGGTGAATAGCGATTGTGGTCGAGAGATCGGCTCGGGCGCAGAGGCGGTGCTCTATGAAAGTCGCGATGGCACCAGCGTGTACAAATGTTTCGACACAGAGGTTGAGTCATTTGATATCAACGCCGTCATGGATCAAGCGTATTACTTGAACGCTTACTATGGCGAGGGCTTTGCCGAGGCGTTTACTGACATGGGGGATGCCTATATCAAGATGAAAAAGCTGGATGGCGTCAGTCTTAAAGGCATTCAGCGCAATAGTCTGCCGGTAGACGTGCGAGCGCTTTTGGATGACGCCTTCAAAACCATGGAGGACAAAGGCATCTTCCATCGCGATCTGCACTTGGGGAATTTCTTGTATTCAGCCAAGGATAAGAAAATCTACCCGCTGGATATCAGCACCAGAAAACACAGCAACGGGGTTGACGGTGACCCTTTGCCGGATGACCTGATGGATGACTACGAACTTGAAAAGGCTGACTTGTATGCCGAGTTCAATAAATTGTTGATGGCAGCCTGATCGTCGCGTTGCCTGGCTGCCCACGTGGTCATTCAATCGCCGGCGGTGACTCACGAATGATTCACCGCCGGGAGAGCGTTAGGCGTTACAGGCTGAAATCACCTTCCGACACCAGCTCGCTCAACGGCCGGCGCGGGCTCGGCACTTCACGGCCTTGCAGGTATTCCGGCAGGGTCGACTTGTCCCCCAGCTTGCCCACCGCAACGGCGGCATGCAGGGCATAACCTTCCGGGATTTTCAGTTCTTTGCGGGTCAGTTCCTGATCGAAACCGGCCATGCCGTGGGTGTGCCAGCCGCTGAGGCTGGCTTGCAACGCCAGGTGGCCCCAGGCCGAACCGGTGTCGAAGGTGTGCCACAACGCCGGGGTTTCTTCGCTGGCGCCGGGGGCGGTGAAGTCGGTCTTCGAGGCGATGATCACCAGCGCCGAGGCGTGTTGCGCCCAGCCACGGTTGAATTCATTGAGCAGGCCGAGGAAACGCTCCCAGTCCGGCGTGTCGCGGCGCGCGTAGAGAAAACGCCATGGCTGCGAGTTGTAGGCCGACGGCGACCAGCGCGCGGCTTCGAAGAAACTCAGCAGGGTTTCCTGCGGGATGCTCTCGCCGGTAAAGGCGCGGGGCGACCAGCGTTCGGTGAACTGGGTGTGGATCGGGTAGTCGGCAACACGTGTCATGGGCGCTTCCTGAGGGTCAATTCGGCGTTCAAAGCTACTGCGCGCCCGCTAGACTGACAAGTGTTGTTACACCGCCAGTCGTAAGCGCTTGGTTCCCGGGGCCTTGGGCACTAGACTGGCGGCCTTTTCACCGACCGATACTGATGTAGAACCATGGCCGCCATAGTCGAACCTTTCTGGAAACGCAAAACCCTTGAACACCTCGATCAGGAGGAGTGGGAGTCGTTGTGCGACGGCTGTGGCCTGTGCTGCCTGCAAAAGCTTGAGGATGAAGACGACAACAGCGTCTATTACACGCGCATCGCCTGCAAACTGCTCGACCTGAAAACCTGCCAGTGCACCGACTACCCCAACCGCCGCGACTCGGTGCCCGACTGCATCCAGCTCACGCCCGGCCAGGCCGACCAGTTCAAATGGCTGCCGCCGACCTGCGGCTACCGCCTGGTCAGCGAGCGCAAGGACCTGCCGCTGTGGCACCACCTGGTCTGCGGCGACCGCGACGCCGTGCACCACGAACGCATTTCCCAGTCCGGGCGCATGCTCGCCGAAGGCAGCGTGCCCGAAGACGACTGGGAGGATTACCTGATCTTCCGCGCAGGCTGATAAAGGAGTCGCTATGACGATGGCAGGCAAGCTGGCCACCACCCTGGTGTTGCTGGCGCTGAGCGGGCCGGGGTGGTGCGCGAAGAAAGTCGATCTGGATTATCACGTCAAGTTGCTGCCCCAGAGCGATCAGGCCGAAGTGCGGGTGAGCCTGTCCCAGGGTTCGGCAGTGCGCAGCCTGGACTTTGACCTGGGCCATGACGGCGACTACAGCGACTTCAAGGCCGACGGCCAGTGGCAAGTAAAGGACCGCCGAGGCGTGTGGCAACCCGGCGCCGACAAGGCCAGCCTGACCTACCGCGTACGCCTCACCCACGCGCGCAAGGCGGGCCTCTATGAAGCGCGCATGACGCCGAGCTGGGCGCTGTTTCGCGGCGAAGACCTGGTGCCCACCGCACGGCTCGACCAGCAGGACGGTGTCGAGTTGGTCTCGCGGCTGGTATTCGAATTGCCCGCCGGCTGGAAAAGCATCGAGACCGCCTGGCCGCGCATCGGCAAGAACAAGTTCCGCATCGACAACGTCTCGCGCCTGTTCGACCGACCCACCGGCTGGATGCTTGCCGGCACCCTTGGCAGCCGCCGCGTGCGCCTGGGCGAAACCGAAGTCACCGTGGCCTCGCCCAAGGGCCAGGCCATGCGCCGCATGGATGTGTTGACGTTGCTGACCTTCGTCTGGCCCCAGGTGGAAGCCGCGTTCCCACGGCATCCGGCCAAGTTGCTGATTGTCGGCGCCAGCGACCCGATGCGCCGTGGCGCGTTTTCGGCCCGCGACTCGATCTACCTCAACAGCCGCACGCCGCTGATCAGCGAAAACGGCAGCAGCCCGTTGATCCGTGAAGTGGTGCAGGCGATCGGGCGTTTCAACGACCATGACACCAGTGACTGGATCAGCGAAGGCCTGGCCGAGTATTACGCCATCGAACTGGTGCGGCGTGCCGGGGGCATTACCGATGAGCGTTATCAGGCGATCCAGGCGCGGCTGGTGAAGGAAGGCAAGGACGTGACCACCTTGCGTGGCGAGCAGGTCAGTGGCGCCACGGTGTCGCGAGCGGTGGTGGTGTTGCAGGAGCTGGACCGCGAGATTCGCGTGAAGACCCACAACAAGCGCTCGCTGGATGATTTGACGCAGGCGGTGATGCGGGCCAATAGCATCACCACTGCCGAGTTTGTGCAGCTTGCAGAAAGCGTGATCGGCGAAGGGTCGGTGGTGCTGGACAGCAAATTACTGCGTTGACGCAAAACCCAATGTGGCAATGATCAATGTGGGAGCTGGCTTGCCTGCGATAGCGGTCTACCTGTGCCAGATGTATTGGCTGACACACTGCCATCGCGGGCAAGCCCGCTCCCACATGGGATTGGGGTTAGCCGATTGATTTAACCGGTTTTTCGGCAGCCACTTCAGCCGGAGTCTTCAGGTTTTTCAGCTCAGCCCCCACGCGCTCGATCTTCGTGCGAACCGTATTCATCTCCTGGCGCCCCTGCTCCAGCTTGTCCTTGAGCGAGCTGTGCCCCGTAAACCCACGGGCCAGCGCCACGCCGCCAATCGCCACCTGGATCAAACCGAAAATCCCACCACGGCGCAGGCCTTTGCCCACCATCATCACGCCACCGGCCACGGAGCCGATGCGTTCCAAGCCGTGCACGTTTTTGCTGTCGTTCATGATCTGTCTCCAACAAGGCGAGTGATACGTAGCTGACCGCCCGCAGGCGCCGGATGTTCCCGCAAACTCAGTACTTGGGGCCTGAACGGGTGTTGTTGCCCTTGGCCAGGCGGTCGTAGAGCACCACGTTGACGGTGGCGGCGAGGTTCATGCAGCCGGTGGTCGGGATGTAGACCACGTCTTCACACCAGTCGCGGATCTCTTTGTCGAGGGAGCCGTCCTCGGGGCCGAAGATGTACAGCGCGCGGTCGGGGTGGGTGTATTCGGGCAGCGGCCGGGCGCCGTCCACCAGCTCCACGGCGACCGGGATGCAGCCCAGGGGCAGGATCTTTTTCAAGTCATCGATGCCGATCAGCGGAATGTCGTGGTGGACCTTCTTGGTGTCGGTGATGAAATCCCGCGCACGCTCGTAACGCACGCCGGTGTAGAACACCGAGGCCACGCCGTAGCAGCCGGCGGCGCGCATCACCGAGCCGACGTTTTCGGGGGATTTGGGGTTGTACAGACCGATGCAGCTGTAGCGTTTATTGCCCACGGGGAAGGGTGCCTTGGCGGAAAAAACGCGATTATACGGTGCTGAGGGTTGTGGTGCTTGGGGGATCGCTATCGCAGGCAAGCCAGCTCCCACAGTTGACTGCATTCCAACGTTGAAATGCAGTCAACTGTGGGAGCTGGCTTGCCTGCGATGAGGCCAGTACCGACAAAGAAGATCTCAGTCGTCTTTCTTCATCAGTCCAGCCAACGCCGCAAACGGGTTATGCGTGGCCTTGGCAATCGTCGGGCTGCTGGTCGACCCTTCGCTGAAATACTGCTGGTCGGTATACCGCGAGTGCTCGTTATCGTGGCAATACAGGCACAGCAACTCCCAGTTGGAGCCGTCCTGGGGGTTGTCATCATGGTTATGGTTGCGGTGGTGCACGGTCAGTTCGCTCAGGCGCTTGCCGGAGAACTCACGGGTGCAGCGGCCGCACACGTGGGGGTACATCTTCAGCGCTTTGTCGCGGTAGCCCATTTCCCGGTCGCGCTGGGCATCGGCGAGGATGCGGTCCAGCTTGGCGGTGTGGGAGGGCGGGTTGGTTGAGCTCATCATGGCTCCTATATTTTGGTGGTCACGGTAAGGCTTGATTCTAGCCGTTCTCGGCGCAGTTAGCCCTTGAGCTTTTCGGCAATCCAGATGGTATGGCGGGTGCCTTTGTTGCCGTGGGCGAACACCTGCACTTCTTCGGCCTTGAAGCCGGCCTTGCGCAGTTTGTCGCTGAACAGCTTGTCGGCACTGGCCGACCACACCGCCAGCACGCCCTTGGGCCGCAGGGCCTTGGCGCAGGCGGCCAGGCCACCGGCGGAGTACAGCCAGCTGTTGGCTTTTTGCGTGAGGCCTTCGGGGCCGTTGTCGACGTCGAGCATGATCGCGTCAAACCCCTGGGGTTCGGCTTGCAGCACTTTGGCCACGTCTTCCATGCGGATCACCGTGCGCGGGTCCAGCAGCGGGCGGCCGGATTTTTCCCCCAGCGGGCCACGGTTCCACTCCACCACGCCGGGTACCAACTCGGCGACCACCACTTTGGCGGTCTTGCCCAGATGCTTGAGCGCCGAGGCCAGGGTGAAGCCCATGCCCAGGCCGCCGATCAGCACCCGCGAATCCGCGCGCCCGGCGACCTTGCGGCAGGGGATCTCCGCCAGCGCGTCTTCGGAGCCGTGCATGCGCGTGTTCATCAATTGGCCGCCGTCACCGCCCTGGATCTTGATCACAAAATCCTCGCCGTATTCGAACAGGCACAAGGCACCGCCGTTGTCGGGGATCGGGGTGGTGTCCAGCAGAACGAAACGTTTCATGGAAATCTCATTGGGAAGGGCATTCTTGCGCGGTTGGGAGTAGCCTTGTGGCATTCCGGTCAGGCCATGGAGCCATCGATGAAGTGCAGCATTCTAACGGTCATTGTGTTGAGCGCGCTCACATTGGGTGCGGCGCAGGCTCAGGAGTTGCAAACCGTGCCGGTCGCGCCGGCGCCAACCCCAGGCGCACCGGGCACGCCGACGCCGACGTTGTACCCGCAGGTCACCCCGCCGGTCGCGCCCAAGGCCACGGCCAACGGTTCCCCCGCGCTGGTGCCGATCGTATTGCCGACGCCGCCGAAAGACCAGACCGTGCCCGGCTTGCAGCAGAACGACAGTAAACCGAAGACCCCGGGCGGTTAAAACTGCTGGGAGAGCAATTGCCCGTCGGCCATGCGCAGGCGCTTGGACAGGGCAATGGCGATGGCGCGGATAATCTTCGCGGCAACCCTGGGTGCGTCATTGAGCATTTTTTCCAGGGAGTCCTTGCCCAGGTTCAACAGCACACACTCCGAAGCGGCCACGCAACTGGCGGAGCGCCGCTCGCCATCGAGCACCGCCATTTCGCCAAACGCCCGCCCGCTGCGCAGGGTGGCGATGGTCAGGCGCTGACCGCTGGGGTTGGCTTTCTGCACCGCCACCTGGCCGCTGTGGATGATGCACATAAAGGTGCCGGCATCGCCTTCGAGGAAGATCACTTCGTCCCGGGCCATGCTGCTGATATTGAAGTAGCCGGCGGCGATGTGAAAATCTTCCGGCAGCAGGGCATCGAACAGGCCGCAGTCCATGAGCATGTCGCGGATTTCGTTATTGAGTAAGGTCGGTTCTGGCATAGCGGCAATCTGGGTCCGTCAATCGTGTAGGGCGGTCCTGTGTTCAGACAGGACCGCCGCGCATAGTTCCTAAATCAGCCCCAGCGCCTTGAACACAAATGCATATTCGAGGGCTACGTCACGTAATCCCTGGTAACGCCCGCTCATGCCCCCGTGGCCGGCGCCGAGTTCGGTCTTGAGCAGCAGCAGGTTGTCGTCGGTCTTGGTATCGCGCAGCTTGGCCACCCACTTGGCCGCTTCCCAGTACTGCACGCGGCTGTCGTTGTAGCCGGCGATCACCAGCAGGTGCGGATAAGCCTGGGCGCGGACGTTTTCGTACGGCGCGTAGGCTTTTATCCGCTCGTACACTTCAGGCTCTTGCGGGTTGCCCCACTCGTCGTACTCGGTGATGGTCAGCGGCAGGTCGGGGTCGAGCATGGTGTTGAGCACGTCGACGAACGGCACTTCGGCAATCGCAGCCTGGAACAGCTCCGGGCGCTGGTTGAGCACCGCACCGATCAACAGGCCGCCGGCGCTGCCGCCGCTGATGGCCAGTTGCTTGGAGGTGGTCAAGCCCTCGGCGATCAGGTGTTCGGCGCAGGCGATAAAGTCGCTGAAGGTGTTTTGTTTATGTTCCTGCTTGCCGTTGCGGTACCAGGCCTCACCCAGCTCGCCGCCGCCGCGCACATGCGCAATGGCAAACGCGACGCCGCGGTCCAGCAGGCTCAGGCGCGCGTGGGAGAACCATGGGTCGAGGCTCGAACCGTAGGCGCCGTAGCCGTACAGGTACAGCGGCGTCGGCTTGCCCAGCTGGTCACGCTTGACCACCAGGCTGATGGGCACCTGGGTACCGTCGGCGGACGTCGCCCACAGGCGTTGGCTGACATAGTCGTCGGCGTTGAACACGCCCAGTACCGGGGTTTCCTTGAGCACGACTTGCGTGCCACTGGCCAGTTCCAACTGGCGTACCTGGGCCGGACGGTTCAGGGCTTCGTAGCGCAGGCGGATCTTGTCGCTGGGAAATTCCAGGCTGTTTTGTACGTAGAGGCTGTAGGCGGCGTCGGGCAATTCCACGCGATAGGCAGGCAGACCCTCTGGATGCACTTCGATCACCGGCAGGCCACCTATGCGCAGGCTCAAGGTCATGGCGTGGGCATTGAGGCTCACGCCGTCGAGCATCACGTCGTCGCTGTGGGGGATCAGGTTCTGCCACTCGGCCTCGGTCGGCACGTCGCCAATGTCGGTCGCGGTGAACAAGGCGTAGTTGATGCCGTCACGGTTGCTGCGGATAAACCAGGTCCAGGCGCCATTCAGTTGGCCGTGGTCGACGTCGTATTCATGGTCCTCGACCCGTGGTGCCAGGCAGGTGAAGTCGAGGTGTGGCTGCTCGGCGTCCAGCGCCCAGATTTCGCTGGTGGTCTTGCTGCCCAGGGCCAGCAGCAACTGGCGTTCGGAGCTGGAACGGTAGCAATGCAGGAAGAAACGTCCGTCGGGCTCGTGGAACACTTCCTGCGCCGCCGTGCCGTCCAGGCGATAGCGATACAGCTTGTGCGGGCGATGGGTATCGTCCAGCTCGCCGAAGAACAGGGTCAGGCTGTCATTGGCCCAGGTCATGCTGCCGTCGCAGTCTTCGAACTCCAGTTCGCTGACTTTGCCGGTGGCCAATTCCTTCACGTACAGGGTGAAAATCTCTTCACCACTGGTATCCAGGCTGTAGGCCAGGCGCTGGTGGTCGGGGCTGATGCTGAACGCGCCCAGGGAGAAAAAGCCGCCGTTGGCCAGCACGTTCGGGTCCAGCAGCAGCTCTTCGCTGCTGTCGTCCACCTGGTTGCTGTCATCCGCCGGGCGGCGGCAGCGGTAGTGGCGGGCGTATTCGTCACCGGCGGTGGTGCGCGTGTAATACAGGTACGGCCCCCACGGTGAAGGCAGGGACAGGTCGGTTTCGAGGATGCGGCCCTTGATCTCGTCGAACAGGGTTTCACGCAGGGCCTGCTGGTCGGCGAGCTGGGCTTCCTGCCAGGCGTTTTCGGCCTTGAGGTAATCGAGGACTTCAGTGCTGTCGCGTTCCTGCAACCAGGCGTAAGGATCCTGGCCTGGGGCCTTGCGGGCAATCGGAGCGGGCGATGTAGGCATGGATTAATCTCTATCTGGCGGACGGTGGCAGGCTTTACAGCCGCGACACGCAAAAGCCGTTATCATAGCCGCCTGTTTGCCTACGTTGCCATGGACACCATGACCGAGAACGACTATCTGACCGCTTGGGGCCTCTACGCCTTCGCCGCTTTGGGCTGCCTGTTGGTGTGGTGGCGCATGACCCGCTGGATCTGGCGCTGGCTGCGCGAGCCGCTGCAATTGCTGATGGCGGTGTTGCTGTTCAGCCCGACCATCGTCGACCCGGTCAAGACCCAGTTCGCCCCCGCCGTGGCCATCACCGCGCTGGACCTGGTGCTCAAGGTCGGCAACAACGCCTGGCGGGCCATTTCCGACTTGTTCATGTACACGATGATCGCCTTTGCCGTGTACCTGGTGATCGTGCTGATCCGCTGGCCCATCGAGCGCGCCGCCAAGGCCCGCCGCGAGCGCAAGGCCGCCGCCGATGCCGCCCTGGCCGCCGAGCCGGCCGAGGATGATGACGAACCTTTCCACCGCCCGGCCCCTGTGAGCGGCATGCGCGTCGAACCGCGCCTTTAACGTTGTAGCGAGAGCCCTGGCATGTGTGAATTATTGGGCATGAGTGCCAACGTCCCCACCGACATCGTGTTCAGCTTTACCGGGCTGATGCAGCGTGGTGGCCGCACCGGCCCCCATCGTGACGGTTGGGGCATTGCCTTTTATGAAGGCCGTGGCCTGCGTCTGTTCCAGGACCCGGCGGCGAGCAGTGAGTCGGAAGTCGCGCTGCTGGTGCAGCGTTATCCGATCAAAAGTGAAGTGGTGATTGGCCATATCCGCCAGGCCAACGTGGGCAAGGTGTGCCTGTCCAACACCCACCCGTTCGTGCGCGAGCTGTGGGGGCGCAACTGGTGTTTCGCCCACAACGGCCAACTGGCGGACTTCAACCCGCGCGCCACGTTCTATCGGCCGGTGGGCGATACCGACAGCGAAGCGGCCTTCTGCGACCTGCTCAACCGCGTGCGTGAAGCCTTCCCCGAGCCGGTGGACATCGAGCAGGTGCTGCCCGACCTGATCGCCGCCTGCGCCGAATACCGCAGCAAAGGCGTGTTCAATTGCCTGCTCAGCGACGGCGACTGGCTGTTTTGCTACTGCTCGACCAAGCTGGCACAAATCACCCGTCGCGCGCCGTTTGGCCCGGCGCGCTTGAAAGATGTCGACGTGATCGTCGATTTTCAGGCCGAAACCACGCCCAATGACGTGGTCACGGTGATCGCCACCGAGCCACTGACCGACAACGAAAACTGGACCCGCTACGAACCGGGCCAATGGAGCCTGTGGCGACGCGGTGAATGCGTCAGCCAGGGCATCACCGAGTAAGGATATCGACCATGTTGCTCAGCTATCTGCGGTTGGTGTTGTTTGCCATCGGTTTGTTGGTCGGCGTACAGGTGCCGGGGTTTATCAACGACTACGCCAAGCGCGTCGAAGCTCACCTGATCGAGGCCCAGACCGGCTTGCGCGGGTTTGACGCCACCGCGCAGCAGTTCTTCAAGGGTGACTTGCAGGCCCTGGTGGCGCATTACCGCGCCAGTGATGACCCGGTGTTCCAGAGCGACGCCAACAGCCTGGGCGCGATGCTTGACCGCCAGGTGGCGTTGGACAAGCAATTCCAGGCGATGCAAGGGCCGTGGTACATCCGCGTGCTGCAAGTGGCGGTGGCGGCTGACCCGGATATCCGCCTGGAGACCTGGAACGGCTACAGCTACCAGATCCTGCTGACGCCAGAGGCCATGGGCTGGGGGCTGGGCGGGGCGATGCTGTTGTCGTTCGGGCTGGAATGCCTGTTCCGGCTGATCGATTGGGTGGTGTTGGGCGGCAAGCGCTTGCGCCAGAGCCGGCCGATTGAAGAGCGTGACCTGAAAGGTTTGTAAGTCAAACACAGTTCAAAATGTGGGAGCTGGCTTGCCTGCGATAGCGGTGTGTCAGCTTGCTTATCTGCCACTGATTCACCGCCATCGCAGGCAAGCCAGCTCCCACAGTTTTCAATCGGGTTTTGCCAGTTGCATCCGCTCGGGGCCGACTTCCTCCGCATACCGCGCCACCACCTTCTGGCACAACCCGACAATCTCCTCCACCAACTCCACCCCCACGCGCCATGACACCACCACCTGCAAGTTCGGCAGTTTCTGCGCCATCGGCAACATCACCAATTCCCCCCGCGCCAGCTCTTCCATCACCAGCACCGGCGGCAGCGCGCCGATGCCGAAGCCATCGCGCAGCAAGCGGGTAATCGCCGACACCGAATTCACGCAGTTCATCCGTGGCGCGGCCACGCCGTTGGCCTGCATCAGGCGCAGCACGTCCTGGTGCGGGTGGGAGTTTTTCGAGTAGGTGATGATGCGCTCCTGGGCCAGTTCGGCGAGGGACGCGTAGTCGCGGTGGTAGATCGACTGGCTGGCGACGATCCAGGCCATGGGGTGGCTGCACAGCTCCAGGCTGCGCACGGTTTCGAGGCGTAGCAGGTCGGTTTGCAGGATCAGGTCGAGGAAGCCTTTTTGCAGCTGATCGCTGAGGTTCAATGCGGTATCGGCGACCAATTCGATTTCCACCAGGGGGAAATGGTCCATCAGTTCCGCCACCAACGGGCTGAGCCAGGTGTGGATCACCGTGTCCATCGCGCCGATGCGGATGCGCCCGACCTTGCTGCTGGTGGTCTCCAGGGACTGCTTCAAGCCCTGCATGGTCACCATCATCTGCTCGGCGTAATCGAGCACCTTCACGCCTTCCGGGGTCAGGCTCACGCCGCGTGAATCGCGCAGAAACAACTTCACCCCCAGTTCGCTTTCCAGCACCGCGATGCGGCTGGAGATCGAGGCCTGGGTGGTGAACAACTTCTCGGCGGTCAGGCGAAAGCTCTTGAGCTTGGCCACCCAGACGAAGGTTTCGAGGAACTTCAAATTCATGGGATCAACTTTTTCTTATGCATGGATCGGTTTTTATTAGTTGGACGCCGCACCGGGACAGCGCCAAAAATCGAGCTATTCCACGATAAGCGTCGTAGGGGGGTCAGGACAAGTTGCGAGTTCTGTGTAAAAAATCCCACACTACAAAAAAATAAAACCTACAGGAGCGACCACTGTGAGCCGCCTGCTACTGAATTGCGACATCGGCGAAAGCTTTGGCAACTGGACCCTGAGTCTGGACGCCGAGGTCATGCCGTTCATCGATTGCGCCAACGTGGCCTGCGGTTTCCATGCCGGCGACCCGAGCATCATGCGCAAGACTGTCAGCCTGGCGCTCAAGCACGGCGTGCAAGTGGGCGCACACCCCGCCTATCAGGATTTGCAAGGCTTCGGCCGCCGCTCCATGACCTACACGCCGCAGGAAATCCATGACCTGCTGCACTACCAGATCGGCGCCCTCGACGGCATCTGCCGGGCGCAAGGCGGGCGGGTGAGCTACGTCAAACCCCACGGCGCGATGTACAACGACATGATGGCCAACCCGACGCAATTGCGCGCCGTGATCCAGGCCGTTGCCGCGTACGGCGACCTGCCGCTGATGCTGCTGGCCACCCGCGACAACAGCGCCGCGCAGGCCCTGGGCGATGAGTACGGCGTGACCCTGTGGTTCGAAGCGTTCGCCGACCGTGCCTACGACAACAAGGGCCATCTGGTTTCGCGCCAGTTGCCCGGTGCCGTGCACCATGATGCCGAAACCATCGTGCAGCAGTCCCTGACCATTTCCCGTGGCGAAGCGCTGATCGCCAGCGACGGCAGCCCGCTGGTATTGCAGGCCGATACCCTGTGCGTCCACGGGGACAACGCCAGTTCGGTCGCCGCCGTGCAGCGTATCCGCGAGGCATTGAAGAACGCATGAAGCCACGCATTGAAGTAGTGGCCATCGACTGCCTGATGGTGCGTCTGTTTGACGCCATCGCCGAAGCCAATATGCCGTGGATGCTCGCCGCCACCCAGCGCTTGCGCGAGGGCTTTGGCGCGGCGCTGGTGGACCTGGTGCCGTCCTACACCACGCTGATGGTGCATTACGACCTCACCGCGTTGAGCCCGGCCCAGGCGCGGGCATTGATTGATCAAGCCCTGACGGATCTGCAACCGCAAGCCCAGGGCAGCGGCCAGTGCCATGTGCTGCCGGTGTGGTACGACCTGAGTGTCGGCCCTGAGCTGACCTTGCTCAGCCAGCGCAGCGGCTTGAGTGTCGATGAGGTGATCCGCCAGCACAGCGCCCACGAATACCAGGTGTTTGCCCTTGGCTTCGCCCCCGGTTTTGCCTTTATGGGGCTGGTGGACGAAATCCTCGCCACGCCGCGCCTGAGTACGCCACGCAAACGCGTGGCGGCGGGTAGCGTCGGTATCGCCGAACGGCAAACCGCCGCCTATCCGGTGGTATCGCCCGGCGGCTGGAACCTGATCGGCCGCACCCCGGCCAAGCTGTTCGACCGTGATCGCGATGGCTACAGCCTGATGCAGCCCGGCGACACGGTGCGTTTCGCGCCCGTCGACCACGCCGAATTCATCAGGCTGGGTGGCGACGACACCGCGTTGGAGGCCCAGGCATGAGCCGCTTGATCATCGAGGCCAGCACACCGCTGTGCCTGTTGCAGGACGCCGGACGCTTTGGCGTGCGCCACCTCGGCGTGACCCAGGGCGGCGCGCTGGATTGGGTGTCGATGTCTTGGGCCAACTGGCTGCTGGACAACCCGTTGCACGCGCCGGTGGTGGAAATCACCCTGGGCGGCTTCACCCTGCAGGCCGAGGAGTATTGCTTGCTGGCGTTGGCCGGTGCGGATCTGGGTGCATACATCGACGAACGGGCCATCAGCCCCGGCCGCAGTTTTATCCTGCAAAAGGGTCAGCGTTTGCGCTTTACCCAGCCGTGCAACGGTGCGCGGGCGTATCTCGCTGCACCGGGCGGGTTTGACGCGCCAGATGTGCTGGGCAGTTGCGCCACGGTTGTGCGTGAGGAACTGGGCGGTGTGGATGGTTTTGGCAAGGCATTGGTCGAAGGCGGGCGCCTGGCCTATTCCGGTACAGGCGGCGCCATGAAGGTACTGAGTGCGCAGGATCTGCGATCCGATAAACCGTTGGATGTGATCGTCGGCGCGCAGATCGGCCAGTTCAGCGGGCAAAGCCTGTTCGACGCGTTCAACACCGAGTGGTCCCTGGACAGCCGCGCCGACCGCATGGGCATGCGCCTGCTGGGCACGCCGTTGCAGTACCAGGGGCCGTCGCTGATTTCCGAAGGGATTCCGTTGGGGGCGATCCAGGTGCCGCCGGATGGGCAGCCGATTGTGTTGCTTAATGATCGGCAGACGATTGGCGGTTACCCGCGCTTGGGCGCGTTGACGCCGTTGGCGCTGGCGCGGCTGGCGCAGTGTTTGCCGGGGGAGAAGGTCAGGTTGGCGCCAGTGGTGCAGGAGACGGCGCATCGGCAGCACATCGACTATTTGCAGCGGTTTTTGAATGGCTAAAAGCATCGCAGGCAAGCCAGCTCCCACAGTTGAATGCATTTCAAAGCTGGAATGCATTCCCCTGTGGGAGCTGGCTTGCCTGCGATAGCGCCAGCGAATACACCGCTTATTTGGACAGAAAACGCATCCCTTCTTCCAACCCTCGAAGGGTCAGCGGATACATCTGATCCTCCACCAACTCCCGCACAATCCCCGTCGACGCCGTATACCCCCAGGTGTCCTTCGGATACGGGTTAATCCAGATCAGCTTCTTGTACTTGGCCATGAAGCGCTGCATCCACACATACCCCGGCTCTTCATTCCAATGCTCGACACTGCCGCCGGCCTGGGTGATTTCATACGGCGCCATCGACGCATCGCCGATAAAGATCACTTTGTAGTCCGCGCCGTACTTGTGCAGCAGGTCCTGGGTGGAGGTGCGTTCCGAGGTGCGGCGCTGATTGTTCTTCCACACCGACTCGTACACGAAGTTATGGAAGTAGAAGTACTCCAGGTGCTTGAACTCGGTCTTGCACGCCGAGAACAGCTCTTCGCAGATCTTCACGTGGGCATCCATCGAGCCGCCGATGTCGAACAACAGCAGCAGCTTGATGGTGTTGCGCCGCTCCGGGCGCATCTGGATATTCAGCAAACCGGCGTCGCGGGCGGTGTGGTCGATGGTGCCGTCGATGTCCAGCTCTTCCGCCGCACCCTGGCGCGCGAATTTGCGCAGGCGGCGCAGGGCGATCTTGATGTTGCGCGTGCCCAGTTCCACCTGGTCGTCGAGGTTCTTGTACTCGCGCTGGTCCCAGACCTTCACCGCCTTGCCCTGGCGCTTGCCCGCGTCGCCGACGCGAATGCCTTCCGGATTGTAGCCGCCGGAACCGAACGGGCTGGTGCCGCCAGTGCCGATCCATTTATTGCCACCGGCATGGCGTTCTTTCTGTTCTTCCAGGCGTTTCTTGAACTCTTCGATCAGCTTGTCGAGGCCGCCGAGGGATTGGATTTGCGCGCGTTCTTCATCGCTCAGCGAACGTTCGAACTCCTTGCGCAACCAGTCTTCGGGGATCAGCGCCTGCAAGTGGTCGTCGAGTTTTTCCAGGCCATTGAAATAGGCGCCGAAAGCCCGGTCGAACTTGTCGAAGTGCCGCTCGTCCTTGACCAGGATCGCCCGGGCCAAGTAGTAGAACTCGTCCATGTCGGCGAAGGTCACGCGCATTTTCAGGGCGTTGATCAAGTCGAGCAGCTCGCGCACCGACACCGGCACCTTGGCGGCGCGCATTTCATTGAACAGGTTGAGCAGCATCAGCGGTTACCGCGACGGCTCATGAACGCCAGACGCTCCAGCAGCTGCACGTCTTGCTCGTTCTTCACCAAGGCGCCGGCCAGCGGCGGGATCGCTTTGGTTGGGTCGCGTTCGCGCAACACGGCTTCGCCGATATTGTCGGCCATCAGCAGCTTGAGCCAGTCCACCAGTTCGGAGGTGGACGGCTTCTTCTTCAGGCCGGGCACCTTGCGCACGTCGAAGAACACGTCCAGCGCTTCGCTGACCAGGTCCTTCTTGATGTCGGGGTAGTGCACATCGACGATCTTTTGCAGGGTGGTGCGGTCGGGGAAGGCGATGTAGTGGAAGAAGCAGCGGCGCAGGAACGCGTCCGGCAGTTCTTTTTCGTTGTTGGAGGTAATGATGATGATCGGGCGTTTCTTCGCCTTGATGGTCTCGTCGATTTCGTAGACGTAGAACTCCATCTTGTCGAGTTCTTGCAGCAGGTCGTTGGGAAACTCGATGTCGGCCTTGTCGATTTCATCGATCAGCAGGATCACCCGCTCCTCGGACTCGAAGGCTTCCCAGAGCTTGCCCTTTTTCAGGTAGTTGCGCACGTCGTGGACCTTGTCCACGCCCAGTTGCGAGTCGCGCAGGCGGCTCACCGCGTCGTACTCGTACAGGCCCTGATGGGCCTTGGTGGTGGACTTGATGTGCCAGGTGATCAGCCTGGCGCCGAAGGATTCGGCCAGTTGCTCGGCGAGCATGGTCTTGCCGGTGCCGGGTTCGCCCTTGACCAGCAGCGGCCGCTCCAGGGTGATGGCGGCGTTGACGGCCAGTTTCAGGTCGTCAGTGGCAACGTAGGCCTGGGTGCCTTCGAACTTCATCGGTGTTTCCTCGCATTCATCAATGCCCGGACTATACCGCGCAGCCCCGGCGACTGTGAACGCAGACGGGTTATTCAGTCTCTGAATGGGCGGTCACGACCTAAGTGTGTACTCGTACCCATGTGGGAGCTGGCTTGCCTGCGATAGCGGTGTATCAGCTAAAGATGTTCAAGCTGACAG
>NZ_ANNV01000097.1 GCF_000346755.1 Pseudomonas sp. CBZ-4 | reverse complement strand
GGCAATTTTAGCCACAACGACTTTTCGTACAAAACCTAATTCGCCCAGTCTAGGGGGCTATAGATCGCCAGTCATCAGTAGCTCTCTCAGTATGCTGAGATTTTTCCTGATTTCAGCTTCTACCTTTCCAGAATAATCAAGTGCCTCAAGCGTATTCTTTGTTTGGTTCATTGCCTCTGCTATTATATCAATGGCAGTTTTTCTTGATGCTGCCATATTTTCTAGAGTCTGTTCCCCTGCATTTAGCATTGTTACGATATCTTGTTTGCTTAACTTATCATAATTCACGTTACGGAGTTGCTCTAGTATTAACTCTTGATCCGACATATATGATCCTCTTTATTATTATCGATTTGTTGTTTATGATAATATTAATTATTTCATTGTTCCATTGTTCCAGAAAAAAACAGCTGGGATAGTGTATCATAAAAAATATATTTCGAGCGAATGGGGAAAGTCGGTCGAGCCATGCGCATAACCAATCCATGGCATTGGACGCACAGTATATCGTTACCGGTGGATAAATGAATTAACCGCTCAATCCACTAGGTTGCGACGACGCAATCAGTTCATGGACGGTGCGGTTTATCTATTACCCCTCTAGATAAATGAGCAGGGACAAACTTCGCCACCCAAGATGGCACTTTTTCTACCGGCATGGGTTTCGCAATACCATAGCCTTGCGCTACATCACAACCTAGGTTCATCAGCAACACTCCGTGCTCAACCGTTTCCACCCCTTCAGCAATAACCTCGCGGTTAAACGATTTCGCTAGGCCGATGATCGCCTTAGTCAGCCCCAAGCTGTCTTTATCGATGAGTATGTCGCGTATAAAAGATTTGTCTATCTTGATTGACTGCGTGGGCAGTTGTTTAAGGTAGCTCAGCGATGAATACCCGGTTCCAAAGTCGTCCAACGAAAATGTCACACCCAGATCCTGGCAAGCAATGAGGCACTGAGTGACATGTGATAAGTGTTCTATCACCACTGATTCGGTAATCTCAATATCCAACATCTGCGGCAAAACATTAGGGTGGCTGTCCAGCAAAAACTTTAGGGACTTTACAAAGTTTTCTTTTTTCAAATGTAATGCTGCAATGTTTACACTCACAGACCACGAATGACCCAAGTCCGCCCATTGTTCTATTTGACTGAGCGCCTGATCTATGACCCACTCGCCGATCTCCACGATCAGATCGCTCTGCTCAATCAACGGTATAAAATACTGCGGTAATATAAGTCCATCTCGCGGATGCTGCCAACGCAATAGTGCTTCAAAACCAATCACTGCCCCACTGCTCAAACTTATTTTTGGTTGATAATGCAAGCATAACTCACCATCATGTAACGCTTGGCGAACCCGTATTACGGTATCAAAAGCTGATTTATCCATCTTATCTTTTGATACATCAAACAAATAGAAACAGTTACGGCCACTTTGTTTGGCCTTATACATAGCCTGATCGGCATGACGTAGCAGTGTATCGGCATTCTCATTATCGTTTGGATAGAGCGTCACACCGATACTGGCGGAAATATTAATGCCTATGCCATCGATGATGTAGACGGCGGAAAGGGCAGCTAAAAGCCTCTGCAGGGCGCTTTCCAACACCTTGGGATCCCGCACACCCAAAATCAGCACGAACTCATCGCCTCCCAAACGGGCTACGGTATCTTCGATACGCATACTATGTTTCAGGCGATCAGCCACCGCCACTAACAGACGATCACCTATCTCGTGGCCATAGCGGTCGTTAATCTGCTTAAACCCATCGAGATCAAGCACGCCCACGGCAACCGTGCTGGACTGGCTCTTTGCTTTGACAATAGCCTGATCAAGCGCTTTGGACAGCAAAAAACGATTTGGAAGACCCGTCAGCTCGTCGTGCTCAGCCTGCCATTGCAAGGTTTCCAGAAACTTCCGCTTTTCGGTCACATCGAAACGAATGGAAACGTATTTCTGCACCCGCTGGCTGGCATCATCGTACATGGGTACAATGGTGCTCTCTACCCAATACAGGCTGCCATCCTTTTTACGGTTGCAAATTTCACCTTTCCATACCTGCCCACGTGAAACTTTTTTCCACATATCAATAAAGAACTCAGGGGGATGCTGCCCTGAGTTTAGTATGCGGTGGTTTTGCCCAATCAACTCCTGTGCGCTATAGCCAGAAATATCACAGAACTGTTCATTGACATAGGTGATTATTCCGGATTTATCGGTTTCCGAGAAAATAGCTGCCGCATCCACCGCTGCACGGTATCTTGCACTCATATATAAACCTAATTCACCAAAATAGTCATAAGGTCACTACCTGTTGAACCGTTCAACCAACGAGTTTAAACCACGGGATGTACTTTCAAGTTCGCGGCCACGAATCACGGCGGAGTTAGCATTCTTCGCTGTTCTCTCAACCGTTCCCGCTACGTTATTAATCTGCCGAGCAATATCTTCAGCGACACTAGCCTGCTCTTCTGAAGCGGCTGCCATTTGCTGGCTCATACCACTGATCCGTTCAACAGCATCGCGAATGCCTTGGAGAGCACACTGCGCCTCTATAACTTGCTGTACACCGTGGTCGGCCTCGCGAATACCGAGTTTGGCAATGCTCACAGCCTCATCTGCGCCTTTTTTAAGGGTTTCAATGACGTTTTGAATTTGTTGAGTCGATACGCGGGTTTTAGCGGCCAAGGCCCGGACTTCATCAGCTACTACCGCAAAACCACGACCCTGCTCACCAGCCCTAGCCGCTTCAATTGCAGCGTTGAGAGCGAGTAGGTTGGTTTGATCAGCAATGGCTTGAATCACCCCCGCAGCAGCCATAATTTGCTGGGTTTCATTGGCAAGGTAATCCACAGCAGTGCTGATATTCGTGACGGTACTGGCCAGCAACTGAATGGCCTCACGGGAAGTACCGGCGACTTTATCACCTTGTTCAGCCAGTTCATTTGCTGCTTGCGCTTCCATGGCGGTTTTTTGAACATGCCCTGCCACTTCGTTGATTGAGGCCGCCATCTCCGTCATGGCGGCTGCCGTCATGTCCGTTTCCGCTCGCTGCTCCAGCAAGGCATTTTCAGTTTGGTTCGAGAGTAAGGAGGAATGCGCAGCGGCTTCAGCCACTTGGCTGGCCAGATCGCTTAGCCGAGTCAGTGCGGTTTTAAGGCGTGCATCCTCACTAATCAATATCATTTCCAACTGCGCTGAAGGGCCATACGTATCGCTGTAAGTGATGGCGCTAATCGGATCTGAAAAAGCGTCAGGGGCGCATTTCATGATATGACTCAACTGATGTTCCAGCCGCGTATAGGACCACCATCCTGTAACGAGAAAGAGCACGGCAGTTACCGCTTGTGCTGCCAGGCTTGGCAGCACGCTAGCCGCACCTATTGCCAACGCAGCCGCAGTTGCAGGTAAGACCATCCTCCTCATGAATGCCGCATAATGACGATTTTGGGGAATGGAATTTTTACCTGCACGCAACCGGTCATACAGCTTTTGTGCGCGATCAATTTGCTCCCGAGTCGGCTTGACTCTAACGGACTCGTAGCCTGTTAAGCGGCCATCTTCGAGAATAGGTGTCACATACGCACTGACCCAATAGAAGTCACCATTCTTGCAGCGATTCTTGATGATACCCATCCAGCTTTTGCCAGCCTTCAGATAGCCCCACATCAGCCCGAAAACAGCTGGAGGCATGTCGGGATGACGAACCAAATTGTGCGGACTGCCCAACAACTCTTCACGAGAATAGCCACTTATTCTCATAAACTCGTCATTCACATAGGAAATATTCCCATTCGCATCCGTAGCAGAGATCAATCGCTGCTGGACTGGAAATATTTGTTCAACGGTTGTGACAGGCAGGTTCGAGCGCAAGATGAGTCTCCATGAGCAATAATGGCATTATGCCATAAGGCGTGACTAACGGGTCATGCGAAATAAAGGGAAATCACAGAGCACTGAGATGTTTGTACGCTAAGCCATGGTTCTCAGCTGCAACCATTATCTGACACTGGTGACTTCGGTTGAAGTCCCCCTGCCAGTGCGAATTAGGTTTTGTACGAAAAGTCGTTGTGGCTAAAATTGCC
>NZ_ANNV01000096.1 GCF_000346755.1 Pseudomonas sp. CBZ-4 | reverse complement strand
TCAACTCGGTGTACCTGCCACACCGCAGGGATGCCATCGCAGGCAAGCCAGCTCCCACAGGAAGCCGGGCCGGTGTGGGCAGTTCGCCCTGTGAACCTACCGTGACCGAGTCCTGACGATGAACACTGAATTTCGCAAACCGCTCCCCGGCAGCCGCCTGGATTTCTTCGACGCCCGTGCGGCGGTCGAGGCCATCACTCCCGGCGCCTACGCCACCTTGCCGTACACCTCCCGCGTGCTCGCCGAGAACCTGGTGCGCCGTTGCGACCCGGCCACCCTCAATGCGTCCCTGAGCCAGTTGATCGAGCGCAAGCGCGACCTCGACTTCCCGTGGTTCCCGGCCCGCGTGGTGTGCCATGACATCCTTGGCCAGACCGCCCTGGTCGACCTCGCCGGCCTGCGCGATGCCATCGCCCTGCAAGGTGGCGACCCGGCGCAGGTCAACCCGGTGGTGCCGACCCAGCTGATTGTCGATCACTCCCTGGCCGTCGAAGCCGGTGGTTTCGACCCGGACGCCTTCGAGAAGAACCGCGCCATCGAAGACCGCCGCAACGAAGACCGTTTCCACTTTATCGAGTGGACCAAAAAGGCCTTCAAGAACGTCGATGTGATCCCGCCGGGCAACGGCATCATGCATCAGATCAACCTGGAGAAAATGTCGCCGGTGATCCAGGTGCGTGACGGCGTGGCCTTCCCGGATACCTGCGTCGGCACCGACAGCCACACGCCCCACGTGGACGCGCTGGGCGTGATCGCCATCGGCGTCGGCGGCCTTGAAGCCGAGAGCGTGATGCTCGGCCGCGCGTCGTGGATGCGCCTGCCGGAAAGCGTCGGCGTGGAGCTGACGGGCAAGTTGCAACCGGGCATCACCGCTACCGATATGGTGCTGGCGCTGACCGAGTTCCTGCGCAAACAGAAAGTCGTCGGCGCCTGGCTGGAGTTCTTCGGCGAAGGCGCCTCGGCCCTGACCCTGGGCGACCGCGCGACCATCTCCAACATGGCCCCGGAATACGGCGCGACGGCGGCGATGTTCTATATCGATCAGCAAACCATCGCCTACCTGAAACTCACCGGCCGTGAAGACGAACAAGTCGCCCTGGTCGAGCAATATGCCCGCCACACCGGCCTGTGGGCCGATGACCTCAAGGGCGCGCAATACGAGCGCGGCCTCACGTTCGACCTGTCCAGCGTCGTGCGCAACATGGCCGGCCCGAGCAACCCCCATGCCCGCGTTGCCACCAGCGACCTGGCGGCCAAAGGCATCAGCGGCCAGTGGGACGAGGTGCCGGGGCAAATGCCCGACGGCGCGGTGATCATCGCGGCCATCACCAGTTGCACCAACACCAGCAACCCGCGCAACGTGATTGCCGCCGGCCTGTTGGCACGCAACGCGAACAAGCTGGGGCTGGCGCGCAAGCCGTGGGTCAAGTCCTCGTTGGCGCCGGGCTCGAAAACCGTGGCGATGTACCTGGAAGACGCCGGCCTGGACCATGAGTTGGAAAAACTCGGCTTCGGCGTGGTGGCGTTTGCCTGCACCACCTGCAACGGCATGTCCGGCGCACTCGACCCGGTGATCCAGCAAGAGATCATCGACCGCGACCTGTACGCCACCGCCGTGTTGTCGGGCAACCGCAACTTCGACGGGCGCATTCACCCTTACGCCAAGCAGGCTTTCCTCGCGTCGCCGCCGTTGGTGGTGGCGTATGCGATTGCCGGCACCATCCGTTTCGACATCGAAAAAGACGTGCTCGGCCTCGACGCCAGCGGCAAGGAAATCCGCCTGCAAGACATCTGGCCGAGCGACGAAGAGATCGACGCGGTGGTCAAGGCGTCGGTCAAGCCGGAGCAGTTCCGCGCGGTTTACATTCCGATGTTCGCGATCCACGAAGACACCGGCCCGAAAGTCGCGCCGCTGTACGACTGGCGCCCGCAAAGC
>NZ_ANNV01000095.1 GCF_000346755.1 Pseudomonas sp. CBZ-4 | reverse complement strand
CCGCTATCGCAGGCAAGCCAGCTCCCACAGGGATCTGTATTTCATGGCAGGGGTTTCAGTTTTCTTCGCCTTCGGCCAGCAGCGCAATCCCGCCGATAATCACCGCCACCCCCACCCAGTGCAGCGCGCTGATATGTTCCCCCAGCCCCAGCCACGAACCGAGCAATACCACCACAAACACCAATGAACTCAGGGGAAACGCCAGGGACAGACTGCTGCGCCGCAGGATCAGCATCCACACGAAAAACGCGCCGATGTAGCAGGCAATCGCCGCGAGAATCCCCGGGTTGCGCGCCACATCCGCCAACCACTGCCAATTGAAATCCATCTGCCCCAATTGATCGCCGGCCACTTTGGTAAACAACTGCCCGGCACTTTCGGTACAGATCAGCAAGGCCCACAGCACCACAGTGCCGAAGCGCCCATGCAACCACGCGTGCGTATTCATGCCTGCCCTCCGGCAATCGCCACCAACATCACGCCCAGGGTGATCACCCAGGTCCCCGCCCAACGGCGGCGGCTGACGGTCTCGCCCAGCACCACCTTGCCCACCAGCACCACCCCGCAATACGCCAACGCCGCCGCCGGAAACAACAGGCTCAACGGCGCGCGGGACAAGGCTTCCAGCCAGACAAAAAACTCGATGACGTAAGCCCCGATCCCGGCCCACAACAACGGCGCATTGAACACCTGGCCCCAGAACGCATTCAGGCGAAAGCCGCCTTCCAGCTCCGGCAAGCGGTCGAGGCCGAGCTTGAAACACAACTGGCCGATCACATCGAGCACGATGGAAAACGCCACCAGCAACACCACGGTCAACGTCACGGGAACAGCTCCTCAAACAGGTCGATCAGGGCTTCATTGGTCGCGGCATTGCGCTGCAAATCCTCGGGGCTCCAGCGCTCGGCGGGCGGTTGGTCGGACTTGGCCTCCCAGCGCTTGAACGCGTTGCTGAACGCAGGTTGTGCGAACTCGCCACACACGTCGATGCCGATAATCCGCTTGCCCGCCGCCAACGCCCGCAGGGCTTGCAGCAGATGGGCCAGGCGCATACCGCCCTGGTCCCAGTTGGTGGCGGCGTCTTCACTGGCCAGCACGTCTTTGTCGATGGTGATCCAGATCGCATCGGTGGGCAGGCTGGCGATCATCTGCTCGAGAAACACGCCCCAGTCCAACTCCGCCAGATTGCGCCAATGCAGGTGATTTTCCTGCTGCTGGTGACCGGCGCCGTCCCCGACCCGGCCCCAGACTTTCGACGGCGGATGCTGCCAGGGAAACAGCTGCAAATGCCCACGCTTGAGCGCCCCCAGGTTGCCGCCGCGCAGTTGCGGGTTGTGCAGGTCATCGCTGCACGGGCCCAGGGTGACGATGCGTTTGATCGCCGGCATGTTCAGCGCGCGGTTGACCCACGAGCCGCAGTGCCGCTTGGGCGCAAAGCGCACCCAGTCGGGGTGGTTGTCGAAGTGGATCAGGCTGATGGGTTCCTTGAGGTCGGCGAGAAACGCCGGCGTGAGGTGGTGATAGTCGCCGGAGCCGACAAACAGGATTTCCGGCCGTGCATCCACCGGCCGTGGCCGCTGGGCCAGGCGTGCGGCGAAGGACTTCCAGGTTTTTTCGGTGGCCCACAGGCGCAGCTTCGGGCCCAGGTCCAGCAGGTCGAGGCGCGTGGCCTGACCGCTGGCCAGACGCCGGGCAATCGGTGCCTGGTTGGTGAGGCTGTGGTCGAGATCAAGAATATTCAAGGCAGAGGTGCCCCCTTTATGGCTTCAGGGGGTCAATGCAAGGGCCGGGCCAGCGGATCTCTTGAGGACAATGAGTAACCCATGTGGGAGCTGGCTTGCCTGCGATAGCGGTGGATCAGTCAATGCAGCAATAACTGATAGACCGCTATCGCAGGCAAGCCAGCTCCCACACTTGGAATTGTGTTCGGCTTTAGTTTTGGGCGTCGGTGATGATCTGGCGAATCGCCCCCACAAACGCCTCGGCCGGCTGTCCACCGCTCACCGCGTACTGGTCGTTGAACACAATGGTCGGCACCGACGTCACGCCACGGGACACCCACAATTCCTCTTGCTCACGTACCTCGGCGGCGTATTCATCGCTGGCCAGAATCTCAGCCGCGCGCTTCAAGTCCAGCCCGACGCTTTCGGCAATGATCGCCAGGGTCGCGTGATCGGAAGGGTCTTGGCCGTCGCTGAAATACGCCTTGAACAGCGCTTCCTTGAGGTTGTACTGCAAGCCTTCCAGCCCGGCCCAATGCAGCAGGCGGTGAGCATCGAAGGTGTTGTAGATGCGGCTCTGGCCATCGGTGCGGAAGGCAAAGCCCAGCGCGGCGCCCATGTCGCGGATGCGCTCGCGGTTGGCCTGGGATTGCTCGGCGGTAGAACCGTATTTTTCAGTGATGTGCTCGACGATGTTCTGCCCTTCGGCGGGCATGTTCGGGTTCAGTTCGAACGGCTGGAAGTGGATCTCGGCCTGCACCTCGGCACCCAGCTGGTCGAGGGCTTCGGTCAGGCCGCGCAGGCCGATGATGCACCAGGGGCAGGACACATCGCTGACGAAATCGATTTTCAGGGGAGTACTCATGGCTAGCCACCTCGTAGGCAAAAACGCGCCGCAAAGGTTGCACGATACACCAATGTCACAACACCTTCGAAGGCTCGCCCAGGTCAATCCGCGCCCAGTGCGCCGCATCTTCGCGATGGGCTTGCAGGTATGGCAGCACCGCCGTCAGCAGCGGCGCCTTGAACGCTTCCTGGAAACGGTGGGCCATGCCGGGAATCAGCTTCAATTCGCTGCCCTGGATATGCGCGGCCAGGTGCACGCCGTGCATCACCGGCAACAGCGGATCGGCGGTGCCGTGCACCACCAGGGTCGGCACGCGCAGCTGGTTGAGCAACGGCACACGGCTCGGTTCGGCGAGGATCGCCATGATCTGGCGCTTGACGCCGTCCGGGTTGAACGCACGGTCGTAGGACAGCGCCGCCTGGTGCAGCAGGGCCTGGCGATCATCTTTCACATTCGGGCTGCCCAGCGCGGCCAGCAGATCAGCCTGCTGCTCCAGCGCTACTTCGCGATTGGGTGCGCTGCGCCGTGACAGCAATTGCACCAGCGCCGCATTCGGCGCCGGCAGGCCTTCGGCGCCGGAGCTGGTCATGATCAACGTCAGGCTTTCCACGCGCTGCGGGGCCATGGCCGCCAGGTGCTGGGCGATCATGCCACCCATGCTTGCGCCCAGGACGTGGAATTGGCGGACCTGCAACGCATCCATCAAACCCAGCGCGTCGTCGGCCATGTCGGTCAGCGTGTAGGGCGCCGACACCGGCAGGCCGAGCTTGTAGCGCAGCACTTCAAAGGTCAGGTTGGCGCTGGCCGGCGCCTGGCGCCAGGTGGACAGGCCGACGTCACGGTTGTCGTAGCGGATCACCCGAAAACCCTGTTGGCACAGGGCCACGACCACTTCATCCGGCCAGTGGATCAACTGCCCGCCCAGCCCCATCACCAGCAGCAACGCCGGATCGGACGCACGGCCGATGCTCTGGTAGGCGATGCTCACCTGAGCCAGGTCGACCGTTTCGGTCGGGACATTGACATCACATCGAGACGCCGCAAAAGACGGCAGGCCGAACAATAGAGCGGCCAGTAAAAGCAACACGCGCATGAAAAACACCGAAACGCAGAACCCCAGTAGAGCGCGAGTCTGATGAAGTTTGTTCAAGCGCGCTGCCACAGTTTCATGACAGTTTAATGAAGAGTGCCCAGCGGTCATGGTCGACACAAACGGCAACATGAGACAAACTCACGCGATTGCGCTTCATCACAAATTTCCTTCATGGAGAGCCCGTGCTCGAGATCCGTCACCTCAAGACCCTGCACGCCCTGCGCGAAGCCGACAGCCTGGTGGAAGCCGCCGAGCGCCTGCACCTGACGCAATCGGCGTTGTCCCACCAGTTCAAGGAGCTGGAAGAACGCCTGGGCATGCAGCTGTTCGTGCGCAAGACCAAGCCACTGCGCTTCACCAGCGCCGGCCTGCGCCTGTTGCAACTGGCCGATGCGGCCCTGCCGCTGCTGCGCGGTGCCGAGCGCGATATCGCGCGGCTGGCCGGCGGCACTGCGGGGCGCCTGCACATGGCCATCGAATGCCACAGCTGCTTCCAGTGGCTGATGCCGACCATCGACCAGTTCCGCGATGCCTGGCCGGAAGTCGAGCTGGACCTGGCCTCCGGGTTTGCCTTCGCGCCGCTGCCGGCCCTGGCCCGTGGCGACCTCGACCTGGTGGTGACCTCCGACCCGCTGGAGCTGCCGGGCATCACCTACGTGCCGCTGTTCACCTACGAAGCCATGCTCGCGGTGGCCAACCAGCATGCGCTCGCGGGCAAATCCTACATCGTGCCGGAAGACCTGCTGACGGAAACCCTGATCACCTACCCGGTGGAACGCGACCGCCTGGACATCTTCACCCGCTTCCTCGAACCCGCCGACGTCGAACCGGCCCAGGTACGCACCTCGGAACTGACGGTGATGATGATGCAACTGGTGGCCAGCGGCCGTGGCGTGTGCGGCATGCCCCATTGGGCGCTGCATGAATACAGCTCGCGCGGCTATGTGAAGGCCAAGCGTTTGGGTGAGAAAGGCTTGTTTGCGACGCTGTATGCGGGGATTCGTGCGGACATGCTGGATGCGCCGTATATGCGCGATTTCTTGCTGACCGCGAAGGACACGTCGTTTTCCACATTGGATGGCGTCAGCGCCGTTCGCTGAAGGAACCGGCGCCCACAAACAATGTGATCTAACTGTGGGAGCTGGCTTGCCTGCGATAGCGGTGCATCAGTAGCAAATATGCAAGCTGACACACCGCTATCGCAGGCAAGCCAGCTCCCACACTGACCGTGCTCACATTGGATTTGTGTCAGGCCAGTTGGCGACGCAGCTCGGCCAGCACCGGCGCCGAATCCGGGCGCACACCGCGCCACAGGAAAAACGCCTCCGCCGCCTGCTCCACCAACATCCCCAAGCCATCCATCGCCACGGCGGCACCTTGCGCCGTCGCCCAGCGGCAAAACGCCGTCGGCTCCTTGCCGTACATCATGTCGTAGCAAAACGTCTTGCCCGGCTCGATCAGGCTGCCGGCAATCGGCGGTACATCGCCTGACAGGCTGGCGGACGTGGCATTGATGATCACGTCCACCGGCTCACGCAGCCAGTCGAAGCCGCTGGCAGACACCGGGCCCAGGTCGTCAAACAACTCGGCGAGCATTTCGGCTTTTTCCACGGTGCGGTTGGCAATGATCAGCGAGGCCGGCCGCTCGGCCAACAACGGCTCCAGCGCGCCACGTACCGCGCCGCCAGCGCCAAGCAGCAAGATGCGTTTGCCTTGCAGGCTCAACCCGGCGTTGACCGTGAGGTCGCGCACCAGGCCGGCGCCGTCGGTGTTGTCACCCAGCAGGCTGCCGTCGGCGAGCTTGCTCAGGGTATTCACCGCGCCAGCGCGCTGGGCCCGTTCGGTGAGGCTGTTGGCCAGGCGGTAGGCGTCTTCCTTGAACGGCACGGTGACGTTGGCGCCACGGCCTTGCTGAAAAAACTCACGGGCACAGCCAGTGAAATCCTCCAGCGGCGCAAGCAAGGTGCTGTAGTCCAGTTGCTCGCCGGTCTGCTCGGCGAACATCCGGTGGATCAGCGGCGACTTACTGTGGCCGATGGGGTTGCCGAACACCACATATCGGTCCATCAGACGGCTGCCTTGGGCGCGGCGAGGCCGAGCCAGTCACGGTCTTGCAGGAAGTAGTCGGTGAGGCGCGCTTCTTCGCTGCCGGCCTCGGCTTTCCAGTCGTAGCTCCAGCGCACTTGCGGCGGCAGCGACATCAGGATCGACTCGGTGCGCCCACCCGATTGCAGGCCAAACAGGGTGCCACGGTCGTAGACCAGGTTGAACTCAACGTAGCGGCCACGGCGGAATTCCTGGAATTCGCGCTGTTGCTCGGTGTAGGCGGTGGCCTTGCGGCGCTGCACGATCGGCAGGTAGGCGTCGATGTAGGCGTCGCCGATGGCGCGGATGAAGGCGAAGCAGGTGTCGAAGTCCCACTCGTTCAAGTCATCGAAGAACAGGCCGCCGATGCCACGCGGTTCATTGCGATGCTTGATGTGGAAGTAGGTGTCGCACCAGGCTTTGTAGCGCGGATAAACGTCTGCACCGAACGGCGCACAGGCCTGCTCGGCCACGCGGTGCCAGTGGATGCAGTCTTCTTCGTTGGCGTAGTAGGGCGTGAGGTCAAAGCCGCCACCGAACCACCACACCGGCTCTTCGCCTTCTTTTTCAGCGATGAAAAAGCGCACGTTGGCGTGGGACGTTGGTATGTGAGGGTTGTGCGGGTGGATCACCAGCGACACGCCCAGGGCTTCAAAACCACGGCCGGCCAGTTCAGGGCGATGGGCACTGGCGGACGGTGGGAGGCCGCTGCCAAACACGTGGGAAAAGTTAACGCCGCCTTTTTCAATCACCGCACCGTCCGCGATCACACGGGTACGACCGCCGCCGCCGGCAGGCCGGGTCCAGGCGTCTTCGATAAAGCGCGTGTCCGGCTCGAAGGTTTCCAGGGCACTGCAAATGCGGTCTTGCAGGTCAAGCAGGTAGGCCTTTACAGCCTCGGTGCGGGTAGTCATGGCATCACCTTGAATCGGGCAAAGCTACGCGAGGCCATTGGGCGTCGGCGGCAAATGGGCGCACAGGATACCACCGCACCCCGTTGCGCCGTAGTTGACGAAGATCAAGCTTAGGAGTTCGATAGCCGACTACGCGAATTCGACCCGAGGAGAAGGCAGATGGCAAAACGTATCCAGTTCAGCGCCCATGGCGGCCCCGACGTGCTTGAGTATGTGGACTACACGCCAGCGGAACCCGGCCCACAACAGGTTCGCGTACGTAACCAGGCGATTGGCCTGAATTTTATCGACACCTATTTCCGCAGCGGTTTGTACGCGCCGCCTGCGTTGCCATCTGGCTTGGGCGCAGAAGGCGCCGGTTTGGTCGATGCCGTCGGCAGCGAAGTCACCCAGTTCAAGGTCGGCGACCGTGTGGCCTACGGCAGCGGGCCGCTGGGTGCGTACAGCGAACTGCATGTGTTGCCGGCCGCCAACCTGGTGCACCTGCCGGACGAGATCGGCTTCGAACAGGCGGCTGGCGCCATGCTCAAGGGCCTGACCGTGCAATACCTGCTGCGCCAGACCTATGAGTTGAAGGGTGGCGAGACCATCCTGTTCCACGCCGCTGCCGGTGGCGTAGGCTCCCTGGCGTGCCAGTGGGCCAAGGCCCTGGGCGTGAAGCTGATCGGTACGGTCAGCTCGCCGGAAAAAGCCGCCCTGGCCAAATCCCTCGGCGCCTGGGAAACCATCGACTACAGCAAGGAAAACGTCGCACAACGCGTGCTGGAATTGACCGACGGCAAAAAAGTGCCAGTGGTGTACGACGGTGTGGGCAAGGACACTTGGCTGACGTCGCTGGACAGCGTGGCACCGCGCGGGCTGGTGGTGAGTTTCGGCAATGCGTCGGGCGCCGTGGATGGGGTGAACCTGGGGATTTTGTCGGCGAAAGGTTCGCTGTACGTGACCCGGCCGACCTTGGCCACCTACGCCAACAACCCGCAGAACTTGCAGGCGATGGCGGATGACCTGTTTTCGATGATCAAGAGCGGCAAGGTGCGCATTGATATCAACCAGCGGTATGCGCTGGCGGATGCGGCGAAGGCGCAGACGGAGTTGTCGGGGCGGCGGACTACCGGGTCGACGATTTTGTTGCCGTAAGGCTTCAGGACTCTACTGACTCAAGGGCCTCATCGCGGGCAAGCCCGCTCCCACATTTGACCGAGTTTCTCCAGTCGGAACCCGATCAACCTGTGGGAGCGGGCTTGCCCGCGATGGCTACACCTCGGTCTCAGGACGGGCGCATCACCTTGCCCGTGGCCAGATCGCGAATCAGGCTCGGGTTCTTGCGCCCACCCAGGGCGCCACCCAGCACCAGGTCCACCTGGCCACGGAAATACTGCTCCACGCGGATCCGCGTACGCGCCGCCGGGCGGCCCTGCGGGTTGGCCGAGGTGGAAATCAACGGCCCCACTTCTGCGCACAGATCCCGCACCAACGGGTGATCGCTGACGCGCAACGCCACGGTGTCGTGCACACCGGTCACCCACTCCGGCAGCAAACCCTGGTGGGGCACCAACCAGGTGTTGGGCCCCGGCCAGGTGCTGGCCATGCGGTCGATCCAGTCTTGCGGGAAGTCTTCGAACAAAAAGTCGAACTGGTGAATGCTATCGGCGACCACGATCAAGCCCTTGTCCACCGAACGGTTCTTGATCGCCAGCAAGCGGTCCACCGCTTCTTCATTCCACGGGTCGCAGCCCAGCCCCCACACCGCCTCGGTTGGGTAGGCAATCACCGCACCTGCGCGAATTTCTCGTGCGGCTTCCAGCACACGCCACCTGTTGACCATTGTTTACTCTCCAGACCAAAGCTCCGGGCAGTTTACCGATCTCTGTTACAAAACCTAGCAGCGCGCGCGCCAGTGCCCGCTTTCGCAGATCACGCGGCCTTCCAGTTCCAACTCGGTCAAGGTCGCCAGCACCTGGGACAACGGCCGCCCACTGGCAATCGCCAGGGCTTCGCTGGTGTGGGGCGCCGCGTGCAGCAGCGCCACCAACGGATGGGTGACCGGCACCGGGGCCGGGCGCGACAACGCCTGCCAGCCGCGCAAGCCTTCCAGGATGTGCTCGATGGTTTCCACCAGCACCGCACCCTCACGGATCAACTGGTGACAGCCCTTGGCGCCGGGATGGTGGATGGAGCCCGGGATCGCATACACCTCGCGGCCTTGCTCGGCGGCGAGCTTGGCGGTGATCAGCGAACCACTGGCCATGCTCGCCTCCACCACCAGCACGCCGAGGGACAGGCCGCTGATGATCCGGTTGCGCCGTGGAAAGTTGCCGGCCTGGGGCGCGGTGTCCAGCGGGAACTCGGAAACCACGGCACTGCCTTGCTCAATCATCGCCGCCGCGAGCCGCTTGTGGCGCTGTGGATAAAAATTTTCGAGGCCGGTACCGAGGACGCCGATTGTCTGCCCCCCGACATCCAATGCCGCCTGATGCGCCGCGCCATCAATGCCCAACGCAAGGCCGCTGGTGATAACAAAACCCGCGCCCGCCAAACTGCGCGAAAACGCGGCGGCGGTGTCCATGCCAGGGCGCGAAGCACGGCGACTGCCGACCACCGCCAGTTGCGGTTTTTCCAGGATTCCAGGGTCGCCGGCGACGAATAACAACGGCGGCGCGTCGTCGATCTGGGCGAGCAATGCGGGGTACTCAGGCTGGTCCCACATCAGCAAATGCTGGGCCGGGCGTGCCAGCCAGGCCAATGCAGCGCTGGCGCCATCGCGCACCTCATGGCTGCGCCGGGCCTCCGCGCTGATGGCCGGCAACCCGAGGGAACGCCAGGCACTGGCGGGGGCGCTGATGGCCTTTGACGCGCAACCAAATGCTTCGATCAATCGGCGAAAACGCTTGGGACCCAGTTCCGGCAGCCTGTGCAAGCGTAGTCGTGCTTCCAGTTCTGCTGGGGATATTTCATGGCTGTTTGTCGGATACATCTGATCATCCTTGACCGGAACAAGCTGTGGATAACTCTGTTGGTAACTTATTTAGCAGGCTATTTATTGTCTTTGATGGACAGTCTCGAAACGGTCCATTACGGCCAAGGGGCGTGATGCCTTGAGAACCAGGCCGTAACTGAGCTTTTCGTAGGTGCGAAACACCAGCAGAGTGCCGGCGCGCTCATCGGGAAGTTTCGTCGGGACGCCGGTGAGCGCGTCGCGAACAGTGGCGCCAGTCTTGATCACGGGGAGCAGGTGCCCCTCAACCATGCCATCGCGCCGACCTTTGTTCAGGGTCACGGCATCCAGCACGCCGATCTGGGTAACGCCTCTGGGGACGTCGATGATTTTTCCTTCAATGAAAGTCGCAGGTTCCGACACCTCCAGGCGTGCCAGGTCTACGGGTGGCTGGGCTCGGAGCAAGCGGTCGCCTGGGCGAATTTCCTGGGTCACGCGCTGCACGGCCAGGGTGGAGAGGTCGCCCACCGTCACAAAGCGCGCGGTGCCGATGTCATCGGCGTTGATGCCCAGCAGTTCGTGGGTTTGTGGATCGGTGTAGACCTTGCCGCGTCGGAATATTCCGTAGATCGGGTGGGAAGGGTCCAGGACGCCGCGCGCATGCACCTGCTCACCCGGCGCGCCCAGCACCCGGCCGGCGTCGGCCGCGACGATGTAGGGCGCGTTGTCCAGGTCCTGCAGGGAATCAAGCACGCGGTTATGCAATAAAAAACGCTGGATGGCCTGTTGCGTCGGCTGATCCAGACGCTGGCCGGGCGATGGCAGCAGGGCCATGGCGACCGGCGCCCACAGCAGTAAGACGAGCAGCGATTTCCTCATGGGGTGAATCTCCTTTATTATGTGCGTTCGCGTGAAATGCCTTGGCCTTCGCGGCTTTTAAGGGTTTCACACCGGTCGTTTGGGTCCATCCCAACGCCGATTTGCCTTTACCTCACATGTGCAGCAATTACGCTTATGGCTATTTTGAACATCCTCGAATTCCCCGACTCGCGCCTGCGCACTGTCGCCAAACCGGTGGCCGTAGTGGACGACAAGGTTCGTCAGTTGGTCGATGACATGTTTGAAACAATGTATGAAGCCCCGGGCATCGGCCTCGCCGCGACCCAGGTCAACGTGCATCAGCGTGTCGTGGTCATGGACCTGTCGGAAGATCGCAGCGAGCCGATGGTGTACATCAACCCCGAGTTCGAACCGCTGACCGAAGAGATGGGCGAGTACCAGGAAGGCTGCCTGTCGGTGCCGGAGTTCTACGAGAACGTCGAGCGCCCGCTGCGCGTGAAGATCAAGGCTCTGGACCGCGACGGCAAGCCGTTCGAGCTGATTGCCGAAGGCCTGCTGGCGGTGTGCATCCAGCACGAGTGCGACCACCTCAACGGCAAGCTGTTTGTCGATTACCTGTCCACGCTCAAGCGTGACCGGATCAAGAAGAAGCTGGAAAAGAAGCATCGCCAGCAAGCTTGATGCCCGTCTTCCAAAGGCTTGCTGCGGCAAGCCTTTTTCTTTTGTGACTGTTTTTAACCGAGACCTCCCATGACCGAGCCACTGCGCATTGTTTTTGCCGGTACACCCGAATTTGCCGCCGAACACCTCAAGGCGCTGCTCGCCAGCCCTTATGACATCGTCGCGGTGTACACCCAGCCGGATCGCCCGGCCGGTCGCGGGCAAAAACTGATGCCGAGCCCGGTCAAGCAGCTGGCGCTGGAACACAACATTCCCGTGCTGCAACCGCCGACCCTGCGCAACGCCGAAGCCCAGGCCGAACTGGCGGCGCTGCAACCGGACCTGCTGGTGGTGGTGGCCTATGGCTTGATCCTGCCGCAAGTGGTGCTGGATATCCCACGCCTGGGCTGCATCAACAGCCACGCCTCCCTGCTGCCACGCTGGCGCGGTGCGGCGCCGATCCAGCGCGCCGTTGAGGCGGGCGATAGCGAAAGCGGCGTGACCGTGATGCGCATGGAATTGGGCCTGGACACCGGCCCGATGCTGCTCAAGGTCACCACCCCGATCACCGCCCAGGACACCGGCGGCAGCCTGCACGATCGCCTCGCCGAGCTGGGCCCGCCGGCCGTGCTCCAGGCCATCGCCGGCCTCGCGGCGGGCACCCTGGAGGGCGAAGTGCAGGACGACAGCCTGGCGACCTACGCCCACAAACTGAACAAAGATGAAGCGCGCATCGACTGGAGCCGCCCGGCCGTGGAGCTGGAGCGCCTGGTGCGTGCGTTCAACCCGTGGCCGATCTGCCACAGCACCCTCAACGGCGAAGCCCTGAAAGTGCTGGCCGCGACCTTGGCCGAAGGCAACGGCGCACCCGGTGAAATCATCGGCGCCAGCAAGGACGGCCTGTTGGTCGCCTGCGGTGAACAAGCGCTGTGCCTGACCCGTCTGCAATTGCCCGGTGGCAAGGCGCTGAATTTCAGTGATTTGTTCAACAGCCGTCGTGAGAAATTTGCCGTGGGCACCGTGCTCGGGGTGGTCGCGCAATGAACCCGCGTCTGGCTGCCGCCAAGGCTCTCGCCGCTGTCCTCAATGGCAAGGCGTCGTTGAACAGCTCGCTGCCCACGCAGATGGACAAGGTCGAAGACCGCGACCGTGGTTTTACCCAGGACCTGGCGTTTGGCACCGCCCGCTGGCAGCCGCGCTTGTCGGCGCTGGCGGCCAAGTTGCTGCAAAAGCCGTTCAAGGCGGCGGACGCGGATGTGGAAGCGTTGCTGCTGGTCGGCCTCTATCAGTTGCTCTACACCCGCGTGCCGGCCCACGCCGCCATCGGCGAAACGGTCGGTTGCGCCGACAAGCTGAAAAAGCCCTGGGCCAAGGCCCTGCTCAATGCCGTGCTGCGCCGCGCCCAGCGTGAAAGCGAAGCGCTGCTGGCCGAGCTGGAACATGACCCGGTGGTGCGCACTGCCCACCCGCGCTGGCTGCAAAAATCCCTGAAGGCGTTCTGGCCTGAGCAATGGGAAACCATTTGCGCAGCGAACAACGCGCATCCACCGATGATCCTGCGGGTCAACCGTCGTCACCACCGCCGCGACGCCTATCTGCAATTGCTCACCGCCGCTGGTATCAACGCCACGCCGTGCGTGTACAGCGTTGACGGCATCGTGCTCGAAGCCGCCACCGACGTGCGCAGCCTGCCGGGCTTTGCCGAAGGCTGGATCAGTGTGCAGGACGAAGCCGCACAACTGGCCGCCGACCTGCTCGACCTGGCGCCGGGCCAGCGTGTGCTCGACGCCTGCTGCGCACCGGGCGGTAAGACGTGTCACATCCTTGAGGTGGAAAAAGACCTCGCCGGTGTAGTCGCCGTCGACCTGGAAGCCAAGCGCCTGGTGCGCGTGCGCGAGAACCTCGCGCGCCTGGGCCTCAGCGCCGAGTTGATCGCCGCCGACGGCCGCGACACCGCCACCTGGTGGGACGGCAAGCCCTTCCAGCGCATCCTGCTCGACGCGCCATGCTCCGCCACTGGCGTAATCCGCCGCCACCCGGACATCAAGCTCACCCGCCAACCCGACGACATCGCGGCCCTGGCCGTGCTGCAAGGTGAACTGCTCGACGCGATGTGGCCAACCCTGGAAGTCGGCGGCATCCTGCTTTACGCCACGTGCTCGACCTTGCCGACGGAAAATACCGAAGTGATCGCAGCCTTCCTCGCCCGCACCAGCGGCGCGCGGGAGCTGGACCTCGCGACCTCGGCCGGGATCAAGCAGCCCCATGGCCGCCAATTGCTCGCGCAAGAAGGCGGACACGACGGCTTCTACTACGCCAAACTGATCAAGATCGCCGCCGCGCGCGGCTGAAACGGGTTTAAGGGAGTGACCGGATGAAAATCATCATCCTTGGGGCAGGGCAGGTCGGCGGCACGCTGGCCGAACATTTGGCCAGCGAAGCCAACGACATCACCGTGGTCGACACCGACAGCGAGCGCCTGCGCAACCTCGGCGACCGCCTCGACATCCGCACCGTGCAAGGTCGCGCCTCGTTCCCCACGGTGCTGCGCCAGGCCGGTGCCGACGACGCGGACATGCTGGTGGCGGTGACCAACAGCGACGAGACCAACATGGTCGCGTGCCAGGTCGCCCACACCCTGTTCCACACCCCGACCAAGATCGCCCGCGTGCGCGAAGCGGCCTACCTGACCCGCGCCGGCCTGTTCGACAACGACGCGATTCCGGTGGACGTGCTGATCAGCCCGGAACAGGTGGTGACCCACTACATCAAGCGCCTGATCGAAATCCCCGGCGCCTTGCAGGTGATCGACTTTGCTGAGGGTAAGGCGCAACTGGTGGCCGTGAAGGCGTACTACGGCGGGCCGTTGGTGGGCCAGCAACTGCGCCAGCTGCGTGAACACATGCCGAATGTGGAAACCCGCGTGGCCGCTATCTTCCGCCGTGACCGGCCGATCCTGCCCCAGGGCGATACGGTGATCGAAGCGGACGACGAAGTATTTTTCATCGCCGCCAAGGCGAATATTCGCGCGGTCATGAGTGAAATGCGCCGGCTCGACGAGAGCTACAAGCGCATCGTCATCGCCGGTGGCGGGCAGATTGGCGAACGCCTGGCCGAAGCCATCGAAAGCCGCTACCAGGTGAAGATCATCGAGATGAACCCGGCACGCTGCCGGCATTTGTCCGACACCCTCGACAGCACCGTGGTCCTGCAAGGCAGTGCTTCGGACCGCGACCTGCTGATGGAAGAAAACATCGCCGACGCCGACATCTTCCTGGCCCTGACCAACGACGACGAGGCCAACATCATGTCGTCGCTGCTGGCCAAGCGGCTGGGGGCAAAGAAGGTGATGACCATCATCAACAACCCGGCCTACGTCGACCTGATCCAGGGCGGCGATATCGACATCGCCATCAGCCCGCAGCTGGCCACCATCGGCACCTTGCTCGCCCACGTGCGCCGTGGCGACATCGTCAGCGTGCACTCCCTGCGCCGGGGCGCGGCGGAAGCCATCGAGGCGATTGCCCACGGTGACGCCAAATCCAGCAAGGTCATCGGCAAGGCCATCCGCGATATCGGTTTGCCGCCGGGCACCACCATCGGCGCGATTATTCGCGATGAAGAGGTGATCATTGCCCACGACGATACGGTGATCGAGACTGGCGACCATGTGATCCTGTTCCTTGTGGATAAGAAACATATCCGCGATGTGGAGAAGCTGTTCCACGTGGGGCTGAGTTTTTTCTGATAGAAATTGGGTGGGCCTACCACCGTCATCGCGGGCAAGCTCGCTCCCACAGGAGATCGCGTTCCAACTGTGGGAGCGGGCTTGCCCGCGATGGCGATATTGAAAACCCTGGATAGCTAAAGGACACACCGCCATGCTCGATTCCCTGGAAAAAATGCTCGCCAAGGGTGTGGATAACGCGTTGCTGCGCTTTGGTTTGGGCAAGGGTTATCTGGACTTGAAGGACAACGCCAAGGCGGCGGAGCATTTGCAGAAATGCGTCAAGTTCGATCCGAAGTATTCGGCGGCGTGGAAGTTGTTGGGCAAGGCGCAGGCGGGATCAGGTGATGTGGCAGCCGCGCGGCTGGCGTGGGAGAAGGGCATCGAAGCGGCCCAAGCCCATGGCGACAAACAGGCCGAAAAAGAAATGACGGTGTTCCTGAAGAAACTCGACCGCCAAGCCTGAGGTGATCCCTGTGGGAGCTGGCTTGCCTGCGATGCTGGCAACTCGGTCTGTCAGTTACACCGAGGTGATGTTATCGCAGGCAAGCCAGCTCCCACATTAGGACTTCATTGATCTATGGATCGGGGCACTCAGTACCACCGCTCCTCACCCGGCGGGCGCTTCTTGAAGCGCTTCATGCTCCACATGTACTGGCTCGGATACGCGCCGACATAGCGCTCCACCACCTTGCTCATCGCCGCACAGGACGTGGCGGTGTCGGTGCTGTACATGTCTTCCGGTGCCGCTTCCAGGATCACTTTGTAACCCGAACCGTCCGGCAGCCGCAGGGCATGCAGGAATACGCCCACGGCCTTGTGGCCGGCGAGCATGTTCGGCACGAACTTGCTGGTGAGCGCCTGGGTGGCAAAGAACGGCACGAAGATCCCCGCGGACTCGGCCGGCTCCGGGTCGGCGGGAATGCCCACCTGGCCGCCCCGGCGCACTTCCTTGATCACGCTCAGAATGCCTTCCTTGGTCGAGGCCGCCACGCGGTTGCCCAACTGCACCCGTTGTTTGCGCAGCAGTTCATCCACCGCCTTGAGCTTGGGCGGGCGATAGAAAATGATCGGTTTGCACTGGCTGCAATAGAAGTGGTTCAACACTTCCCAGTTGCCCAGGTGGCTGGTGATGCCCACCACGCCTTTGCCCGAGGCCAGGGCTTCGTGCAGCACTTCCAGGCCTTCGACTTCGCGGACCAGGTCAATCGAGCGTTGGGCCGGCCAGATCCACGCGCAGGCGCTTTCGGTGAGGGATTTGCCGATGTCCATCAGGCTCTGGCCCACCAGGCGCTCGCGGGCGGCGGGGTCCATGTCCGGGAAGCATTTGGACAGGTTGATCCGCACCGTGTCGCGGGAGCGGTTGGGGGTTTTCCACATGACCCAGCCAATGGCCGTGCCGACGGCCTGGACGGCGCGCCAAGGCAGCAGGGCAAATAACCGGAGAGCGCCTACCAGCAAGGCGCCTTTCAACTTTTCCACAGGTCACTCCTGATCGTGTGTGGTGCGCAAAGCCGGCATTCTAACCGGCGTTAGCCAGGTCCGCGTAACGGTCGCAGTCCTGGGTGTGGTCCATGACCATGCCGCTGGCCTGCATGAACGCGTAGCAAATGGTCGGGCCGACAAAGGTGAAACCGGCCTTTTTCAAGGCTTTGCTCATGGCTTCAGCCTCGGCGGTGATCGCCGGGACTTCGCTGCGGTCCTTGAAGTGATTGACCTTGGGCGCGCCGCCGACGAAGGACCAGAGCAGCTCCACTGGATTCTCCAGCGCCAGCCAGGCGGCGGCATTGCGGCGTGTGGCGTTGAGCTTGAGGCGATTGCGCACGATGCCCGGGTCGAGCATCAGCGCTTCGATTTCGGCATCGGTGAGCCGCGCCAAGCGTTGTGCATCAAAACCAAACAAGACCTTTCGATAATGCTCGCGTTTGCGTAAAACGGTGATCCAGGAAAGGCCCGCCTGGAACCCTTCGAGCAAAAGCAACTCGAACAAGCCCTGCGCATCGCGCAGCGGCGTTCCCCACTCCTGATCGTGATATGCCATGTACAGCGGATCTTCAGAACACCAAAAGCAGCGTGGCATAAGGCTCCAGGGGATGGTGGCGCGGCCGAATCGGGTATACTCCCGCTCTTTAAATCGCAGCCCAAGTAACAGGTGAATTTCGTGAGCCAGCCTACGCCAGCCGTGCGTACCTTCCAAGACTTGATCCTCGCCCTCCAGCAATACTGGGCCGAGCAAGGTTGTGTGGTACTTCAGCCCTACGATATGGAAGTAGGCGCCGGCACTTTCCACACCGCTACATTCCTGCGGGCCATCGGCCCGGAAACCTGGAACGCCGCTTATGTGCAGCCCAGTCGTCGCCCGACTGACGGCCGCTACGGCGAAAACCCGAACCGTCTGCAGCACTACTACCAGTTCCAGGTGGTATTGAAGCCGAACCCGGACAACTTCCAGGAACTGTACCTGGGCTCGCTCAAGCATGTCGGCCTGGACCCCCTGGTGCACGACATCCGTTTCGTCGAAGACAACTGGGAATCGCCAACGCTCGGCGCCTGGGGCCTGGGCTGGGAAGTCTGGCTCAACGGCATGGAAGTGACGCAGTTCACTTACTTCCAGCAAGCGGGCGGCATCGAGTGCTACCCGGTCACCGGCGAAATCACCTACGGCCTCGAGCGCCTGGCCATGTACCTGCAAGGCGTGGACTCGGTCTACGACCTGGTGTGGGCGGACGGCCCGTTCGGCAAAGTCACCTACGGCGACGTGTTCCACCAGAACGAAGTGGAGCAATCCACCTACAACTTCGAACACGCCAACGTCGACAAACTGTTCGAACTGTTCGACTTCTATGAAAGCGAAGCCAAGCGCCTGATCGAACTCGACCAGCCGCTGCCGTTGCCAAGCTACGAAATGGTGTTGAAGGCCTCCCATACCTTCAACCTGCTGGATGCGCGCCGGGCGATCTCGGTGACTGCGCGTCAGCAATACATCCTGCGTGTACGTACCCTGGCGCGTTCCGTCGCCCAAGCCTACCTGCTGGCGCGCGCCAAGCTGGGCTTCCCGATGGCGACCCCGGACCTGCGTGATGAAGTGTTGGCTAAGCTGGAGGCTGCACAATGAGTGCTCAAGATTTCCTGGTTGAACTGGGCACCGAAGAGCTGCCACCCAAGGCACTGAACACCCTGGCCGACGCGTTCCTGGCCGGTATCGAAAAAGGCCTGCACAGCGCTGGCCTGAAGTTCGCCGCGAAAAAAGTCTACGCCGCGCCACGTCGCCTGGCCGTGTTGCTGACCGCGCTGGAAACCCAGCAGCCGGACCGCAGCATCAACCTCGACGGCCCGCCACGCCAGGCGGCTTTCGATGCCGAAGGCAACCCGACTCAGGCCGCGCTGGGCTTCGCCAAGAAGTGCGGCGTCGAGCTGAGCGAGATCGATCAGAGCGGCCCGAAACTGCGCTTCAGCCAGGTGATCACCGGCAAGCCGACCGCGAGCCTGTTGCCGACCATCGTTGAAGATTCCCTGAACGACCTGCCGATCCCCAAGCGCATGCGCTGGGGTGCCCGCAAGGAAGAGTTCGTGCGTCCGACCCAATGGCTGGTGATGCTGCTCGGTGACCAGGTCATCGACTGCACCATCCTTGCCCAGAAGGCTGGCCGTGAGTCCCGTGGCCATCGCTTCCACCATCCGGAAGCGGTACGCATCACGTCGCCGGCCAACTATGCCGCCGACCTGCGCGCCGCCTACGTGCTGGCCGACGCCAACGAGCGTCGCGAGCTGATCAGCAAGCGCACCGAAGAGCTGGCCCGTCTGCAGGAAGGCACCGCCATCGTGCCGCCAAGCCTGCTCGACGAAGTGACCGCCCTGGTGGAGTGGCCGGTGCCGCTGGTGTGCTCGTTCGAAGAACGTTTCCTCGATGTGCCGCAAGAAGCCCTGATCACCACCATGCAGGACAACCAGAAGTATTTCTGCCTGCTGGATGTGGACGGCAAGTTGCTGCCGCGCTTTATCACCGTGGCCAACATCGAAAGCAAGGACCCGCAGCAGATCATCGCCGGTAACGAGAAAGTCGTGCGCCCGCGCCTGACCGACGCCGAGTTCTTCTTCAAGCAAGACAAGAAACAGAAGCTGGAAGACTTCAACCTGCGCCTGCAGAACGTGGTGTTCCAGGAAAAACTCGGCAGCGTCTACGACAAGGCTGTGCGTGTTTCCAAGCTGGCGGCCTACATTGCGCCGCGCATTGGCGGTGATTCCGCGTGGGCCGCACGTGCGGGCCTGCTGTCCAAGTGCGACCTGGCCACCGAGATGGTCGGCGAGTTCCCGGAGATGCAAGGCGTTGCCGGCTACTACTACGCCCTCAACGACGGCGAGCCGGACGATGTGGCTCTGGCCCTGAACGAGCAGTACATGCCGCGCGGTGCCGGCGCCGAGCTGCCAAGCACCCTGACCGGTGCCGCCGTGGCCATTGCCGACAAGCTGGACACCCTCGTGGGCATCTTCGGTATCGGCATGTTGCCTACCGGCAGCAAAGACCCGTATGCCCTGCGCCGTGCGGCCCTGGGCGTGCTGCGTATCCTGATCGACAAGAAGCTCGACCTCGACCTGACCCAGGCCGTGGTGTTCGCGGTTGGCCAGTTCGGTGCCAAGGTCAAGCAAGCCGGCCTGGCCGAGCAAGTGCTGGAATTCGTGTTCGACCGCCTGCGTGCGCGTTACGAAGACGAAGGCGTGGACGTGTCGGTGTACCTGGCGGTGCGTGCCCTGCAACCGGGTTCGGCGCTGGACTTCGATCAGCGCGTACAAGCCGTGCAGGCCTTCCGCAAACTGCCGGAAGCTGACGCCCTGGCCGCGGTGAACAAGCGTGTGTCGAACCTGCTGAGCAAGGCCGAAGGCCTGGGCAATGCGGACGTCGACCCTGGCCTGTTTGCCGACGCCAAGGAGTTCTCGCTGAACTCGGCCATCGCCAAGGCAGAGACGGCGGTGAAACCGCTGATCGCCGAGCGCAACTATGCCGAAGCCCTGGCGCGCCTGGCCACCTTGCGTGACCCGGTGGATGCGTTCTTCGAAGCCGTGATGATCAATGCCGACGATGCGGGCGTGCGGAAAAACCGCTACGCCATGCTGGCGCGCCTGCGTGGTCTGTTCGTCAATATCGCCGACATCTCGACGCTGAGCTGACCATGTTGAAACTGCTGATTCTCGATCGGGACGGGGTGATCAATTACGACTCCGACGCTTACATCAAGTCGGTGGAGGAGTGGATTCCACTGCCCGGTTCGATCGAGGCCATCGCGCAGTTGAGCAAAGCCGGCTGGACAGTGGCCATCGCCACCAACCAGTCCGGCATCGCCCGCGGTTACTACGACATCGCCACCCTGGACGCCATGCACGCGCGCTTGCGCACGTTGGTGGCCGAGCAGGGCGGTGAGGTGGGGCTGGTGGTGTACTGCCCCCACGGGCCGGATGAGGGCTGCGCTTGCCGCAAGCCCAAACCTGGCATGTTGAAAACCATTGCAGAACATTACAAGGTGCCATTGGCTGGGATATGGTTCGTCGGGGACAGCCTCGGTGACCTGGAGGCGGCCAAAGCCGTCGATTCTCAGCCAGTTTTGGTTAAAACCGGAAAAGGCGAAAAGACCCAGGCGAAAACCCTGCCGGTGGGCACCTTGATTTTTGACGATCTGGCGGCGGTTGCCGCAGAACTTATCAACAACTAGTCGCCCTCGACATCCTGACCAAGGAATGTTCGGGAGTGCGCTTTTAACAGGCGGGCCATGCCCCGCAACGGTAAATGCCGCCATGTCGATCTTGCAGGCCATCAGAACCTTTTTCTTTTACCTGCTGCTGGGCACCAGTTCGTTTCTCTGGTGCACCCTGAGCTTTTTTATCGCGCCCTTTTTGCCATTCAAGGCGCGCTATCGCTTTATCAACGTTTATTGGTGCCGCTGTGCGTTGTGGCTGTCCAAGGTATTCCTGGGCATTCGCTTCGAGATCAAGGGCGCTGAAAACGTCCCGGACCAGCCTTGCGTGATTCTGTCGAACCACCAGAGCACCTGGGAGACGTTCTTCCTCTCGGCGTACTTCTCGCCCCTGAGCCAGGTGCTCAAGCGTGAGTTGCTGTACGTACCGTTCTTTGGCTGGGCCATGGCCATGTTGCGGCCGATCGCGATCGACCGTGACAACCCCAAGGCTGCGCTCAAGCACGTGGCGAAGAAGGGTGACGAGCTGCTCAAGGACGGCGTGTGGGTGCTGATCTTCCCGGAAGGTACACGCGTGCCGTTCGGCACCGTGGGCAAGTTCTCCCGGGGCGGTACGGCATTGGCGGTCAATGCCAACCTGCCGGTACTGCCGATCGCACACAACGCCGGCAAGTTCTGGCCCAAGGAAGGCTGGGCCAAGCGCGCCGGCACCATCACCGTGGTGATTGGTGAACCGATGTATGCCGAAGGCGAAGGCCCACGGGCTATCGCTGCGCTGAATGACCGGGCGGCGGCCTGGAATGAGGCTCAGCAACGCGCCATGGGCTCGCTGCCACCGGAGCCGGTTGTGGCGCAGGAACCAGCGGCATGAGCTTCTGTGGATAACCTGTGTACGGTTTGTTGGCGAATTGGCTTTTTTGTTTCATAACAAGCTGATTTACTTACATATTTCCAGAGCCCATAAAATTCGGAAAAAGGTGCATAAGTTTTTCCAGCATAAAAAAACCGGTCCTTGTGACCGGTTTTTTATGCACAGCGAAAAAGTACGTTTTTCACTCTTCCAGCAGCGGCAGTTGCAGGCTGAACGTGGTGCCCTTGCCCACCACGCTTTCGCAGCTGATACGCCCGCCATGGCGTTCCACGACGGCCTTGACCATGGTCAGCCCCAACCCCAGGCCATCGCTGCCCTGGGCCGATTCAAAGCGTCGGTATTGGCTGAACAACTCCGGCAAGTCCTCGGCGGCAATCCCCGGGCCCTGATCGCTGATGCGGCATTCCAGCCAGCCCGGCGTAGCACCGTGGCGCAACCTGACAGTGGTGCCGGATGGCGAATACTTGATGGCGTTTTCCAGGACATTGAACAGTGCACGGGTCAGCAGCGATTGATCGGCCGACACCATGCCCTCGTCAGCTTCATCCAGATCATGGACCAGATGAATCCCCTTGAGCTGGGCCAGCAACGCGACCTGGTCAAACGCATCCATCACCAGCATGGCGAACAGCGTCGGCTGGAAGTGGTAGCCGTCCGCCTCGGCCTTGGCCAACTGCACAAAGGATTCGGTGAGGCTCAAGGCACGACGTACCTGCTGCTCGATCCGGGCGAATACCGGCGACTCACTGCCGTGTACATCCAGCAACGCCAGGATCGCCGAGTGCGGCGCACGCAAGTCGTGGGAGAGGAAGCGCAGCATGGTCTCGCGGTGCTGCTGGGCTTCACGCTCCTTGCTCAAGTCCGTCAGGCTCAACAGCCAGCCCAGTGCGACGTCACCTTCTGCCGGCAACAGCGGCGCGAGTTCCATGCGCAGGCTGCGCTGGTGGATATCCCGGAACTCGACCAGCTCCAGCGCCGAGAGGGCAGGGCGCACACCGTTGTGCAGCGGTGGATAGCCGAGGTCAGCCAGTTGTTCCAGCAGGTTGTCGGTGACCAGGTCGCTGCCGAACACTTCCCGAGCGATACGGTTGGCCAACAGGATATTGCCCCTGGGGTCGGTAATCAGCGTCGCTACCGGCAGGCACTCCAGGCCATCGGCCATGAAGCGCCGGGTGTCGCGTGTGCGGCTGACGGCCTGCTCCAGGGCAAAGATGCGGCCCTGCAAGACATCGCCTTTGCTGGCGGGTGCACGACGGCGTTCGGGCAGCACTTTGGGTTCGTTGTCCAGGCGCGCCAGCTCCCAGCCGAAGTAGGCCAGGATCACGCTGAGGCGTCGCCAGTTCCAGATCAGGTAGCTGAGCAGTAAACCGATCAGGCAGGCGGCAGGGGACCACCAATGGCCCAGGCGCAACAACGCCAGGGACCCGATCAGCGCAGCGGCCATGCAGCCCAGCGTCATCCATAGCGCGTAACGCGGCCGATACAGCAGCAAGCCGAGCAGCAACGCCACCACGGACGTCGCCATCAGCGCCGCCAGCCACCCAGGCAGATCAACAATGCTGCGCTCTTGCAGCAAACCGTTAAGCACGTTGGCCTGGATCTCGACACCCGCCGTGGTGCCCAGCGTGGACGAAATGGGTGTGGCAAAACGATCACCCATTCCAGAAGCGGTCGCCCCGACCAGGATCAGACGATTGCGCAGCAACTCGGGGGAGACTTCACCGCGCAATACGCTGACGTAGGACACACTGGGGAATTGGGTGTGGGCCGCGATAAACGGAATGCGAATGCCGTGCTCACGGTGCCATTGTTCGCTGACTTTGCCATGGGATTCAGCCGGCATCGGCGTGGGCTCCTGGGTGCCCATCTGATAGGCCAGCCAAGCCAGTTGCGGCGCCATGGCATCCAACGGCCCCTCACGCAAATACAGGCTGCGCACGACGCCATCGTTGTCCGCTTCGACATTGATATGCCCCACGCCCTTGGCGCATTTAAGCAGCGGCTGCATTTGTTCTGCGGGTTGGATGTAACTCGCCGGCCCTTCACGCAGCAACGGCAACAGCACGTTGCCGGCGTTGCACACCGCGTCGGCCAAGCGTTTGTCATTGGCGGGGTTGCCCGGCTCGCTGAAGGCCACATCGAACAGGATCGCGGCCGGTTGCGCGGCGCTCAGGCGGTCGATCAGGTCGGCGTGCAAGCTGCGCGGCCAGGGCCATTGCCCCAGCTTCTTGAGGCTGGGGCCGTCGATGGTCACCAACAGGATGCGCGGGTCTACCGGCAGGGGCGTGAGGCGGCGAAGGCTGTCGTAAAGCGGGTTGTTCAATGCCAAGCCGGGGCTCAGGGACAAGTACGCGGTGATGGGCAGCAACAGCAGACCGATCCACAACCATTCGCGGACCAGGCCATGGAACAGCCGTTGGGCGTGGGTGGGTTGGCGTTTTTCGGGCTTGCCCCAGAGCATCATAGGTCAACGTGCCTGTGCTGTTGTCGAGTGGTGGACGATGTCATGGAACGCGGCTTTGCTCATCGTAGGACGACACTGGAGTTTACGACAGCGCACGCGTCGGCTGATCCTTTTACTTACGGTCAGGAGCCGGTATCTTTCCCACACAGGTACCGAGGACTTTCAAAGGCTTAACCGCTGATCGATCCCAGCCTACCGAGAGATCCAAGGGGCCGACGAATCTGCGCACAATTCTTCAGATTCAACGGCCGGCATCTATGCAGCACGTGCCCTTATTCGAAACAGGCCAACGGCTGCCATACTTTTCAAGAAGAAAGGACCACCCATGCGTGTCGCAATACTGGATGACGAACCCGCCGAACTGCGCCGGGTGGAACAGACACTGCGACAGATCCCCAGCACCGCCGAACAGCCTTGGACCCTGCACTGCTTTGAACGCGGTGAAGACCTGCTGCGCCAACTGCGCCGGGAAACCTTCGACCTGCTGATCCTCGACTGGCAACTGCCGGACATCACCGGCATCGCCCTGCTGCGCTGGACTCGCGAACACATGGAGTCGCCACCTGCCGTCATCATGCTCACCAGCCGTGATGCCGAGAGCGACATCGTCACCGCCTTGAACAGCGGCGCTGATGATTATGTCAGCAAACCTTTTCGGCCCAACGAACTAAAGGCGAGGGTCGCAGCGGTGTTGCGTCGGCATGGCCTGCAAAAGTCGGCGACCCATGAAGTGCAGAGTTTCAATGACCTGACCTTCGACGATGCCGAATTGACCGTGACCCGTGCGGGTAAACCGATCAACCTCACTGAGCGTGAATACCGATTGGCCAGTTGTTTGTTTGCCAACCTGGCGCGGCCGTTGTCCCGTGAGTACCTGTATGAGCGGTTCTGGACCCATGAAGAGATGGTGTCATCGCGGCCGCTGGACACGCATATCTACCGGCTGCGCAACAAGCTGGGGCTGACGGCAGACAGGGGTTGGCAGCTGTTGACGATCTACGGGTATGGGTATCGGTTGGAGAGCGTGGCGGCGACTTCGCCGTGATGTTCCACGTGGAGCATTTTGGAAATGTTACATTTCATCCGACTCTGCCTGAAGCTTCTTGGTAGCCAATTCGATTTGTTGGATGCTCTTTGCTGGGTTAGGAAGTTCCTCCGGCATAGTCCCTCCCAACTCAGCAATGGTATCGCGGACTTTTTTACCCACCTCAAAGTGCACCTGGTTCGCAAGATGCTTACCCTGGACATTGTCCCGTCGAAGCTTTTCTTCTGTTTGCGTAGCTCGAAACAAGTTTGCGGCTAGCTTCGTAGATCCCATGTGGTCCAATATTTTCTGACTCTTTTTCAGCTGCTTACGCTGATGGATAGCTTTCTGATCGAGCCCCCCATAGAGCCCTTTGTACCCATGATTTTGAAAGACCGCGAATTCCAGCCCTGTCTCTACTCCTGCCTGTTGAGCAGCCTCGACAAGTTGCTTGTTATGCTCGCGCAACTCGTTACGTAACAGCAGTCTTTTTTGATCATCCTTAAGGTTCTGGAAAGCTTGATCGTCTTCCAGTTCCTGGCGCCGGGTCTGAATCGCAAAATACGTTTGCCCTGCAGCAATGACCGCTTTGGTCGGGTCACCGTTCTGGACAATCAAATAGCACGCGTATCGAGACAAATGCACTTCACTCAGCTCACGCTGAGAACCCGAGCCCAAAACCACCATTTTGGTGGTTTCAACAAAATGGTCGGCTATTGGGTGCTTACTTCCCATGCAGGCTTGCTTGGCTTTACCAATAACGTTCTCGAAGTTCCTCCAGTCTCGGTATTCCAACATTGGAGCAAGTTCACGAGCCGACCAGTACTCAAGGCCTTCGGTTGTGTGGTGTCTTAGGCTTTCGAAAGAAACACTTTTCTCGTTCATGATTAATATCCGCCTAAATCAGTTGGGTAGGCTGAGATTCCCACAACAGCCAGAATCGGTGCCTCGCAGGTTTCAGCATCACATCGAAAGAACGACTGGATCAATGCTCCGTTAACAAATGCACACATACTCACAGGAATACCCTGAGCTCACCCAAACCCTGAATACAAAAAACCCGATAGCTCACGCTATCGGGTTTTTTGTAATACAACGCAATTTGTAAAAGCGCCTGATCAGAAATCCAGGTTGGAAACCGCCAACGCATTGCTCTCGATGAAGTCACGGCGAGGTTCGACCGCATCACCCATCAGGGTGTTGAAGATCTGGTCTGCGCCAATGGCGTCTTCGATGGTCACGCGCAGCATGCGACGCTGGCTTGGGTCCATGGTGGTTTCCCACAGCTGATCCGGGTTCATTTCGCCCAGACCTTTGTAGCGCTGAATGGTGTGGCGCTTGGTGCTTTCGGCCATCAGCCAGTCGAGGGCTTCTTTGAATTCCTTGACCTGCTTCTTGCGTTCGCCACGCTGGATGTACGCGCCGTCGTCCAGCAGGGTGCTCAGTTGAGCGCCCAGGGTCACCACGGTTTTGTAGTCGTTGCTGCCGAAGAAGTCGCGGTTGAAGGTGACGTAGTTCGACAGGCCGTGGGAGATCAGTTCGACCTCTGGCAGCCAGACGTTACGTTCACGGTCTTCACGCAGGCTGGCTTTGTACACCAGGCCGGACTTCTCGGAGGTACGCAGGCGCACTTCGTACTGAGCCAACCAATCCTGCATCGCGGCGTGATCGCCCAACTGTTCCAGGCTGACGGCTGGCAGGTAGATGAAGTGCTCGGTCAGCTCCTGAGGGTACAGGCGCGACAAACGCTTGAGGGTCTTCATCACCATGCGGAAGTCGTTAACCAGGCGCTCCAGCGCCTCACCGGAGATGCCCGGGGCTTCGTCGTTGAGGTGCAAGCTGGCATCTTCCAGGGCCGACTGCGTCATGTACTCTTCCATGGCGTCGTCGTCTTTGATGTATTGCTCTTGCTTGCCCTTTTTCACTTTGTACAACGGCGGCTGAGCGATGTAGATGTAGCCGCGCTCGATCAGCTCCGGCAACTGACGGAAGAAGAAGGTCAGCAGCAGGGTACGGATGTGCGAACCGTCGACGTCAGCATCGGTCATGATGATGATGTTGTGATAACGCAGCTTGTCGATGTTGTACTCGTCACGGCCGATACCGCAGCCCAGCGCCGTGATCAAGGTGCCGACTTCCTGGGAGGAAATCATCTTGTCGAAGCGTGCCTTCTCGACGTTGAGGATCTTACCCTTCAACGGCAGGATGGCCTGGGTGCGACGGTTACGACCCTGCTTGGCAGAACCGCCAGCAGAGTCACCTTCCACCAGGTACAGTTCGGAGAGGGCAGGGTCCTTCTCCTGGCAGTCAGCCAGTTTGCCCGGCAGGCCCGCGATGTCCAGCGCGCCTTTACGGCGGGTCATCTCACGGGCCTTGCGCGCGGCTTCACGGGCACGTGCGGCGTCGATCATCTTGCCGACCACCAGCTTGGCTTCGTTCGGGTTCTCCAGCAGGAAGTCGGAGAAGTATTTGCCCATCTCCTGCTCCACTGCGGTCTTCACTTCGGAAGACACCAGCTTGTCTTTGGTCTGGGAGCTGAACTTAGGGTCCGGCACTTTTACCGAGATAATCGCGGTCAGGCCTTCGCGGGCATCGTCACCGGTGGTGGCAACTTTGTGCTTTTTGGCCAGGCCTTCGGCTTCGATGTAGGTGTTCAGGTTACGCGTCAGTGCGGAACGGAAACCCACCAGGTGAGTACCGCCGTCGCGCTGTGGAATGTTGTTGGTGAAGCACAACAGGTTCTCGTTGAAGCTGTCGTTCCACTGCAGGGCGATTTCCACGCCGATGCCATCTTCACGCTGGATGTTGAAGTGGAACACCTGGTTGACCGCAGTCTTGTTGGTGTTCAGGTATTCAACGAACGCACGCAGGCCGCCTTCGTACTTGAACAGTTCTTCCTTGCCGCTTCGCTCGTCCTTGAGGACGATACCCACACCGGAGTTGAGGAAGGACAGTTCACGAATACGCTTGGCCAGGATGTCCCAGCTGAAGTGGATATTCTTGAAGGTTTCAGCCGATGGCTTGAAGTGGATCTGCGTACCGGTGGTTTCGCTGTCGCCAACGATTTTCATCGGTTCTTGTGGAACACCGTGGACGTAGGTCTGTTCCCAGATCTTGCCGCTGCGGCGAACAGTCAGAATCAACTCTTCGGACAGCGCGTTCACCACCGACACACCTACACCGTGCAAACCGCCGGAGACTTTGTAGGAGTTGTCGTCGAACTTACCGCCGGCGTGGAGCACGGTCATGATGACCTCTGCCGCCGAAACGCCTTCTTCTTTGTGCACATCGACCGGAATGCCGCGACCGTTGTCGCGCACGGTGATGGACTCATCCGGGTGGATGATGATGCTGATGTCGTCGCAGTGACCGGCCAGCGCTTCGTCGATGGAGTTATCGACCACCTCGAACACCATGTGGTGCAGACCGCTACCATCATCGGTGTCGCCAATGTACATACCGGGACGTTTGCGTACGGCATCCAAACCTTTCAGCACTTTAATGCTGGTCGAGTCGTACGTGTTTTCTTCGCTCATGCCTTCACTCCCGATGGTCGTGGGTCTGGGTGATACGGCCCTGTTCCACGTGGAACAAAGCGACTGGCGTTTCCGTCTGCCAGCCTTCCCTCAATAATTCGTGGTCTACACAGGTGATAAACACCTGGCAGCGTAAGTCTTCCAACAAGCGGCATAACGCGCGGCGATGTTGCTCGTCGAGTTCGGACGGCAAGTCATCCACCAGATAAATACACTGACCGCGTCGGGCCTGGCTAACCAAATGGCCCTGGGCGATACGCAACGCGCACACCACCAACTTCTGCTGGCCACGGGACAAGATATCCGCAGCATTATGTGCGCCTAATCTAAGGCGCAGATCAGCCCGTTGGGGGCCGGCCTGGGTATGGCCAATTTGCTGGTCCCGCTGCAAGGACGTGGCGAGCACTGCACTCAGTTCACGCTCTTTGTCCCAGCCACGGTAGTAGCTCAGCGTCAGCCCTTCGAGGTCCAACAACTCGCTCAAGGTCTGCTCAAAGACCGGTTTCAAGGCTTTGATATAGGCGCGGCGGTATTCATCTATTTCGTCGCTGGCCAGGCACAGTTCCCGGTCCCAGGCCGCTTGCGAAGCGGCGTCAAGTGTACCATGCCGCAGCCACGAGTTCCGCTGCCGCAGGGCCTTCTGCAGGCGCTGCCAAGTGGCCATGAATCGCGGTTCCACGTGGAACACTCCCCAATCGAGGAACTGCCTGCGGATTTTCGGCGCACCTTCCAACAGCCGAAAGCTGTCGGGGTTGATCAGTTGCAGTGGCAGAATTTCCGCCAGCTGGGCCGCACTGCGTGCGTTTTGGCCATCAATGCGGATCTGGAACTCACCGCCGCGATCACGGGATATCCCCAAGGCACTGTTGCCGCCTTCTGCCAGTTCGACTTGGCCAAATACCGTGCACGCCAATTGTTCATACTGGATAACCGGTAACAAGCGGGCACTGCGAAAGGAACGGGCAAGCCCCAACAAGTGGATGGCTTCCAGCACGCTGGTTTTGCCACTGCCGTTGGCGCCGTAGAGGATATTGATGCTGGGGGAGGGGGAGAAGGTCACCGGGTGCAGATTGCGCACCGCGGTGACCGAGACGCGACTAAGGGACATCTAGCTTCTATTACAGGCGCATCGGCATAACAACGTAAGCCGAGTCGTCGTTGTCGGATTCCTGCACGAGGGCGCTGCTGTTGGAGTCCGACAGAATCAGGCGAACCTGTTCGGTGGTCATCACACCCAGCACGTCGAGCAAGTAACTCACGTTGAAGCCGATTTCCAGGGAGCCGCCGTTGTAGTCAACGCCCACTTCTTCTTCCGCTTCTTCCTGCTCCGGGTTGTTGGCCTGGATTTTCAGCTGACCGTTGGCCAGTTGCAGACGAATACCACGGTACTTCTCGTTGGACAGAATCGCCGTACGGCTGAATGCTTCACGCAACGCCTGACGGTCGCCGATCACCAGCTTGTCGCCGCCCTTGGGCAGTACGCGCTCGTAATCCGGGAACTTGCCGTCAACCAGCTTGGAGGTGAAGGTGAACTCACCGGTGGTGGCGCGGATGTGGTGCTGGCCCAACACGATGCTGACATTGCCGTCCGGCTCGGTGAGCAGGCGCGCCAGTTCAAGGATACCTTTGCGCGGCACGATCACCTGATGACGGTCCGGCTGGCCAATGTCGGCTTTCATCGAGCACATGGCCAGACGGTGACCGTCAGTGGCCACGGCGCGGATGATGCCTTCAGACACTTCCAGCAGCATGCCGTTGAGGTAGTAACGCACGTCCTGTTGCGCCATGGCGAAGCTGGTGCGCTCGATCAAACGACGCAGCTTGCTCTGCTCCAGGCTGCAGGTCAGCGAGCCAGGGCCTTCTTCCACGGTTGGGAAGTCATTGGCTGGCAGGGTGGACAGGGTGAAACGGCTACGGCCGGCCTTGACCACCAACTTGGCGTCATCCACCTTGATATCGATCAGCGCGTCGTTCGGCAGGCTTTTGCAGATATCCATCAGCTTGCGCGCCGGCACGGTGATCTCGCCAGGTTCGGCGGGCTCTTCCAACTGCACACGACCGACCAGTTCGACTTCCAGGTCGGTACCGGTCAGGGACAATTGCTGGCCTTCGACCACCAGCAATACGTTGGAAAGCACCGGCAAGGTCTGTCGGCGCTCGACGACGCCTGCGACCAGTTGCAGGGGTTTCAACAGGGCTTCGCGTTGAATGGTGAAATGCATGGTCTAGTCCCTTGCCTTAATAAGCTGCGCTGGTGTCATCACGTTGTCAGTGTACGCAGCAGGTTCTTGTAGTCCTCGCGAATATCCGCGTCGGATTCCTTGAGTTCGTTAATCTTGCGGCACGCGTGCAACACAGTGGTGTGATCGCGGCCACCAAACACATCACCGATTTCCGGCAGGCTGTGGTTGGTCAGCTCTTTGGAGAGCGCCATGGCCACTTGCCGTGGACGAGCCACCGAGCGCGAACGGCGCTTGGACAGCAGGTCGGAAATCTTGATTTTGTAGTATTCGGCAACCGTGCGCTGAATGTTATCCACACTCACCAGTTTGTCTTGCAGCGCCAGCAGGTCTTTCAGGGATTCGCGGATCAACTCGATGGTGATATCGCGGCCCATGAAGTGCGAGTGGGCGATGACCCGTTTGAGTGCGCCTTCCAGCTCACGCACGTTGGAACGAATGCGCTGGGCGATGAAGAAGGCGGCGTCGTGGGGCAGGTCGACCTTCGCCTGGTCGGCTTTTTTCATCAGGATCGCAACGCGGGTTTCCAGCTCCGGCGGCTCTACCGCAACGGTCAGGCCCCAGCCAAACCGCGACTTCAAGCGCTCTTCCAGGCCTTCGATTTCCTTCGGGTAGCGGTCACTGGTCAGGATGACCTGTTGGCCGCCTTCGAGCAGGGCGTTGAAGGTGTGGAAGAACTCTTCCTGAGAACGTTCCTTGCGCGCGAAGAATTGAATGTCATCGATCAGCAAGGCATCAACGGAACGGTAGAACCGTTTGAACTCGTTGATGGCGTTCAGCTGCAAGGCCTTGACCATGTCAGCCACGAAGCGCTCCGAGTGCAGGTACACGACCTTGGCATTCGGGTTCTTCTTTAATAGGTGGTTACCCACAGCGTGCATCAAGTGGGTCTTACCCAAGCCAACGCCGCCATAAAGGAAGAGCGGGTTGTAACCATGCTTGGGGTTATCGGCTACCTGCCAGGCGGCAGCGCGGGCCAACTGGTTGGATTTACCTTCGACGAAGTTCTCAAAGGTAAAGGTGCGGTTCAGGTAGCTGGTGTGCTTGAGCGCACCTTCGACTTGCACGGTGCGCTGTTCGGCGCGAACCGGTGCTTGCTGGGAGCTGGCGCCGGCCATCGGGTCGAAGCTGTCGCGTGACGGTTCCTCGTGCTCAGGCGCGCTTTTTTGCGCGGAGGACTTGGATGGCGCGGGGGCTGGAGCAGGCGCAGCCGGTGCAGTCGCTACCTGGGCTTGCGATGCGGCAGCCGCCAGCGGCGCATTCGGCGCAGCACGCGGGGCGGAGCTGCGTTTGCTGCCTATTAATAAGGAGAGCACGGGCGCAACGCCGTTGCCATGTTCGTCGAGCAACTCGAGAACGCGGCTCAGGTACTTCTCGTTGACCCAGTCGAGAACAAACCGATTGGGTGCGTAGACACGCAACTCGTCGCCTTCGGCTTCGACTTGTAGTGGACGGATCCAGGTGTTGAATTGCTGGGCAGGCAGCTCCTCGCGCAAAAGCTCCACGCACTGCTGCCAAAGTTCCACTGACACGGATATCCCCTAAGTTGAAAGCCGGTGAGGCAAAAACAGCCGCCATTGTAGCGGCGCGCTGCCCACTTATCCACATGTAGGTTGCGCACAAGGCAGCCAAAATCAACGCGTTAAGCACAAAAAAAGCGACCAATGGTCTGTGCATAAGCTCTGTGGATAAGCGCACCTAAGGTCGTTGTACAAGTGGGGGCGAAAGTCTGTGGGTAACTGGCCTGTGGATAACAACCCATTCCACCCACAGGTTATCCGATAGCGGAGCACAGGCAGAGCCCAGTTTCTCCCCCGTGTTGTCATTCTCTGTACATCACGTGGAGTATGGCCTCAAGGCAGTTATCCACAGATGATCGCCGGCCTAGCTTTTATAAGCTTTACAGAAAAGCTTTAAATAACTTCCTTCTTTATTTTTATATCTATGGCATTGCCCATGAAAGCCGAGCGGATGGAAAAGGACGCTTTGCCGTATAGAGATCTAATTGCAGGAAAAGCTGGTTGGAAATTGACCTAGAGGCTTGCTTTCTCTAGAATCGCCGGTCTCTTAAAACGGGGGCCATTCCGGCCCGTTGTGGACGAACCAGGTAACAACGCCATGAAACGTACTTTCCAACCAAGCACCATCAAACGCGCCCGCACTCACGGTTTCCGTGCTCGCATGGCTACCAAGAACGGCCGTGCTGTCCTGTCGCGTCGTCGCGCCAAAGGTCGTGCACGTCTGGCAGTTTGATAATCCGGTACCTGCGGTGAGTCAGGACTTCAGTCGGGAAAAGCGTCTGCTTACCCCCCGGCACTTCAAGGCAGTCTTTGACTCCCCCACCGGCAAGGTTCCGGGGAAAAATCTCCTGCTCCTTGCGCGTAACAACGATCTGGATCACCCCCGTCTCGGGTTGGTGATCGGCAAGAAGAGCGTAAAGCTCTCCGTTGAGCGCAATCGCCTCAAGCGTCTGATGCGCGAATCGTTTCGCCTCCACCAGGACACTCTGGTTGGTTGGGATATTGTTATCGTCGCGCGCAAAGGCTTGGGGGACGTAGAAAACCCCGAATTGATTCAGCATTTCGGCAAGCTCTGGAAACGTTTGGCGCGTACCCACAAGCCAGCACCAGCAGTCAGCACCGAAACTGTAGGGGTAGACAGTCTTGATGCGTAAACTGGCAATCGTTCCGATCCAGTTTTATCGCTATGCCATTAGTCCCCTGATGGCCAACCACTGTCGTTTCTACCCCAGTTGTTCCTGCTACGCGTTAGAGGCCATAGAAAATCATGGTCTTCTGCGCGGTGGCTGGCTGACCTTTCGTCGTTTAGGTCGCTGTCATCCGTGGAATCCCGGTGGTTATGACCCGGTTCCGCCTATCCCTACCTCCCGTTCTTCTTCGATGGCCGAGTAATCATGGATATTAAACGCACGATCCTGATCGTCGCCCTGGCAATCGTGTCCTACGTCATGGTCCTTAACTGGAACCAGGACTACGGCCAAGCTGCCCTGCCGACTCAGAATGTTGCTGCCAATGCTGTTCCAGCGGGGCTACCCGATACAGTGAGCGGCACCAACACTGCCGCCAGTGATGACATTCCACGCGCAGCGGGCGAAACAAACGCACCCGCAGAAGTACCAGTTGCCGCCAGCACAGACCTCATCCAGGTAAAAACGGATGTATTGGACCTGGCTATCGACCCGCAAGGTGGCGATGTCGCCAAACTGACTCTTCCGCTGTATCCGCGTCGTCAGGATCACCCGGAAATTCCATTCCAGTTGTTCGATAACGGTGGCGAACGTGTTTATCAAGCGCAAAGTGGCTTGATCGGCACCAACGGCCCGGATGCGAGCCCTACCGGTCGTCCGGTTTTCTCCTCGGAGAAGAAGAGTTATCAACTGGCCGATGGCCAGGACCAGTTGGTCGTCGACCTGAAATTCAGCAAGGACGGCGTCAACTACATCAAGCGTTTCACCCTGAAACGCGGCTTGTACGACATCGTGGTCACCTACTTGATCGACAACCAGAGCGCACAGCCCTGGACTGGCGCAATGTTTGCCCAGCTCAAGCGTGACGCCAGCTCCGATCCGTCGTCCAGCACCGCTACTGGCACCGCGACTTACCTGGGCGCTGCCCTGTGGACAAGTTCGGAGCCGTACAAAAAAGTGTCGATGAAAGATATCGACAAGGTTGCCGAAGACAAGCAAAAGGCCCCGATCACCTACAACGTGAACGGCGGCTGGGTGGCTTGGTTGCAACACTACTTCGTGACCGCGTGGATTCCTCAGCCTGGCCAGAACAACCTGGTCGCGGCGCGCAAGGACACCAAAGGTAACTACATCATTGGCTACACTGGCCCGGCGTTGACCATCGCACCAGGTGCCAAGGCTGAAACCAGCGCCACTCTGTACGCCGGCCCGAAAAGCCAGGCTGTGCTCAAAGAGTTGTCCCCAGGTCTGGAACTGACTGTGGACTACGGCATTCTGTGGTTCATTGCCCAGCCGATCTTCTGGCTGCTGCAACATATCCACAGCATCGTCGGTAACTGGGGCTTCTCGATCATCTTCCTGACCATGCTGATCAAGGGGATCTTCTTCCCACTGTCGGCAGCCAGCTACAAGTCGATGGCGCGCATGCGTGCCGTGGCGCCGAAACTGGCAGCGTTGAAAGAGCAACATGGTGACGACCGGCAGAAAATGTCGCAGGCCATGATGGAGCTGTACAAGAAAGAGAAGATCAACCCGTTGGGTGGTTGCTTGCCGATTCTGGTACAGATGCCGGTGTTCCTGTCGCTTTACTGGGTTCTCCTGGAAAGCGTGGAAATGCGCCAGGCGCCGTTCATCCTGTGGATTACTGACCTGTCGATCAAAGACCCGTTCTTTATCCTGCCGATCATCATGGGCGCGACCATGTTTATCCAGCAGCGTCTGAACCCGACTCCGCCGGATCCGATGCAGGCCAAGGTAATGAAAATGATGCCAATCATCTTCACCTTCTTCTTCCTGTGGTTCCCAGCTGGTCTGGTGCTGTACTGGGTAGTCAACAACGTGTTGTCGATCTCTCAACAGTGGTACATCACACGTAAAATCGAAGCGGCTACCAAAAAAGCCGAAGCGTAATTTACTCTGTGGGTAACCACTCAAGACGCCCCCTAGTGGGGCGTTTTGCTTTCCGTCACTTTTGTTCTGGAACCTGCTGATGAGTGCTCCTCGTGAAACCATCGCTGCTGTCGCTACCGCTCAAGGTCGCGGCGGTGTCGGTATTGTGCGTATTTCCGGGCCGCTTGCCGGCGTGGCTGCCCAGGCCATCAGCGGGCGAGAGCTGAAACCACGTTATGCACATTACGGCCCCTTCCTCGATGCTGACCAAAGCGTGTTGGACGAAGGCCTGGCCCTCTATTTCCCGGGGCCGAATTCATTTACCGGTGAAGATGTTTTGGAATTACAGGGCCACGGTGGCCCGGTCGTTCTCGACATGTTGCTGCAGCGCTGCCTGCAATTGGGCTGCCGCCTGGCGCGGCCGGGGGAATTCAGCGAACGCGCGTTCCTGAACGACAAGCTCGACCTGGCCCAGGCCGAAGCGATTGCCGACTTGATCGAGGCCAGTTCTGCACAGGCTGCACGCAATGCGTTGCGCTCGTTGCAGGGCGCGTTTTCCCTGCGTGTGCATAACTTGACCGAGCAACTGATCAGCTTGCGCATCTATGTCGAGGCGGCGATTGATTTTCCCGAGGAGGAAATCGACTTCCTCGCCGATGGCCACGTGTTGGCGATGCTGGATAAGGTCCGCGAGGAGTTATCCACAGTGCTGCGCGAAGCCGGGCAGGGCGCGTTGTTGCGTGATGGCATGACCGTGGTGATCGCCGGGCGGCCCAATGCCGGTAAATCCAGCCTGCTCAACGCCCTGGCAGGGCGCGAAGCGGCCATCGTCACTGAGATTGCCGGCACGACGCGGGATATCCTGCGCGAACATATCCACATCGACGGCATGCCGCTGCATGTGGTCGACACCGCCGGTTTGCGGGATACGGATGACCAAGTAGAGAAGATCGGCGTGGAACGGGCGCTCAAGGCCATCAGTGAGGCCGATCGTGTGTTGCTGGTGGTGGATGCCACCGCACCTGAGGCGGTGGACCCCTTTGCCCTGTGGCCGGAATTCCTCGAACAGCGGCCAGACCCGGCCAAAGTCACGTTGATCCGCAACAAGGCTGACCTGACGGGCGAGGCGATTGCCATGGAAACCAGCGAGGATGGCCACGTCACTATCAGCCTGAGCGCCAAGTCGGCGGGGGACGGCCTGGAATTGCTGCGTGACCATCTCAAGGCCTGCATGGGCTACGAGCAGACCTCGGAAAGCAGCTTCAGTGCGCGGCGCAGGCACCTGGAGGCGCTGCGCCATGCCAGCGCGGCGCTTGAGCACGGTCGGGCACAGCTGACCCTGGCGGGTGCTGGTGAGCTGCTGGCTGAGGACTTGCGCCAGGCGCAGCAGCTGTTGGGCGAGATCACCGGCGCATTCAGCTCCGATGACCTGCTGGGACGGATCTTTTCAAGTTTCTGTATCGGTAAGTAACCGAGTTATCCACAGCGCGTTACCAGTTATACGACACCGTACCGAGCAAGGTACGGCTGTCGCCCCAATAGCAACGCCCTGCATCGTTGCAACCGGATACATATTCCTTGTCGAACAGGTTCTTGGCGTTCAGGTCGACCGACCAGTGGGTATCGATCTGGTAGCCGATGGCCGCATCCACCAATGTGACGCTGCCGGGGTCGAGTTTCCCGTAGAGAGTGGGCTTGGTGTAGGAATAGGCGCTATCGAAGTAACGCACACCACCGCCCAGGGACAACCCCTTGAGTTGGCCCTCCAGGAACCGGTATTTGCCCCATACAGATGCCTGGTTACGCGGAACACCGGTCATCTGGTTCCCCTCGACCAACGAACCGGCCGTGTCCTTGGTAATCCGCGCATCGGTGTAGGTGTAGGCCGCCGTCAGATTCAGGTTCGGGGTGATGTTGCTGTTGATCTCCACTTCGGCGCCCTTGGCCCGGCTTTCGCCCACTTGGCGGTAGGTGTTGGTGGTGCTGTCGAGGTAGGTATCGTCCTGTTTGCGCAGGTCATACACCGACAGCGTCATCGCCGTGTCCCAACCGATCGGCTCGTACTTCACACCCACTTCGTATTGGCGGCTGGTGATTGGCTTGAGCGGAGAACCTGTGACCGAGATCTGTTGAACCGGGACGAACGCAGTGGAGTAGCTGACATACGGCGTAAGGCCGTTGTCGAACTGGTACATCACACCGCCCTGGTAGGTGAACTTCTGCTCGGTGGTGCTTGAGTCCGATGAGGGTTTCACCTTGTCCCGGAATTGGCTATCGACCCAATCCTGGCGCCCGCCGAGCAAAAACAGCCAGTGGTCGTACTTGCTCTGGACCTGTGCATAAACCCCTTTCATCTGCTGTTCGAGCAAGGTGTTCTGCACCGCCAGCGGGGTGGTCGGCTCACGCAGGTAAACCGGGTTATACACATTGATGGTCCCGGCGAAACCCGCGTCCCAGTCCTGGTTGAAGGAGGTCCGATCGTAGCTCGCGCCGAACAAAACCGTGTTTTCCAGTTCGCCCAGCTGGAATTTTCCTTCAAGTTGGTTATCCAGGGAGTACACCATCGACTTGTTGTAGCGGTCGTAGGCGTTCATGTTCAGCTGGGTGCCGAAGCCTCGGTTGTTCAGGTCGCCTGGCCAGGTTTCGTGACGGGTGATACGCGACTGCATGTAGCGTGAGTTCTGGCGGAACTGCCAATCGTCATTGAAGCTGTGGCTGAACTCATAGCCCGTGCTCCAGGCTTCACGCTCAAAGGTGTTCCAGTTCGGGTCGCCGAGCATGGTGTGCTTGGATAACTTGCCATTCGGGTTGGTCAGCAAAGTACCTGCGGCGGGTAAGCCAAGCTCCAGGTTGGTGTGGTCTTTCTGGTAGTTGGCTAACAGCGTCAGGGTGTTGTAATCGTCGAAATTCAGGGTCAGGGACGGCGCGATGTAGAGGCGATCATCCGGCACATGGTCCGTCTGGGTGTCGGACTTGCGGCCAAGCATCACCACGCGGCCGAGTATGTTGCCGGCGTCCGTGAGCGGGCCGGAGATATCCACACCCAGCTGGCGACGGTTATTCGAGCCGTAACCCAGTTGCACTTCGCCCTGTGGCGCGCTGGTTGGGTGCTTGCTCACCAGGTTCACCAGGCCGCCGGGAGCGTTTTCACCATAAAGCAGGGACGACGGACCACGGAAGATCTCGACCCGTTCCAGGCCATAGGGCTCGCTGGTAGTGTCGTAGCGGTTGCCTTGTACGCGTAGGCCATCGCGCAGCAATCCGTAGCCGTAATCGGTGGCGTTGAAACCGCGAATGAAAAACAGGTCGCCCGCCAGACCATCACCGGCGGCGAACGGCGGCGCGAAGATACCAGGCACATAACCGAGCACTTCGGTCAGGGTCTGGGACTTCTGGTCCTTGATGCGCTGGCCGGTGACGACCGATACCGAACGCGGAGTTTCCGACAAAGGCGTGCTGGTCTTGGTGCCGATCCGACTGTTTTGCGCCTTGTAGCCGACGTCTGCGGCGATCTCTTGAGCGAAACCAGCCTGTTGATAAGTACTGATGGTGGTCGGGGCCAGGGTCAGTTCCCCGGTGGGTGCGGCTTGTAATACATAACTGCCCGGCGCCTGGACGACGGCCTGTAGGCCAGATTCACGCAGTAGCAGTGCAAAACCCTGCTCTACCGAGTAATCCCCAACCAACCCCGGACTGCGCAATCGTGCGGTTTGCTGTGGGGAAAAAGACAGAATGATATTGGCCCTGGCGGCGAATTGGCTCAAGGCGCTGTCCAGCGGGCCGGCGGCAATGCTGTAGTGCGCAGCCATCGCACTGGAAGGCAGGAACACCCCGACGGCAGTGGCGGTGCTCAACAGTAGACCGTACGTAATGCCGTGGCAGGAGAGTCGCTGGCGAAGCTGGTTGGGAAGGCGCATGTGTGAGGAAGCCCTGAAGGTTGCGTCGTAATTACCTGTAGGGCCGCGCCAGGTAGAAAAAAGATAACCCCCTTGTGGACTATTTTTTTGTCAGCCGATTCGCTGCACCGACACCCAATAGCGGGTGAAGTATTTCACCTGGATCGGCAGCGTCGCCTGCAGGTTGGCCAGCACGGCATCGATAGAGTCCAGGCGGAACGTCCCGGACACGCGCAGGCGTTGTGAAGCCTGATCGCACTGGATCAAGCCGTGGCGATAACGGGCCAGTTCGCCGATGACGTCACCAAGGCGCGCGTCCAAAACGATCAACTGGCCATCAACCCAAGCCGCTTGACTACGAAAATACGGTTGGTCCGGTCCGACGTTTTGCCGATCGAAGTCAGCACTTTCACCGGCAACGAGCACACGCCTGTGTGCAGGCTGATCAGCTGGCGACACGCTTACCCTGTCCTCCAAAACACTGACCCGTGTGGAATCCGCCAGTTGGCGCACGCTGAATCGCGTGCCCAATGCCTGGACCCGGCCTTGGCGAGTGTCGACATAAAAGGGCGTTTGGCCACCCAATTTGCCCGTGTGGATAAGTACTTCACCTTCGCGCAGGCGAATCAGGCGCTGGCGCCCATCGAACGCGACATCGATGGCGGTGCCGGTATTGAGGTCGATCTGCGTGCCGTCGGCCAGTTCGATACGGCGCCGCTGTCCTACAGCAGTGCGGTAGTCGGCCCACACATTGCCCAGGGACGTGTGTTGTTGAACATTCCAACCGAGGTATCCAGTGCTGCCGAGTGCCAACATCCACTTGAGGACCTGCCGGCGTTGTTGCGTGGTCGACAAGGCACGACGGGTAACGTCCTGGGGCAGGGCACCGAGACTGCGCTGCAATTGTTCCATCTGGTTCCACGCAGCCTGATGGGACGGATCGCCATTGAGCCATTGCTGCCAGGCGTATCGTTCGGCAGGCGTTGGCGGCTGGGACTGAAACTGCACATACCAGCTGGCAGCCGCCTCGAAGGTCTTGCGGTCAGGCGCGGCGGCCATCAGAGGCCGGCCATGATCAATGCACACTCGGTCAGCGCGCGGACCATGTGTTTTTTCACGGTGGTCAGGGAAACCTGCAGTTGATCGGCGATTTGTTGATAAGTCAGGCCCTCGATCTGCGACAGCATGAAAATCCGCCGCGCTCGCTCCCCCAGGCTAGACAGCGCTTTATCCACAGCCACCAGGGTTTCGATGATGATTGCCTTGTCTTCTTCGCTGATGGCTGTGGCTTCAGGGCGCTCGGCCAGGGTTTGCTTATAAGCCTGTTCAACGGCATGCCGGCGATAACGGTCAATCACCAGGCCTTTGGCAATGGTCGCCAGATAGTCACGCGGTTCCATGATCTGCGCGGCATGGCGTCCGCCCAGGATTCGCACGAACGTATCGTGCGCCACGTCGGCCGCATCGCAAGCGTTATGCAATTTACCTTTGAGCCATCCCTGCAGCCACGAATGGTGCTGTTCGTAGATGTGCTGGACAGCAGCCGTGTGTGAAGGAGGGGGCATAGGGCGCGACAAGGCAGGTTAATGATAATCGCTATTATTAACTGCACTGCGGTTTTCTCACAATAGGTCTCTCTTTTACGGGCCCAGCTGCGAATCGAAAGATTGCGGCGGCTTCGTCACGCCTGAAATACCCAGCTATTCATCGATTTCTGTGGATTAAGCCCTGTGAATAACCGCCCCTGTGCCCAGTTGATAACAGGGCTTGAAAACTGAAGATAAACCCGCCTGTGGATAACCACTGCTTTAATCCACAGGCTTAAAGCACTTATCCAAGGGCCTCATTGGCACATGACCACAGACTTTTGAGTCGCTGTACACAACGTAAATAAAGGCCTGTAGAGATCTATCCACAGAAAGTAGGCTCAGTAGAAATAAACATAAAAACAAAGATTTAATAAATTTCTCTCTTTTAATTTCTATTGTCCGTGATTCATCCACAGCTGGTTAAATTTTGTGCAAAGGGTTCTTTAGGAAGGGCTAAGTCCCTATACTTGCCGCCAAAGCTCCAAAACCCTTTCAACAGACAATTCCTGATTACCTACATAAGCAGGCACGAGGTGCGTGGTGGATTTCCCTTCCCGTTTTGAAGTGATCGTCATCGGCGGCGGTCATGCCGGTACCGAGGCAGCACTGGCGTCAGCACGCATGGGCGTAAAAACCCTGTTGCTCACGCACAACGTGGAAACCCTCGGTGCAATGAGTTGCAACCCCGCCATTGGTGGGATCGGCAAGAGCCATCTGGTCAAAGAAATCGACGCCCTTGGCGGCGTGATGGCCATGGCTACCGACAAGGGTGGCATTCAATTTCGCGTGCTGAACAGCCGTAAAGGCCCGGCCGTGCGTGCCACTCGGGCACAAGCCGACCGCATCCTGTACAAGGCGGCCGTGCGCGAAACCCTGGAAAACCAGCCGAACCTGTGGATATTTCAACAGGCGGCGGATGACCTGATCGTTGAACAGGATCAAGTACGCGGTGTTGTCACTCAGATGGGCCTGCGTTTCTTCGCAGAATCCGTGGTGTTGACCACCGGTACCTTCCTCGGCGGACTTATCCACATCGGTATGCAGAACTATTCCGGCGGTCGTGCCGGTGATCCGCCGTCGATTGCCCTGGCAAAACGCCTGCGTGAGTTGCCGCTGCGCGTCGGTCGCCTGAAAACCGGGACCCCGCCGCGTATCGATGGGCGTTCTGTGGATTTCTCGGTGATGACCGAACAAGCCGGCGACACGCCGATTCCGGTGATGTCGTTCATGGGTTCCAAAGAGCAGCACCCGAAACAGGTGAGCTGCTGGATTACCCACACCAATGCGCGCACCCACGAAATCATTGCCGCGAACCTCGACCGTTCGCCGATGTATTCCGGGGTGATCGAAGGTATTGGCCCGCGTTATTGCCCGTCGATCGAAGACAAGATCCACCGCTTTGCCGACAAGGAAAGCCACCAGGTCTTTATCGAGCCCGAAGGCTTGACCACCCATGAGCTGTACCCGAACGGGATTTCCACTTCCCTGCCATTCGACGTGCAAATCCAGATCGTGCAATCGATTCGCGGCATGGAAAACGCGCACATCGTGCGTCCGGGCTACGCCATCGAGTACGACTACTTCGATCCGCGTGACCTGAAGTACAGCCTGGAAACCAAAGTCATCGGCGGTCTTTTCTTCGCCGGACAAATCAACGGCACCACCGGTTACGAAGAAGCCGGCGCCCAAGGTTTGCTGGCCGGGACCAACGCCGCACTGCGCGCACAGGGCAAAGACAGCTGGTGCCCGCGTCGCGATGAAGCGTACATCGGTGTGTTGGTGGATGACCTGATCACCCTGGGTACCCAGGAACCGTACCGGATGTTCACTTCCCGGGCGGAATACCGCCTGATCCTGCGCGAAGACAACGCCGACCTGCGCCTGACCGAAAAAGGTCGCGAGCTGGGCTTGGTCGATGACGCGCGCTGGGAAGCCTTCTGCAAGAAACGCGAAAGCATCACCCTGGAAGAGCAACGCCTGAAAAGCACCTGGGTTCGCCCGGGCACCGAACAGGGCGACGCAATCGCGGAAAAATTCGGCACGCCGCTGACCCACGAGTACAACTTGCTCAACCTGCTGTCGCGCCCGGAAATCGACTACGCTGGTCTGGTCGAAGTGACCGGCGGCGGCGCAGAAGATCCACAGGTCGCCGAGCAGGTCGAGATCAAGACGAAGTACGCCGGTTACATTGACCGCCAGCAGGATGAGATCGCTCGCCTGCGCGCCAGTGAAGACACCAAGCTGCCTGTGGATATCGATTACACCGGGATTTCCGGGTTGTCGAAAGAAATCCAAAGCAAGCTGGGGATAACTCGGCCAGAAACCCTGGGCCAGGCTTCACGCATCCCCGGCGTCACGCCGGCAGCCATTTCGCTGTTGATGATTCATTTGAAAAAACGCGGCGCGGGCCGTCAGTTGGAGCAAAGCGCTTGAGTTCGTTGGTCACCTCGCAACACGCCGAAGAGTTATCCACAGGTGCGCGCCAGTTGGGCGTCGACCTGACCCCGGCCCAGCACGAATTGCTGCTGGGCTACCTGGCCCTGTTGATCAAATGGAACAAGGCCTACAACCTGACTGCAGTGCGTGATCCAGACGAAATGGTTTCGCGTCACTTGCTCGACAGCTTGAGTGTGATGCCGTTTATCGAAAACGGTCGCTGGCTCGACGTTGGCAGTGGCGGCGGCATGCCAGGGATTCCCCTGGCAATCCTGTTTCCCGAGTCGCAAGTCACCTGCCTGGACAGCAACGGCAAGAAAACCCGCTTCCTGACCCAGGTCAAACTCGAACTCAAGTTGGATAACCTGCACGTTATCCACAGTCGCGTCGAAGCCTTCACGCCTGAACAGCCTTTCAACGGAATTGTTTCCCGGGCCTTCAGCAGCATGGAGAACTTCAGCAACTGGACTCGCCACCTCGGCGACCGTGACACCCGCTGGCTGGCAATGAAGGGCGTCCATCCAAGCGACGAGCTGTTAGCATTGCCGGCAGACTTCCACCTCGATAGCGAACACGCCTTGGCCGTACCCGGTTGCCAAGGCCAACGCCATCTGCTGATACTGCGCCGCACGGCATGATTGGGAACACAAGCAAGAATGGCTAAGGTATTCGCGATAGCGAACCAGAAAGGTGGCGTGGGCAAAACCACCACCTGCATCAACCTCGCAGCATCCCTGGTGGCTACCAAGCGCCGGGTGCTGTTGATCGATCTCGATCCACAGGGCAACGCCACCATGGGTAGCGGTGTGGATAAACACGGCCTGGAAAACTCGGTCTACGACTTGCTGATCGGCGAGTGCGACCTGGCCCAGGCCATGCACTTCTCCGAACACGGTGGTTACCAACTGCTGCCGGCCAACCGCGATTTGACCGCGGCGGAAGTGGTGCTGCTGGAAATGCAGATGAAGGAAAGCCGTCTGCGCAGCGCGTTGGCGCCGATCCGCGAGAATTACGATTACATCTTGATCGACTGCCCGCCGTCACTGTCGATGCTTACGCTGAACGCGTTGGTGGCAGCCGATGGGGTGATTATCCCCATGCAGTGCGAATACTACGCACTGGAAGGCTTGAGCGACCTTGTGGATAACATCAAGCGTATCGCCGAGTTGCTCAACCCGAACCTGCAGATCGAAGGCCTGTTGCGGACCATGTTCGATCCGCGCCTGAGCCTGATGAACGACGTGTCGGCGCAGCTCAAGGAACACTTTGGCGACCAGCTCTACGACACGGTGATCCCGCGCAACATCCGTCTGGCCGAAGCGCCAAGCTACGGCATGCCCGCGCTGGCGTACGACAAATCCTCGCGTGGCGCCATTGCCTACCTGGCCCTGGCCGGCGAGATGGTTCGCCGTCAACGCCGCAACTCACGCACCGCTGCAGCCCAGCCAACTTAAGGAATCCCCATGGCCGTCAAGAAACGAGGTCTCGGACGTGGACTGGATGCACTGCTGAGTGGTCCGACTGTCACGTCGCTTGAAGAGCAAGCGGTGCAGGCCGACGAGCGCGAGCTGCAACACCTGCCCCTGGACCTGATCCAGCGCGGCAAATACCAGCCACGCCGGGACATGGACCCCCAGGCGCTGGAAGAACTGGCCAATTCGATCAAGGCCCAGGGCGTGATGCAGCCGATCGTGGTCCGCCCCATTGGTGGCGGGCGCTTTGAAATCATCGCCGGTGAACGCCGCTGGCGTGCCAGCCAGCAGGCCGGCAAGGAAACGATCCCGGCGATGGTGCGCGATGTACCGGATGAAACCGCGATCGCCATGGCGCTGATCGAGAACATCCAGCGTGAAGACCTCAACCCGGTCGAAGAAGCGATTGCATTGCAGCGCTTGCAGCAGGAATTCCAGCTGACCCAGCAACAAGTGGCTGACGCAGTGGGCAAGTCCCGCGTGACCGTGTCCAACTTGCTGCGCCTGATCGCGCTGCCGGAAGTCATCAAGACCATGCTGTCCCATGGCGACCTGGAAATGGGTCACGCCCGTGCTTTGCTGGGTTTGCCGGAAAATCAACAGGTTGAAGGGGCGCGACACGTTGTCGCACGAGGGCTCACCGTTCGTCAGACCGAGGCCCTGGTTCGCCAGTGGTTGAGTGGTAAACCTGCACCGGTCGAAACGAGCAAACCTGATCCGGATATCGCCCGTCTCGAGCAGCGCCTGGCCGAACGCCTAGGCTCTGCGGTGCAGATTCGCCACGGGAAGAAAGGCAAAGGCCAATTGGTCATCGGCTATAACTCTCTTGATGAGCTGCAGGGCGTCCTTGCCCACATCCGCTGAAACATTTACTCATGTAGCGTGTGATCGGAAATCACTACCCGGCAGTTGAATAGGGGCAGAACCGCCCCTATACTCTGCGCGCATTTTGTCGGCACAAATTATGCCAAGTTATTGATTTCCGGCAGCCGACCATTGAGGAGCAAGAGTGATGGAAACCCGCACGCCAAACACGTTGCCGTTCCATCGCTTGGCTGTTTTTCCGGTTTTATTGGCGCAATTTGTCATTTTGCTGATCGCCGCTTTGGCGCTTTGGTACTGGCATGGAGTCGTAGCCGGATATTCAGGACTCTGCGGAGGCCTGATAGCCTTGCTGCCCAATATGTATTTTGCTCACAGGGCCTTTCGGTTTTCCGGCGCCCGAGCAGCCCAGGCGATCGTCCGGTCATTTTATGCCGGCGAAGCAGGGAAACTGATTTTGACGGCAGTGCTGTTTGCACTGACCTTTGCAGGTGTGAAGCCATTGGCGCCGCTGGCTGTATTCGGCGTCTTCGTGTTGACCCAACTGGTCAGCTGGTTCGCTCCCCTGCTAATGAAAACAAGACTTTCGAAACCTTAGGGCGTTTGAGGCAACCATGGCAGAAACAACCGCTTCGGGCTATATCCAGCACCACTTGCAGAACCTGACCTTCGGTCAGCTGCCTAATGGCGGCTGGGGCTTTGCCCACTCCGCAGCAGAGGCCAAAGAAATGGGCTTCTGGGCTTTCCACCTGGATACTCTGGGTTGGTCGGTCGCATTGGGTCTGATCTTCGTCCTGATTTTCCGCATGGCGGCAAAGAAGGCGACTTCCGGTCAGCCAGGTGCTTTGCAGAACTTCGTTGAAGTATTGGTCGAATTCGTCGATGGCAGCGTGAAAGACAGCTTCCATGGCCGTAGCCCGGTGATTGCACCGCTGGCACTGACCATCTTCGTCTGGGTGTTCCTGATGAACGCCGTCGACCTGATCCCGGTTGACTGGATTCCTCAGCTCGCCATGGCGATCAGCGGCGACCCGCACATTCCATTCCGTGCCGTATCGACCACTGACCCTAACGCTACCCTGGGCATGGCCCTGTCGGTATTCGCGTTGATCATTTTCTACAGCATCAAGATCAAGGGCATCGGCGGCTTCATCGGCGAACTGACCCTGCACCCGTTCGGCAGCAAGAACATCTTCGTTCAAGCCCTGCTGATCCCGGTGAACTTCCTGCTGGAATTCGTGACCCTGATCGCCAAGCCGATCTCCCTGGCTCTGCGACTGTTCGGCAACATGTATGCCGGCGAGCTGGTGTTCATTCTGATCGCTGTGATGTTCGGCAGCGGCCTGCTCTGGCTTAGCGGCCTGGGCATTGTTCTGCAGTGGGCGTGGGCTGTGTTCCACATCCTGATCATCACCCTGCAGGCCTTCATCTTCATGATGCTGACCATCGTCTACCTGTCGATGGCGCACGAAGAGAACCATTAAGACCAGTCTCGGCTAGTCTGATGTCCTTCCCGGTCAAACGGGAAGGTAGGCCCTACCGGGCTATGAAACGATTTGTTTTACCGCTTTAAAATCTAAAAAACCTAAACCATACGACGTAAAAGTCGGGAGGAAAGATGGAAACTGTAGTTGGTCTAACCGCTATCGCTGTTGCACTGTTGATCGGCCTGGGCGCCCTGGGTACTGCCATTGGTTTCGGCCTGCTGGGCGGCAAGTTCCTGGAAGGCGCAGCGCGTCAGCCAGAAATGGTTCCAATGCTGCAAGTTAAAATGTTCATCGTCGCCGGCCTGCTCGACGCCGTGACCATGATCGGTGTTGGTATCGCTCTGTTCTTCACCTTCGCGAACCCTTTCGTTGGTCAACTCGCCGGTTAATCACTCGTCTTTTCGAGTGATTGGTGTGTTGTGCAACGAATGAGCGAGGTATTGGCGTGAACATTAATGCAACCATTATTGGTCAGTCCTTAGCGTTCTTGATTTTTGTCGTTTTCTGCATGAAGTTCGTATGGCCTCCGGTCATCGCAGCTCTGCACGAACGTCAGAAGAAGATTGCGGATGGACTGGACGCTGCAGCACGAGCAGCTCGCGACCTGGAGTTGGCCCAAGATAAAGCGGGTCAGCAACTGCGCGAAGCGAAAGCTCAAGCAGCCGAAATCATTGAGCAAGCCAAGAAACGCGGTAACCAGATCGTTGAAGAGGCTGTTGAAAAAGCCCGTATCGACGCTGACCGTGTGAAGGTTCAGGCTCAGGCCGAGATCGAGCAGGAACTGAACAGTGTCAAAGACGCGCTGCGTGCCCAACTGGGTGCCCTGGCCGTTGGCGGTGCTGAGAAGATCCTGGGTGCCACAATCGATCAAAACGCGCACGCGGAGCTGGTTAACAAACTGGCTGCTGAAATTTAAGCGAGGGCGATCATGGCAGAATTGACCACGTTGGCCCGACCTTACGCTAAGGCAGCCTTCGAGCACGCCCAGGCCCACCAGCAGCTGGCCTCTTGGTCAGCCATGCTCGGCCTGGCTGCAGCAGTGTCGCAAGACGACACCATGCAGCGCGTGCTCAAGGCCCCGCGACTGACGAGCGCAGACAAGGCCGCCACTTTTATTGAAGTGTGCGGCGACAAGTTTGATGTGAAAGTGCAGAACTTCTTGCACGTCGTTGCCGAAAACGACCGTCTCCTGCTTCTGCCGGAGATTGCCGCTCTGTTCGACCTGTACAAGGCCGAGCAAGAGAAATCGGTAGACGTTGAAGTGACCAGTGCTTTCGCATTGAACCAAGAACAGCAAGACAAACTCGCCAAGGTTCTCAGTGCACGACTCGACCGGGAAGTGCGCCTGCAAGTTGCGGAAGACAAATCCCTCATTGGGGGCATTGTCATTCGCGCCGGCGACCTGGTTATCGATGGCTCGATTCGCGGCAAACTCGCGAATCTTGCCGAAGCATTGAAATCTTGAGTTTGAAGGGGCAGCAGAGCAATGCAGCAACTCAATCCTTCCGAAATAAGTGAAATTATCAAGGGCCGCATCGACAAGCTCGATGTGACCTCCCAAGCCCGTAACGAAGGCACTGTCGTCAGCGTATCTGACGGTATCGTGCGGATTCACGGTCTGGCCGACGTAATGTCCGGCGAGATGATCGAGTTTCCGGGCGGCGTCTTCGGTATGGCTCTCAACCTGGAGCAGGACTCCGTAGGTGCCGTTATTCTCGGCGCATACCAGTCCCTGGCTGAAGGCATGAGCGCCAAGTGCACTGGCCGTATCCTGGAAGTTCCGGTTGGTAAGGAACTGCTGGGTCGCGTAGTCGACGCACTGGGTAACCCTGTTGACGGTAAAGGTCCACTGGGCAACACCGAGACCGACGCGGTCGAGAAAGTTGCTCCAGGCGTGATCTGGCGTAAGTCGGTAGACCAGCCTGTACAGACTGGCTACAAGGCTGTCGATGCCATGATCCCTGTCGGCCGTGGCCAGCGTGAGCTGATCATCGGTGACCGTCAGATCGGTAAAACCGCTCTGGCCATCGACGCGATCATCAACCAGAAAGACAGCGGCATTTTCTGCGTCTACGTAGCTATTGGTCAGAAGCAATCGACCATCGCCAACGTGGTTCGCAAGCTGGAAGAGAACGGCGCACTGAAAAACACGATCATCGTGGCGGCCAGTGCTTCGGAATCTCCTGCGCTGCAATACCTGGCTCCGTATGCCGGTTGCACCATGGGTGAATTCTTCCGCGACCGCGGTGAAGACGCGCTGATCGTTTATGACGATCTGTCCAAGCAAGCAGTGGCTTACCGCCAGATTTCCCTGCTGCTGCGCCGTCCACCAGGCCGTGAAGCCTACCCAGGCGACGTGTTCTATCTCCACTCCCGTCTGCTGGAGCGCGCATCCCGCGTTTCGGAAGAGTACGTAGAGAAGTTCACCAACGGCGCAGTGACCGGCAAAACCGGTTCCCTGACCGCACTGCCGATCATCGAAACCCAGGCTGGCGACGTTTCCGCGTTCGTTCCGACCAACGTGATTTCCATCACCGACGGTCAGATCTTCCTGGAATCGGCCATGTTCAACTCGGGTATCCGCCCTGCAGTGAACGCCGGTGTTTCGGTATCCCGTGTGGGTGGTGCCGCTCAGACCAAGATCATCAAGAAGCTCTCCGGTGGTATCCGTACCGCTCTGGCTCAGTACCGTGAACTGGCGGCATTCGCCCAGTTCGCTTCTGACCTGGACGAAGCGACCCGTAAGCAACTTGAGCATGGTCAGCGCGTTACCGAGCTGATGAAGCAGAAGCAATACGCCCCAATGTCGATCGCTGACATGGCGTTGTCGCTGTATGCCGCTGAGCGTGGGTTCCTGACTGACGTCGAAATCGCCAAGGTTGGCAGCTTTGAACAAGCGCTGATTGCTTACTTCAACCGCGATCACGCCGACTTGTTGGCCAAGATCAACGTGAAGGGTGACTTCAATGACGAAATCGACGCTGGCCTGAAAGCCGGTATCGAGAAGTTCAAGGCCACCCAAACCTGGTAAGCCGCAGCGGGAGCCGCAAGGCTCCCGCTTGCTAACCTGATAGGTGTTACATGGCAGGCGCAAAAGAGATTCGCAGTAAGATTGCGAGCATCAAAAGCACGCAAAAAATTACCAGCGCCATGGAAAAAGTGGCGGTCAGCAAAATGCGCAAGGCACAAATGCGCATGGCTGCTAGCCGTCCTTATGCGGAGCGTATCCGCCAGGTAATTGGGCATCTGGCCAACGCCAACCCGGAATACCGCCACCCATTCATGATCGACCGCGAAGTTAAGCGTGTGGGTTATGTGGTTGTGAGCAGTGACCGTGGTTTGTGCGGTGGTTTGAATACCAACCTGTTCAAGGCCCTGGTCAAGGACATGGCGGTAAACCGCGAAAACGGCGTCGAGATCGATCTGTGTGTAGTTGGTAGCAAGGGTGCGGCCTTTTTCCGTAACTTCGGCGGCAACGTCGTAGCAGCTATCAGCCACCTGGGTGAAGAGCCGTCGATCAATGATTTGATCGGCAGTGTGAAGGTGATGCTGGATGCATACCTGGAAGGCCGGATTGACCGCCTCTCCGTGGTATCCAACAAGTTCATCAACACCATGACCCAGCAGCCAACCGTGGAGCAATTGATTCCACTGGTGGCGACTCCGGATCAGGAACTCAAGCACCACTGGGACTACCTCTACGAACCAGACGCCAAAGAGCTGCTTGACGGCTTGATGGTGCGCTACGTGGAGTCGCAGGTGTACCAGGCGGTGGTCGAGAACAACGCAGCTGAACAAGCGGCGCGGATGATCGCGATGAAAAACGCTACCGATAACGCCGGTGATCTGATCAGCGATTTGCAGCTGATCTACAACAAGGCGCGTCAGGCTGCGATCACCCAAGAGATCTCGGAAATCGTCGGCGGCGCTGCCGCGGTTTAACGGTTCAAATATTCAGAGGATCCAGCTATGAGTAGCGGACGTATCGTTCAAATCATCGGCGCCGTTATCGACGTGGAATTTCCACGCGACAGCGTACCGAGCATCTACAACGCGCTGAAAGTACAAGGCGCGGACACTACTCTGGAAGTTCAGCAACAGCTGGGCGACGGCGTAGTTCGTACCATTGCGATGGGTTCCACCGAAGGCTTGAAGCGCGGTCTGGACGTTGTCGACTCTGGCGCAGCCATCTCCGTACCGGTCGGTAAAGCGACCCTGGGCCGGATCATGGACGTACTGGGCAACCCGATTGACGAAGCTGGCCCGATCGACACCGAAGAGCGTTGGGGCATTCACCGTCCAGCACCTTCGTTCGCGGAACAAGCTGGCGGCAACGACCTGCTGGAAACCGGCATCAAGGTTATCGACCTGGTTTGCCCGTTCGCCAAAGGCGGTAAAGTCGGTCTGTTCGGTGGTGCCGGTGTAGGCAAGACCGTAAACATGATGGAACTGATCCGTAACATCGCCATCGAGCACAGCGGTTATTCCGTGTTCGCCGGTGTGGGCGAGCGTACCCGTGAGGGTAACGACTTCTACCACGAGATGAAGGACTCCAACGTTCTGGACAAAGTGGCACTGGTTTACGGTCAGATGAACGAGCCGCCGGGTAACCGTCTGCGCGTAGCACTGACTGGCCTGACCATGGCCGAGAAGTTCCGTGACGAAGGTAACGACGTTCTGCTGTTCGTCGACAACATCTACCGTTACACCCTGGCCGGTACTGAAGTATCCGCACTGCTGGGCCGTATGCCTTCCGCAGTAGGTTACCAGCCGACCCTGGCCGAAGAGATGGGCGTTCTGCAAGAACGTATCACTTCGACCAAAGAAGGTTCGATCACTTCGATCCAAGCGGTATACGTACCTGCGGATGACTTGACTGACCCGTCGCCAGCGACCACCTTCGCCCACTTGGACGCCACCGTCGTTCTGTCCCGTGACATCGCTTCCCTGGGTATCTACCCAGCGGTCGATCCACTCGACTCGACTTCGCGCCAGCTGGACCCGAACGTGATCGGCCAGGAGCACTACGACACCGCTCGCGGCGTTCAGTACGTGCTGCAGCGTTACAAAGAACTGAAGGACATCATTGCGATCCTGGGTATGGACGAGCTGTCGGAAGCCGACAAGCAGTTGGTAAACCGTGCTCGTAAGATCCAGCGTTTCTTGTCGCAGCCGTTCTTCGTGGCTGAAGTCTTCACCGGTGCCTCGGGTAAATACGTTTCCCTGAAAGACACCATTGCTGGCTTCAAAGGCATCCTCAACGGTGACTACGACCACCTGCCAGAACAAGCGTTCTACATGGTTGGCGGCATCGAAGAAGCGATCGAGAAAGCCAAGAAACTGTAATCCAAGCGCCCGGAAACGGGCGCTCATCAGGTTGAGGCAATCAGATGGCTATGACAGTCCATTGCGATATCGTCAGCGCGGAAGGGGAAATCTTCTCCGGTCTGGTAGAGATGGTGATTGCACACGGCGAACTCGGTGACCTGGGTATTGCCATGGGTCACGCGCCGTTGATCACCAGCTTGAAGCCGGGTCCGATCACTCTGACCAAGCAAGGCGGGGAAAAGGAGGTGTTTTACATCTCCGGTGGTTTCCTTGAGGTTCAGCCGAACATGGTCAAGGTACTTGCCGACACCGTGCAACGTGCTGGCGACCTGGATGAAGCCTCCGCTCAGGAAGCCGTCAAGGCTGCCGAGAAGGCCCTGAACGAAAAGGGCGCGGACTTCGACTACAGCGCTGCTGCTGTACGTCTGGCCGAGGCTGCAGCCCAGCTGCGCACGCTCCAGCAGATCCGCAAGAAGTAAGCGGCCACGCCGTCTTGTTTCATGTGCGATTGATTAAAAAGGGTAGCCTCGGCTACCCTTTTTCTTTTTCAGCAATACACTTCTCTGGTCTGACGTCGGACCGCCCAGGATTGGTAGCCATTCATGTCTCTTGAAATCGTCATTCTCGCCGCAGGCCAAGGCACCCGCATGCGTTCGGCCCTGCCCAAGGTGCTGCATCCGGTTGCCGGCAACTCCATGCTTGGCCATGTTATCCACAGCGCCCGGCAGCTCGATCCGCAGCGCATTCACGTGGTGATCGGCCACGGTGCCGATGTGGTGCGCGAACGCCTGGCCGCGGACGACCTGAATTTCGTATTGCAAGACCAGCAACTCGGTACCGGCCACGCCACCGCGCAAGCCGTGCCATTCATTACCGCCGACACCGTGCTGATCCTCTACGGTGACGTGCCGCTGATCGAAGTGGAAACCCTGCAACGCCTGCTCAAGCACGTGGTGACAGGCCAGATGGGCCTGCTCACCGTCGAGCTGGATGATCCCACCGGCTATGGCCGTATCGTGCGCAACGCCGACGGCAAGGTCGCGGCCATCGTCGAGCATAAAGACGCCAGCGAAGCCCAGCGCGCCATCACCGAAGGCAATACCGGCATCATGGCGGTGCCAGCCAACAAGCTCGCCGACTGGATGAACCGCCTGTCCAACCACAACGCCCAGGGCGAGTACTACCTCACCGACGTCATCGAGATGGCTGTAAGTGATGGCCTGCTGGTCGCAACCGAGCAGCCCCTCGACCCCATGGAAGTGCAGGGCGCCAACGACCGCAAGCAGCTTGCCGAACTGGAGCGTCACTACCAACTGCGTGAAGGCCGCCGCCTGATGGCCCAGGGCGTGACCCTGCGCGACCCGGCGCGTTTCGACGTGCGTGGCGAAGTGACTGTAGGCCGCGACGTGCTGATCGACATCAACGTGATCCTCGAAGGCCGCGTGATCATCGAAGACGACGTGGTGATCGGCCCGAACTGCGTGATCAAGGACAGCACCCTGCGCAAAGGCGTGGTGGTCAAGGCCAACAGCCACCTGGAAGGCGCGGTGATGGGCGAGGGCAGCGATGCTGGCCCGTTCGCGCGTTTGCGTCCTGGCAGCGTGCTGGAAGCCAAGGCCCATGTGGGTAACTTCGTCGAACTGAAAAACGCCCACCTGGGTGAAGGCGCCAAGGCCGGCCACCTGACTTACCTGGGCGATGCGGTCATCGGCGCGCGCACCAACATCGGCGCCGGCACCATCACCTGCAACTACGATGGCGCCAACAAGCACGTCACCGTGTTGGGCGAAGACGTGTTCATCGGCTCCAACAATTCGCTGGTGGCCCCGGTGAAGGTGGGCGATGGCGCCACCACCGCGGCGGGCTCCACCATCAACCAGGATGTGGATAACTTGCAGCTCGGCGTGGCCCGCGCCCGCCAGCGCAACATCGACGGCTGGAAGCGCCCGGTCAAAATCAAGAAGAGCTGAGTTATCCACACAACGCGATAATCCCCTGTGGGAGCTGGCTTGCCTGCGATAGCGATCTATCAGTCACTGATGTGCAAGCTGATAC
>NZ_ANNV01000094.1 GCF_000346755.1 Pseudomonas sp. CBZ-4 | reverse complement strand
TGACAGACTGCTATCGCGGGCAAGCCCGCTCCCACATTGGTTTTCGGTGTTCTCCAGATTTTGCAAGCAAGCCACTTATGCCCAACCAGACCATCAAGACCCCCTGCATCGGCCTGTGCTCCACCGTCTACGGTGACCTGGTCTGCCGGGGCTGCAAGCGTTATCACCACGAAGTGATCCAGTGGAACGGCTACAGCGCCGAGGAAAAACAGGCGGTGTGGCTGCGCCTGGAGCAATTGCTGGTGCAGGTGATGGCCAGCAAGCTGGAGGTGTTTGATCCGCACCTGCTGCGCCAGCAACTGGAGAACCGCAAGATCCGCTTTATGCCGCACCAGTCGCCGTATTGCTGGGCGTACCAGTTGATCGCCCGGGGGGCGCGGGTGATTTCCAGGCTGGATGCGTATGGGTTGGTGCTGCTACCGGAGTTTCGTGAGCGGCAGCTGGCTGACCTGCGGGATGCGATTGACCGGGAGTTTTTCCTGTTGTCCGAAGCGCACTACGAACGGTACATCGCACCAGTCTTCCTCAAGGAAGCGTTTGGGCCGGCCCTGATCGCCACTTTTTAAGCCACAACACAAAACCCATGTGGGAGCTGGCTTGCCTGCGATAGCAGTTTGTCAGCCAATGCATCTGCAGCTGACCCACCGCCATCGCAGGCAAGCCAGCTCCCACAGTTGATCTCTGTTGTTCAGGAGGTCCAGGACGGATCTCGCTCCGCTTGCAAGCCATACTTCTCTATCGCCGGCTGACCCATCCGCGTATCCAACGCCGTCAGCGCCGCCAATACGATGTGATACCGATCCACCTCAAAGAAGTCGCGCAACGCCGCCCGCGTATCACTGCGCCCGAACCCGTCAGTGCCCAGCACGGTGTAGCCGGAATCCAGGTACGACGCGACCATCTGCGGCACCGCCCGCACATAGTCCGAAACCGCGATCACCGGCGCTCCTTTGGGCAAGCAGTCAGCCAAATGGCTGGTCCGTGCAGGGTCTTGCGGATGCAGGCGATTCCACCGCTCCACCTCCCGCGCGTCCCGGGCCAGTTCGCTGTAGCTGGTGACGCTGAACACTGCGCTGGTCACCTGCCAATCGTCCGCCAGCAACCGTGCCGCCGCTTGCACCTCGCGTACCAGCGTGCCGGAACCCAGCAGGCGCACCTGGGCATCGGGCGCGCCCTCCAGGCGGTACATGCCCTTGATAATCCCCGCTTCCACGCCCTCTGGCAGACTCGGCTGCGGGTAGTTTTCGTTCATCAGGGTCACGTAGTAGAACTCGTCCACCTCGTGTTCCAGCATCTGGCGCATGCCATGGTCGAGGATCACCGCGAATTCCCCGGCAAACGCCGGATCGTAGGCGCGGCAGTTGGGCACGGTGGCCGCCATGAGATGGCTGCTGCCGTCCTGATGCTGCAAGCCTTCGCCACCCAGGGTGGTGCGCCCCGCCGTCGCGCCGAGCAGGAAGCCACGGGCGCGCTGGTCGGCGGCGGCCCAGATCAGGTCGCCCACGCGCTGGAAGCCGAACATCGAGTAATAGATGTATAACGGCAGCATGCGCAGGCCATGCACCGAGTAGCTGGTGGCCGCTGCGACCCAGGAGCTGATGGCGCTGGCTTCGCTGATGCCTTCTTCGAGGATCTGCCCGTCGGTGGCTTCGCGGTAGCTGAGGATCGAGCCGATGTCTTCCGGCTCATAGCGCTGGCCGACGCTGGAATAGATACCAATCTGCTTGAACAGATTGGCCATGCCAAAGGTACGCGCCTCGTCGGCGACGATGGGCACGATGCGTGGGCCCAAGGCCGGGTCCTTGAGCAGGTGGGTGAGCATGCGCACAAAGGCCATGGTGGTGGACATTTCCTTGCCGTCGGCCGCCGTGGCAAAACCGCCGTAGCCTGCCACGGGCGGCACGCCGACCGTGGCGGCGTGCTGACTGCGACTCGGTACATAGCCGCCCAGTGCGTGGCGGCGCTGGTGCAGGTAGCGCATCTCCAGGCTGTCATCGGCCGGTTTGAAAAAGCTCAGGGATTCGGCCTGCTCATCACTGAGGGGCAGTTGGAAGCGATTGCGAAAGGCGATCAACGCCTCGCGATCAAGCTTCTTCTGCTGGTGCGTGGTCATCTTGCCCTGCCCCGCCTCGCCCATGCCGAAACCCTTCTTGGTCTGGGCGAGGATCACCGTGGGCTTGCCCTTGACCCGCCGCGCCGCATGGTAGGCCGCGTGGATCTTGACCATGTCGTGGCCGCCGCGCTTGAGGCGGTCGATCTGTTCGTCGCTCATGCCCGCCACGAGTCTGGCCAGGGAGTCACTCTGGCCGAAAAAGTGCTCACGGTTGTAGGCGCCGTCCTTGGCGGCGAAGGTCTGGAACTGGCCGTCAACCGTTTGCGACAGGGTATTCACCAGCGAGCCATCCGCGTCTTTGGCCAGCAAGGCGTCCCAGTCCGAGCCCCAGACCAGCTTGATCACGTTCCAGCCGGCACCGGCGAACAGCGCTTCCAGCTCGTCGATGATCCGCCCATTGCCCCGCACCGGGCCGTCGAGGCGCTGCAGGTTGCAGTTGACCACCCAGGTCAGGTTGTCCAGGCCTTCGCGGGCTGCCAGGGTCAGGGCGGACATGCTTTCCGGCTCGTCCATTTCCCCGTCGCCAAACACGCCCCAGACGTGGCGGTCAGTGGTGTCGAGCAGGTTGCGGTGTTGCAGGTAGCGCATGAAACGCGCGTGGAAAATCGAGCTGATGGGGCCGATTCCCATGGAACCCGTAGGGAACTGCCAAAAGTCCGCCATCAACCACGGATGGGGATAGCTCGACAGCCCGCGCGCGCCGGCCTTGGGGCCGCCGATTTCCTGGCGATAGTGGGCCAGGTCGTGTTCACTCAGGCGGCCTTCCAGATACGCCCGCGCATAGATGCCTGGGGCAGAATGGGGCTGATAGAACACCAGGTCGCCGCCAAAACCGTCGTTGCGCGCGCGGAAAAAGTGGTTGAAGCCCACCTCGAACAAATCCGCAGCACTGGCGTAGCTGGCGATATGCCCGCCGAGTTCACCGTAGGCCTGGTTGGCCCGCACCACCATGGCCAGGGCATTCCAGCGCACCAGCGAGGCCAGGCGCTCTTCGGTGGCGAGGTCGCCCGGGAACGCCGGTTGCTGCGCGACGCTGATGCTATTGATATAGGGCGTGCCGTGGCGCGGTTTCCAGTCGATGGGCGGCGCGCTGCCTTCACGGGCCAGCAAGTCGAGGATCTGCCGGGCCCGCGCGGGGCCGGCGTTGGCGACCAGGGACGCAAGGGCGTCGCGCCACTCGTCCAACTCTTGTTGATCCAGGGCTGTGTGATTCACCGCGCTCGCAAAACCGTTCATGGGCACCTCCGGGCTTTTTTTCCAGTTTATGTCGGCGTCAAAGGATTTTTTGCCTGTAATCCGGCGGACAAGTCTGAATTTTGAGCATGATTCACTGGCAATCCGCCTTTCCTCAGCACGTTGTGCTCAAGCCCCCCGAAACCTCGCCATTGTGTTTAAAATGCCGCCCGCTCAACGAACGACGTTAAACGATGAACCCAGACGCCCTTGCCACCCTGCACGCCCACCTGCTCACCGCCCTGGCGACCCCGCCCGGCGAAACCCGACGCCTGTTCCACGGCCGTGGGCGCTGCTGGCCGGGCCTGGAGCAACTGACGGTGGATTGGTTGCAAGGCGTGGTGCTGGTTTCGCTGTTCAAGGAGCCGGAAGCTGAACAGTTGGAAGCCCTGAAGCAGTTGCTGCAAGCGCAGTTGAGCGCCCACACCGTCGCGCTGCAGCACCGCTACCTGCCGCAAAGCACCACCGAATGGCTGGTGGGCAACCCCGTCGATGAGCTGACCATCACCGAAGGCGGCCTGCGTTACCTGATCGATCTGGGCAAAAAACAGAACAGCGGGCTGTTCCTCGACATGCGCTACGGGCGTAACTGGGTGCGTGAACAAGCCAAGGGCCAGCGCGTCCTCAACCTGTTCGCCTACACCTGCGGTTTCTCCGTGGCGGCCATCGAAGGCGGCGCCGACCATGTGGTGAACCTGGACATGGCCCGTGGCGCCCTCAGCCGGGGTCGCGACAACCATCGCCTGAACGGCCACGACCTGAGCCAGGTGACGTTCCTCGGCCACGACCTGTTCAAGTCCTGGGCCAAGGTCACCCACAGCGGCCCCTATGACCTGGTGATCATCGACCCGCCATCGTTCCAGAAAGGCAGTTTCCTGCTGACCAAGGACTACCAGCGCGTGCTGCGCCGCCTGCCGGACTTGTTGACGGCGCAAGGCACGGTGCTGGCCTGCATGAACGACCCGGCCTTCGGTGAAGACTTCCTGATCGACGGCGTGACCCGCGAGGCACCGGGGCTGCGCTTTGTCGAACGTCTGGAAAACCCGCCGGAATTTCCGGATATTGATGCACAAAGTGGCCTCAAGGCCCTGGTGTTCCGTCAAGGCTGATGCCGAAACCGCGCGCGCTTGCTACGCTTAGACTTACGCCGGGCGGTGAACCATATCCTCCCCTTCCCGGTCGATACCTGCATTCCCTGGCCAAACTCGACGGCGTCACGTTGTCGGCTGCCCCGTTTCACCTTTTGGAGAACCGCCCGTGATATCGACCCTGCATGTAGCCAGACTCAAAGCCTGGGGCGCCCACGGCTTTACCGCCACCGGTGTGGTATTGGCCTTCCTGGCCACCCTGGCGCTGCTGGAAAACTCGCCCAAGGCCTGCCTGCTGTGGCTGGGCCTGGCGCTGGTGGTCGATGGCGTCGACGGCTCGCTGGCGCGACGGGTCAACGTCAGCACGGTGCTGCCGAGCTTTGACGGCTCGGTGCTGGACCTGGTGATCGACTACCTGACCTACGTGTTTATCCCGGCATTGTTTATCTACCGCTACATCGACCTGCCGGACTTTACCCACCTGTTCACCGTGTCGGTGATCCTGGTGTCGTCGCTGTTCTGCTTCTGCAACGTGAACATGAAGAGCAAGGACAACTACTTCGTCGGCTTCCCCGCTGCGTGGAACGTGGTGGCGCTGTGCGTGTACATCATCCAGCCAGACGCCTGGGTCACCCTGCTCACGGTGATCGGCCTGGCCCTGCTGACCGTGACGCCGATGAAGTTCTTGCACCCGTTCCGCGTGAAGCGCTTCATGCCGATCAACATCGCGGTGACCACGATCTGGTTGCTGTGCAGCTTCTTGATGGTGGTGGATTATCCGAACACCAACCCGTGGACGTTTGGGTTGTGGTCGGTGATGTCGGCGTACTTCCTGGGGATTTGCATCTGGCGCACGGCTTTGGAGTGGATCGAAGCACGCCGCTGACTCAAGCGGGCACGGTCTAAATGTGGGAGCTGGCTTGCCTGCGATAGCGGTGGGTCAGCACCAGATTTTTTGCTTACAG
>NZ_ANNV01000093.1 GCF_000346755.1 Pseudomonas sp. CBZ-4 | reverse complement strand
GGCTTGTGTGGGAGCTGGCTTGCCTGCGGTGCAGGCGCCTCCGTACATCAGACATGCCGAGGTGATGCTATCGCAGGCAAGCCAGCTCCCACATTTTGATCTGCGGCGAGTCAGTGATTGGCCGGCGCTTTTAGAATGTCGCCATGCAACGGACTCACAGGCTCACTTGAGCCCGGTGATCGCACCTGGATAATCAACAACGCCGCCATCACCGCCGGAATCGCGCAAAAGAAAAAAATCTGCTGCACCGGAATATGCATCGCCAACAACAGGCTGCCAAACAGCGGCCCCAGGATCGAGCCAAACCGCCCCACGCCCAGCGCCCAGCCCGTGCCGGTGGCGCGCACATGCGCCGGGTAGAAGTTGCTGGCGAAGGCGTTGAGGGTCAGTTGCCCACCGATGATGCAGAACCCGGCGGCAAACACGCAGGCCACCAGATAACGCGGGTTGTCGTGGTTCAGGCCGAGCAAAATGGTGCACAGTGCAGCCGCCGCCAACACACCCGACAACAGGCGCACTTTGCTTTTCAAGCGGTCGGCAAACCAGGCCATGCCGATGGCGCCCAGGGTGCCGGCAAACAGGAACATCGAGGTCACCAGGTTGGCTTCCTTGAGGGCCAGGCCACTTTCCAGTAGCAGCGACGGCAGCCAGCTGATCATGAAGTACAGCAGGATCAGGCTGACAAAAAACGTCGCCCAGATCAGCAAGGTCGGGCGCGCATAACCGTTGCGGAACAGCTCCACCACCGTCAGTTTGCTGCCCTGCTCCTGTAGGTTTTCTGCCGTGCTGGCCAGCGGCGCCTGCCAACCAGGCAGCATGCGCGTGGTGACCTGGTGCAAGCGTGCATACGGCGGCGCATCCCGCAGCAAACGTGGCAATGATTCCGGCAGCAGCCACAGCAGAAACGGGAACAGCAGCAGCGGCGTCACGCCACCGGCGAGGAACACCGCCTGCCAGCCGAAGCTGTCGATAAACCCGGCGGCCACAAACCCACCGGCCGCGCCGCCAAACGAGAAACCACACGCGGCCAGCGTCACCATCAAGGTGCGCAGGCGCGGGGGTGAGTAATCCGACATCAGCGCCATGGCGCTGGGCATGGCGCCGCCCATGCCGATGCCGCAGATAAAACGCGCGGCCATCAGGCTGGTCAGTGAGTTGGCGAACACCATCAACAGCGTGAGGCTGGCGTAGATCAGCACGCAGCCCAACAGGATGCGCCGCACGCCAAAGCGATCGGCCAGCGGCGTGACCAGCAGCGAGCCGAGGGTCAGGCCCAGCAGGTTGGCGCTGAAGACCGGGCCGAACGCGGCTTTTTCCAGGCCCCAATCCTTGGCCAGGGCCGGTACTACATAACCCAGCACCTGAGCGTCATAGCCATCGGTCACCAGCAACAGCGCCAGCAACAGGAGGATCAACCACTGGTAACGCGACACCGGACGGGCGTCGAGTGCCGCGCGAAAGCTGGCAATCTGATTGTGCATCGCAAGGTACCTATTATTTTTATAAGGATGACGCTGATCAAACTGTGGGAGCTGGCTTGCCTGCGATGGCGGTGTGTCAGGCAACTCATCTGGCACGGGTGCTCCGCTATCGCAGGCAAGCCAGCTCCCACATTTGTATTTAGGGTGTGTCAGGTTGGTTGGCGGGGTGAGCTTGGATGAACGCAGGATGTTGAGCGGCCAATGCGGCCACCCTTCCTATGCGCGGATACGCCGCCAACGGCACCTTGAAGCGCTCCGCCGCATACAACTGCGGAATCAGAAACGCATCGGCCATGCCCGGCTGTTCGCCAAAGCAAAAACCCTTGTCGCCAATCAACTGCTCCACCGCGCCCAGGCCCTGGCTGATCCAATGGCCGATCCACGCCAGCACCTGCGCCTCGTCATGCCCCCACTGCCGCAGCAGGTTCTGCGTGCTGGAGTTGTGCAGCGGATGAATATCGCAACCAATGATCGACGCCACCGCACGTTCATGGGCACGGGTGGCCAGGTCCTTGGACAGCAGCGGCGCCTGTGGATAACGTTCGTCGAGGTACTCGATGATCGCCGGCGACTGGATCAACAGCTCGCCGTCCTCGGTGCGCAAGGCCGGCACGCGGCCCTGCGGGTTGATCGCCAGGTACTCGGGCTGGCGATTCGCGCCACCGGCCGGCACCAGCAGGTTGACCGGCACCGCGGTGAAGTCCACGCCCTTGAGCGCCAGGGCGATACGCACCCGGTACGACGAGGTAGAACGGTAGTAGGTATAGAGTTCCATCACCCGAGCCCTCTTAACGCGCGGCCACTACCGTGCCACGGCATTCGCCAAAGCCGATGGAGGCAAAACCCTCGCGGCTGCAACGGGCGCGCAGGATGATTTCGTCACCGTCTTCCAGGAACTTGCGCACTTCGCCGGATGGCAACTCGATGGCTTTTTTACCGCCTTCGGTCATTTCCAGCAGGCTGCCGAATTGCCCTGCCTGCGGGCCGGACAACGTGCCCGAACCAAACAGGTCACCGGCCTGCAACTGGCAGCCGTTGACGCTGTGATGCGCCACCAGCTGCGCGACCGTCCAGTACATGTGCAGGCTGTTGCTCAGCGCCAGACGATGGGCCGGCAGGTTCTGCTCGCGCATCGCGGCGGTGGTCAGCAGCACTTCCAGCTCGATATCCAGCGCGCCAGCGGCCTGGTCGCGTTTGTCCAGCAGGTACGGCAGCGGTTGTGGATCGCCTTCGGGACGCGCCGGCTGGGCCTTGCGGAACGGCTCCAGGGCTTCGGCGGTGACGACCCACGGGGAGATGGTGGTGATGAAACTTTTCGACAGGAACGGGCCCAACGGCTGGTATTCCCAGGCCTGGATATCCCGCGCGGACCAGTCGTTGAGCAGGCAGAAACCGGCGATATGCTCGGCGGCGTCGCCAATCGCAATCGAGTCGCCCATGGCATTGCCCTGGCCGATCCAGATGCCCAGTTCCAGTTCGTAGTCCAGGCGGGCGCACGGGCCGAACGTCGGCTCCGTGTGACCGGCAGGCAGGGTCTGGCCTTTAGGGCGGCGTACATCAACACCCGACGGGCGAATGGTCGAAGCACGCCCGTGATAACCAATCGGCACGTACTTGTAGTTCGGCAGCAGCGGGTTGTCGGGACGGAACAGCTTGCCGACGTTCTGCGCATGCTCGATACCGACGTAGAAATCGGTGTAATCGTTGATGCGCGCCGGCACATGCATCTGGCAATCGGCAGCGCGGTGCAGCACCTGGGCTTCACGGGATTGCAGCGGGCTGCCCTCGGCGAGCAGCTCCAGCAGGCGTTCACGCAAGGCCACACGCGGGCCACGGCCCAGCTCGAAAAACGCGTTCAACTGGCCACCGGCAGTGGCTTCGACAGCGCGGCGCGCCTCGCCTTCGAACGCGTCGATGGCCGCATGCAGATCGAGGATCGCATCACCAATCGCCACGCCGCTGCGCGGTGCCGAGCCGTCGATGCTGAACACACCCAGCGGCAGGTTTTGCAGGGGGAAGTCAGCGTGACCGTTGGCGGAGGCCACCCAGCTGCGGGTAGAAGGGGACTGAGTCATGGGTTATCTCCGATTCGGGTTGAACGTGACGGGCAACGAGGCCCAGCACGCATCGTAAGCGGGTTGCAGTTGCGGGCAGTCCAGGGCGAACCGGGTCGGGCGCAGCACTTGGCTGGTCTCGAACATGAAGGCCATGGTGTTGTCGATCTTGTGCGGCGCCAGCTCGACGTTGATCGCCTTGGTGCAGGTTTCGCCGTCGGGGCCGTGGGCGCTCATGCAGCTGTGCAGCGACGCACCACCGGGCAGGAAACCTTCGGCCTTGGCGTCGTAGGCGCCCTGGATCAGGCCCATGTATTCGTTCATCAGGTTGCGGTGGAACCACGGCGGCCGGAAGGTGTTCTCGGCCACCATCCAGCGCGGCGGGAAGATCACGAAGTCGAGGTTGGCCAGGCCGTGCACGCTGGTGGGCGAGGTCAACACGGTGAAGATCGACGGGTCCGGGTGATCGAAACTGACCGTGCCGAGGGTGTTGAAGCGGCGCAGGTCGTATTTGTACGGCACGTTGTTGCCGTGCCAGGCGACCACGTTGAGCGGCGAATGGTCGAGCTCGCAAGCCCACAGTTCGCCGAGGAATTTCTGCACCAGGGTTGTAGGCTGTTTCAGGTCTTCGTAGTGCGCCACCGGCGTGAGGAAATCCCGCGGGTTGGCCAGGCCGTTGCTGCCGATGGGGCCGAGGTCCGGCAGGCGCAGCGGTGCGCCGTGGTTTTCGGCGACATAGCCGCGCGCCTGGGCGTCCAGCAGTTCGACGCGGAACTTGAGGCCACGGGGCAGCACGACGATTTCCAGCGGCTCCACGTCCAGCACGCCCAGTTCGGTGGCGATGCGCAGGCGCCCTTGCTCGGGGACGATCAGCAGTTCGCCATCGGCGTTGAAGAACACGCGCTCCATCGAGCGGTTGGCGCAGTAGTGGTGGATGCTGATGCCTGAAGGTTTTTCCGACCCGGAATTGGCAACCATGCCGACCAGACCGTCGATGAAATCCGTCGGCTCAGCGGGAATCTCCAACGGGTTCCAGCGCAAGCGGTTCGGCGTTACCGCCCCCAGCGGCCCACCGGCCAGTTGCCGCTCCAGCTTGCTAAACGCCGGGTGATTGGCCGACGGCTGGATGCGGTACAGCCAGGTGCGCCGGGCTTCGCTGCGGACCATGGTGAAGGCCGTGCCGGAGAAGAGTTCGGTGTACAGCCCGTAGGGCGCTTGTTGCGGGGAGTTCTGGCCGACCGGCAATGCGCCGGGCAGGGCTTCGCTGGCGAATTCGTTGCCGAAGCCCGACAGGTATTCGAGGTTCATGGATCATCCTCTACGCGGAAGTTGTTTTTATCGTAATCCAGTTACGCATAACGTAATTTGATCACTATCGACCGTCAAGCTATAAAGACGCCCATTCATCTCTCGGATTCTCGCCCTTCCATGGAAAAGCCCCGCGACACCGGTAAACAGAAAGTCCGCTCGGCCGAAGTGGGCACCGATATCCTCAAGGCCCTCGCCGAACTGTCGCCGGCCACTTCGCTGTCACGCCTGGCCGAGCATGTGCAGATGCCCGCGAGCAAGGTGCATCGCTATTTGCAGGCGTTGATCGCCTCGGGGTTTGCCGAACAGAACACCGCCACCAACCATTACGGCCTCGGCCGCGAAGCGTTGCGCGTGGGCTTGGCCGCGCTGGGCAGCATGGACGTGCTGAAGGTCGGCGCCCTGCCCCTGGCCGAGCTGCGCGATGAATTGAATGAAACCTGCTTTCTGGCGGTATGGGGCAACCAGGGCGCGACCGTGGTGCATATCGAGCCCGCCGTGCGTGCGATCACCGTGGTGACGCAACTGGGTTCGGTGTTGCCGCTGCTCAGTTCGTCCACGGGATTGGTGTTCAGCGCTTTCCTGCCGTCGCGGGAGACGGTGGATCTGAGGGCGCGCGAGATCGAGGCCGGAATCGCCCACGCCCTGGCCGACGATCAGGCCTACGCCACCATGTGCGAACAGATCCGCAACCGTGGCCTGCACTTTGTGCATGGCTTGCTCATGCCGGGTGTGGACGCGTTGTCGGCGCCGGTGTTCAACGCCGTCGGGCAAGTCGCGGCAGTCATGACCGTGGTCGGCCCCACCTCATTGTTCCACGCCGACGAAGACGGCCCGGCGGCGCAGCACTTGCTGGCGGCGACCCGGGCCGTGAGTTGGCGCATGGGTTATCAGCCCTGAGTCACCAGTTGGCCAGGGTCAATGCGACGCGGTTTTCCAGGGCCTTGATCTGCGCGCCACTGGCCAGGTAGTTGTTGCTGATCATCGAGAACACCAGGCGGCGCCCGTGGGCGTCGGTGATGTAGCCACCCAATGAGGAAACGCCGGCCATGGAGCCGGTCTTGGCGTGCAGGTTATCGGCCGCCGGGGTCTTGCGCAGACGCCAGCGCAGGCTGCCGCCGGTCATGCGGTCGCGGTTGCCGGCAATTGGCAGCGCGGTGTACCAGGCGTCGAACCACGGCTGTTTGCTTGCGGCCAGCAACAGGTCGGTGAGGGTTTGCGAAGACACCAGGTTCATCCGCGACAGGCCCGAGCCGTCCACCTGCCTCAACATCGTCGTATCCAGCCCCTGGCGCTGCATGAAGCCCACCACCGCCGCCACGCCGGCCGACGCCGTCCCGGCATTCGAGGTCTTGCGGCCCATGGCCTTGAGCAAGGCTTCGGACATGTTGTTGTTCGACAGCTTGAGCAGCGGCGCAATCAGTGCCTGCAACGGTGCCGACTGATGCTCGGCCAGCACGTTCGCCGTGGCCGGGCTGGCGCCGCCCATCACGCGACGGCCGAGCACGGTGATGCCCTGCTGCGCCAGCGCCTGCTCGAACAGGTTGGCCACCAGTTGCGTCGGTTCCCACACGCTCACCAGTTGCCTGCTCTGCTTGCCCGGCGCCACCGCGCCGCTGAGTTGCAACAGGTTGGTGCCGTGGCGACGGTTGATCCCGTAGGTGTTGCCCGGCCCGCTGATGGCGCGGTTGCTCAGTTGCAGGTAGTCGGTGGGCGGGAAGATCGTCACCGCCACGGGCTGGCCAGCCCGCACCGGCGCCTTGGCCGTGACCAGCACGGTGCCTGCATCGAAATCCGCATTGGGTGACACGGTCAGCGCCGAAATCTGCGCGCCGTAGTAGGTGCTTTCGTCATCGTGGGACCAGTCGACGCCCAGCCGTTCGGCGTCAAACCAGGTGTCATCGAACACCAGGTCGCCCTGCACCTGGCGGATGCCTGTGCTCGCCAGTTGTGCGGCCAGGGCCTGGTAATCGGCGAATTGCAGGGTCGGGTCGCCCAGGCCGCGCAGGTAGAGATTGCCGCCGAGGCGCTCGCCCTGCTGCGCGCCGTTGCTCAACAGCTGGGTGGCAAAACGGTACTGCGGACCCAGCACATCCATCGCCGCCGCGGTGGTCAGCAACTTGAGGTTGGAGGCCGGCACCAGCCGCGTGCGCGGGTTGTGCTGATAAAGCGTTGTGCCGCTGCGGGCATCGCGCACCGTCAGCGACACCGTGGCGCCGTGCAGCGCCGGGTCGGCCAAGAGTTGGTCGAGGGAGGACTGGGTGGCTGTCTGCGAAACGCTGGCGCAACCACTCAGTAAAAACAGGAGTGCGCTGGTATAGATCAACTTTGCAAATTGCATCGGTGCTGGGTTTCCGCGAAAAATCAATGCGGCAACGCTACCAGCTCGCTCCCCCTGTGGCGAGGGAGCTTGCTCCCGCTGGGGCGCGAAGCGGCCC
>NZ_ANNV01000092.1 GCF_000346755.1 Pseudomonas sp. CBZ-4 | reverse complement strand
ATCCGTCCTGGGTCAATTTTCAATCGGCAGGGTGGGTCAGTTTTCAATCAGCGCCAACACATGGCCCATGCCCGGCGCAAGTTTTTCGACCTGCATGCCACGAACAAGAGCGAGCTCGCCGAGCAAGTACTGCACTCCATCCAGTTGCTATACGAAATCGAAAGGGGGATCCGCGACCTGAAGCCAGATTTACGCCGACGTCTACGGCAAGAAAAAGGTAAGCGTCCGCTCAACACACCTTGCGCAATTCAGTGGGCGCCCAGCATTTTGATTTGCTTAGGAGCAGCAACCAGAGCGAGCCCCAGCAGCAGGTTCGAACAGTGACTCAACAATCGTACAGTCTGGAGTTTTCGAACCTAGGCATGTTGACTCACACTTGCTTGCCATTGATAGCAGCTCTATACGGATCTGCTGGAGCTTGGCGACCTTCGACTCTACTTCTGCCAAGTGCTTCTTGACCACCGACAGCGCGTCAGCACACGGACGATCAGCATCTGCTGCGAGCGCAATGAGTTCTCGGATATCGTCGAGTGGAAAGCCCAATTCACGATTCTGCCGGATGAAGACGAGTCTTGAACGATGCTTTTCGGTATAGATTCGATGCCGCCCTGTCGACCGCAGAGCTGGAGGTAGAAGGCCTATTTTCTCGTAGTAGCGAATCGTTTCAATGTGGCAACCCGTTGATTTCGACAGCGCCCCGATTCCTGACATGCAAACTCCCCAAGCATTTTCTTGAACCTGTAGTAGCTACAGATATTAACCTGTCTTCAGAAAATAATTTCACGCGTTTGAAGGGCATTTCGTGGACAGAGAACAGCTAGAGAAGAACCAGATTCCCGTTTACTTCGTCGCGGTCATTGTCGCGGCCATCGGAGGCCTGCTCGCACCCAATGCGTCTCAAGCTCTAGGGGCGATGGTGACACCCGCCATCGCAGTGCTGATGTACGCCATGTTTCTACAGATTCCGTTCCTGGATCTCCGTAATGGGCTTGCGAATAAGCGTTTCATGGCGGCGTTGCTGACTGCCAACTTCGTGGCCATCCCCTTGTTGGTCTGGGCATTGACGATGGGGCTAACCGATCACCCTGCGATTTTGGTGGGTGCCCTGTTGGTTTTGCTGACGCCTTGTATCGACTATGTGGTGGTGTTTACCCATATCGGTAAGGGTGACTCCAAACTCACTCTGGCGGCGACGCCATTGCTACTTTTGCTACAGCTTGTGTTGTTGCCGCTTTACTTGGCCTTCATGCTGGGTAACGACTCAGCGGTAGCCATATCTATCGGCCCATTTATTGAGGCTTTTGTAGTGCTGATCGCTTTGCCTCTGGTCTTGGCGGTAGCAACGGCTGCCGGGGCAAAGAGATCCAGCATCGTTGAGGGCTGGAATGATGCATGGACTTGGATGCCTGTACCGGCTATGGCGGCTGTGTTGGTCGTTGTGATCGGCTCTCAGATTTCAGCGGTGGTCAGAGACATGGACAAGCTGCTGCCCGTTATTCCCGTCTACATTGGTTTCATGCTCTTGGCACCGTTGGTGGGCGCGCTGGTGGCCGGCGCCTTTAAATTGCCGGCCAGCACGGCAAGATCAGTCGCTTTCAGCAGCTCGACACGAAATTCACTGGTAGTTCTGCCACTGGCACTGGCCTTGCCCGATGAAATCAGAGGGCTCGCGGCGGCAGCAGTCATTACTCAAACGCTGATTGAATTGGTCAGCGAGCTAATTTACATCCGGGCAATTCCTGCTTTGTTGTGGCGCAAAATGTAGATGCCAAGGAAGGCATCAGCCCAAAACACCTTGCGCGATTAAACGGGGGCCCACCTGTGAGGCAGCAGCTCGCTAATCTCACTTGCGCGCTGCGTCGGCAGGCGCGTGAGTACATCTTTCAGATAGGCATACGGATCATGACCATTCAGTCTCGCTGACTGGATCAGACTCATGATCGCCGCTGCCCGTTTTCCGCTGCGTAGCGACCCTGCGAAGAGCCAGTTTTTACGTCCAAGAGCCCAAGGGCGGATCTGGTTCTCACACCAGTTGTTATCTATGGGTACGGCCCCGTCATCAAGGTAGCGCGACAGCGCTGCCCAGCGTTTCAGGCTGTAATCGAGTGCTCTGCTGATGGCTGAGCCTTCGGGCACGAGGTCACGCTGAGCGATCATCCAGGCATGCAACATATTCATCACTGGGACGGCTTTTTCTTGCCGTATTCGGCGCCGTAAATCCGGCCCCAGATCGCGGACTTCGCTCTCGATTTCGTACAACAACTGGATATAGCGCAAGGCTTGCTCGGCGAGCGTGCTTTTATTCGTGGCGTGCAGTTCGAAGAACTTGCGCCGTGCATGGGCCATGCACCCAATCTCGGTCACACCGAGTTCAAAGCTGGCCTTGTAGCCGCCAAAATCGTCGCAGACCAGCTTGCCCCTCCAGTCTTGCAGGAAGTTGCGAGCATGCTCACCGGCACGGCTGGGACTGAAGTCATAAACCACCGCTGCCAAGTCCGAGAACTGGCTGGTGGCGTAGGCCCACACATAGGAACGGTGAGTTTTCTTTGTTCCCGGCATGAGCATCTGCACCGGTGTTTCATCTGCGTGGATGACTTGTTGCCCAAGCACTACTTCGCGCAGCGCGTCGACCAGAGGCTGCAACTGCACGCCCGTCACGCCAACCCATTGAGCCAATGTTGAACGTGGAATCTCCAAGCCTGCTCGACCGAAGATCGATTCCTGACGGTAAAGCGGCAGATGGTCAGCAAACTTGGCAATCATGACGTGTGCAAGTAGGCCCGCAGTCGGGATGCCCTTATCAATAACCTGCGCCGGAACCGGTGCCTGGATCAGCGTTTCGCAGTCATCGCAGACCCACTTGCCACGGACATGGCGTTCGACGGTGAACACGCCGGGCGTGTAGTCCAGCTTCTCACTAACGTCCTCACCGATGCGCTTGAGTGCGCAGCCGCATGGGCAGTGAGTGTTGTCCGGTTCGTGATGCATCAGTGTGCGTGGAAACTCAGCCGGTAATGCAGTGCGCTTGGGTTTCTGCTTTTTCTCGGTCGCAGCTGGCACTGTATGCAAGGCCTGAAGCTCTGCTTCAATCGCTGCGATATCGGTATCGATCAGGTCATCGAGCAAACTGGCCTGCTCAGGATTCATCTGCTCGCTGCGCTTGGCAAACTTCAAACGCTTGAGCTGGGCGATCTCGTGGGTCAGTTTCTCGATCAGCGTTTGGTCGCGGTTGATTTTCTTGCCCATCGTGTCGACTTGCGACAGCAACTGCGCTGCCAAAGCACGCAGTTGGTCGGGGGACATTTGGTCGAGATTGGGAGAAGAAGTCATGCGCCGGATTTTGCCAGAGCAGGCGCTTCGCGGCGATAGACCGATAGACTAATGGCAGCCGTTAAAGCAGTGTGATCGAGCCTCCAGAACCTGCGCGTTGCCATGGCAGACCCAGCACCAATGCCTGAAGTTGCTCGGTATCCAGTTCCATCTCAGAACCATGGCGAATGCCAGGCCAATGGAACTTGCCTTGGTTCAACCGGCGCGCCGCCAGCCATATTCCAAAGCCGTCATGCACCAGCACTTTCATGCGATTGGCGCTGCGGTTGGCGAACAGATAAGCACAGTGCGGCTGCGCCGCACCGAACACGGCGATCACCTTGGCTAACGTCGTTTCGGTGCCTGCGCGCATGTCCATCGGTTCGGTGGCGAGCCAGATGGAGTCAATGCGGATCATCGCAAAAGGTCTCGAAGAAAAGTCGCACAGGCGGCAGCACTTTCAGTCGGCCAGTTCACTTTGATGGTGCCGCGCGGGTGCTGTATTTCAACGCAGATATTCGATGATGCTGGATGGGAGTTTGCCCCGGCCAGCGGCATGGGTAACGGAATAAATGCAGGTGGGAGCGCAGGGCTTTTCTGCGCTTGCAGCCGAATCCATTTGTGGACGAGGTTTGCGTTGAGGCTATGGCCAAGCGCGACGCTGGCAATCGAAGCGCCGGGCTGTGCACACTCTTGAATGACTTGGGCCTTGAAGGACTTGGAATAGGAACGGCGTGTTGGCTGCATGAAATACCCGCTTAAAAGGCTAGAACTGGTGCCCACTTAAATTTAAGTGCACACCATGTCTTAGCTTTGCGGGGCTGGGTAGATGACTTGGCCGGACGCATACAGAAAAAGCCGTCCCCGTGATGGACAGGCTGCACGCCCGGATGATCGCCTAGCGCGAGCTTGTGCATGATGGCATGGCCATTGCCAGGGCTCTGGATTACGGCCTGAAGCGCTGGCCAGCATTGTCACGTCATCTGGATGACGGCGCGGTTCCTATTGATAACAACCACATCGAGCAACAGATCCGGCCATGGGCTCTTGGACGCAAGAGTTGGCTCTTCGCCGGATCGTTGCGTAGCGGCAAGCGCGCGTCGGTGCTGATGAATCTGATCCAGTCGGCGAAGCTCAACGGGCATGACCCATATGCTTACTTGAAAGACGTTCTGGCTGGACTGCCAACACAGCGTGCAAGTGACATCGCCGAGCTGCTGCCCCATAAATGGGCTACGCAGGTGATGTAAATCTGAATGCATCGTCTTGGGCGAGCCGTCAGTTGCATTGAGCTACGATGGGTAAATGTTGATTAGGGGGGTTACTTTCCAAAGGCGATTCAATATAAATTTAACCTGGGTGCGCACTCACTGTTGTGCCCTTTGATATTAACAGGAGGATGCTATGTCACCGTTAAACGTGATGAAGTTCTAAAGGATCAAACTGTCACCCCCTCGCTCGAAAACCTTGAAACACGCTGGTCTCAACGTTGGCAGCTCAAAGGCACGTACGCCTTTGACCACACAGCCCAACGCGACGCTGTGTTCTCCATCGATACGCCCCCGCCGACGGCCTCAGGCTCGTTGCATGTCGGTCATGTCTTCAGCTATACCCACACAGATATCATCGCTCGATTCCAGCGCATGCGAGGTAAGGCTGTGTTCTACCCCATGGGTTGGGACGATAACGGCTTGCCTACCGAACGCGGGGTCGAGAATTTCTATGGCGTACGTTGCGACTCGTTGGCAGCTTATCAGCCTGATTTCAGGCCACCTGAGCCCACTCCATTAAAGCGAGGTGACTTTGCCGTCATCAGTAGGCTTATTGATGAGTGTTAGTGCCGTGCTATCTGCGATTCGCAAAGCAAAATCTGACGCCCGCCAATCCATGAAGGCTTCGGTAGCACGTGTTGAACTGGTTGACAGGGCTGCGCAGCTTGAAATGATAAAAGGCGTTCGCCAAGACTTGATCGAAGCAGGTCAGGTTGAGGCTTTGGTGTTTATAGAGGGAACTGAGCAGCAGGTTGGTGTATGGCTGAAGTGACGTAGACTTAAGGGCAATTCAATTCGCGGGGCGTTCAAGGAGATCTCTTCGCGAGCAAGTCTGTAGTCGTCCATCAAACACTTGGTTCATATGCCTGATAGAAAATATGACGTAGTGGTTTGACCTGCAACCAGATCACATTCCGTGTAAGCGGATGGCGAACACACCTACCGAACTCCAGTATTTAGGGCGATGGTATTCGCGTATTTTTAAGCGGACGCGATCACCCTTATCGCCAGGATTTCCATGCGCCAACGCAGCTCTTACCCCAAACTATTTAAAGCCCAAGTCGTCCAGGAATGCCTGCAACCCGGAGCGACGATTTCCAGCGTAGCCATCCATCACGGCATCAACGCCAACGTGATCCGCAAGTGGCTACCGATTTACCGGGATCAATCACCCGCAACTCTGCCGGCCTTCATCCCCGTACAAGCTGTACCCACGCGCGGCGCAAGTTCTTCGATCTGCACGTCGCGAATAAAAGCCAGTTGACGGAGCAGGCGCTTCACTCGATTGGCGGGCTGTACGAAGTTGAGCGACACGCCAAGGAAATGAGCTACGAAGACTATTGGCGATTACGCCAGGAAACGGCGGTGCCCATCGCTGAAAAACTGCATGAGTGGATGCTGGCCACCAACGCGAACTTGTGCCCGAGGGCTCAGCTACGGCCAAGGCCCTGGATTACAGCCTTAAACACTGGGTAGCACTGACGCGCTACCTGGAAGATGGCGCTGTGCCCATCACAACAACCAAATCGAGAACTTGATCCGACCGTGTGCGCTTGGGCGGTCGAACTGGTTGTTTGCTGGGTCGCTGCGCAGCGGCAAACGGGCGCCGGCGATCATGAGCTAGATCCAGTCTGCGCGGGTCAATGGTCATGATCCGTATGCATATCTGAAAGACGTTCTCACGCGACTGCCGATGCAGCGGGCGAGTGAAATCGATCAATTGCTGCCGCATAAATGGTCGCCGGTTTAATTACGCGAGGCGTGATAGCCGGACATATAAAAGGGAATGCCAATGCCAAATGGATTACAAGATGGGAGCCAGTAGCAATGAGCTTTGACATTATTATTTTGAAGCCTACTAACCTCAGTGAAAACGATCTGTCCAACGTCGAGGACGTGCTAGATATTGGATGCCATGAGGCCGTAATCACATTTCTGGAGTTGGTGTTCCCTGGATGTGCCCAAGGTGCATTTTCGGATGGTGAACGCTACTCGCTCGAGTATGCTCAAAATGGAGACCCAGTGACCACCATACACCTTACTCTCAGATACGGGCGAGACTAGTCTGAGGCAACCGATACTGAGTTCCTGACCCTGCTCTTGAGGCTCTGCCAATTGCTCCAGTCAGTAGCTTTTGCGGTCTCCGATAACTCAAGGATCACACCTTCCTGCTAAAGACGGCGCATCTTGCTCGCCATGGAGCGGCTCACCTAGCCAATTGGTGCGCGTACTTGATCACATGGGCAGGAAAAAATTCTTCATAAAAAGCAGTGGGAATGCCGAGGATACTTATCTCGATGCAATCGGGCAGAAGCTCTTCAGCGTAATCCAGAATGGCGACTCCCATAGATGGAATAACCAAGCCTGCTTCGGTTTTTACTGAAAGGGCCAAACCGGACTGGTTGAAGTGATTTGTGCGGCACTCGTTTTGAATAGCAGGATACCCAGTGGTTGGCTCGAATTGGCCGAAAGCAACGCCCATGGGAGGATCTCCACTCTCCAGCGACGAGTTGCCAACCAAAATCAATCCGCTATAAATCGAAAATCGCGCCATCTGATCGCCTATTGCTTGCCGTGGCATTGGATATTTATGGTGTTTATCACTTGATTAGCTTGAATGCGAGAGCGCCGTGGAGGTTCGGAAGATGACTTGGCCGAACGCTTACGGCCATCAGCAGAGCACTCGATTACAGCCTGAAACGCTGGGCAGCGCTATCGCACTAACTCAATGACGGGAGCGTTCCCATAGATAACAATTGGGCGGAAAACCAAATTAGGCCATGGCGCTTGGACGCAAAACTGGCTCTTCGCAGGGTCGTTGCGTAGCGGAAAAAGGGCTGCGGCAATCATGAGCCTGATTCAGTCTGCGCGCATGAACGGCACATGACCCGTATGGCTATCGCGGTTGTCGACGCAGAGGGCCAGTGAAATTGGACAGTTGTTGGCGCACCAGTGGGTAGCTCCATCGGATTGATCTAATGGGTGTCACCCACTGGATTTCCCATTTTTTTCCCTGTCGTTGGCTAGATTTTCTTAACCGCGCCAAGAATTTCTTAAAATGTGCGCCAAACACTCAGAAAATATTAACCGAAAATGGCCGCGTAACCACTATTTTCGGGTTTTCCGCTTATCGGCGGTAAGCGTCCCGCAATCACACCTTGCCGCACTGTGCTTTCTGGACGACCTGGACTTTGAACGGTTGGCATAAGAGCTACGTTGGCACATGGGCATCCTAGCTATAAGGGTGATCGCGTTCGCTTAAAAATACGCGGGCACCATCGCCCTTAATGCTGGAGTTCGGTAGGTGACTTGGCCGGACGGTTACCATTCCGTCAGGCATCTCAGTAGTCAGAACTCCTGCCTGCCTAGATTGTTGCCGTCAGAGTTTTCGCTTTGGGTGGGTTACCAACCGCTTACCACGCACGAGCCTGCTTGGGCGGATGGAACGGCAAGCTGGTCTGCGATGACTTTGCCGGCTACAAGGCAGGCTTTGAGCTGGGCGTTACGCAGATCGGCTGCATGGCCTATGCCCGCAAAGTTCTTCGACTTGCATGCGACCAACAAGAGCTAGATCGCCGAAAAAGCACTGCCCTACATCGCGGCCTTATACGAAGTTGAACGAGAAGTCTGTGAGCTGAAACCGGGTGATCGACAGCGAATACGGCAGGAAAAGCAACGCCAATCACCGACGCACTTCATACCTGGATGACCTCCCAAAGATAGCTTGTGCCTGAGGGTTCGGCCATCGCCAAGGCCCTGGATTACAGTTTCAAAAACTAGATAGCGCGGGCGGTACTGTGCCCATCGCTTACTCTGAGAATTTAATAGCAGCGTAACGCCCAGTCTTTATTTAAAGCACGTAGCGATTTATACCTAATCCTGGCTGGTAGCGTATGGGAGTCAGGAATATTCTGTGAGAGCCTAAAGTTTTCCGACAATTTTAGTGTAGCCACTCACTCATAACGACACGATGACCGCGTAATTACAATCCCGACAGAATCCCGCCTAGACCTTTTGATTTCGCCTGAGTCGCCTTATGATCAAAATCAGTAGCAATCTACCACTTGAAACGTAGCCACCGTTTAGCATGGCGCTTAAAACTCAGCATTCGTAAAGTCGTTATTTTATCCTATACCTGACCAAAATATGATTTTTTCTAAAAGTCGGCGAACAGAATACTTAATTAAGCTATATTTAGGAAACACGTAGCTCCATAGCAGGGCAAGTGTGCGTCCTCTACGTTACGGAAGGAGAAGTATGTGGCATCTAATCACTCTCATGGCGCTGCAGCGCTAAGTGAAGGTCACCAGAAAAAGCTAGTCATGGCACTGGCCTTGACAGGCAGCTTCATGATTGCTGAAGTGATCGGAGCATGGATTACTGGCAGCTTAGCATTGCTGTCCGACGCGTCGCATATGCTTACAGATACTGCCGCCCTGATGATTTCGTTGATTGCGCTTCAAATAGCCAAGCGGCCAGCAGATCAGAAACGAACTTTTGGCTATGCTCGCCTGGAAATTTTAGCATCCACATTCAACGCCCTATTGCTCTTCATGGTGGCTATTTACATTTTGTACGAAGCTTATCAACGCTTCCTAATACCTTCTGAGATCGCAACCGGCGCGATGATGTGGATCGCTATTGGGGGCCTTGTTGTAAATCTGATATCGATGCGCTTGCTCTCCTCAGCGAGTAATGAAAGTCTGAATGTCAAGGGAGCCTATCTCGAAGTTTGGAGCGACATGCTTGGGTCATTGGGCGTGATAATTGCCGCACTTATAATCCGGTTTACAGGTTGGAGTTGGATCGATACGGTCGTCGCCGTAGCGATCGGAGTATGGGTGCTGCCGCGCACTTGGCAGCTAATGCGCGAGAGTTTGGGAATCCTTATGGAAGGGGTTCCTGGCGGCCTCAACATTAAGGAGATCGAGTCGACGATTCTACGTGTCGATGGTGTCACAGACGTTCATGATCTACATGTTTGGGCTGTAAGTAGCGGTCGCAACGTACTGACGTCGCACGTTGTAGTTCGCGACTCAGTAGATCGAGATGCTGCGCTAGCAGATGTAATCAATGCGGTAAGTCATGCGTTCGACATTCACCATTGCACAATTCAAATGGAGAATACGGACTTCCATAAGGACACTCCAATTCCTCCACACTAGTCAACCTAGAAAAATTAAATCGTAGGATTAATATTGAAGGCGTCAGCACCAAAAATTTAGATTAATTTTGGCTCATTACTTAGCGTCGAGAGACAGGTCAATTAAAAATTATTTTATTGTCACGTTGCGTTAGCAACAATGCCACCAGCTGAAGGTTACAAAACTAAAATATTGGCACGTTAAGCAGGAATATAATTTTTACTCGGATCGATTGATGCCAAATCACAATGGAACTGACCAAAAAAATATCCAGCGGCTCTCGAGCAGAATAGTCTGGTGCATCCGCCAGTCGTGGCAGTGCTCAACTACCTGATTGATCAAAGCTATGCTGCACCAATAATTTAAATCGCCACAACTTTCAGTGGCCTTGCGATCAAATTAAAAATTTGTAATTTTTCGCCAAAACCCACTATTTCGCGTTAATATTTGAGCATCCTGAGTTGATCACGGCGTATTGATATAGGTAGAAATCACCACATGCCAAGCACGCAGAGAAACTTTAAACTGGCCTTAAATCACGATCAGGGAGAGCTCGGCCCACTCCTTACTCACACCTTGAGATAAGTTATGCGCGTACTAGTTGTGGAAGACGAGATTAAAACCGCGGAATATATTCAGCAGGGTCTATCCGAAAGCGGGTACGTCGTAGACATTGTACACAATGGTGTTGATGCTCTTCACTTGTTCAATACGATTGTTTATTCGCTCGTACTCCTAGATGTGAACCTCCCTGGCATCGATGGTTGGGACCTCTTGGAAACTATCAGAAAAACTAGCCGGGTTCGCATCATCATGCTGACTGCCCGCGGACGCATTAATGACAAGCTTAGGGGCTTGGATGGTGGTGCAGATGATTATCTCGTCAAGCCCTTTGAGTTCCCCGAATTGCTTGCTCGCATCCGGTCACTGCAAAGGCGTGGCGATGAGCTTGTCGAGAAGAGCACACTTATAGTTGCGGATTTGGAATTGGATTCCTTGCGCCACAGAGTATGCCGAGGAGCGACACGCATTGATCTCACCACAAAGGAATTTGCTCTCCTGCACCTACTAATGAGCAGAACAGGCGAAGCGCTTGCCCGTTCGCAAATAATCTCGTTGGTCTGGGACGTAAATTTTGACTGCGATACTAACGTCATTGATGTCGCCATCCGGAGATTGCGCTCAAAAATTGATGATCCATTTGAGACCAAGCTCATACACACACTTCGAGGCGTCGGATACGTGTTGGAGGAGCGTACATGAGGCCTTTCAGCCTCGCTGTGAAGGTGGGATTCAAAGTTGGAATGATGAGTGCGGCGTTGCTGCTTCTTTTCGCCACCTTCGGTTATCTGATGGTGAGCCAAGCTCTTGAGAGAAACGCCCGAACCGACCTCGAAGTGAAAATGGCAGGCATGGCTCACAACCTTTCCGCAATCACTGCTATTTCTGGTGTAAATGCAGACGCCCACCAGCTTGTTGACTTGGTCATGGGGCATAACAATCTTTACGTCAGCATCTTCGAATCGACACAAACTCTAACTCCATTGCTCTCGATAGGCTCGAAGCAAGTCAACATGGAAGTGCACAAATTCCAGCCTACCGAACAGGCGGAGCAGCGAGAGTGGCGCGACTCGACGGGCCGCCCGCTAATGAGCGCCTCACGAGTCATGCGCTTAGGCGATGGAACCGAAGTTAGTGTATTCATGACCATGGACCAGTCATCTAACCATGCCCTTCTTGATGCGTTGCTCACCTGGGCATTAATGGTGTCGCCTCTTATTCTCATGCTGATCTTGGCAATTGGGTGGTGGACTGTACGCAGAGGACTGCTCCCCCTCACCAAGTTCCTGAAGGTCGCCTCAAGGATTTCCACCGAGAGCCTTGAGCATCGCCTTCCAACAAAGGGGATGCCGGCAGAACTTAAGAATCTCGCCGATGGAATTAACATCATGCTGATGCGTTTAGACGACGGAGTTCAGCAGCTTTCGCAGTTCTCTGACGACCTTGCTCACGAACTGCGGGCACCACTGTCTAACCTGATGGGTAAAGCTCAGGTCGCGTTAACCCGGGAACGATCCCTCCCTGAGTATAGAGAGGTCCTAGAGTCGTGCACAGAAGAGCTACATCGCATGAGCCGGATGGTTTCCGACATGCTATTCCTAGCCCAAGTCAGCCACCCAGCGTCAATGGTAGAGTTCGGAAGCGTATCTCTAATCGACGAAACTCAGCGGGTCTGCGATCTGTTCAGCATTTCGGCCGAAGAAGGTGAGATACAGCTCCAGATCGCAGGAAGTGGAGACGTGGTGCATGGTAATCAGATAATGATTCAGCGAGCCGTCTCGAACCTGGTCTCGAACGCGATCCGCTACTGCCCTCGTGGTCGGACGGTTTACGTGAAGGTTCAACGTGGTGCTGACGGCGCCACATTGAGTGTTGGCAATCCGGGACGTGGGATCGCCAAGGAACACCACGCGCATTTGTTCGAGCGATTTTACCGGGTGGACAAAAGTCGAGCACGAAGCGAGGGTGGCACCGGTCTTGGCTTAGCTATCGTTCAGTCAATCATGATTTTGCATCAGGGTTCGGCAAGCGTGGAAGTTACGGATCAGAATTTCACTTGGTTTCACCTTAACTTCCCCGAAGTTCAAATGAAACAACAAGAAATGAAGCCAGCTTAGCTCCGTGTAACGAAGAAGGCCCGGTTATAGATGGGCCCCCTTCGCTCTAGGTGCAGGTGCGAATGCCTGAGACGTAGCCGACGCGTGGGTGCTCAAGGACTCACTGACGTTATGCGAGAAAAAAACTCTATCGCCAGAATCCTCACATGGCGCGTAGAAAACCGACGGTCTCTGAACTTCAGACCGAATAATTCGCAACCGTTGCTTTTGCCTAGCGCTCAACGATCAGAGACCCCGCTACACTCTGCAGAATTTGAAATGCTTCGAACTGTAAGTCGATCTCGACGGCATGAGGCCGCACCTTCTCTCTTGCACCTTCCCCCGGAATATGCGGCGGAGATCGTAAATTCATGGAAAAAAATCAATTGATCTCCCCCCGACCGCGTCGCGCGCCCTAATGTGAAATGAAAGCTCACTTAGCTGTAAATTGAGTCTTGATGCATGGGCGAAAATCAAAGACTTCTGCCACTCAGGGCTCTAAAACGAACATGATTAGCTCCTTGGCAAGCAAGAAAAGCCTACAGTGTTAATGCACCGGATATCAAAATTGAAAATTAATAAAAGCCCCAGCTCTTCATCGTCTTTTGTTATCGCCTGGAAGACTTAAACCTTCTCGCCAAGCGTAAAATTACGAAATTGTAATTATTAACTCACCTTGCCGTTAGCTTCGTAATCCTAGACTAGTAACCAACAAAGGATGCTATCAAGGCAGACCTAGTGAATATCGAGGCTTCAATGAAATTCGTAAAATACTTCTCTATTGGCAGCCTGCTAATTGGGCTTACAGGTTTCGCGTTTGCTGAAGATGGTTTCGAGCGAACTAAGCAGTTCAAGGAAAACTTCCGAGCCGAACAGGCTCGCTTGTGGGGCCCTGACTCCTCGGAGCAAGGTAAACAGAAAGTTGCTCAAGAAAAGCAGGAAGAGCGTCAGGATCGTCAGGAGCAAGCCGACAACTAATAGGCGGTTAGATGTAAAATGACGATTCGTATCGACGAAAAGCCAGATTAATATCTGGCTTTTTCTTACATTTAGTGTTAGCTATTCCAGCGGTGATAGACGGAACTACTCAGATACAGAGATTATCTCTAAGACTTATTGTTCTTTTAAATCTGAAATAACGTCACGCTTTGAGTATGTCCTTCATCGGATGATCATTTTCGATTAGAGCCCGCTACGCCATCTGCTGCAAAATCTTCACTATCTTGGCCCAGTATTCTCCCAACGACAAAGAAGCAGTAGGCTTGCGTTCGTTTCGGTAACTCTTACGCAACCTAGGCCTGTAGGCAGATCAGCATTGCTGTCGCGCAAACGCCTGGAAAGATAGAAAAAGCTGTTGCGAGGCCACTCATCAGGATCTTTGATGTTTTCGGACATTCCCCTACTATAAAACTCAGAAGAATACGAACGACGGCCAGGATAGATCAGGGCACCCGATTGAGCCGACTGTGCTTTGAACCAGGCGTCAACCACATCTCGCTGGTTTTGAGGGCGTTCGTCTAGTACTCCAGCGTAAATGATACCTGCGCCCACAATTGGCAGCAGGAAAGCGCTCGCTGCAGCAGCCCGGCTGGTATAAAGGCCGACTTCACTGATTCGCCCTGCAAGAAGCAGCGCCCAGGCGGGTAGAGCCGGGAGCAGATAGGTCCAGAGAATGTTGCCAGAGAACGTGAAGAAGAGAGGCGTGGCCAATGCCCAGAGCCACATATAAGCCTCGAAACGCCGCATCGATGCTCTTCTGCGAATCATTAGAGGCAGGAAAAATGCCCAAGGCAACAGCGACAGACCGAGCTGGATCCAGATGGTGCCATATGGCTTGGCATGTGCACTGCCATATAGGTCCCCAGCCCAATCACTAATTACATATCGGCTCCAGTGTTCACCAACAAAAAAATATTCCATGAACCCAGGCGTCTTTATTTCGGCCGCGACATACCAAGGCACAGAAATACCGAGCATGAGAATAATCCCGGTTACCCACGGAAGCATCATCATCCGATTCCATTCTTTGTGGATGACGATCCAGGCGAACGCCGGCATGCCCATCAACACCAGTGTCAGTGGTCCCTTAGCGAGTAAGCCCAAGCCAAGACCTAAGAACATCAGATAGGCATCCGCTTTGCCTGCACACTTCATCCAACGCCAAAAACCATAGCTAGCAAGCAGTATCGAGAACGACAGAACAGGGTCAGTCAGTACAACACCACTGGATACCAGGCCCAGTGTCGTGCTTGAGAAGATGATGGCTCCCCAGATGCCAGCCCTGCGCGACATCTCCTGGGTCGCGAGCTTAATGATGATAAAGCAGCTTGCTAGGTGAAGTAGCCAAGCTGGAAATCGGGCAGCGAATTCGTTGATACCGAATAACTTCATGCTCGCTGCCTGAGTCCAGAAAGACAGTGGCGGCTTACCCCAAAACGGTACTCCATAATCGAACATTGGGGTAATCCAGTCATTCAGTTCGACCATCTTGCGTGCCATTTCGGCATAGCGTGCTTCGGACGTATCCATCAGGGGATATGCTCCCAGCCCCAGAAGACGTAAAAGCAGAATCGAGATTAGGATCCACAGCAGTGTCCGCTCGTTTTTCAAGTTCAGCATTTCTTACTCTCGATCGAGGAAACCGGAGGGTGAATAGTCACGGGGGTTGCTTTGTTATTGCTCTTCAAAAAATAAAGCGGTCGGCGTTTGACTTCCGCGAGCGTCACACCCAAGTACTCGCCCACCATGGCAACCCCCAAGCACATAAATGAAGCCATTCCGAGCAGCAAGTGATGGATGTCGAAGGAGCCTGCCACGAGCGCTGCGAGCAGGAAACAGATACTGGAGACGAAGAAGCCGAAGCTAATGAGGCTGAATATACGCAGCGGCTTTCGAGAGAAACTGAGAACACTTTCAATGGCTAGATTGAACAGCCCAGCGGCGTTCCATTTGGTATTACCCGCATGACGAAAAGTGCGATTGTAGGGTAGCTCTATGGTACGAAAACCCACCCAGCCGATCAGGCTCTTAAGAATTCTGGAGCGTTCGTCTAGCGCTCTCAATGCAGCCAATGGCGCAGGGCCAATCAGACGGAAGTCACTGACATCCGCCGGGAGATCAACTTTCTCCACCAGTCGCTGCATGATCCAGTAGTAACTGCGCGCACTCATGCGCTTTAGCAAGGAATCGCCGGTTCGCAAGTCGCGTTGCATGTTCACAACGTCGTAACCCATCTGCCAGTGGTGCACCATGCTCGTAATGAGTTCAGGCGGGTCCTGCAGGTCCACGTCAATAAAGATCAATGCGCTACCGCGCGCGTGGTCGATGCCTGCACTTAACGCAGCCTCTTTGCCGAAGTTTCGGCTCAGGAACAGGCAGCGTACATCAGATCCATCCTGATAGTGGCGAAGTAAGTCTGCAGTACGGTCATTGCTTCCGTCGTCGATATAAAGAATCTCGCACGAGACAGGCAAACACCTTACGACGCGGGTGATGCGCTTGTGAAATTCGGGAATGGTTTGCTCTTCTTGAAAGCAGGGCACCACAATGGTTAACAAAGGATCAGGGCGTTCGGAAAGCCGATGTAATGTCTGCATGATTGAATGTCCAGAAACGGTGTGCGATGAATCCGAGCGCAGTTAGGATTAACGTCACCAATATCTGGGATATAAACGGTGACAGGTCAATTTTAATTAAGACCCACATGCCCATTCCATTACCGAGGTTTGTCGCCAACGAAATCAGCAAAAACCTAATGGGTTGAAGCTTACAATCTCCCTTCGCTATAAAGCAGAGCCTTTTATTACCAACATAGCTAACAAACGCGCCTAAGACGCCTCCGCTAACGCTGGCCAACACTGGATCAGCAAACCCGCTCGCGACCAGTGCAAGGAAAACAGAGTAATGCATTCCCGTTGCAATAGATCCGACCCCTAGATAACGAATAAATAACGCTACAATAGGCAAGTTTTTATTTTCCATCTGCGAAGCTTAAGGAGTTCAAAGTGAAAAAAAAGTGAAAATTACATGTGATTTCAGAGCTGAATAACTTCAACATGACTCGAAAATTACAATTTTGAAAAAAACAGATAATCCATATCACAAGTATAGATACCCCACATTACCCTGCTGCGAGTTGAATGGGTGACCACATAGTAAGTTTGTCTATCGCAGAGATTAGTTAGTGCAGAGAGACTGGAATCACAATTGTACGCTTCTAGGATTTCCCACATACCACAAGCTTCCAATTTACTCCACAGGTCGAAGTCTTAGAAATACACTGCCCCAATCATTCGGCCTCGCCAATTTTAGCCGTCTTAATATCAAAATATTCAAAAGGTTAAGTACCAAAAGCTCACTCTGAGCAAGCTGCGATCAGGTTAATCTAGGGAAAGTTACTATTGCTTAGCCGTCAGGAGGGTCAACCAGATGTTATGAACTCGATCGTTCTGAATGCAGGTGTTCCAACCAAGTATATTAGCTATAACGTATTAAGGCTTGAGGGCGAGTAGCACCGTCGGTGCAACAATTTTTGCCTAGTACCACTCCAGGCGCCTTAAAAAACGCCAGGCATTGCCTGGCGCTTATTAAATGCCTAGCCATTCAAAAAATTCAGCTTTTGTTATTCGGGCATTGCGAGAATACAGAATAGCGAATCGTCTTGAGTTCACCCTGGGGGTCTTCGTAGCTCATCAATCGTGAATAAATCTGGCAAGTACGAGGGTCCTGGGATTGACGTACGAATTTCTCTACATCAATCTTCATGCCGTATTTATAGTCGACAATCTCTGGCATAGGCTTGTTATTTTTTTTCGCGTAGGCAGCCACGGCACTTTGGTGCTCCTGGATGTATTCCATCTGCTTCTTCTCCGAAAAAGTAGTGGCTTGCGAAGTCATAGAGCAAAAAACAAGTGCAGCTGCAACAATAAGCTTTTTCATAAGTTTCTCTCGATATCAATGTCACTGGATGCAACCTTATCAATTCATAGGCATCACCGGCATGACGGAAAACTTACAATTTTGAAAGGTGAAATATCGACCCTATAAAAACGAAAAAGCCCACAACTGTTGTTGTGGGCTTTTGTTTATCGGCTATCAGCTTTCTGCTTCATCGCCGTCATCATCCTTGCGATGTGCCCATTGATACAGAGCAGGCAACACCAGCAAGGTAAGTGCGGTGGAGGACAAGATACCGCCGATCACGACTGTAGCCAGCGGCCGCTGAACCTCTGCACCGGTACCGGTTGCCAGTGCCATAGGTATGAATCCCAGGGATGCAACAAGGGCAGTCATCAGCACTGGCCGTAATCGAGTCAATGCGCCTTCATCAACTGCGTGACGTAGGGTACGCCCTTCCTCACGTAGTCCGCGGATAAAGGAAATCATTACCAAACCGTTCAACACAGCTACACCGGAAAGCGCAATGAATCCGACCCCTGCCGAGATCGACAGCGGGATATCCCGCAGCCAAAGCGCGACTACGCCACCCGTGAGTGCGAATGGGATCCCGGTGAAGACCAGCATGCCATCCTTGAGGTTGTTGAACATCAAGAACAACAACGTCATGACCAACAGCAAAGCTACCGGAACAACTACCTGCAGACGTTTGGCTGCTGACTGCAGTTGCTCGAACTGACCACCCCACGTGGTCCAGTAGCCAGCGGGAATCTCCACGCCGGTTGCCAGAGCACTGCTCGCTTCTTCAACAAACGAACCAAGGTCACGCCCCCGAACGTTTGCGCTGACCACAACAACACGCTTACCGTTCTCTCGGCTTATCTGGTTCGGACCTAGCTGCAGATCCAGGCTAGCCACTTGGGACAGCGGAATGAAGCCGATTTGATTCGCCCCTTGTGCCGCATTCGGCGGCACGGGAATCAGCAAGCCGGACAACCCCGCTACATCTGTACGCAGTGTTTCAGATAGACGTACCACCATATCGAAGCGGCGATCGCCCTCATAAAGCGTGCCGGCCTGACGACCACCTACTGCGATTGCAATCGCATCTTGCACTGCGCCGATGTTCAGGCTGTAACGTGCTGCCTTCTCCCGATCAATATTGATGGTAAGTACAGGCAGGCCTGTAGTCTGCTCTACCTTCACCTCCGAAGACCCCTGGACACCCTTTAATGCAGTGGCTATCTTCGCTGCTGTTCGATTTAGAACGTCCATGTCATCGCCGAACACCTTGACGGCCACGTCACTGCGGACACCCGAAATGAGTTCGTTGAAGCGCAGTTGAATAGGTTGGGACAACTCATAGTTGCTGCCAGGCACACTTGCTGCAGCTTTCTGAACTTCAGCAATTAGCTCTTCACGCGATCGATTGGGATCTGGCCACTGGTCTTTCGGCTTCAGCATCACGTAAGCGTCTGAGATATTCGGCGGCATTGGATCGGAAGCAATTTCCGCTGTGCCGGTACGGGCAAACATTCGCTCGACCTCAGGCACCTGCTCAATGACGGCTTTTTCCAAGCGCTGCTGCATGTCTACGGACTGAGTCAAGCTAGTCCCCGGTACTCGTAAAGCCTGCAGCGCAAAATCCCCTTCACTCAGACTCGGAATGAACTCACTGCCCATTCGGCTCGCGAGCACACCACTTAGAACGACCAAGGCTATGGCGGCGGAAAATGCGATGCTTCTATGCTTAAGCACCCACTGCAGAACGGGAGCGTAACGCTGCCGTGCAATACGCATCACCATCCCCTCTTCTTCCTTGACCTTGCCTGTGACGAACATGGCAATTGCCGCAGGAACAAAGGTTACGGAGAGAATCATCGCGCCGACAAGTGCCATCACCACGGTAAATGCCATGGGGTGGAACATTTTTCCTTCGACACCGGTGAGTGCAAAGATCGGCAAATACACAACCATGATAATCAGCTGACCGAAGATCAAGGGGCGGCGAGCTTCCCGTGCAGCTGCAAAAACCTCGTGAAAGCGCTCGGCTTTGGTGAGCATCCGCCCATGCTTGTTTTGTGCATGAGCCAGGCGCCTGATTGCGTTCTCGACAATCACTACCGCCCCATCAACAATGATGCCAAAGTCGAGTGCGCCAAGGCTCATCAAGTTGGCACTGACCTTGTTGTTGAACATGCCTGTAAACGTGAACAACATGGACAACGGGATCACCATGGCAGTGATCAGTGCCGCACGGATGTTACCGAGGAACAGGAACAAGATAACGATTACAAGAATCGCCCCTTCAATCAGGTTCTTCTTCACTGTCGATATGGCTTTTTCAACCAAATTGGTACGGTCGTAGACGGTAACGGCAACAACGCCCTTGGGTAGGGTACGGTTAATGTCAGCCAGTTTGGCTGCAACAGCTTGAGATACTGTCCGGCTGTTTTCGCCGATCAGCATGAACACCGTACCCAATACAACCTCTCGACCGTTCTCAGTAGCAGCTCCAGAGCGGAGCTCTTTCCCGATGCTGACTTCAGCGACATTGCTGACTCGAATCGGCACGCCATCGACACTGGTAATCACAATATTGGCGATATCTTCGATACTGCCTACCTGGCCGGGTGCGCGGATGAGCAACTGCTCACCGCTGCGCTCGACGTAACCGGCGCCAACGTTGGCGTTGTTGCTTTCCAAGGCAGCGACCAGATCATTAAGAGTCAGCTTGTAAGTGGCCAGACGTTTCGGATCCGGAGCAATCAGGTACTGCTTGGCATAGCCACCAATGGTGTTGATCTCGGCCACACCCCGGACGTTGCGCAATTGTGGCTTGATTATCCAATCCTGGATCACGCGCAAATCAGTTGGTGTATAGGCCGTACCATCCTCTTTGACAGCGCCTTTCTCAGTCTCGACAGTCCACAGGAAGATCTCGCCGAGACCCGTTGATACAGGCCCCATCACTGCGTCTACGCCATCCGGCAACTGCTCCTTCGCTACCTGCAGTCGCTCGTTGACCTGTTGCCTAGCGAAGAAGATGTCGGTGCCGTCTTCAAAAATGACGGTGACCTGAGATAGTCCAGAGCGAGAAAGGGAACGAGTCTGCTGAAGGCCCGGCAAGCCAGCCATTGCCGTTTCAACTGGAAAGGTAATTCGCTGTTCGGTTTCCAACGGAGAGTAACCAGGAGCAGCAGTGTTGACCTGAACCTGTACGTTGGTAATATCTGGTACTGCATCAATAGGCAGCTTTTGATAGCTGTAGACACCGATACCGGCCATGATCAGCACGGCTATCATTACAACGATGCGCTGCTCAATGGCGAATCTTATGAGACGTTCAAACATGTGGAATGATCCTGTCAGTTCGCATCAGTGACTGTGCTCGGCACTAGCCTTGCCGAGCTCGGACTTGAGCGTGAAGCTGCCACTGGCTGCCACTTGGGCGCCGGATTGGAGGCCTTCGGTTATTTCCACATAGCCACCTGCACGGCGACCAAGCGTTACCGTGCGAGTGTCAAATCCCTCAGTGGTCCTGACGAATACCGCAGGCTTTTCCTCAACGGTCTGCACTGCGGATTCTGGAACGGCTACGGCCACCCGATCAGTCTGTGAAGTGACCGCGATGCTTACGAAAAGGCCTGGTCGCCAGGCTCCATTTGGATTGGTCAGCGTGACGCGAACGGTCGCTGCACGGTTCTGCTCACCCAGGAGGCTGCCTACATAACCAACCTTGCCGTCCACCTCAGCCTTCATGTCAGGCGAAGAAACCTTTACCGCACGGCCTGTCACAACCTTCCCCAAATCGCTCGGAGGAACTGCGAAGGTTGCCCACACCTGATTGAGGTCTGAAAGAATGAAAGCGTTGGTTGCCTCGCTGACAACCTCACCGACGGTCAGGTGCTTCTCCACGACAACTGCGTCGAAGGGCGCGCGAAGCTCGTAGCGGTTACCGCCGGCAGAATTGACCGATGCCCCGATAGCTCCGACCTTTTGCTTAGCATTGGCCAAGGATATATCTGCCTCTTGCAACCCTTGACGAGCCTGGAGGTAATCCTGTTCGGCGGAGATTTTGTCCTGCCACAACTGTTTCTCGCGGTCGAAGGTCAAACGTGCCAGTTCTACACGTCGTTGAGCGGCTTGTTGCTCACTGCGTAGATCGGAGATCTGTTGACTCGCAATCACCGCAAGGACTTGCCCCTTCTTAACCGACTCTCCGAGGTTGGCCTGAACGCTTTCTACAACGCCAGGTACGCGAGGCACGACATGCGCTGTATGGTCCTCGTCAAACCGTATCTCGCCAGGAAAAGTCACGACGGTGCTAAGTTCACGGGGAGCCGCAGCTTCGAGGACGACACCGGCAGCCTTGATCTGCTCAGCGCTAAGCGTCATCTTGCCTTCTTCCTCCTCTCCCTTTTCGCTGTCGCTGTGGCCCTCCTCACCGTGGCCATCATCCCCCCCCTCTTCAGCGGGTGCTGCGGCAATCTTCTTATGCTCATGGCCGTCCTCAGCGCCGTGTTCGGCATTACTGGCTGGCGGCTGCTCAGAACTAGAGTTCCAGGCGAAGCTGCCAAATCCAAGGGCTGCCACAGCGACTACCGCCAGTGCGATCTTACGTTTGTTGTCCATTGTTACTCCTGCTGATCGTAGGTAGCGGCTTATTCAAAGACGCGTACCGAGGAAAATGTCTAGGCGTTCAGCGAAAACTGGCATTCGATCCGACGTCGCCATAAACCCTTTCCACCTGCGCACGCGCATTGGTTGCAGCCGCCAACGAGTCGAGGTACTGGCCACGAGCGACTATCAAGGTGCGCTGCGCATCCAGCACTTCGATGAAGCCGAATTTGCCCATCTCAAATCCACGCGTTGCGGTATCCACGGCCAGTTGAGCTGAAGGCAGAATCGTCTTGTCGTAAGACTCGACCTCTTGCATGGCGGTAGCCCACTGGTTAACTGCGGTTTGGGTTTCGGAGCGTAGCCTTAGCTCTACAGCGTTTCGTTGGTCTCGGGCCTGATCTGCGCGGCGAGAAGCGGAAAGAATGTTGCCCTGATTACGATCAAAGAGCGGCAAAGGCATCGACAGCCCCACGAGGTTGACCCGCTCGCGAACAGACCGGTCATATTGGCTACCCACACTCACAGTGAGATTCGGGATACGTTGGGCCTTTTCCGACCCGAGTGAGGCATCGCTCTTGTCTATTTGAGCAAGCGCCTGTCGCATCTCTGCAGTTTGATCAAGCTTCGCCAATAATTCTGCGGCCTGCGGCGGAATGCCGGGAGATAGGTTTGGCGAGTCCAGACGATCAAATGCAGTAGCCGAGCTGCCTATTACCTGGGCCAATTGCTGGTAAGCCGTTGACTTCGCTGTTTCAGCGCGCCTTACCTGTAACTTGGCTTCAGCCAACTGCACCTGGGCGCGCGTAGCCTCCACCGGTGAGGACTTACCGGCGCGCACCCGACCATCGACTATGCGCAGACCGCGTTCGGTGAGCTCCAAAGATTGTTTTGCCAGGTTCAAGCCTGTCTGAGCCCTTAAGGCGGCGTAGAAAAACTGGACAACATCCGCACGAAGACCATTGACTCGTCGGTCCAGCTCTAGCTGCGCGACGGTTTGACCGTAGGTGGCAACTTCGATACGAGCACTTCGTTTGCCACCCAACTCTAAAGGCTGACTAAGGGTGACTGTGGTCGTGCTTGTATTACGACGGGTGTCTTCCACGTCATACGAAATTTCAGGATTAGGGATGAGTCCCGCTTGCTTGCGAACTCCTTCCGAGATGCCGATTTCCTGACGCGCAGCTGCAAGATCGGGGTTAGCATCCATTGCAGTGGAAAGCGCTTCGGCCAGGCTAATACTCTGAGCAAATGCGGCTGGCACGATCGCTCCTGAAAGGAGCGTACAGAATGCAATGGCTCTCAAGGGAAAGACAAAGACAGAGGTTTTAGATAAAACGTTGTGATTATACCAGGGCACTTTATGGTCCTCGTGCACAAACTTTGATAAAGCTTGGCGAGAACGTATTTACAGCCGCCAAGCTCCACTGGATCAGGTGATGGCACTCTAATCAGCGATCGCTATCAGTGGGGTGGCTGTAAAATTACAATTTCGTTAGAAAGTACGTTCGACATTAAAATTTCCCGCCCAGTTGCGCACGGGACAAGCTATTGAGTAAATCAGTCCGCAGCTACAAAACGTCCTTAAATACGACAGATAACAATTAGATTGCCAAATTGTAATTTTTCTATCACCAATCCGTTATCTTTGATCTGCAACTATCATGTCAGGTCCTACGCAGGTGCCCGGCCGGGCCACAAAAAAAATATAGCCGTGTCGGTAAATCAAAATAAAAGCTGCCGTAATCAAAGGGGCATCAAATGAAAATTAAAGTACCGTTGTGTGTGTTGGCAGCTTCTGCTTTTTCCATAAGCTATACAGCTATAGCAAACGCGGAAGATAAGTCATCAGAAGGTTTTATTGACGGTAGCAGCCTCACTGTTTTAAACCGAAACTTCTATTTCAATCGTGATAATCGCAGCTCTTCTGCGCCAACGTTCAATAGCGGCAAGGGAAACACCAACGGATATTCTGAAGCTTGGGCGCATGCGATAATTTCTAAATTCAACTCGGGCTTCACCCAAGGCACCGTCGGCTTTGGTTTAGATGCCTTCGCTATGATCGGCCTCAAGCTCGATACAGGCGATGGCCGTAACGGCGGCCGAAGCTCCTTCGATGTGTTGCCAGTTGATGGAAAGGGCCAGGCCCGTGATGAATACACGAAGGTTGGGGGGGCTGCCAAAGTCCGCCTGTTCGATACCGTAGTGAAATTGGGTGATGTCTTCCCAGCGACACCAGTCGTTGCATCAGGAGACGCACGTCTACTGCCAGAAAGCTTCCGCGGTGTAACGGTTGAAAACACCAGCATGCAAGGCCTCACCCTGCAGGGTGGTAGACTACACGCGATGAGCCAACCAGTATCCAGCGACCTGAACGATAACTTCGTGACCTTCTATGGCGGCCCAGTCAACTCGCCTTGGATCGGTTACGGTGGCGGCGATTACAAGGTCAACGACAGTGTTACTGTAAGTCTCTATGCCAGCCAGCTAAAAGATGTATGGAATCAATACTACGCCGGGACAAGCGTCTCCTACCCGCTTAGCAATGATTTGACCCTGATCAGCGGCTTTAATTACTATAAAGCTGTTGACGAAGGCAAGAAACGTTTGGGTGAGTTCGATAATAATATCTGGAGCGCCAAGCTCGGCGTCAGGTATGGTGCACACACCCTCGCACTGTCGCATCAGCGTAACAATGGCGATGACGATTTCGACTATTTACGTCAATCAGACTCGATATTCGTCGACAACTCAATTCAGTACAGCGATTTCAACTCGCCAAAAGAACGCTCTTGGATGCTGCGCTACGACCTAAACATGACCGACTACGGTATTCCAGGCCTTTCGTTCATGACTCGCTATGCCAAAGGCTCTGGCGCGGACTACTCTAATGCCAATCAGTTTTACATGCGTACCGATGACAATGGCAATCCGCTCACCAATCAGAAACGTTGGGAGCGTGACATTGAGGTTAAATACGTAGTGCAAACAGGAGCTGCCAAAGACCTTTCTTTGAGATTGCGCCAAGCAAATACACGAGCAACTGCTTTCGAATCGGATTTGGATGAAGTGCGCCTGATCGTTGAATACCCACTTTCGGTACTATAAGCCATTGCGTTGCTCTGCTACTCCTCCAGCCGGAACTTCTGAAAAGCAAATCGCTAGTTCAACGAATTCACCTTGAGTTGCTTAAATGCTCCTTTGGTAAAAGGTGAATATTTTACGCCCTTCGGGGCGTTTTTTTTTACTAAAATTCCAATACCTGTTCAAGGATGTGCATGGCATCCCGATGGAGTTCATGGCTGCACCAGTGGCCCACGTCCTCAACGTGAGAGTCGACCCCATCATCTGAACGGAACAGAGCGCCCACGACAAATAGAACAACCCAATATTTCATAAGGTAAATTCACCTAATGGGGGAGGGTCCGCAATTGACAAACCCAGATGGCGACACATTAACCTGCGAGGTTATCAAGCGTATTGCTTAACAATTACAAGTCCGTTATTTAAGCCACGGACAGTTAGTTTTGATTTACCATTCCCCCCAATGATGACTGCGCACTTGCGTGGTTAAAACTGCTGAGTAATATCGAGACAAAATCCAATGCGAATTCTGGTAATTGAGGATGAAGTAAAAACTGCTGAATATGTACGCCAGGGCCTCACTGAGTGCGGATATGTAGTGGATTGCGTACATACCGGCTCTGACGGGCTATTTCTGGCCAAGCAGCACATGTACGAACTCATTATTCTAGATATCAATCTTCCAGAGATGGATGGTTGGCAAGTTCTAGAACTATTACGACGGAAAGATTGCTCTTCGCGTATTATGATGCTCACTGCCCGCAGCCGACTAATCGATAAAGTCAGAGGTTTGGAGAATGGAGCTGATGACTACCTAATTAAACCCTTCGAATTCCCCGAATTGCTTGCTCGAGTTCGCGCATTGATGCGTAGGTCGGATAGTGCTGCATCTGTAGAAATTATTCGCGTAGCTGACCTTGAGTTGGATCAAAGCCGCCACAGAGCGTTCAGAGATGGTCAGCGTATAGACTTAACAACAAAGGAGTTTGCTCTGCTGCACTATCTAATGCGGAATACGGGCATTGTTCTGAGCCGCACACAAATCATATCTCAAGTGTGGGATATGAATTTTGACTGCGACACTAATGTCGTTGAGGTTTCCATAAGAAGACTTAGAGCCAAGATGGACGACCCTTTTGAGAGTAAGTTAATTCACACACTTAGAGGCGTGGGATATGTTCTAGAAAAACGCTAGATTTACATTATTAAAAATAATGAACGTGCGAATAATATTTGATGCTTTCAAATAATGCCCCGTTCAAAATCCTTGGTAGCAATATAAAGCGCTCAAATTCAGACTATTAAAAGTGTTCGTTCAGGAGGGTGTTTTTAGCAGAGCAGTCAGGAAAGCCTTAAATTTTAATATGTCGCCAAATTCATGCTCCCAAGTGGCGCTCCGCAGATTCACTACTTTGAGATTGACATCATCGAAATGGCGCCGCCATAGGGCAATTACTTGTCGAATACTGCAGAGAAAATCTTACTGCCGCCTTGTTGTTGGTCTTGTAAAGACCTGTAAGCCTTCAGCCACTTCCCGGCCTCCCGCTCAGCTCTTGTTCTCTCGAACAGCATCTGGGTCTGAGACTCAAGTGCTAACTCAAAGCGCTTCTTAAGATCAATGTTTTCTTGTTTTATCTCTTCAATTTTTTTTGGCAGCCTCACCACGTTGAGGCAATTTTCTTTTTCCATTTTTTAAAACTATATCCCTCACTTAATAATATTTAGTATTTGATCAAGCTATGAGGGATCGAGACCTACCAGTCTCGTCGTCTACGGCGGACAACGTGAATTCTACCTTGGCTTTGCGCTGCATTTCTAAATTTTTATGATTACGGGGCACGTTGTTTACCAGCCTCTCAAAAGCATCGCTTATAATATCAAGCTCGTCAATAGAGCGTTTTCGAAAATTAGTCATTGATATTAAATTGCCGCCTATTCCGACTAATTACCCAAAGACAAAATCCTTATAGTTTTTCGCCTGTTCAGCCTGTTTACGGATAACAGCGAATGAAGATTCACTCTTAGGCATATCCGAAGTCAAGAAATTCGAATATTCTGAATATCGATATTTCCAGAATGATAAATGGCTTCTGTTAATAATAAAAAATTGACATCCTAAACATACGCTAAGCTGCTGAGTTTTATAATTAGGTGCTCTACCTATCGGGGCCTTCTTCCGCATACTCGATGTCACTGCAACTGCGAATCATCTAGAGGAAGACCAGTGGCGTGCGGTGCGAACCAGATAACCAATCCTTTTTCAAACAAAAAAGTGTCTAACATCAGCCCATCCTTGGGCCTTATTTTGACCCTTTTGCTATCGTGGATACCACATAAAGCGTTAACCAAAGTAGGAGAAAATCCTCTTCTAACAACAAACTTTGACTGACGGGAGGAGGCCACCATAACAACCACTGTCGAGTCCGCGACTAGACAATAGGCGCGTCCAGGAAAGTAAAATCCAACCTAATCTGTTGCCGCTGACCGAAAACTGACCCATTGGGTCAGTTTTCAATCGGCGCCAACATACGACAATTTCGCGGGCATCCGACAGAGCTTCGGCGGCACGTTTGAAATCTGACATCAGAAAGCTCCTCGGTAAGGAGCCAGGAGACTTAAGCGAACTTGGGACTGATCGTCGACTTGCGCCTCAGGTAGAGGGGAGCGTACATCTGGTGACTGGCTGATTTGGGAGCCGGCACTGATATCCTAGGGCGGTGATTTTCCAAGCGCTTTTTCGAGAACCACACCTGTGATGTCTTTTTTTTGCGAAGGTCCAGCTCTCCCATTTTGTAAACACCGCGAGAGGTGCGATATACAACAGCACTTTCTTGAGTTGCTATGCCTTGGAAGCAAATAATTTGGTCCAGGTCCTCCAAACTCCATCTGCCGGAACGGGTCAGGGCTGGTGGGCACAGCATCTGCACGTGACTGATGACAACGTCAGGAGCAGCATTCATATAGTACTGAAGTTCATACGCACAGCTGACCATCGCAGCGCGATCACTCATCCCTGTCTGGGCTGAGGTAATGGTGATAAGAAATCCCACCCCCTCTAGTTCACAGTGTGTCCTAGTGAAAACTTTACGTTCTGCAGGGTCAAGTATGTATATCAATTGCCAACCCATTCCCGATTCAGTCCGTGCCGCTCGTACACTCACAGTGGAAAAATATTCGGTATCGCAGGACTCATCTCGACTGCGTTGTGAGTGTTTGAGGATTTGTAGAACGTTCCTGGAAGGATGAGGATTCCAAGCTTACGCGCTATATATGCATTTTATACCCCCACGATGTGATGCGTCAAAGCGTGGCTTTATTCTCTCTTTTGTGAGTACACGGAAGAGAGATGGATTATTTGGAGGCTTTGGGGCAGGTCATAAGGGAAGTCCGGGTTGCTGCTGGGCTCAGTCGAGAGGGCTGTGCACAAGTCCTAAATCGAGATCATCTTGCCAAGGTCGAACAAGGACGCCTGGCCATTTCTGTTCTCAAACTCTATTCTTTATGCGAATGCCTAGGCATCTCCCTCAGCCTTGTGCTTATGGCTGTGGAGGCGCGCATGGTTGGTATCGACCTTGAAGCCTATCGGCATCAGCAAGAACGTGATTTAAACCGACTTGTCGGAGCTGGCCTGCTGAGTAGTGTTATCAATCATGGTGCGAGCCGCGGGGTACGTGGAAAGCGGGCAGAAGATAATCGTTTGGCCATCCAGACTTTGCAAACCGAAGGATTAGCAAAAATGGAGATCGTTCGTAGACTGGGTGTCAGTCGCGCCACAGTCGACCGTTATTGGCTGAAGCGATGAGCGACCAAACACTCCCGAGGGGGTTGTAATTTTAAAAATATTCCAAACATTCCCATTATGCTGGAGCTTAGTTTGCATAAGCTCCAAACGCTTACTAAACGGTCAATCACGTTCGAAGGCTCTGACCTATTTCATCCTTCAGTACCAGTGGCTTCAGAAAGCTCGCTCAAAGCGCCCACATTGTTTTTGAAAGCTGCTGCAAACACTGAGCGATTTTTAGCCATGTAGATGCTCACATCCTCTGCGTGTTTCTCAGATAGCCCCGGTACATGCTTCATCAGTGTGTCCGTCAGCAGCTCCGCCAGCTCAAGCATTTGATCATGCGCATCAGCGAGTTTGCGGTCCACAAAAGTAGTCTCCAGGTCTCGGGTACTGCGATAAAGAGTCTCAACTGCCATTTTGGCCTCGTCGTCTGTCTGTCCAGCGTGTATGAGGAAGCATTTGTTCAAATCAAATGCTGGCCGATGAATCTTGCGAACTGTTGCGCTAAAGCCCTACGAGCTAACTAGGCAGGGTGGCAAAAGCGAAAACTAGGCAGGATAATTGGTTTCGAAGGACAATATTTCTCCATCTGGATACGTAGGCTGCTGATACTACGGCAGTTTTAGATGCAGCTACCCCGACCAATGGCCTATCTAGGCAGTCCGCTAGTCCGCAAAACAATGTACAAACGCTCCAGATCTCGGCTGCTGCGGTATACCACTTCGACGGCCATTCACCACCTCACATGCCTTCACGATAGTTGTCTATTGCGACTACTGTATTTATATACAGCGAAAAGGGTAAGCCAAACCGTGGGGTTTGGGTAGCAGTTTTTTACTGTAGCCCGTAAATACAGGTTTGAAGTGTCTCATGTCACCCCGCCATCATCTCACTCTGCAGTGTCTGGCCTTTTTTCTGCATGCAGAACAACCGTCACGTCCAACCCGCATTATCCGGTCGAGCCGACCTAAGGAAGCATCATCGTGAAAATCAACTGGGCCGAAAGGCTGCGCCAGAACGTGCATGAACTGGCCGAGTCCCTGGGTAACCTGTTTGTCGAGTCGTTCCACTACCTGGCGCTGTTCGCCATTGGTGCGGTGACGGCCTGGGCGGCGGTGATGGAGTTTCTGGGGATGCTGGAGAACGGGCACATCAAGATCGATGACATCTTGCTGCTGTTCATCTACCTGGAATTGGGCGCAATGGTCGGGATTTATTTCAAGACCAACCACATGCCGGTGCGTTTCCTGATCTACGTGGCGATCACGGCGTTGACGCGCCTGCTGATCTCCAACGTGTCCCACCACAACCCGCCAGACGTAGGCATCATCTACCTGTGCGGTGGGATTCTGCTGTTGGCGTTCTCGATCCTGGTGGTGCGTTACGCCTCGTCGGCGTTCCCCTCGGTGAAGGTCGATGGCCCGCGTCGCAAAGGCGAAGCGAGCCTGGAAACCGAGAAAGGCGAGCTTTAAAGCCCGACGCTGAACGGCAGCGTCCGCGCCGGCGGGCGCTGCAACAGTTTGTGATCGCCATCGGTCATCACCGCCAGGATCTCCATGGCGCTGTGGCCCTGCTCGATGGCGATGCCGAATTGGATGCTTTGCACCAGGCGTTTGAGCCGCTGCGGGTCGTTGCGCTGCTCGGCGCTGATCATGCGCTTGGCCACCACACCCGCCTCGTTGGAGAGGGTGAGCATGATGCTGCCATCCAGCCGCTGGATGCTGAGGTTGACGCGGTAGTCGGGGGTGAAGGTGTCAGTGATGATCTGAAAAGGATTGTCCATGGTGCGTACCGCCTGATAAGAACATGCAGTCATTGACGGCCGGTGGCGGGATTAGTTCGCATCTCCTGACCACTGGCCATTGCCCTCATTCCCTGTACAGCAAGGGCCGTGCCGTACAGCGAACCCTCAATCGCTGAAGTCCCCCCTGTGGGAGCGGGCTTGCCCGCGATTACGCTGTGTCAGCTTGCTAAAACTTGGCTGACAGACCGCTATCGGGGGCAAGCCCGCTCCCACACTGGATTGTGTTTGTGCGTTGTTTCAGGGCAAGACCGAAAAAACGATCGCAGACAGCGCAATCAACCCAATCACCACCACAAACACATTCGACAGCTGGCCCGAATACTGGCGCAGCGATGGCACGCGACGAATCGCGTACATCGGCATCAGGAACAGCAGGCACGCGATGATCGGCCCGCCCATGGTTTCGATCATGCCCAGGATGCTTGGGTTGAAGGTGGCCACGGCCCAGCAGGTCAGCACCATGAAGATCGCGGTCGAGCGCTCCAGCCATTTGGCCGACATCGAGCGATTGCGCCCGCGCAGGGATTTGACGATCAAGCCTTGGAAGCCTTCGCTGGCGCCGATGTAGTGGCCAAGGAAGGATTTGGTAATGGCCACCAGCGCGATCAACGGTGCCGCGTAGGCGATCACCGGGGTCTGGAAGTGGTTGGCCAGGTACGACAGGATCGAAATGTTCTGCGCCTTGGCGGCCGCCAGGTCAGCCGGCGACAGGGCCAGCACGCAGCTGAAGCAGAAGAACATTACCGTCAACACCATCATGCCGTGGGCAGTGGCGAGGATGCCGCTGCTCTTGCGCTCGGCCTGCTGGCCGTAAACGCGTTTTTGATCGACGGCGAACGCGGAGATGATCGGCGAGTGGTTGAAGGAAAACACCATCACCGGGATCGCCAGCCACAGGGTCTTGAAGAACAGCGGCATGGGCATGCCATCACCGGCCGAGGCGAAGAACGCGCCGTTCCAGTTGGGGATCAGGCTGACGGCCAGCAACAGCAGGGCGGCGACGAACGGGTACACCAGCACGCTCATGGCCTTGACGATCACGCCCTGGCCGCAACGCACAATCGCCATCAGGCCGAGGATCAGCACCAGCGACAGGATCGCCCGCGGCGGCGGGGCGATGTGCAGTTGGTGTTCCATGAAGCTGCCCAGCGTGTTGGTCAGCGCCACGCTGTACACCAGCAGGATCGGGAAGATGGCAAAGAAATACAGAAGGGTGATCAGCTTGCCTGCGCCCACGCCGAAGTGTTCTTCGACCACTTCGGTGATATCGCCGGATTTGCCCGACAGCACAAAGCGCGTCAGCCCACGGTGGGCGAAGAAGGTCATCGGGAAGGCCAGCAGCGCCAGCACGATCAGCGGCCAGAAACCGCCGACACCGGCGTTGATCGGCAGGAACAGGGTGCCGGCGCCGATGGCGGTGCCGTAAAGGCCCAGCATCCAGGTGGTGTCGTGTTTGGTCCAGCCTTTGCTCACGGTCGTTGTTGCAGTTTCAGCAGGATTTTCGGCAGCAGGTGTACGTACATCGGTCATCGTTATTGCCTCGTTATTATTTTTGCGCGGGCTCACGTTGGGACGGTCAGGGAATGCTCCTCAGCATTCCACCCAGCTCACGGCCAGGCCGCCCCGTGAAGTTTCTTTGTATTTGTCATGCATGTCGGCGCCGGTATCGCGCATGGTGCGGATCACCCGGTCGAGGGAGATGAAGTGTTTGCCATCACCGCGCAGGGCCATTTGCGTGGCGTTGATCGCCTTGACGGCGGCGATGGCGTTGCGCTCGATGCACGGCACCTGGACCAGGCCGCCGACCGGATCGCAGGTCAGGCCGAGGTTGTGTTCCAGGCCGATTTCGGCGGCGTTTTCCAGTTGCTCCGGGGTGGCGCCGAGCACATCGGCCAAGCCAGCGGCGGCCATGGCGCAGGCCGAGCCGACTTCGCCCTGGCAACCGACTTCGGCGCCGGAGATCGAGGCGTTTTTCTTGCACAGGATGCCGACGGCGGCAGCGGCCAGGAAGAAATTGACCACGTCATCGTCGGACGCTTCAGGGTTGAATTTCATGTAGTAATGCAGCACCGCCGGGATGATCCCCGCTGCGCCGTTGGTCGGTGCCGTAACCATGCGCCCGCCAGCGGCGTTTTCTTCGTTGACGGCGAGGGCGAACAGGTTGACCCATTCCATCGCCGACAAGGTCGACGTGATCACGTTCGGTTTGCCGATTTCCAGCAGGCTGCGGTGCAATTTCGCCGCGCGGCGCGGCACATCCAGGCCACCTGGCAAGATGCCTTCATCGCGCAGGCCTTGTTCCACGCACTCGCGCATCACCGACCAGATATGCAGCAGGCCGCTGCGGATTTGTTCGTCGCTGCGCCAGGCGCGTTCGTTGGCCATCATCAGTTCGGAAACCCGCAAGCCATGCTTGTTGCACAGGGCCAGCAGTTCCACGGCGCTGGAAAAGTCGTAGGGCAATTCCACGTCGCTGGTCGGCGCGATGCCCGATTCAGCCTCAGCCGCTTCGATGATGAAACCGCCGCCCACCGAGTAATAGGTTTGTTCGCTCAACAGGCCGCTGTCGCCGTAGGCGTGCAGGGACATGGCGTTGGGGTGGTAGGGCAGGCTTTCGTCCAGCAGCAGGAGATCGCTTTGCCAGTTGAAGGCAATGTCCTGAAGGCCTGCGAGCAACAGCCGGCCGGATTCGCGCAGGTGCTGGATACGGGCATTGATCGAGGTGGGGTCGACTGTGTCCGGCCACTCGCCCATCAGCCCCATCACGCAGGCACGGTCAGTGGCATGGCCGACCCCGGTGGCGGACAGCGAGCCATACAGGCGCACTTCAACGCGGCGCGTGTCGCTCAGCAGTTGTTGATCGATCAGGGCTTGGGCGAAGGTCGCCGCCGCCCGCATCGGGCCGACGGTGTGGGAGCTGGAGGGGCCGATGCCCACTTTGAATAGATCGAAAACACTGATAGCCATGCTAAAGCCTTACAAGCAATGGAGTAGGAATCGCTGCCATGTTTTGTAGGACGAGCGCAATTGGCGCGATACTGAGCCTCTGGATCGGCACTGACCAACGAATTATCCTAAGACACCCTTTAGCAGGACTAAACCCTTATGACCCGTCCCCTCCATGGCCAGACCTACGTCTGGTTGCACGTTTTCTCCTGTGCTGCGCGGCATTTGTCGTTCACCCGCTGCGCCGAAGAACTGCACATCACGCCGGGGGCGGTAAGCCAGCAGATTCGCCAGTTGGAGGAGCGCCTGGGGTTTCGCTTGTTCCATCGCCGCGCACGGGGGGTGGAGCTCAGCGCCGAAGGGCAGCGGCTGGCGGCGACGGTGGGGGAGGCCTACGGCAGCATCGATGCCGAGTTGCAGCGGCTGGACGCGGGGATGATCAGCGGCACCTTGCGCCTGCGCTCGATCCCATCGTTCCTGGGCAAATGGTTGACCCCGCGTTTACCGCGTTTGCAGCAACGTTTCCCGGACATTCAACTGCGCATGGTCGCCGAAGACAGCAGCATCGCCCTGCACGAGGGCGACTTCGACCTGGCCATCGACTTGAACGACGGCAGCTACCCCGGCCTGTTATCCACAGCCCTGTTGGACGAGCAGATTTTCCCGGTGTGTGCGCCGAGCCTGTTGCGTGGACGGCCGCCGCTGCATGGGCCGGCGGATCTGGCGCACTTTCCCCTGCTACACGACATCACCGCCTGGCGTGGGAGTTATGAATATGCGGAGTGGGAGTTCTACCTGAATGCCATCGGTTATCACGAAGCCGACGTGCGCCGTGGGCACACCTTCAACCGCAACCACCTGACCATCGAAGCCGCCATCGCCGGCATGGGCGTGGCCATTGCGCGACGCACCTTGCTCAACGACGAACTGGAACGTGGCACCTTGATCGTGCCGTTCGGCCTGGCCGTGCCCAACCATAAACGCTATGTGCTGCTGTATGCGCCAGGCGCGCTGAGCCACCCGGGCGTGCGTGCGGTGCATGATTGGCTGGTGGAGGAGGCGGCGATTTTTCGCGGCTTGCACCCGTTGGGCGACGGGCAATTGTGAGGATTGCTGGGCGTAGGAAGTTGTAACTAACTCCCCACCCTAACAGCGTTTTTGATCGTAGTCAGGGTTAATTTGTAATGTGGGATTTATCTTTGAAAAGGGGTTGAATTGTTCGGCTGACTGCTCAATTGTGTAGTCAAGAGGTCATGGTTTCACCGCATCGGTGTTGCAGTTGTGACCTCTCGCGAGCTAGCTGAAATAAGGGAAAAACTATGCAAATCCAAGTCAATAGCGATAACCATATTGAAAGCAGCATCCGACTGGAGGAGTGGGTACGTACTACCATTGAAAGCACGCTCGAACGTTACGAAGAGGACCTGACCCGCGTTGAGGTCTACCTGCGGGATGAGAACGGCGACAAGCCCGGCCCCCACGATTTGAGCTGCCGCCTGGAAGCACGGCCAAAAGGCCATCAGCCGCTCTCGGTACTGCACAAGGCCGATACCCTGGAACAGGCGATCGACGGTGCGGCGACCAAGCTGGACCATGCGCTGGAGCATCTGTTTGGCAAACTGCAAGGCAAGCCTCGCGCTGCCGCGAAACCCCAGCCAGCCAAAAGCGTGAATGATGACGCGCTTGAAGAGGAATTCCTGGAAAACGAAAACGCTGCACTCAATAGCTGACAGTTTTTTCAACCCCACTGAAGACGGGCCTGCATTTGCAGGCCCGTTTGCGTTTAGGGGTTCCGTCGGAAGAAGTACCTGCTCAACAGCGCCAACCCGACTGCGCCACCCCCCGCGAACAGCATCGCCCAACCTGCGCCGTGACGCAGTGCGGCCTGGGCGTCGGCGAACGACAGCCCCATGGACGCCGTCAGCTTGCCCGCCGCGATGTCCTGGCTGATGGCTGGCCAATCCAATGCCGTGCTTGCGGGCAAGATAGTGGCCAGTTGATAGCTGATCCCCAGTAACAGCACCAACCCCATCAACGCGATATTGAGCGCCAGGGTGATCAGCCGCGCGCTGAGGTCGATGCCCGACGCCATGCCTGCGCGGTCGGCCGAGACCGAGCCGGTGGTGGTGTTGGTGGTCGGCGAGTTGGTCAGCGCCAGGCCCACGCCGGCTGCGGCGCAGCTGACCAGCACCATTGCGATGCTCGGCTGCGCCGCAGTGTTGACGGCGGCCATGCTCAGGAACCCCACACCCATCAAGCCCAGCCCCAGGGGAATGATGCGTTCGGCGCCATAGCGCAGGGCCAGGCGTTCGGCCAGTGGCGGCACCAGCAAAGTCGGCAAGGTGTAGGCCAGCAGGGCGACGCCGGTGGTCAGGGTGTCGTAGCCCAGGCCGGCCTGGAAGTAGAGCGGCAGGTAGATCATGAACGGCCAGAAGCTGAAGTTCATGCCGATGGAACCCATCAGGGCGCCGTTGAAACGCCGGATGCGAAACACCGAGAAATCAAACATCGGGTGCGTGCTGCGCTTCTCGATAAACACGAACAGCACCAGGCCGATCAACGACAAGGCCGCCCAACCCAGCATCGCTGGTGTACCAAAGCCGTGTTCACTGCCTTGGGTGATGAAGTACACCAGCGAAAACACCGACAGCGTCAAGGTCAGCATGCCAGCGATGTCGAGGCGATGTCCTGCTGGGTCGCGGGATTCCTGCACGCTGATGTGCAGCAGCCCCAATGTCAGAAGTGTCAGTGGTACATGCACGAGAAACACCCAACGCCAGTCCGCCACCGCCAGGATCAACGCGCCGACCATCGGCCCGAAGCCCAGCCCCACGCCCGCGATCACCCCCCACACCGCAAAGGCGCGTGCGCGTGCCGCCGGTTCGCGGAACTGGTGCGACAGAATCGCGAACTGACAGATCATCATCGCCCCAGCGCCGATGCCTTGTACGAAACGTGCCGCGATCAGCGTGGAAGCATCGTTGGCCAAGCCACAAGCCAGCGAGGCCAGGGCAAACAACCACAGGCATAGCACCAGCATGCGCCGCCGGCCAAAGCGATCCGCCAAGGTGCCCGCCGCCATCAGTACGCTGGTGCAGGCCAGGGTGTAGGCGTTCATGATCCATTGAGCGTCCTGGAAACCGCTGCCCAGTTGCTGTTCCAGGGTGGGCAGGATGACCGGCACGCTGGAGATTTCCAGGCCGAACATCAGGGCCACCAGGCATACGGCAGTGAGGGCAAGGCGGTCTCTGGCGGCGCGTGGCGGGCTGGCGGCGGATAACGTGGTTGCGGGTGGCATGGGATTCTCCTGGTCATAGTGAAGTCGGGCTATTTTCAGGGGAATGTATTTCTTTATTCGTGATAAGTTTTCCGTTGATAAGGGAATCAAGGGCGACAATTACATCATGGCCACCCCACGTTTTGATGGCGTTGAACTGTTTCTGCAAGTGGTGGAAAGCGGCAACCTGACGGAAGCCGCCGAGCGCCTGAACCTCACCCGTTCGGCGGTGGGCAAAGGCTTGGCACGCCTGGAGGCGCGGTTGGGTACCCGCTTGTTGCAGCGTTCGACCCGTCGTCAGCATCTGACAGAAGACGGGCAGGCGTATTACGAGCATTGCCTACGCGCCTTGGCGGAATTGGAGGCGGCCGAATCGGTGCTGGAAAGCGGGCGGCAGCAACCACGTGGGCGGTTGAGGGCAAGCGTGCCGCTGGCATTCGGGCATCACTATGCGGCGCCTGCGTTATGGAGCTTGCTGGATCGTTATGCGGAACTGGAGATCGAGGTGTGCTTCTCTGACCGTATGATCGACTTGACGCAGGAAGGCTTCGACGTTGCCGTGCGTATCGGCCCGTTGCCCGACACTGATCGACTCAGCGCCCGCCGCCTGGGGGAGCAAGCCGTGGGCCTCGCCGCATCGCCGGCGTACCTGCAACGTGTGGGGAAAATCGAATCCATCGATGATCTGGCAGGCCGTCGGGAGATTGCCTACAGAACCAACACCCCGCATCGCTCACGGCTGATAGCACCGCTGGTACTGGACGACCTCCAGGCCGTGGCTGATGCCGCCATCGCGGGCGTTGGCCTGGCCTGGTTGCCGAGTTGGTTGATTGCCCATTACGTCCTGCGCGGGCAACTGGAAGCGGTGCTGCCGGGCTACCGTGAACAGCCTTCGCCGATCCACGTGATTTGGCCAACCGCACCGCACATGCCGGCCAAGACCCGTTGCGCCATTGACGCACTGGTCGCCGCGACCCCCAGTTGCCTGGCGGGCAGCTAATGTGGCGACGGAGCTTGCTCCTGCTGGGTCGCGAAGCGGCCCCACTCGTTGTTTGATCGAATGGGACTGCTGCGCAGTCCAGCGGGAGCAAGCTCCCTCGCCACGACAAGCGCCCCTGCCACAGGGGTTTATGTGGTTAGAACGCGATGGAGGTTTGCACGTACACCGTGCGCGGCTCGCCGACGTACTTGCCCTTGTTGTTGTCGTCGAACGAGCGGGTGAAGTACTGCTTGTTGAAGATGTTTTTCACACCCACCGCGACGTTCAAATCCGACAGCTGCGGGCCAAAGTCGTACGCCGCACGGCTGCTGAACAGCATGTAGCCAGGGATGCGTCCGGTGTTGCCGTCAGCATTTTCCTGCTCGGTATTGGCGTTATCGGCGAACTGGCTGCTCTGGTAGCTGCTGTCCACGTTGAGTTTCCACGGCCCTTCGGTGTAACCCACGCCGAGGGTGCCTTTGTGCTTGGACGAGAAGGGCACGCGGTTGCCTTTGTTCGGGCCGTCTTCGCGGATGGTCGCGTCGACGTAGGCATAGCTGGCGTACACATCAAAACCGGCGAGGGCCGGGCTCAAACCGTCGAGGGCATAGTTGATGCTGCTCTCGATGCCCTGGTGGCGGGTTTCACCCCGGGCGATCACCGAGTCGTCGGTCTGGTTGCTTTCGTACTGGTTGTCGAAGTTGATCAGGAACGCGCCGATTTCGGCACGCAAGGCGCCGTCGTCGTAGCGAGTGCCGACTTCCCAGGTGCGCGCTTTTTCCGGTTTGACTTGGCCTTTGGGCACGCGCTTGGCCATCTGGCTGTACTGCACGCTGCCGAACGAACCTTCGGTGTTGGCGTAGAGGTTCCAGCTGTCGGTGAGGTGGTAGAGCACGTTCAACGCCGGCAACGCGGTGTTGTAGTTGCCTTTGTAGTTGAGGTTGTTGATATGGTCGGTCTGCTCGGACTTGATCATCTCGTAGCGCACGCCCGGGGTGATGGTCCATTGGCCGATATCAATGCGGTCGTCGATGAAGAACGCATTGGCTTCGGTGCTGCCACGGGTGTCGCGGTCGTTCTTGCTGTTGGTGGTGGGCATTTGCTGGTTGGCCGAGATCGGCGTGGTGTAGCGCAATTCGTGGCCGGCTTCGTTGATATAGCGATAGCCCACGCCGACTTCGTGGCTGGTGTTGCCGAGGTCGAAGCCCTGGGCAAAACGGCTTTCCAGGCCGCGCACCCAGTATTCGCGGGGCGACAGGGACAGGAAGCGGGTCTGGTCCAGGTAGCCGTTGCGCAGGGTGGTGGTGAAGAAGGTGTTCACGGTGAATTCGCGGCGGTCTTCCTGGTAGCGGTAGCCGGCGTTGAACATCGTACGGCGGCCCCAGAATTTGTCGTAGGGCCGGGTGGACTGATACGGATCAGCCTTGTAGTCCTTGACGTTCAAACCACCGGGCATATCCGCCTGGCCTTCGTAGTACTGCGCCATGGCGTTGAAGCTGTTGGCCTCGTCCAGCTGGTAGTTGCCCTTGAGGATCAGGTCGTCGATGCGCGTGTTGCTGTTTTCGCGCCAGTCGCCACCTCGGGTGCCGGAGTACAGGATCGCGCCGCCCAGGCCGTTGTCGGCGGTGCCGCCGGCCAGCAGGTTGGCAGTGGTCTTGAAGCCGTCATGGCTGGAGGACGGGCTGGTTTCGGTCTGGAAACCGCCTTTGACCGTGGGCGCGTCCGGGATCGCGCGGGTCACGAAGTTGACCACGCCGCCGACGTTCTGCGGGCCGTAGCGCACGGCGCCGCCGCCGCGGACCACGTCCACCGCGTCCATGTTGCCCATGCTGATCGGTGCGAACGACAGCTGCGGCTGGCCATACGGCGCGAAGGGCACCGGGATGCCGTCCATCAGCACCGTGGAACGTGACGCCAGGCGTGGGTTGAGGCCGCGAATGCCGAAGTTCAGCGCCATGTCGTGGCTGCCGGTGCCGTTGTTTTCCGGGGCGTTGACGCCGGGGATGCGGTTGAGCACGTCGCGGGCCTGGGTGGCGCCCTGGCGTTCGAATTCTTCGCGGCGGATCACGTCACGGGCGCCGGGGTGTTCGAAGACGTTGGTTTGTGCGGCATCGCCAAGCCAGTCGCCGACCACGCTGGAGGTGCCCAGCTCGATGGTTGTCGGCGCATTGGCCGACTGCAGGCTGTAGGCATTGTCGCCTTCGGCGCGGGCTTGCAGGCCGGTGCCTTCCAGGAGTTTCTGCAGGCCTTCGGCGGCGCTGTAGTTGCCGGACAGGCCACGGCTCTGCATGCCAGCGGTAACTTCTGAACCAAAGGAAATCAACACACCGGCTTCGCGGCCGAACTGGTTCAGGGCGGTTTCCAGCGAGGTCGGTGCGATGTGATAGGGCTTGGCGTCAGCCGCCATCACCGCAGGCAGCACGGTAAGACTCAAGCTGGCGCCGAGTAGGAGTTGGCGCAGGGAGCGGGCAAGAAGCGTCGGTTGCTGGGGCATGAAGAGCGTCCTGAGAAGGAAGGATCAAGGTGGCTTTCCTTCTCTGTCACGCGAGGTGTGGAAAACGGCTCACAAGGTTTGAAAATAATGTCAGGCGCGGGCCTCGACGGTCACCCAATAGCGGGTAAAACGCCGCACCTTGACCGGCAGGCTCACGGTGAGCAGGTCGAGGATGCGCTCGCTGTCGTCCAGCGGGTAGCTGCCGGAGATCAACAGGTTGGCGACTTGCGGGTCGCAGTTGAGCTGGCCACGGCGATAACGGCCCAGCTCGTTGAGGAAATCTTCCAGGCGCATGTGGGCCGCGACCAACATGCCATCGGCCCAGGCGCCGCTGTTGGCGTCGGTGGTGCGTGGGGTGTCCCAGCCTTTGCGGGTGAAGTTGACCTGCTGCGCGGCGTCGACGTTCAGTGGCAGGCCGCTGTAGGTGTTGGGCATCACATCAACGTGGCCGTCGAGGACTGCCAGCTGGGTGTGGTCGTTGAACTGGCGCACATTCAGGCGTGCGGCCTGGCTGCTGAGCAGGCCCTGGCCGGTCAAGACCTTGAGCGGTGCAGGGCCTTTGACGCCGGTCAGCAGGATTTCGCCTTCGAGCAGACGGATCAAACGTTGCTGGCCATCGAAATGCACATCCACCGCGCTGCCGGTGTTGAGGTGCAACTGGCTGCCGTCGGCCAGTTGTACCTTGCGCCGTTGGCCCACCGGGCTGCGGTAATCGGCGGTCAGCGGCGGCAGGATATGTTGCTGGCGCAGGCTCCACGCGGCGGCGGAACCGGCGCCGAGAATCAGCAGGAGCTTGAGGGCCTGGCGCCGGCTGGTGGAGGTTGGCGCGTTCAACGCCGCGTGGGCCAGGGGCGAAGGCATGCCGCGCAGGCGCTGGTTGACGCGTTGCATATGGTCCCAGGCGCGCTGGTGTTCACTGTGGGCATTCAGCCAGTGCTGCCACGCCGCGTGCTGGCGCGGGTTGAGGGCGCCTTGCTGCATTTCCATCAGCCAATGCACGGCTTGTTCGGCGACTTGGGCAGAGAAATTCATAGGGCAAAGTAGCAGCGCATGGCCGCTTTATTCAGGTGGCGTTTGACGGTGGCGATGGAGATGCCCAGTTCCGCGCCGATTTGCGCGTAGGTCAGGCCGTCGAGCTGGGCCAGCAGGAAGGCGCGTTTGACCTGGGTGGGCAAGCCGTCGAGCAATTGGTCCAGCTCCACCAGGGTTTGCAGGATGATGGCGCGTTCTTCTTCCGAGGGCGCCACGTGTTCGGGCATCTGCGCGAGGGCGTCGAGGTAGGCGCGCTCCAGGTCCTGGCGGCGGTAGAAGTTGAACAGCACGCGCTTGGCCACAGTGGTGAGGAAGGCGCGGGGTTCGATCAGCGTTGGGGTTTCTCGGGCGGTGAGCACGCGGATGAAGGTGTCTTGCGCCAGGTCGGCAGCGCTTTCCGGGCAGCCGAGCTTGCGTCGCAACCAGCCGGTGAGCCAGTGGTGATGGTCGTTGTACAGAACTTCGACGGTGTTGGACGGCTGCAACGCGATCACTCCATAAGCATTTCGCATGCTTTAGAGAACAAGAATTGTTCGCATTGTAGGCGGCCCGATACGGTTCGGCAATCCGCCAGCGCCGGTGTTTCATCCGTTCTGTTTTGCTTATGAGAATATTTATCATTAATATTGCGCGCTGATGAACCTGGCGCCTCCTGCATGAAAAGCAAAACCTCACTTCCCGTCGCTTACCGTCTCGCCGTGACATCACGGGTGCTCGCGGCTGTGGTCGGCGGCTACCTGATGGCCTCCCTGGCCGCCATCTGCCTGGCATTGTGGATGCCCACCTCCCGCGCCGACGCGGTGATCACCGGGATGATGAGTTCGTTTGTGTTCTATCTGCTGGCGGTGCTCTGGTGCTTTGCCTGCCGCACGGCCTGGCGTGCCTGGTTTGGCGTGATGCTGCCGAGCGCAGCGTTTGCCACGCTGGCGGGTGTGGGCTTGTGGATGGTGCGCACATGAAAGAGGGCTTTCGCCAGGCCATGGCCTGGTTGCACACCTGGAGCGGGCTGATCTTTGGCTGGCTGCTGTTTGCGATTTTCCTGACGGGCACCTTGGCGTACTTCAAGGAAGAAATCAGCCACTGGATGCAGCCCGAAGTGCAGGCCTATCCACTGGATAACGCGCGCAGCCTGAGCGTCGCGCAAACCTATCTGCAACAAACCGCACCAAAGGCCGCGCGCTGGTTTATCAACCTGCCGGACGAGCGCGACCCGGCTTTGTCGGTGATGTGGCAAGACAAGCTCGACCCCGGCCGACGCGGCAACTTCATGCAGAAAACCCTCGACCCGGTCACCGGCCAGGACGTGCAGGCCCGCGAAAGCATGGGCGGCGACTTCTTCTATCGCTTCCACTTCCAACTGCAAATGCCCCACCCCTGGGGCCGCTGGTTGTCCACCATCGCCGCGATGGTGATGTTTGTCGCGTTGATCACCGGGATCATCACCCACAAGAAAATCTTCAAGGACTTCTTCACCTTTCGCCCCCGCAAAGGCCAGCGCTCCTGGCTCGACGGGCATAACGCGGTGGGTGTGCTGGTGTTGCCGTTCCATCTGATGATCACCTACAGCAGCCTGGTGATTTTCATGAGCATGGTGATGCCGGCGCCGATCCTCGCCTCTTACAGCGGCGATACCCGCGCCTTTTTCAACGAAGTGTTCCCCGCCACCAATAACGCGCCGGCGCTGGGGCAACCGGGCCAATTGCTGCCGCTGTTGCCAATGTACGAACAGGCACGGGCGCAGTGGGATGGTGGCCACGTAGGCCGACTGGGGGTGAACAACCCCAGCGATGTGAATGCCTCGGTCAATGTGTTCCGCGCCAGTTCCGACAATGTGGTGCATGAATTCGACAGCATCGTGTCGTTCAACGGCACCACCGGCGAGCTGCTGCGCAGCAGTGACGGGCAATCGCTGCCGGCGATTATCGGTGGCAGTTTCTATGGCCTGCACATGGGCCATTTCGCCGGCCCGGTGCTGCGCTGGCTGTACTTTATCTGCGGCCTGGCGGGCACGGCGATGATCGGCACCGGGCTGGTGATCTGGCTCGGCAAGCGCCAGCTCAAGCACGCCAAGAGCGGCGTGATGCCGTTCGAACTGCGGCTGGTGGAGGTGCTGAACATCGCCAGCATGTCCGGGTTGCTGATCGCCATCGCTGCGTTCTTCTGGGCCAATCGCCTGTTGCCGGTGAGCTTCGCCGAACGCTCGGGTTGGGAAGTGCAAACCTTCTTTATCGCCTGGGGCTTGAGCCTGCTGCACGCGATCCTGCGCCGTGGCCGCCAGGGCTGGGTCGAGCAATTGAGTGCGGGCGCGCTGCTGTTTGCCGCGATTCCACTGCTCAATGCGCTGACCACCCAGCACCATCTGGGCGTTTCATTGGTGCAGGGCGACTGGGCCATGGCCGGCTTCGACCTGACCTGCCTGGCCAGCGGCGTGTTCCTCGCCTGGGCGGCCTGGAAGATGCAGCACCGCGTGGCGCCGCAAGCCAAGGCCGAGCGCGCCCGGCCGTTGACCCTCAAGCAGGAGGCGAACTGAATGCTGCTCGCGCTCCTGATGTGCTACGCCGGGTTTACCGCACTGTGCCTGTCCACCGACCGTCACCACGGTGAGCTGCTGCACAGCAAACCGTCGCCCCGTCGGCGCCTGGGTCTGCGCGCAGTGGGGTGGTTGCTGCTGACGCTGTCGATCTGGCCGGCCGTGGCGCTCGGCGGTTGGAGCCGGGGCCTGGTGGACTGGTGCGCCGTGCTGATGCTCAGCGCGTTGTTGTTGGTGCTGTTGCTGCCCTATCGGCCACGGTTGGCCTTGATCCTCGCGGGTGTTGGCCTGCTGGCCAGCCCCGTCGCCGCTTTCGCCACCCTCTGAGCAGCGCCCATGATGATCAGCACCCCACCGGAGTCCCAGGACAGCCAGCGCGCTGAATCAGCGGGTGGGCGTGCGCATTTCCTACAGGTGTTTCTCTCGCAGCGTTCGCAGATGGAAGCCCTGGTCAATCGGCGCGTAGGCTGCCGCGCCACGGCTGCCGACCTGGTGCAGGACCTGTTCCTGCGCTTCTGGCGCCGCCCGCTGGTGCAGGTCGAAGAGCTCAGCACCTACCTGCTGCGCTGCGCCGGCAATATCGCCATCGACCACCTGCGCAGCGAAGGCGCGCGGGTGCGCAGCAGCGAAGGCTGGCTGCCGGAACAGCAGGACAACCAGGGCTCCGAACCCCAGGCGGCGTTGGAGGCGGGCAATGATTTGCGCCATGTCGAAGCTGCGTTGCGCAGCTTGCCGGAGCGCACCCGGCAGATTTTCCTGCTCAACCGCATCCACGGCCGCAAGTACGCGGAAATTGCCAAGGCCATGGGCCTGTCCCAAAGCGCCGTGGAAAAACATATGATGCGTGCCCTCGAAGCCTGTAAAGCCAGCCTTCGTGAGCCATCGCCCCCACGCACGCCAGGGAAAGCACCGTGAACCGCACCCCCACGCCCGACCAGGAGCACGCCGCGCTGGCCTGGCTGAGCCTGTTGCACGACCAACCCAGCAGCGGCGACCAGGCCACGTTCAGCCATTGGCTGCGCGCCGACCCGGCTCACGTCGAGGCCTATTCGCAGGCCCAGGTGCTGTGGGAATTGAGTGAAGTGCCTGCGCGAAAACTTGCGGATGAAGAGGCGCTGGCGTTGCAGGGCTACCTCAATGCCATGAACACCTCGAAGCGTGCACGGGCGGTGCGCTGGTCCGGCGCACTGGCGATGGCGGCGTGCCTGTTGCTGATGGTATGCATGGGTGCCGGTTGGCAGCCATCGCGCTGGGTCGATGACTTTGGCGCCGATTATGTGAGCGCGCCGGGAGAGGTGAAGACTGTCACCCTGGCCGACCAATCCCAAGTCACTCTGGACGCTGACAGTGCGATTGCCGTGGATTTCAGCCATGGCGAGCGGCATATCCAGTTGCGCCGTGGCGCGGGTTTTTTCAGCGTGACCCACACAGGGCAACCCTTTGTCGTGGAGGCGGGCAGCGGTGAGGCGCGGGTGCTGGGCACGCAATTCGAAGTGCGCCTGCAACCTGCGGGGGCGCAAGTGACGGTATTGTCCGGGCGGGTCGGCGTGACGCCGTCGAAACAGGGCCTGCAGCAGATTCTGACGGCCGGGCAGCAAGTGGCCTACGCCGAGGGTGTGGCCGATGCCATGCACGCGGTGGACAGCGAGTCCCGGCTGGCTTGGCGCGACGGTTGGCTCAATTATTACAAGGCGCCATTGGCCGATGTGGTCAAGGACCTGGAACGTTACTACCCGGGTCGCATCCTGTTGCTCAACGACGACATGGGCGCCAAGCGTGTCAGTGGCAGCTTCCCGAGCAAAGACCCGCAGGCGGTGTTGAATGCGTTGCAGGCGGTGCTGGGCTTCGAGCAGCATCACGTGCTGGGGCGGATGATCGTGGTGCGTTAGGCCCATGTGGGAGCTGGCTTGCCTGCGATGCAGACACCTCGGTCTGTCAGCTACACCGCGGTGATGCTATCGCAGGCAAGCCAGCTCCCACAAAAAGCCAATTCCACACAAGCCAGCCCACACAAGCCAGCTCCCAAAAGGTATGGGTTACTTCAGTGCAGCCATGATCGCGTCAGGGTTGTAATCGCGAATCAGCGTGCCGTTCACATCCACAAAGGGAATCCCACCACCGCCCAAGGCCTCATAGGCCTTGCGCGCGTGGGCATCCTTGTCGATATCGAACGCCTGGTACGGAATGCCCTTCTGATCGAGGAAGCGGCGGATCTGCTTGCAGTACCCGCACCACTCGGTGGAATAGAGCACCACCCGCGCCGAAGCCCGGGTTTGCTCCGATACCACCTGCGACGGGTTGAACACCCGCTCGATCTTGCCCCAGTTCTGGATCACCACCACCACCAGCAACACCAGCAGGACTTTTTTGAGGACCCCGCCGAGCATCAGTTGCGACGCTTGAGCTGATCAGTCAGTTGGGTCGGCAAGCCCTTGATGATCAAGGTGCCAGCGGCTTCGTCGTACTCGATCTTGTCGCCCAGCAGGTGCGCTTCGAAACTGATGGACAAGCCTTCGGCGCGGCCAGTGAAGCGGCGGAACTGGTTGAGGGTGCGCTTATCTGCAGGAATTTCCGGCGACAGGCCGTAGTCCTTGTTGCGGATGTGGTCGTAGAACGCCTTAGGCCGATCTTCATCGATCAACCCTGACAATTCTTCCAGGCCCATCGGCTCGCCGAGCTTGGCCTGGCTGCTGGCGTAGTCCACCAGGGTCTTGGTTTTTTCGCGGGCGGATTCGTCCGGCAGGTCTTCGCTTTCAACGAAGTCGCTGAACGCCTTGAGCAGGGTGCGGGTCTCGCCCGGGCCGTCGACGCCTTCCTGGCAGCCGATAAAGTCGCGGAAGTACTCCGAGACCTTCTTGCCGTTCTTGCCCTTGATAAACGAGATGTACTGCTTGGACTGCTTGTTGTTCTGCCACTCGGACACGTTGATCCGCGCCGCGAGGTGCAGTTGGCCGAGGTCCAGGTGGCGCGACGGGGTCACGTCCAGCTCGTCGGTCACCGCCACGCCTTCGCTGTGGTGCAGCAGGGCGATGGCCAGGTAGTCGGTCATGCCTTGTTGGTAGTGGGCAAACAGTACGTGGCCGCCGGTGGAGAGGTTGGACTCTTCCATCAGCTTTTGCAGATGCTCGACGGCGGTGCGGCTGAAGGTGGTGAAATCCTGGCCACCGTCGAAATATTCCTTCAACCAGCCACTGAACGGGTGCGCGCCGGACTCGGCATGGAAGAAACCCCAGGCCTTGCCTTGTTTGGCGTTATAGCTCTCGTTGAGGTCGGCAAGCATGTTCTCGATGGCAGCCGACTCGGACAGCTCCGAATCACGGGCGTGAAGAACTGCGGGCGTGCCGTCGGGTTTTTTGTCGATCAGGTGGACGATGCAATGACGGATCGGCATAGGCTTCTCGGCTGGTTGAAGGGGAGCGGTCGGCCTCCCCGAAAAGTCGCCCAGTGTACCGCACCCATTGGGCAAGACGTGCTCTGAAGGCTGTTTTGGCACTCTCCGACGGGGCATATTCCTTTTTTTCACGGTTTAGAGCGATAAAGCTGACCAAATGGGTAGGTAGAAGCGGATATTTCCCCGTCTCTGTGCTAGTTTTGCCCCGTCTTACGCCAAGTCTCGGCGTTAAGCGTGCATTCAGCATCTGTCAGGTCGAACCAATCCCCGTTTCAAGCATCTATAACCCCGAACTTCGTGGTTATGGTCAGGGGTGCCAGGCCTTGACGGTCGGGCTCGATGGCTGACACTGCACTCTGCAATCCATATGAATTTGATAGGGAAGGAACACCACAATGGCTTTGACTAAAGACCAACTGATCGCTGATATCGCTGAATCCACCGACACCACCAAGGTTCAGGTGCGTGCAGTTCTGGAACAACTGTCCCAGATCGTTGCTGATCAGCTGGAAAACGCTCAGGAAATCACTCTGCCAGGTGTTGGCAAACTGAAAGTGAGCGAGCGTCCTGCCCGTACTGGCCGTAACCCTTCGACTGGCGCTGCCATCGAAATCGCTGCCAAGAAAGTTATCAAGCTGGTTGTGGCCAAAGGCCTGACCGACGCTGTTAACAAGTAAGACGCAGCAAAAAAAACCGTGCTTCGGAGCGATCCGGGCACGGTTTTTTGTTGCTTGCGATTTGTAGGCGCTAGCTTACTGTGGCGAGGGAGCTTGCTCCCGCTGGAGTGCGAAGCGCTCCCAAGACTTGGGGCCGCTACGCAGCCCAGCGGGAGCAAGCTCCCTCGCCACAGCACGCGCCCTCATCACAACGTCTTAGTCGCGAACCCAGCGCTGGCGCCAGATCTGCTGCTCGTTCTTGGTCTGGAAGGTCCAGGCGACGAAACGGCTTTGTTTCTGCCCCTGGGACATTTCCACCACCTGGCTCTCCAGCACGCCGGCCTTTTTCAGGGCTGTCTCGATCGCGGGCAGGTTTGACGCTTTTGACACCAGGCAGCTGAACCACAGCACCTTGTGGGCAAAATGCGCACTTTCAGCGATAAGCTGCGTCACAAACCGCGCTTCGCCGCCTTCACACCACAGCTCCGCCGATTGGCCACCGAAGTTCAGTACCGGCAATTTGCGCTTGGGATCAGCCTTGCCCAGGGCGCGCCATTTGCGCTCGCTGCCCTTGGTGGCTTCGTCCATGGAGGCATGGAACGGCGGGTTGCACATGGTCAGGTCAAAGCGTTCGCCAGGCTCCAGCAGGCCCAGCAGGATCTGCTTGGGGTTGGTCTGCTGGCGCAGCTGGATGACCTTGCTCAGGTCATTGGACTGCACGATGGCCTTGGCAGCGGCTACGGCAATCGGGTCGACCTCCGAGCCGAGGAAGTTCCAGCGGTACTCCATGTAGCCAATCAGCGGGTAGACGCAGTTGGCGCCCATGCCGATGTCGAGCACCTTGACGATGGAGCCACGGGGGATCTTGCCGTCATTGACGCTGGCCAGCAGGTCGGCGAGGAAGTGCACGTAGTCCGCACGCCCCGGCACCGGTGGGCACAGGTAGTCCTGCGGGATGTCCCAGTGCTGGATGCCATAGAAGGACTTGAGCAGCGCCCGGTTGAACACCCGCACTGCATCCGGGCTGGCGAAGTCGATGCTCTCTTTGCCGTACGGGTTGAGGATCACGAATTTCGCCAATTCCGGCGTGGTCTTGATCAGCGCCGGGAAGTCGTAACGGCCTGTGTGGCGGTTGCGCGGGTGCAGCGTGGCCTCTTTGCGCGGCGCGACGGGTTTGGCCGTGGCGGCGGTTTTAGGCTTCTTGCGCGGAGGTTTGGGTGTGCTGGGGGCGGTCATGATGATTCTGGTGTTGGCTCAAAGTGGTGGGCATTGTCACACATCTTGAGCCTTACTCGGTCAACTGTGGGAGCTGGCTTGCCTGCGATGGCATCACCTTGGCCTGCTGAAGGACCGGGTTGTCTGCATCGCAGGCAAGCCAGCTCCCACATTGATTGGGTTTTCAAGGTAAAAAAAAGAGGCCCGAAGGCCTCTTTTCTACAGGGAATCCACCTTACAGGCTGGAAATCCGCGCATGTTGCTCCGCCAGCTTGCCCAAAGCCTGCTCAGCCTCGGCCAGCTTGGCGCGCTCCTTGTCGATCACTTCGGCTGGCGCTTTGTCGACGAACGCTGCGTTGGACAGCTTGCCGCCCACCCGCTGCACTTCGCCTTGCAGGCGCGCGATTTCCTTATCGAGACGAGCCAGTTCCGCGCCCTTGTCGATCAGGCCGGCCATCGGCACCAGCACTTCCATCTCGCCGACCAGTGCAGTGGCGGACAGCGGTGCTTCGGCATCGGCCGCCAATACGGTGATCGACTCCAGCTTCGCCAGCTTCTTGAGCAGCGCATCGTTCTCGGTAAGACGACGCTGGTCTTCGGCGCTGGCGTTCTTGACGAACACAGCCAGTGGCTTGCCCGGTCCGATGTTCATCTCGGCGCGGATGTTGCGCGTGCCGAGCATCAGGGTCTTGAGCCATTCGATATCGCTTTCGGCGGCTTCATCGATGCGCGCTTCGTTGGCCACCGGCCAAGGTTGCAGCATGATGGTCTTGCCTTCGATACCGGCCAGCGGCGCCAGGCGCTGCCAGATTTCTTCGGTGATGAACGGCATGAACGGGTGCGCCAGGCGCAGCGCCACTTCCAGCACGCGCACCAGAGTGCGACGGGTGCCGCGCTGGCGTTCGACCGGCGCGTTTTCGTCCCACAGTACCGGCTTGGACAGCTCCAGGTACCAGTCGCAGTACTGGTTCCAGATGAACTCGTACAAGGCTTGCGCCGCCAGGTCGAAACGGAACTGGTCGAGCTGGCGGGTCACTTCGGCTTCGGTGCGTTGCAGCTGCGAGATGATCCAGCGATCCGCCAGGGACAGCTCGTAGGCTTCGCCGTTCTGACCGCAGTCTTCGCCTTTGTCCAGCACGTAGCGCGCCGCGTTCCAGATCTTGTTGCAGAAGTTGCGATAGCCTTCGACGCGGCCCATGTCGAACTTGATGTCGCGACCGGTGGACGCCAGCGAGCAGAAGGTGAAGCGCAGGGCGTCGGTGCCATAGCTGGCGATACCGTCGGCGAACTCGTCGCGGGTCTGCTTCTCGATCTTCTTCGCCAGTTTCGGCTGCATCAGGCCCGAGGTGCGTTTTTGCACCAGGGTTTCCAGGTCGATGCCGTCGATGATGTCCAGCGGGTCCAGGACGTTGCCCTTGGACTTGGACATCTTCTGGCCCTGGCCATCACGCACCAGGCCGTGTACGTACACGGTCTTGAACGGTACTTGCGGGGTGCCGTCCTCGTTCTTCACCAGGTGCATGGTCAGCATGATCATCCGGGCAACCCAGAAGAAAATGATGTCGAAACCGGTGACCAGCACGTCGGTGGAGTGGAATTTCTTGAGGAATTCGGTCTGTTGCGGCCAGCCCAGGGTGGAGAACGTCCACAGGCCCGAGCTGAACCAGGTGTCCAGTACGTCGTTGTCCTGTTGCAGCGCAATGTCGGCACCGAGGTTGTGCTTGGCACGCACTTCGGCTTCGTCGCGGCCGACGTAGACCTTGCCCGACTCGTCGTACCAGGCCGGAATACGGTGGCCCCACCACAGCTGACGGCTGATGCACCAATCCTGGATGTCGCGCATCCACGAGAAGTACATGTTTTCGTACTGTTTTGGCACGAACTGGATGCGGCCATCTTCCACGGCAGCAATCGCAGGCTCGGCCAGCGGCTTGGTGGACACGTACCACTGGTCGGTCAGCCAAGGCTCGATGATGGTGCCGGAGCGGTCGCCCTTCGGCACTTTCAGGCCGTGGTCGTCAACGCTCACCAGCAAGCCGGCGGCGTCGAAGGCAGCAACGATCTGCTTGCGCGCTTCGAAACGGTCGAGGCCGGCGTATTCGGCCGGGATCTTGCCGTCGATGCTGTCGTTCAGCGTGCCGTCCAGGTTGAACACCTGGCAGGCCGGCAGCACGGCAGCATTCTTGTCGAAGATGTTCAGCAGCGGCAGATTGTGGCGCTTGCCGACTTCGTAGTCGTTGAAATCGTGGGCCGGGGTGATTTTCACGCAGCCGGTGCCGAATTCAGGGTCGCAGTAGTCGTCCGCGATAATCGGGATGCGACGGCCAACCAACGGCAGCTCGACGAACTTGCCGATCAGCGCCTGGTAGCGTTCGTCGTTCGGGTTAACCGCCACGGCGGCGTCGCCGAGCATGGTTTCCGGACGGGTGGTGGCGACGATCAGGTAGTCGTTGCCTTCAGCGGTCTTGGCACCGTCAGCCAGCGGGTACTTGAGGTTCCACAGGAAGCCTTTCTCGTCGTGGTTTTCCACTTCAAGGTCGGAAATCGCCGTGTGCAGCTTGGTGTCCCAGTTGACCAGGCGCTTGCCGCGGTAGATCAGGCCGTCTTCATGCAGGCGCACGAAGGCTTCTTTCACGGCTTCCGACAGGCCGTCGTCCATGGTGAAGCGCTCGCGGCTCCAGTCGACGGACGAACCCAGGCGACGGATCTGACGGCTGATGTTGCCGCCGGACTGGTCTTTCCATTCCCAGATCTTTTCCAGGAATTTCTCGCGGCCCAGGTCGTGACGGCTCTGGCCGGTGGCTTCGAGTTGGCGTTCCACCAGCATTTGGGTGGCGATACCGGCGTGGTCGGTACCCGGTTGCCACAGGGTGTTGCGGCCCTGCATGCGGCGGAAACGGATCAACGCATCCATGATCGCATTGTTGAAGCCATGGCCCATGTGCAGGCTGCCAGTGACGTTCGGTGGCGGAATCATGATGGTGTAGGAATCGCCCGCGCCTTGCGGGGCGAAATAATTCTCGGATTCCCAGGTGTTGTACCAGGAAGTTTCGATAGCGTGCGGCTGGTAGGTCTTATCCATGCGCGGCGGGACCCTAGTTGGCATTAATTCAGGAAAGCCGGCAAGTATAACGGGGGATAGGGGAGAGGGCGAGTTGAAGACGGGCTTAAGGCTGATGCAAAACTAATAATGTGGGAGCTGGCTTGCCTGCGATAGCGGTGTG
>NZ_ANNV01000091.1 GCF_000346755.1 Pseudomonas sp. CBZ-4 | reverse complement strand
CCGCTATCGCAGGCAAGCCAGCTCCCACATTTGGATCGTCTCAAGGCTTAATTTCAGCCAAAACCCATAAAACCCGCACGCAACCCCACGTCCCACCAGAAAATTCTTTCTGGTTATATAAACATTCTTAAATAGTATTTTTAAGAATATCCGCGCTTATCTACTATCGCTCTCACGCCACCCGCAGTGCCGCCACTGCAAGGCACTTTTTATTTCAGGAGCGAGACCATGAGCGCATCTCTACGTAGCGTCGACGGCCAGGACGAAGCAGCCATTTTGCGTGAGATCCAGAGCGCATTGCGCGACCTGCGCTTTGGCGCGGTGGAAATCACCGTGCATAACGCGCAAGTGGTACAGATCGAACGCAAAGAAAAATTCCGCCTGCAAAACCCGGGTAACAAACCGAGCTGAGCAGTCACGGCGATTCGCATGCTAGACCCGCACTTATAAGAAAAAGCCAACACCCAGAATTTTCAGGAGCTTCTATGTCGTCGATTCGCCGTTACGCCCTGGCCGCCCTGGCCAGCGCCGTGTTTGCAGGTTCCGCCGTTGCCAAGGACTACGAGTTGCTCAACGTCTCGTACGACCCGACCCGTGAGCTGTACCAGGACTACAACGCTGAGTTCACCAATTTCTGGAAACAGTCCCACCCCGGCGACAATGTGAAAATCCAGCAGTCCCACGGTGGTTCGGGCAAGCAAGGCCGCGCCGTGATCGACGGCCTGCGCGCCGACGTGGTGACCCTGGCCCTGGCCGGCGACATCGACGAAATCGCCAAGTTGGGCAAGACCCTTCCGGAAAACTGGCAGACCCGCCTGCCGGACGCCAGCACCCCGTACACCTCGACCATCGTGTTCCTGGTGCGCAAGGGCAACCCTAAAGGCATCAAGGATTGGGGCGACCTGATCAAGAAAGATGTTTCCGTGATCACCCCGAACCCGAAAACCTCCGGCGGCGCCCGCTGGAACTTCCTCGCCGCCTGGGCCTACGGCCTGAAAACCGGCGGCAGCGAAGCCAAGGCCCAGGAATACGTTCAAGCGCTGTTCAAACACGTGCCTGTGCTGGACACCGGCGCTCGCGGTTCGACCATCACCTTCGTCAACAACGGTCAGGGTGACGTGTTGCTGGCCTGGGAAAACGAAGCCTTTCTGGCGCTGAAGGAAGACGGCGGCGCCGACAAGTTCGACATCGTCGTGCCGTCCCTGTCGATCCTCGCCGAGCCGCCAGTGGCCGTGGTCGACAAGAACGCCGAGAAAAAGGGCAACACCGAAATCGCCACCGAATACCTGAAACACCTGTACAGCCCGGCTGGCCAGGAGATCGCGGCGAAGAACTTCTACCGCCCACGGGATGCAAAAGTTGCCGCCAAATACGCCCAACAGTTCCCGAAACTGGACCTGGTGACTATCGACAAAGACTTCGGCGGCTGGAAAACTGCCCAACCGAAATTCTTTAACGACGGTGGTGTGTTCGACCAGATCTACACGGCGCAGTAAGCCAAAGTACCTGTAGGAGCCTCGCTTTTCTGTGGGAGCTGGCTTGTGTGGGAGCTGGCTTGCCTGCGATAGCATCACCAAGGTGTGACTGACACACCGAGGTGCCTGCATCGCGGGCAAGCCCGGCTCCCACAGAAAAGCCAGCTCCCATACAAAGCGCGCTCCTACAGTGGTTTCTACCCTTTTACCAAGGACTCTTATGTCGCGTCGTATCTCCCCCGTCATACCCGGCTTCGGGCTGACGCTGGGCTACACCGTGGTGTACCTCAGCCTGATCGTACTCATCCCCCTCGCGGCGATGTTTGTACACGCCGCTCAACTTACCTGGGATCAGTTCTGGAACATCATCTCCGCCCCGCGCGTGCTGGCTGCGTTGAAATTGAGTTTCAGCACCGCGTTGTACGCTGCGCTGATCAACGGCGTGATCGGCACACTGCTGGCCTGGGTGCTGGTGCGCTACACCTTCCCCGGCCGCAAGATCATCGATGCGATGATCGACCTGCCCTTCGCCTTGCCCACCGCCGTCGCCGGTATCGCACTGACCGCGCTGTACACGCCGAATGGTTTCGTCGGCCAGTTCGCCGCCGACCTGGGCTTCAAGATCGCCTACACCCCGCTGGGCATCACCCTGGCGCTGACCTTTGTCACGCTGCCATTCGTGGTGCGCACGGTGCAGCCGGTACTCGCCGATATCCCCCGGGAAATCGAAGAAGCCGCCGCCTGCCTGGGCGCCAAGCCGTTGCAGGTGTTCCGCTACATCCTCGTGCCGGCGCTGCTGCCCGCGTGGCTCACCGGTTTCGCCCTGGCGTTTGCCCGTGGCGTGGGTGAGTACGGTTCGGTGATCTTCATCGCCGGCAACATGCCGATGAAAACCGAGATCCTGCCGCTGCTGATCATGGTCAAGCTCGACCAATACGACTACCGCGGCGCCACCTCCATTGGCGTGCTGATGCTGGTGGTTTCCTTTGTCCTGCTGCTGCTGATCAACTTGTTGCAGCGGCGCATCGAACGTCCATAAGGAGGCGCGGAACATGTCTCAATCGTCTATTTCCGCCGCGTCCTCGGCCAACGCTGCCCGCCGTGGCAGTGCGGTGTCGCGACGTATCCTGATCAGCCTTGGCTGGCTGGTGTTCGCCTTGTTTCTGCTGTTGCCGCTGTTGATCGTGGTGACCCAGGGCCTGAAGAACGGCCTTGGTTCGTTCTTCACCGCGATCCTCGAACCCGACGCGCTGTCGGCGCTGAAACTCACGGTGATCGCCGTGGCGATTTCGGTGCCGCTCAACGTGGTGTTCGGCGTCAGCGCCGCCTGGTGCGTGAGCAAATACTCGTTCCGTGGCAAGAGCATCCTGGTCACGTTGATCGACCTGCCGTTCTCGGTGTCGCCGGTGATCGCCGGCCTGGTCTACGTGCTGATGTTCGGCGCCCAGGGCTTCTTTGGCCCGTGGTTGCAGGACCATGACATCCAGATCGTGTTCGCCTTGCCCGGCATTGTGCTGGCGACCATCTTTGTCACCGTGCCGTTCGTGGCCCGTGAACTGATCCCGCTGATGCAAGAGCAGGGCACCCAGGAAGAAGAAGCCGCGCGCCTGCTCGGTGCGAATGGCTGGCAGATGTTCTGGCACGTCACTGTGCCGAATATCAAATGGGGCCTGATCTACGGCGTGGTGCTGTGTACCGCACGGGCCATGGGGGAGTTTGGCGCGGTGTCGGTGGTGTCCGGCCACATTCGCGGCGTCACCAACACCCTGCCGCTGCACGTCGAGATTCTCTACAACGAATACAACCACGTCGCCGCGTTTGCGGTGGCCAGCCTGCTGCTGATCCTGGCGCTCTTCATCCTGCTGCTCAAGCAGTGGAGCGAGAACCGTATCAACCGCCTGCGCAACAGTGCCGGTGAGGAATAAGTCATGTCGATCGAAGTCCGTAATGTCAGCAAGAACTTCAACGCCTTCAAGGCCCTGAACAGCATCAATCTGGACATCCAGAGTGGCGAGCTGGTGGCGTTGCTTGGCCCGTCCGGCTGCGGCAAGACCACCTTGCTGCGCATCATCGCCGGCCTCGAAACCCCGGATGACGGCAGCATCGTGTTCCACGGTGAAGACGTCTCCGGCCACGACGTGCGTGATCGCAACGTCGGCTTTGTGTTCCAGCACTACGCGTTGTTCCGCCACATGACCGTGTTCGACAACGTTGCCTTCGGCCTGCGCATGAAACCGAAGAACCAGCGCCCGAGCGAAAGCCAGATCGCCAGCAAAGTCCACGAGCTGCTGAACATGGTGCAACTGGACTGGCTGTCCGACCGCTACCCGGAACAACTCTCCGGCGGCCAGCGCCAGCGGATCGCCCTGGCCCGCGCCTTGGCGGTGGAACCGAAAGTGCTGCTGCTGGATGAGCCGTTCGGCGCCCTCGACGCCAAGGTGCGTAAGGAACTGCGCCGCTGGCTGGCACGCCTGCACGAAGACATCAACCTGACCTCGGTGTTCGTGACCCACGACCAGGAAGAGGCGATGGAAGTCGCCGACCGCATCGTGGTGATGAACAAGGGCGTGATCGAGCAGATCGGCTCACCGGGTGAAGTCTACGAAAACCCGGCCAGCGATTTCGTCTATCACTTCCTCGGCGATTCGAACCGCCTGCACCTGGGCGAAGACAACCACGTGCTGTTCCGCCCCCACGAAGTGTCGTTGTCGCGCCATGAACTGGAAGACCACCACGCCGCCGAAGTGCGCGATATCCGCCCGTTGGGTGCGACCACGCGCGTGACGTTGAAAGTGGAAGGCCAGAGCGAGCTGATCGAAGCCGAAGTGGTCAAAGACCACGACAGCCTCACCGGTTTGGCCCGCGGCGAGACACTGTTCTTCAAGCCCAAGGTCTGGCAAAAAGCTTAAGAACCCACCACCAGGCCAAATGTGGAATGGGATCAAACTGTGGGAGCGGGCTTGCCCGCGATAGCG
>NZ_ANNV01000090.1 GCF_000346755.1 Pseudomonas sp. CBZ-4 | reverse complement strand
GTGCCAAGGTGTTGCACCGCAGCGTGAACAGTACGGTGCAGTTGCGGTATTGGGTAGATCGCGGGGGCGTTGAGGACCCTATTCCATCGCAGGTTCAGACCGTCAGGGTAGGCACCATTCCGGCCGCCAGCCTGGCAGGGCCACGGATCAACGGGTTGGCCAGTGGGTCGACGCTGGACCTGAATGCCTTTACCGGCAATGGGCTGGCGTCGTTGGCTAAATGGGCGCTGAGCAACATTAATCAGCGTGCCTGGATTACTTGCAGCAGTCCGGGAGTTACGCCGCTGGACGTACTGGGTGCCGGTGGTGCGTTGATTAGTTCTACGGAAGCGGCCAATGGTTTGGTGAACAAGCCTGCATTACGTTCCTGGTTTGAAGCGCTGGCCGACAATGCGCAGATCACTGTGACTGCCGAAGT
>NZ_ANNV01000089.1 GCF_000346755.1 Pseudomonas sp. CBZ-4 | reverse complement strand
CCTCGGTCTATCAGTGGCACCGAGGCGATCCTATCGCAGGCAAGCCAGCTCCCACATAAGCAGGTTCGCGGCGGGGCCAACAGCTCTGGTTGACCCAAGGCATCTGTGATGAAATGCGACCCCAACCAATTTCGCGCCGCACCGCCATCACTTGCCGTGAAACCACGCTTGATCCGCCAACTGTTCCTGCCGCCGTTGATCATCGCCCTGATGATCGGCCTGGGTTATGTCGGCTTCTGGATCAGTGACTACTATGGCATCCGCACCCTCAGCGACAACGGCGAACGCCAGTTGGAGCTGCACGCCCGCACCGTCGAAAGCGAGCTGAGCAAATACACCTACCTGCCCAGCCTCCTTGAGTTGGAGTCCAGCGTTTCCAAACTGCTGGCCGATCCGAACCAGGAAACCCGCAAGACCGTCAACGACTACCTTGAAGGCCTGAACCGACGCAGTCGCAGTCGGGCCATCTACGTGATGGACACCACCGGCCGTGTGCTGGCCACCAGTAACTGGCGCGATGCCGACAGTTACCAGGGTGAAGACCTGTCCTTTCGCGCCTATTTCCAGAACGCCGTACGCGGCCAGCCCGGGCGCTTCTACGGCATCGGCAGCACCAACGGCGAGCCCGGCTACTACCTGGCCCATGGCCTGGAAGAACACGGCAAGATCATCGGCGTGGCCGTGGTCAAGGTGCGCCTCGAAGCCCTGGAAGAGCGCTGGCAGCGCGCGCGCCTCGAAGCCTTTGTCAGCGACGAGAATGGCATCATCATCCTCTCCAGCGACCCGGCCCGGCGCCTCAAGGCCGTGCGCCCGCTGAGCGATGACACCAAGGACCGCCTGGCCCACAGCCTGCAATATTACTGGGCGACGCTCAACGAGCTGGAGCCCCTGGCCCGCGAGCGTCTCAACGAAGGCACCGAGAAGCTCACCTTCCCCGCCAACAGCGAAGTGGTCAACGACGAGCACGAAGTCAGCTACCTGGCGCAAACCCGCCCGCTCAACGACACGCCGTGGAACTTCACCCTGCTCACCCCGCTCAACGACCTGCGCCGCGCCGCGATCAACCAGGGCATCCTGGTGGCCGTGGCCTTTGGCCTGGTGGCGTTCCTGCTGATCGCCTGGAACGAGCGGCGCAAGGTCATCGCCACCCGCCTCGCCGCACGGGAAGCCTTGCAGGAAGCCAACAGCCAGCTGGAGCGTCGGATTGCCGAACGCACCGCCGACCTGCGCGCCAGCAACGAACGGCTCAAGGGCCAGATCCGCGAACGGCGCCAGGCCGAAGAGACCCTGCGGCGCGCCCAGGATGAGCTGGTGCAAGCCGGCAAACTGGCCGCCATCGGCCAGATGTCCACCAGCATCGCCCATGAATTGAACCAGCCGCTGGCCGCGCTGCGCACCTTGTCCGGCAATACCGTGCGTTTCCTTGAACGCGGCGCCCTGGACACCGCCAGCGCCAACCTCAAGACCATCAACGAACTGATCGACCGCATGGGCCGCATCACCGCCAGCCTGCGCTCGTTCGCCCGGCGCGGTGACGACCAGGGCGAAGCCAACCTGGGCAAGGCCGTGGATGCCGCATTCCAGGTCCTCGGCGCACGCCTGGACAACCTGCCGCTGACCGTACACAGGGACTTTTCCCACGCCCAATTGCAGATTGATCAGACGCGCCTGGAGCAGATCCTGGTTAATCTGATCGGCAACGCCCTCGACGCCATGCAAGCCCAGCCGGCCCCGGAACTATGGCTGGACGGCAGCAGCGCCGAGGGCAAATACCGCCTGCACGTGCGCGACAACGGCCACGGCATCGACCCTGAGGCGCGCAAGCATTTGTTCGAACCGTTCTTCACCACCAAACCCGGCGAGCAAGGCCTGGGCCTGGGCCTGACCCTGTCCGCCAGCCTCGCTGCGGCCACCGGCGGCAACCTTGCCGTGGAGCATCCGGTGGGGGGTGGTACCGCCTTTGTCCTGTGCCTGCCGTTGGCAGGCGCTCAAAAAGCTGAGCCGACATGACTACTGATCCCAAAGAGCTCACCGTCCTGATTGTCGAGGACGACCCCCACGTGCTGCTGGGCTGCCAGCAAGCCCTGGCCCTGGAAGATATTCCCAGCGTCGGCGTGGCCAGCGCCGAAGAAGCGCTCAAGCGTATCGGCGAGAACTTCGCCGGCATCGTCATCAGCGATATCCGCCTGCCGGGCATCGACGGCCTGGAGTTGCTGACCCGCCTCAAGGCCCTGGATAAAAGCCTGCCGGTGGTGCTGATCACCGGGCATGGCGATATCTCCATGGCCGTCGGCGCGATGCGCAACGGCGCCTACGATTTCATGGAAAAGCCCTTCTCCCCCGAGCGCCTGGTGGACGTCGCCCGCCGCGCCCTGGAGCAACGCGGGCTGGCGCGGGAAGTCTGGGCACTGCGCCGCCAACTGGCCGAGCGCGATTCCCTGGAAGGCCGCATCATCGGCCGCTCGCCGGCCATGCAGAACCTGCGCGAGCTGATCGCCAACGTCGCCGACACCTCGGCCAACGTGCTGATCGAAGGCGAGACCGGCACCGGCAAGGAACTGGTCGCCCGTTGCCTGCATGATTTCAGCCGCCGCCACAGTCACCAGTTCGTCGCCCTGAACTGCGGCGGCCTGCCGGAGAACCTGTTCGAAAGCGAGATTTTCGGCCATGAAGCCAACGCCTTCACCGGCGCCGGCAAGCGCCGCATCGGCAAGATCGAACACGCTCACGAGGGCACACTGTTCCTCGATGAAGTGGAAAGCATGCCGATCAACCTGCAAATCAAATTGCTGCGGGTGTTGCAGGAACGCACCCTCGAACGCCTGGGCTCGAACCAGAGCGTGGCCGTGGATTGCCGGGTGATCGCCGCGACCAAGTCCGACCTCGACGAACTAAGCCGCGCCAGCCAGTTCCGCAGCGACCTGTATTACCGCCTCAACGTGGTAACCCTGGAACTGCCGCCCCTGCGCGAACGCCGCGAAGACATCCTGCAACTGTTCGAACACTTCCTGCAGCAGTCGTCCCTGCGCTTCGACCGCGCCGCGCCGGAGCTGGACAACCAGACCGTGTCGAGCCTGATGAGCCACGACTGGCCAGGCAACGTGCGCGAACTGCGCAACGTCGCCGAACGCTTCGCCCTTGGCCTGCCTGCCTTCAAGAAAAGCGGCGCCGCCGGCAGCAGCCAAGGCCTGGCCTTTACCGAAGCGGTGGAAGCCTTCGAACGCAACCTGCTGGGCGACGCCCTGCAACGCAGCGGCGGCAACCTGACGCAGGCCAGCCTGGAACTGGGCATGGCCAAGACCACCTTGTTCGACAAGGTCAAAAAGTACGGGTTGAGCCACTGATGGATCTGTTCCTGAAAGCCGCCCTGGGCGCGGCCGTCGTGTTGATCCTGGCCGCGCTGGCCAAGACCAAGAACTACTACATTGCGGGCCTGGTGCCGCTGTTTCCGACCTTTGCGCTGATCGCCCACTACATCGTCGGCAAAGGCCGTTCGGTGGAGGACTTGAAGACCACGATCCTGTTCGGGATGTGGTCGATCATTCCGTATTTTGTGTATTTGGCGACGTTGTATGTGGTGGTGGATCGGTTGCGGCTTGAAGCATCGCTGGCCGTAGCAACAGTGGCGTGGTTGATGGCAGCAACGGTGCTGGTCAGCATCTGGACACGACTCGGTTAAAAATGTGGGAGCTGGCTTGCCTGCGATAGCGGTGTGTCAGCCAAAGATGCTTTAACTGAACCACCGCTATCGCAGGCAAGCCAGCTCCCACATTTTAATCCCAGGGTGTCAGCGGACTATTTTGTCGACCTGGATACCGAGCTTCTTCAGGCGATACCAGAAGCTCCGCTCCGAAATCCCGATCTTCGCCGCAGCCGCCGCCTGCACTCCATTGCTCTCCTGCAACGCCGCCAGAATATAAGCCTTCTCCACCTCCGCCAGCGCCGCGTCCAGATCCTGCGGCACCCCCGGCCCATCACTGAGAATCGCCGCAACGCCGCCCTCGCTCGGCCGCGACGCAAACAGATAACCCGGCAAATCAATGTCCTCGATCACCGGCGTCGCCGCCACAATCGTCGCGCGCTCCACGCAGTTTTGCAGCTCACGGATATTGCCCGGCCAGTGATACGCCGCCATCGCCTGCAACGCCTCGGCGCTGAACCCGGTGATGCGCTTGCCGGCCGTGGCACTCAGGGTGTGGGCGAAGTGGCGGGCCAGCGGCGCGATGTCTTCCACACGCTCGCGCAACGCCGGCAGGGGAATCGGGAACACGTTGAGGCGGTAATACAGGTCTTCGCGGAACTCCTTGTTGGCCACCGCCTCCAGCAGGTTCTTGTTGGTGGCGGCGATCACCCGCACATCCACCTTGCGCTCGCGGGGGTCGCCCACCGGTTCGATCACCCGCTCCTGCAACGCGCGCAGGATCTTGGCCTGCAACGCCAGCGGCATGTCGCCCACTTCGTCGAGGAACAGCGTGCCCTTGTCCGCCTGCTGAAAGCGCCCTACCCGGTCCGACACCGCGCCGGTAAAGGCGCCTTTGCGATGGCCGAACATTTCGCTTTCCAGCAAGCCCTCGGGGATCGCCGCGCAATTGACCGCCACAAACGGCTTGTCGGCGCGGCTGCCGTGCTTGTGGATGGCCCGCGCGACCATCTCCTTGCCGGTGCCGCTTTCGCCGGTGAGCAGGATGGTCGCGGCGCTGTCACGCACCGCGTCCACCGCCTGCAACACGCTACGAAACGCCGGGCTGTCGCCCACCAGGCTGTCGAACTGGGCGTGTTCATCCAGCTCGGCGCGCAGGCGCGCGTTGTCGCGCAGGATGTCGCGAAACTGCAAGGCCTTGGCCACCGTGATGTCCAACTCGTCGATGTCGAACGGTTTGGCGATGTAGTCATAGGCGCCGTTGCGCATCGATTGCACGGCGTTCTTCACCGTGCTGTAGGCGGTCATCACGATCACCGGCACCTGGGGATAGCGCACCTTGATCTCGGCCAACAGCGCCGGGCCGTCCATGCCGGGCATGCGCCAATCGCTGATCACCAGGTCGATGTCTTCCTGCTCCAGCACCTTGAGCGCGTGCAAGCCGTTGCCGGCGACAAACACCTGCACCTCGCTCTGGCCCAGGGCCGAGGCGAGCAAGTCGCAGAGCTTGGGCTCGTCGTCGACTACCAGAATGTTATGCGTCATGACTGTCCTCGTCGTCTTCGCCGATAGCCGGAATGTACAGGCTGAACGTGGCGCCGGCATCTTTCTCGCTGGTGCATTCGATGCTGCCGTCGTGACTTTCCATGATCGAATAGACCTTGGCCAGCCCCAGGCCGGTGCCCGAGGCCTTGGTGGTGACGAACGGGGTGAAGATGCGCTCGATCATTTCCGCCGGGATGCCCTGGCCGCTGTCGGCGATGCTGATCAGCGTGTTGTCGCCGACGCTGCGAATCCCCAGGCTCAGGCGCCCGCCGTCGGGCATGGCGTCGATGGCATTGAGGATCAGGTTGAGGCACGCCTGCTTGAGTTGCTTGGCATCCGCGTAGATCGTCGCGCCCGGCGCCTGGTCGTCGACCTGCACATCGACATTGTGCGCCGCCAGTTCCGGCGCGCAGAAGCCGAGGATCTCGTCCACCAGCGGCCGCGCCGGCTGCAACACGCGCAACGGCGGGTTGGGCTTGGCGAAGTCGAGGAATTCGGTGATCAGCTCGTTGATGCGGCTGACTTCGCTGACCACGTATTCCAGGTGGCGCTTGTCGGTGTCCGCCAGGTCGGCACGCCGGTGCAGCAGTTGAGTGGCGGTCTTGATAATGCCCAGCGGGTTGCGGATTTCGTGGGCCAGGCCCATGGCGACTTCGCCCAGGGCATGCAAACGATCACGCCGGCGCAGTTGCGCTTCGAGGTGATGCAACTCGCCCAGGCGCTCGGTCATGTGGTTGAAGGTGCTGCTCAGCTGTGCCAACTCATCGCCGCCGCTGACCGCCACGCGGTGCTGGTAATTGCCGGAAATCACCGCATCCACGCCTTGGGACAAGTCGCGCAAGGGCCGGGTCAGGCGCCGTGACACCAACACGCCCGCGCCCAGGGACAGCGCCGAGCTGACCAGGAAGATCAACACGAACAGATTGCTCTGGTTCACCAACCCCACCAGGCTCGAATGGCGCAACAGGCCGCTGAAAATCACGCCCTGCAGATCGCCGGCGTCGTTGAAGATCGGCCAGTACAAACCGCTGTAGTTGTTGGTGAACTGCTCGCTCGGTTGCCGGGTATTGCGCATCGCCGCTTCTACGTCCTTGGGGATGCGCGAGGGGTGATCCTGGAAACGCTGGGTGGAGAAAATCTCCGAGAAACCTTTCGGGTTGGCCAGGTACAGGCGCAGGTCGAGTGAGTGCACTTCGGCCACGCTGGTGAGGAAGCTGCTGTCCAGGTAGGTCGCCACCAGCAGCAGGTAATCGACGCCTTCCTTGCTGGTTTCGAAGGTCGAGACCACGATGCCGGTGTCCACCCCCGACACGCTCACCGTTTGCAGGACCGCGTTACTGGTCAGGCTGATCTGCTTGACGATGTCATCGGAGGCCGTGCTGAACATGATCTTGTGGTCGCTGACGCGAATCAGCGCGACCACGTCGATGTCCGTCGCATCGGCAATGTCGGCGGTCAAGCGGTCGTGCTTGGCGGCCAGGCGGTCCGAGGGCGGGCTGGCGTAGCGCAGGAACAATTTGGCCATGCGTGCGTTGTCGTGAACGATGTCGCCAATCTCGTCCTTGACGATACGGGTGGACTCTTGCAGCCAGATGCGCACGTTGCTGTCGAAAATCTGCGACAGGGTGGTCGCGGCCAACTCGGCGGCGATCATCGTCGGGATCACGCTGACCAGCCAGAACGCCAGCACCAGCTTGCGCTGGACACTCCAGCGTGAAATCGCAAACGGACGGGCTTTCTGGCGGGTCTTGGTGATCATCAGGTTTCGCTTATCGCAGCAGCCATGGCAGGGTCGGAACGATCCGGTCGAATAAACAGTTTTACAAGCTTGAGCAGGCCGTTGACCAGCCGGTTGCGGTGGCGGAAGAACACACTGTTGCCCTGGAACTCGCAGCCCAGGCGCAGCTTACTGGCATACCCGGCCTGCCCGCACTCGTACAACGCAATATTGTGTTCAATACAGTAGTCCACATTGGTCAGCCAGCTGCGGAAGTACAAGTTGTAGTCGCGGGTGAATTCGACGTCATGCCCGAAGAACTTGTCCACCAGGCGGTGCTCGTCCACCAGGATCAGGTTGAACGCCACCAGGTGGTCATCCACCCAGTAGAGAACACACACCGCGCGTTCTCCGAGGCGTTCCAGCACACCGGTGAAATAGCCGGCGGGCAGGCGTTCGAACTGCAAGTCGGCGCGGGTGAGCGTGGCTTCGTACAGGCGCATGATCTCGGGCAGCACGTCGTCGATAGTGCGCCGCCACTCCACCCGCGGCCCTGGCGCGCGCAGCTTGCGGCGCAGGTCCTTGCGCGTGGATTTGCCCAGGGAGCCGAGGTAGGCGTCCACCGAGCCGTAGGGCAGCGGCAACACGCCCGTGGGCAGGCTCGGCATGCTTTGGAAGCCGGCGGCGCGGCAGCTGTCGGCCCAGTGCGGATCGTTGCTTGGCGCGTCCTTGACCGCGACGAGGCCGATGCCGAACTCATCGGCGTCCTGGCGGGCGGCGGCGAGCAGGTGCGTGAGCAGCAACGGGCGGCGCGATTCAGGCACGCTGCTGGCGAAACCCACATCGCAGCGCTCGGCCACCGGTGAGCCGAGGGCATACAAGCCCAATTGCAAAAGCCCCGGCCACAGTCGGTCCAGGCGTTCGGTCAAACGCTTGCCGGCGCCTGACACCGTGGTGTCGAGGCGGTAATGGGTGATGAACGCGGCAGCTACGGCCACCAGCGTTCCATTGTCGTACACCGCGAGGTAGCGCCATTGGAAATCCGCGATGGCGGCGTTTTCCACGGCGACGTAATAGTCCCAGTCCTCCAGCGCACCGGGAAAGCAGTCGTTCCAGGCACTGCGCTGGAGGGCCCGGATGCTCGGGAAGGCTTGGGTGGTAATCACAGATTTCCCTTACTTCTATGGCGGACACCGATCAACTGTGCGCAGCTTTTTTTTGTGGGAGCGGGCTTGCCCGCGATAGCAGTGGATCAGTCAACACCGCCATCGCAGGCAAGCCAGCTCCCACATTGACCGGTGCTGGTTTGAAGGCTGTGTGCTGCTCGACGAACTCGGCACTCAACTCAATCACCCGGCGGTATTGCAGGTCCACGGTGATCATGTGATAGCAGTTGTCCAACAGGATCTTGGTCACCGGCCCGCCCAGGTGGCGTTCGACGTAGTCGGCGTTCCAGCGGCTGGTGATGTCGTCCTCGATGGAATGCAACACCAGCGCCGGCACCTGGACCTCGGGCATGCGTTTCTTGACCACGGCGTTCATGCGGTGCAACTCGCGCACGGTGATGCCTTCCATGGTCAACAAGCCCGCCTCGCTGCTTTCGCCCTCCTTCATCTGCCGCTCGACGATGGCCCGCAGGCGTTCGTTCTTGATGCCGTACGGCGGCTTCTCTTCGAAACTGCAGATATGCACGCCGAATGGAATCTTCATCAGCAACGGCGTGAGGAACGCCAGTTTGTTGATGCTCCAACCGTCGTACTTCAAGGTGGTCGAATACATCAGCAGCCCGGCGACTTGCCCCGGGTGTTCGGCGGCCACGTACATCGACATCACCGCGCCCATGGACAAGCCGCCGACAAACACCTGCTCATGCCGCTGCCTGACCTGGACGAAGGTCTTGCGCACGCCTTCGTACCAGTCACGCCAGCCGGTGGCCTGCAAGTCGGCGTTATCGCCGCAATGCCCGGCCAGGGTGGGCACGTACACCGTGCAGTTGCCCGCCTTGGCCAGGCCCTTGGCGACCTGGCGCAATTCCGTCGGCGTGCCGGTCAGGCCGTGAATCAACAGGATCCCGACCGGACCTTCACCGAGAACGAAACCGGCATCACCTTCACCGAGGTCGATCCCGATGTTGTTCACCGTTTGGTCGCCCGCACCAGCAGTTGCTCCAGCAGCTTCAAGCCCAGGTCGATTTCCGGGTAGCTGATTTCCAGGGACGGCGCCAGGGTGATCACGTTCTTGTAGTAGCCGCCCACGTCGAGGATCAGGCCGAGTTTCTGGCCGTCCACGATCATGTCGCCTTTCATGCCTTCCTCGACCATGTAGTCCAGGGTCGCCTTGTCCGGGGTGAAGCCGTCCGGGCCGCAGATTTCGCAGCGCAGCGCCAGGCCCAGGCCATCGACGTCGCCGATGATCGGGAAGCGTTTTTGCAGGTCTTGCAGGCCTTCGAGGAAGTATTTGCCCTTGGCCATGACCATCGCGCCGTAGTCGACTTCGCTGGTCATCTTGAACATTTCCAGGCCCACCGCCGTGCCCAACGGGTTGGAGGCGAAGGTGGAGTGGGTCGAACCTGGCGGGAAGACTTTCGGGTTGATCAGCTCTTCACGGGCCCAGATGCCGCCCAGCGGGTTGAGGCCATTGGTCAGCGCCTTGCCGAACACGATTACGTCCGGCTGCACGTCGAAGTGCTCGATCGACCACAGTTTGCCGGTGCGGTAGAAGCCCATCTGGATTTCATCGCTGACCATCAGGATGCCGTGCTGGTCCAGCACCTGCTTGAGCTCGCGGTAGAAGTTCATCGGCGGGATCACGTAGCCGCCGGTGCCCTGGATCGGCTCGACGTAGAACGCGGCGTATTCACACTGATTGGTTTTCGGGTCCCAGACGCCGTTGTATTCCGTCTCGAACAAGCGCGCGAATTGCTGCACGCACTGGCTGCCGTACTCTTCCTTGGTCATGCCTTTCGGGCCGCGGAAGTGGTACGGGAACGGAATGAAGTTGGCGCGCTCACCAAAGTGGCCGTAGCGGCGACGGTAGCGGAAGCTGGACGTAATCGACGAGGCGCCGAGGGTACGCCCGTGGTAGCCGCCTTCGAAAGCAAACATCAGGCTCTTGCCGTTGGACGCGTTACGCACCACCTTCAACGAGTCTTCGATGGACTGCGAACCGCCGACGTTGAAGTGCACGCGACCGTCGAGGCCGAACTTGTTCTTCGCGTCGACCGCGATCATTTCCGACAGCTCGATCTTGCCCTTGTGCAGGTACTGGCTGGCGATTTGCGGCAGGGTGTCGATCTGCTGTTTCAGCGCATTGTTCAGGCGCGGGTTGGCGTAGCCGAAGTTGACGGCCGAGTACCACATTTGCAGGTCGAGGTAGGCCTGGTCTTCGGTGTCCCACACGTAGGAGCCTTCGCAGCGGCTGAAAATGCGCGGCGGCTCGATGTAGTGAACGGTGTCGCCGTAGGAGCAGTACTTGGCTTCTTTATCCAGAAGGATCTGGTCTTCGGCGGTAGCGATACGGATATCAGACATGGTGGAAGAGTTCCTGGTTGTCGGCAGCAGTAAAGGAGGTGGCGTTGGCGGCATTGCCCTGAGGGAGCAGCGCCAGCAATGCAGGCACTTCGGCAAAGGTGTCGAAGCGCGCGTGAGGGATTTGGTGGGCGACGCAGTAGTCGGCGAGACTGCCCTTGGCGAACACGAAGTCGGCGGTGGAGGCCACGCACATGTCGGACTTGCCGTCGCCGATCACCAGCACGCGCTTGTGGCGCGGCGTGGATTTGCACTTGCAGTTGCCGGACGCGGCACGGCAGGCGTCGCTGGCATACGGGAAGTCGATGCGCCAGCTGTTCTGGTCGACCTGGCGCAGGCGGTTGGCGAGGATCGGCAGCAAGGTCACGTAGTTGCGCGACAGGATGCGCGCGATGCCCTGCTCGATGCCGTCGCTGACCACTTCGATGGACGCGCCGAGGCCGATGACCTGATCGACGAAGTCGGGGAAGTCCGGGTCGATCTCCACGCTGTCGAAGTAGGCCAGCAGTTCGCCGGGCGTGGCCTTGATCAGCGCCAGTTGGCGGCTCAGGCATTCGCGTGAACCGATATGCCCATCCAGCCATTGCTGCTCGATGGTTTCCCACTCGGGGCCGGCGAAGCGTTGGAGGACGTTGTCGATGACATCGGTGGGAGTGATGGTCCCGTCGAAGTCGCACACGATATGCCAGTCAATCATTGCGGTTACCTTGGAGATGAGCGCGCTGTCTGCGCTTTCACAAGGGGTAGAGCAGGGACTGTGCCAACCGGCGAATCCCCAGCGGGGCTGGGCGTGCGGGCGCCTATGTGTCGTGGGAGCTACAATTTTTGTAGCTTGCTACAAACAAGATCAGTGCTTGCGCGAAGGCCGCCCTTCGCGCGTTCATGCGCGCATGTTCAGAGAAGGAAGCCGTTCCATGCATAAGGTCAGTGTTGCTGTATTCGCCGGTTTACTCGGGTTGTGGGGCGTTGCCAGCGCGGCCCGGGCCGAAGGCATCAGTGGCGAAGTGGGCGCGGGCCTCAGCTACCAACCCCACGACCCCACCGGCAGCCGCTACGAAACCCGTCCGGTGCCCTATGTGGATCTGGACTGGGGCGACGTCAGCCTGAGCACCGATGACGGCCTGAGCTGGAGCGCGCTGAATACCCAGGGGTTTACCGCCGGGCCCTATATCAATTACTTGCAGGGGCGTACGTCGAACGGCTCGCTGCAAGGCCTGCGCAATGTCTCGGACATGGCTGAAGTGGGTGGTTTCATCCAGTACGCCCCGGCCGATTTCTGGCGTGTGTATGCGCAGGTGGGCCAGGCCGTTGGCGGCGGGCGCGATCAAAGCGGCGTGCTCGGCAAGGTCGGTGGCGAGCTGGGCTACCCGCTGGGTGGCGGGATCATCGGCAGCAGCGGGCTGATGGCGCACTTTGCCGACGCGCGCCAGACCCAGACTTATTTTGGGGTGGATGCCAATGAGTCAGCGGCGTCGGGGTTTCGGCCCTATAACGCCAGTGCGGGGTTCCAGAACCTGACGCTGACGCAAAGCTTCGAGTTTCCGCTGGCGCCCAATTGGTCGTTGCTGACCAGTGCGAGCTGGGTGCACCTGGTGGGTTCGGCGGCGAACAGCAGCATCGTCAAGGACACGGGCGATGTGAACCAGGGGCAAGTGCAGACCGCCATCAGCTACAAATTCAACTGACTCACCGCAGAGCAAAAAATGTGGGAGCTGGCTTGCCTGCGATGGCGGTGGATCAGTCAGTACAGCAGTAACTGATAGACCGCTA
>NZ_ANNV01000088.1 GCF_000346755.1 Pseudomonas sp. CBZ-4 | reverse complement strand
GCTGACCCACCGCTATCGCAGGCAAGCCAGCTCCCACATTTAGATCAATGTTGGTGTTTAGAAGTGGGTGAAGGTCAGGCCGACCTTGTAGGTCGGGCCGTACTCTTCGTACTGGCCGTTGTAGCTGCGATGGCCGGTGTAGACGAAGTACGACTCATCCGTCAGGTTCTGCGCCTCGAAGCTCACTTGCAGGTTCTTGGTCAGCGAGTAACGCGCGCTGAAATCCACAAAAGTCTGCGCATCCACATGCAGGTCATGGGCCTTGTCGTTGATCGACGCCAGCTCGTACAGGTAGGCCGACTTGTAGTTGGCCGACAGGCGCAGGCTGAGCTTGTCGTCTTCCCAGCCGAGCATCAGGTTGCCGACCGTGTCCGACTGGTTCGGCAGGCTGATGTTGCGTTTGCGGTTGCCGCCGCTGGCGCTGTCAAAGCCTTCGATATCGGCGCTGGAGCGGCTGAAGGTGGTGTTGGCGCCCACCAGCAAACCGTTCCACGGCGCCGGCAGCCAGTCGAACTTCTGCGAGTAGGCCAGTTCCAGGCCATACAGCTTGGCGCTGTCGCCGTTGGCGTAGGTGTGGGCCTCGGAGAAGTTGGTCCAGGCGCCGGTGCCGGCGAGGTCGGTGTTGTAGACGAAGTTCTTGATGTCCTTGTAGAACACGAACGCCGAGACGGTGCCGGCGCGGCCCATGAAGTGCTCGATGCCCAGGTCCAGGTTGCTCGATTCCAGCGGCTTGAGGTCCGGGTTGCCGAAGGTGGCTTCGTCATCGTCGATGACAAAACCCGGCGCCAGTTGGCCGAAGGTCGGGCGCACCACGGATTTGGTCCAGGCCGCGCGCACCTGGGTGTTCTTGTCGATCTGGTAGCGCGCATGCAGGCCCGGCAGCCAGTGGTGGTAGCGACGTTTGGTGTCAGTGGCGGTGAACACGCCGTCGGTGGCGCCGGTGCCCTTGGCTTCGAACTCGGTGCCTTCGTAGCGCAGGCCGGCAATGAAGCGCCAGTCGTCGATGTCGATGGTGTTCATCAGGTAGCCGGCGTTGATGTCTTCGCGGATGGTGAAGTCGTTGACCCGCGATTCGGTCTCGTCATAGAAGTCCGCTGCGTTGAGGCCACCGATCAACTGCTTGATGCTGCTGGGGCTGATGCCGGGGCCGTAGTTGCCCAGGCGATAATCCACAGTGCCCTTCTGGAACTGGGTTAGGTTAAGCTGTTCGTCGCTGAAACCCAGCTCGTCGAAATCCTTGTAGACCCAGGCTTCCAGGTCGTTGCTCTTGTGCCGGCGGCTGACCTTGCCGCCAAACTTGAACTGCGAGGCGTAGCCGCTCAGGTCATAGTCGCGGGCCAGGTCCAGGCGCAGGTTTTTCTCGGTGTCCTTGGTGTTCTGTTTTTCCCAGTCGACCTTGTCGAGGGTGAAGTTGCTCGCGTCGTAGAAAGCGCTGCCGATGATCGGGCGCGGTTTGTCCTTGTCGTAGAAACCGCTGTTGGCGAAGTCGCCGCCGTCAAAGGTCGCGCCGGCGATGTGCGCCGGGCTGTCTTCGCTGGACTGGCTGTAACCGGCCTGGCCACTCAAGGTCCACAGGCCGAGCATGCGTTCGCCGCCAAAGACGTAGGACTGGATTTCCTGGGTTTCTTCGCGGTTTTTCAGCTTGCGCTTGCCTTCGGCATCCCCCAGTTCGCCCGGTGCCAGTGGGTCGGCGAATTCGATGCTGGTGGAGTTGCGGGTCTCGGTGTCCTTGTAGCGGCTGTAGAGGGTGCGCAGGTAATAGCTGCTGAGGTCATCGGGCTTGTAGTCGAAGTTCAGGCCGCCGCCGGCGCGTTCGCGGCTGATGTCGTAGTCGCGCTGTTCGAATTCGTTGAGCTTGGCGCCGTCAGTGAAGTCCCAGGCACCGCCGGTTTCAACGTTGTCCGAGCCGAAGTCGCGCTTCTGCCAGCTGAGTGCGGCGGCGACGCCGAAGTTGTCGATACCGTCGCCCAGGCTGAAGCGGTTACTGGCGGCGCCGGAGAACTTCGGGCTGGTCTGGTGGGTGTTCTTGTCGTAGCTGGCTTCGCTGCTGCCGGTGTAGAACAGGCCTTTGTGGTCGAAGGCCGAGAGGCTTTGCACATCGACCGTGCCACCGAGGGAGTTGGCGTCCATGTCCGGGGTGAGGGTCTTGATCACCGACAGCGACTGCACCAGCTCCGAAGGCAGCACATCGAGGGCCACGGCGCGGCGTGCGCTTTCCGGGGCGGGCACGAGGGTGCCGTTGATGGTCACGCTGTTGAGGTCCGGGCCCAGGCCACGCACGCTGACGAAGCGCCCTTCGCCCTGGTCGCGCTCGACGCTGACACCCGGCAGGCGCTGCACCGCTTCGGCGACGTTCTCATCCGGCAACTGGGCAACACCGTCGGCGTGCACCACGCTCTTGATGCTGTCGGCGGTGCGCTGTTCTTTCAGCGCCGAATCGATCGCGGCGGCCTGGCCGACCACTTCGACGTGCTCGGTGGTGGCCGCTTCGGCCGCGTTGATCCGCTCGCTGGCCATGGCCAGGGCCAAGGCGGTAAGCGTGAAGCCGACGAGCCCGGTGCGCTTGTACATGCAATCCTCCCCAAGAATCCGTTGGCGCCAGGCAAGAGGCCCGGCAACTGGGAGGGCACGCTAGGGGTGGGGGATGACGGTTCTGTGACAGGTACAGCGTGTGAAGGCCATAACCCGGGGTTTGGAGCGACCTCAAGCGTACAAATGAGCTGAAATGACCTCGGTCAACCTGTGGGAGCTGGCTTGTGTGGGAGCTGGCTTGCCTGCGATAGCATCACCCGGGTGTTACTGAAAGACCGAGGTGTCTGCATCGCAGGCAAGCCAGCTCCCACATTTGATCTGTGTTTGCCAGTGAATGGTGCTTAGGACATGAGCTGATTCGACCCACCCACCCCGTCACGCAACTGTCACAACCATCTGCTGTGCTGGCGCCCACGACTGAATTACCCCAAGGACGCCGGCCATGTTCTCCGTGCTCAAACCCCACCGCTGGAAACTCTCCCTGCTGCTGATCGCCGCCAACCTCGGGCTGATCCTGCACCTGGCCTGTGGCGAGTTGAAAAGCTTCAGCGAATGGGTGTGGCTGGACATCTTCGGCGAAGGCGGCTCCGCCCTGCTCGCCCTGGTGTGGCTCGGCCTGGTGCTGAAAAGCCGTCCCGCCGGGCGCGTCACCAACTACCTGGCATTGGGCCTGTCGTGCATCTTTTTCTCCTGGTGGATCGACAGCCTCGACGAGTTCATCCGCCTGCCCGACAGCATCACCTGGGACCACTGGCTCGAATCCGGGCCGATGCCAGTGGGCATGATTTTGCTGACCATCGGCATCTACCACTGGCACCGCGAACAACTGGCGATCAGTGCGCAGATGGAGAAACGCGAGCGGCTGTTCCGCGAGCATCGCCTGTTCGACAAACTCACGCCCCTGGCCGGCGCCGACTACCTCAAGCGCCAGCTCGCCGACAGCCTGCGTGACAGCCAGGAGCAGCAGCAACCGCTGTCGCTGCTGGCCCTGGACCTGGACAACTTCGCCGCCATCAACCAGGCCTATGGGCATGCCGAAGGCGATGCGGTGTTGCAAGCCCTCAGCCATGTGCTGTTGCTCAACCTGCGCCGTCAGGATTTGCTCTGCCGCCTGGCCGGCGACCGCTTCGTGGTGCTGCTGCCCAACACCGGCGAACGCCAGGCCCAGCTACTTGCGCTGGAGCTGCAACAGACCGTGCGCGCCCTCGCCCACAAGACCCGGCTGCAAGGCGAACGCCTGCAACTGGCGGCGACCACCGCCGTGGTCATGGCCCTGGACGAGGCGCCGCAGGATTTACTCAAGCGCCTCAACCTGGCGCTGGCCCGTGCCAAGCAACCGCTTGCGAAAAGCGCCTGAGATGGCGGTGAAAACCGACTGGTATGAAGCCGACAGCCGCTTCATCCCGGGGCATTACCAACCCGCCACCCTGATCGACCTGGCGTTGTCGCGGGACATCGACAGCCATCGCCTGCTGCGCGGCACCGGGCTGTTTCATGAGGACATCCTGGCGGGCACTGCGCGGCTGAGCCCGCAGCAGTTCCTCGGCCTGATCGGCAACAGCCGCAAACTGCTGGATGCCGACGACAGCAGCTTCCTGTTCGGCCAACGCTTGCTGCCCGGCTACTACGGCGCGGCCAGCCATGCCTTGGGCCACGCGCAGAACCTGCATCAGGCGCTGGACATCCTGATCCAGCAGCAAGTGTTGCTCAGCCCACTGGTCACCCTGCAATTGGCGCTGGATGAGCACCACGCCTACCTGTATTGGCTGGACAGTTGTGGTGCTGGCGAACACTGGCGTTTCCTGCTCGAAGCCAGCATGACCTCGCTGGTTGCCATGAGCCAATGGCTCAGCGGTGAACGCCTGCCGTGGGTGGCCAGTTTCAGCCATGCCGAGCCGCGTTATGTCGAGCAGTACTGGGTGCACCTGGGCGAAGACACGCGCTTCGATCGCCCGCTGGACATGCTCTGCATCCCCCGCGAATACCTCACCCGCACGTGGCCGGGCGCGTCGGCCACGGCTGGGCAAGTCGCGCGCCAGCAGGCCCGTGAGCAGATCGAACAGTTGGGCTTTGCCGCCAGTTTTCTCGATTGCCTCGACGACTACCTGCGCGACCTGGTGCGCCAACCGCCGAGCCTGGAACAGGCAGCGCAGGCGTTCGCCATGAGCCCGGCGACCCTCAAGCGCAAGCTGCACAAGCACGACACCGGGTTTCAGCAGCAAGTGGACCGGGTGCGCAAGCAGGTGGCGTTGCACCTGTACCAGGTCAAGGGCTACAGCAATGAGGAAGTGGCGGCGTACTTGAATTTCAACGATGCGGCGAACTTCCGTCGCGCGTTCAAACGCTGGACCGGCAGCACACCCAACCTGATCCGCCAGCTGTTCAACAGCCGCTAGCCAGCCGCTCGCGCAAGAACTCCACCAGCGCCTGCACCGGCCGTGAGCTTTGCCGGTGCTGCGGGTACACCGCCGACAGGGTCAGGTCTTCGGGGGCGAATTCGTCCAGCACGCTGACCAGGCGCCCGTCCTTCAGCGCGTCGCCGACGATAAAGGTCGGCAGATAGGTCACGCCCAAACCGGCGATGGCGGTGTCGCGCAACAGATCACCGTTGTTCACGCGCATCCGCCCGCTCACATTCAGCGCCTGCACCTTGCCCTTGAAGCGCCATTGCACCTGGCGGCCATGGCCGTAGGGCAGGCAGTCGTGCGCGGCGAGATCCTCCGGTTTTTGCGGCGTACCGCGCAGCGCCAGGTAGTCGGGGCTGGCGCAGTACACCCGGGGAATGCTGGCGATACGGCGGGCAATCAGGGTGGAGTCTTCCAGGGTGCCGATGCGCAAGACCAGGTCGTAGCCTTCGCCGATCAGGTCCACGGGGCGGTCGCTGAGATCGACCTCCACCGCCACTTGCGGATGACGCTGCAAAAACAGCGGCAACAGGCAACCCAGGTGGGCCATGGCAAACGACAACGGCGCGCTGAGGCGAATGGTGCCGCGCGGTTCGCTGTTCTGCCCGGCGATGCCCTGCTCCACTTGCTCGACTTCACCGAGCAGGCGCAGGGCCGATTCGTAGTAACTCTGGCCCAGGGGCGTGACATCCAGGCGGCGGGTGGAACGGTTGAGCAGACGCACGCCGAGGCGGTCTTCCAGCTGGATCAGGCGGCGGCTGACGAACTGCTTGGACAGGCCGAGCTGTTCGGCGGCGGCGGTGAAGCTGCCGGACTCCATGACCTGGCAGAACAGGCGCATGTCTTCAAAGGGGTTCATTGTCGCTTCTCGGTGGACATTTGATGGCTTTATAACCGGATGGTCGCAACGCTACAAATCAAATGTGGGAGCTGGCTTGCCTGCGATAGCGGTGTATCAGCCAACATTACTGTCAGCTGGTACACCGCTATCGCAGGCAAGCCAGCTCCCACAGGGTTCAGCGGTGTTTTACGGGTGGGGTTACTTGGTGAACGCCGAGTAGCTGTTCATCAGGTTGCGGTAGTTGGGAATGCGCGGCGACAGCAGGTTGGCCAAGCCTTCCATGTCGTTGCGCCAGTCGCGCTGCAGCTCGCAGGCCACGGCGAACCAGTTGACCAGTTGTGCACCGGCGGCGGTCATGCGCGCCCAGGCGGCCTGTTGCACGGTTTCGTTGAAGGTGCCCGAAGCATCGGTAACCACGAACACTTCAAAGCCTTCCTCCAGCGCGCACAGGGTCGGGAACGCCACGCACACGTCAGTCACGACGCCGGCAATGATGATCTGCTTGCGGCCGGTCGCCTTGACGGCCTTGACGAAATCTTCGTTGTCCCAGGCGTTGATCTGGCCAGGCCGGGCAATGTACGGCGCGTCCGGGAACAGTTCCTTGAGTTCCGGCACCAGCGGGCCGTTGGGGCCGCTTTCAAAGCTGGTGGTGAGGATGGTCGGCAGGTTGAAGAACTTCGCCACATCGGCCAGGGCCAGTACGTTGTTCTTGAATTCGTTGGGGGAGAAATCCTGGACCAGGGAAATCAGGCCAGTCTGGTGATCGACCAACAGTACAACCGCGTCATCTTTGTTCAAGCGTGGGCTAGCCATGGTTCAACTCCTTACGGGGATGGGAAATCAGAAAGCAAAGCAGGAACAGCCAAACGCGCCCCAGAAACCCTGGAAGTCGCTGACCGGCACGCTGGAAAGCCGCGCCTTTTCGTGGCTGTGGACATGCACGCCGCAGGGGCCGCTGCACTGGTGGACTTGCGCCTGCAACGGCGAACTTGGACGCCAGTGACCCGGCACCTTGACCACCGGCGACCAGTCCGGCAGCACCGGCACCCGCGGTGGGGCGTAGTCTTCGAAGTCGCCGGCGCCGTAGACCACCTTGCCGCCGACCACGGTCAGTACCGATTCGATCCACTTGATGGCTTCTTCATCGACACTGAAAAAGTCCGCCGACAGTGCGGCGACGTCCGCCAATTGGCCGACCTTGATCTGGCCTTTCTTGCCCTGCTCGGACGAGAACCAGGCGCTGCCATGGGTGAACAGTTCCAGCGCGGTGAGGCGCGGCAAGCCTTCGGCGTGCAGCTCCAGGCCGCCGACGGTGCGGCCGCTGACCATCCAGTACAGCGAGGTCCACGGGTTGTAGCTCGACACCCGCGTGGCGTCGGTGCCCGCCCCGACCGGCACGCCTTCGGCGAGCATGCGCTTGATCGGCGGCGTGGCTTCGGCCGCCTTGGCGCCGTAGCGCTCGACGAAGTATTCGCCCTGGAATGCCATGCGGTCCTGGATCGCAATACCGCCGCCCAGGGCACGCACACGCTCGATGTTTTTCGGCGTGATGGTTTCCGCGTGGTCGAAGAACCACGGCAGGCCATTGAACGGAATGTCGCGGTTGACCTTCTCGAACACGTCGAGCATGCGCGAGATGGACTCGTCATACGTGGCATGCAGGCGGAACGGCCAGCGCTGCTCCACCAGGTGGCGCACCACCGGTTCCAGCTCCTGCTCCATGGTCAGCGGCAGGTCCGGGCGCGGCTCGAGGAAGTCTTCGAAGTCGGCGGCCGAGAACACCAGCATCTCGCCGGCGCCGTTGTGGCGCAGGTAGTCATCGCCCTGGTGCATGGTGACGCTGCCAGTCCAGTTCTTGAAGTCGCTGAGTTCTTCCTTGGGCTTCTGGGTGAACAGGTCGTAGGCGATGCGCACCGTCAACTGTTCGTCCTTGGCCAGTTGCTCGATCACCGCGTAGTCATCGGGGTAGTTCTGGAAACCACCGCCGGCATCGATGGCGCTGGTCAGGCCGAGGCGATTGAGTTCACGCATGAACTGGCGGGTCGAGTTGACCTGGTATTCCAGCGGCAGTTTCGGGCCTTTGGCGAGGGTCGAATACAGGATCATCGCGTTGGGGCGCGCCACCAGCATGCCGGTGGGGTTGCCGTTGCTGTCACGCACGATCTCGCCGCCCGGCGGGTTCGGCGTGTCCTTGGTGTAGCCGGCGACGCGCAAGGCGGCGCGGTTGAGCAAGGCGCGGTCGTACAGGTGCAGGACGAACACCGGGGTATCTGGCGCGGCCTGGTTCAATTCGTCCAGGGTCGGCATGCGTTTTTCGGCGAACTGGAATTCGTTCCAGCCACCGACCACGCGCACCCATTGCGGCGTCGGGGTGCGGTCGGCCTGGTCCTTGAGCATGCGCAACGCATCGGCCAGGGACGGCACGCCTTCCCAGCGCAGTTCCAGGTTGTAGTTCAAGCCGCCACGGATCAGGTGCAGGTGAGAGTCATTGAGGCCGGGGATCGCGGTGCGGCCCTTGAGGTCGATGACCTGGGTGCCGCTGCCGCGCAGGGCCATGGCTTCACCGTCGGTGCCGACGGCAACAAAGCGGCCCTGGTGGATGGCGACGGCGGTGGCGCGCGGGTTTTCCCGGTCCACGGTGTGGAACTGGCCATTGAACAGAATCAGGTCGGCGTTCATAGGGTTTCCTTTACAGAGGCTTCAAGCCAGGGAGCGAACAGGCGGGTGGCGGCCGGCATCAGCAGGTAGACCACCAGCAGGACGATGGTCAGGGTGATCAGGAAGGTGGCGACCACGTAGTTGGAGAGAAACGGGTGCAGGCGCAGCACCGGGCCCCAGATGATCGGGATCAGCAGGGTCAGGGGCAGGATCACGAACAGGGTGACCACGGCCTGTTTCCAGCGCGGGGGTTTGGCGGCGTGTTCGGTTTCGGGGTTGAACCAGAACTCGTTGACCGCGCCGATTTCGGTGTTGTCGCCGTCGGCGAGCATGGGGACGGCTTCGGCGATCAGGTCGTTGCGTTCGGGGGAGTCGAGCCAGCGTTCCAGGGCATCGGTGGAGCGGTAGCGCAGGACGCAGGTGAACAGCGCGAGGTGGTTTTGTTTGCTGCGTACGACGTCCACGCCGAGGTGGCCGGGGCGTTCGCCGGCGATGCGCACGATGCGGCGCAGCCAGGCTTCGTAATTGGCTTCGTGGCCGGGTTTGATGAGGTGTTTGACGACCAGGGTGACGACTTCGTCGGGGCTGGTTTTGGGTGTTGGGTCCATGGCGTTTGATTCCCCCCTGGAGAGTTGAGCGATGGGGGGAGTTTGGTTGGGATTACTTGGGGGGAATTGGATGTATGTGCTGTTTGGGGTGGGCTGCGTACATATCCGTTATTTGGGTAACGGCGGCTTAGGGTTCCGCCCTTACAGCGGCTCACTTTTGAAGAGCGCAAAAGTAAGCAAAACGCTCTTGCCCCAACACTCGGTGCCTCGCCCAGGCTCGGCATGCCCGTAATCCGACATGGATTTGGGGGGCGCCCAAGATCAAAATCAAAAGCAAAGCGAGGCGGCCTGACAGCCGACCTGATCGATGAAGCGTGCGCGTTCTCCTGTGGGAGCTGGCTTGCCTGCGATGACATCAACTGGGTGTGCCTGATGTACCGAATTGCCTGCATCGCAGGCAAGCCAGCTCCCACATTTTGAACCGAGCTCG
>NZ_ANNV01000087.1 GCF_000346755.1 Pseudomonas sp. CBZ-4 | reverse complement strand
CCTCGGCTGATAGACCGCTATCGCAGGCAAGCCAGCTCCCACATTTATTGGGTTGTGTCAGGTGTTGGCGAGGTTGGCCAGTTCACTGCCGGATATATAGCGCTGTAGGTTCGCCAAAAACGCATCCGCAATCTCATGCCGGCTATTCGTCGAAATCGCCGACGTATGCGGCGACAACCGCACCCGCGGGTGCGTATACAACGGATGCCCATCCGGCAACGGTTCCGGCTCCGTCACATCCAGCGAGGCCAACCCAATCTGGCCGTTGTCCAGGGCCTCCAGCAACGCCTCCTGGTCCAGCAAGCCACCGCGCGCAATGTTGATAAGGTGCAGTCCCGGCTTGGCACTGCCCAGCACGTCGCGGTTGATCAGGTTGCGTGTGGCCTCGGTCAATGGCGCGGCCACCACCAGGTGGTCAGCACGGGCGAACAGGTCGTGGATATCCTTCGCGGCCTCCACGCCTGCACTGAATGGCGCCGAGCTTTGGCGCAGCGCCACGACGTTGATGCCTAGCGCCAAGGCTTTTTGCGCCAGGCTCTCACCAATCGCACCAAAACCAAGGATGCCCAGCGTGGTGCCCTTGAGCGGACGCAGCGGGGTGAAATTCCATTGCGAATCCTTCACCCAGATTTCCGGCAAATGCTTGGACGCGGCAAAGATCGCCGCCAGGGCGAACTCGGCGAGGTTGTCGGCCGCACTGCCGCGTGAGGTGGTCACCGGCGGGCCGTTGAACAGCCACTGCGGGTAGAAATCGATGCCCGACGACACCAGGTGCACCCACTGCGCGCCGTACGGCCAGCCCGGTGGCGGCGTATCCGGGGCGGTGTAGCCGCGTACGTTGATCGGGCGCAGCAGGAGGATATTGGCCTGGGGCGGCAGGTCGCTCGGCACGCCAACCGGTACACCAATCACTTGGGCGTCTGGGTGAATGGCTGTGAGGCGCTCACGGATCACCTCGTTGAAATCTTCGTCCAGCTGGCTGGCGATAATCACCTGACTCATGTGCGTTCCTTTTGGCGTTGGGCGAAGACGGCTTTGCCGACGCCTTGCAACACGGCGTCGTTCTGCGGGGTGTGTACGCGGCTGCACAGCACGTCGCGATAGTGCCGTTGCAATGGATTGAGGCGCGACAGGCCAGGGTTGCCAGAGGCCTCAATGGCGAGTTCTACGGCGCGGATTGCGTTGTTGGTCACCAGGTACTTCAACTGCGCGGCATTGGCGGCCGGGGTATGGCCGTCGGCGGCGGCGTCCAGCAGGCTGCGGTTGGCAAACAGCAGGGTGTCGATATGGCCGACGGTTTCCTGGAAGCGTGGCAAGGTCGCCAGCGCGGCGCCGAGGTTGGACGGCGCGCGTTGTTCCAGCCAGTTCACCAGCCAGTCCCGCGCGGCGTGTGCCACGGCGTCATACACCGAGGACAGCAACACCGACATCCACAGGAAACCCTCGGCATCCAGCTCCGCCGATGGCGCGCTCCACGGGCTGACGCTGACGGCGTGGTCCAGGGGCACCAGCACGTTGTCGAGCACCACTTCGTGGCTGCAGGTGGCGCGCATGCCGAGGTGGTCCCAGGTGTCGATGATGCTCACGCCGGGGCTGTCCTTGGGCACCAGCCAGGCGCCGACCAGCGGGTCAGCGTCGTCGCTGCGGCCCCATACGCTGAACCACGTCAGGCCGTGGCTGCCGGTGGAGTAGATCTTGCGCCCGCTGATGCGCCAGCCTTCGGCGGTGCGCACGGCGGTCGTCGCCGGCAGGCCGCCCCGGGCCGGGGTGCCGAGGTCGGGTTCGACGCGCAGGGCGTTGATCAGGGCGCCGTTGCGCACGGCGTCTTCGGCCACTTGGGCACGCAAGTGCGCGGGCCAGGTTTTGCTGTCTTGCAGGCGCGTGTGTTGCAGGTACTGCATGACCAGGATCAGCGCGGTGGAGGGTTCGCCCTTGGCAATCGCACTGATCGCCTTGCGTGCCTGGGGCAGGCTGGCGCCGCCACCGCCGAGGGATTTGGGTACGGTGAGGGCGACGAGGCCGTGTTCGTGGAGCAGTTTGAAATTGGCATGGGGGAAGGCGCCGCTCTCGTCATACAGGTGCGCGGTGCTGGCCAGTTCAAGGCTAAGGCGTTCGAGCAAGGCTTCGAAATTGGCGACTTCGACGGAGCGTAGAGACGGTTGGGTCATAGGAATGTACTCGGTCAAAAAATGTGGGAGCTGGCTTGTGTGGGAGCGGGCTTGCCCGCGAAGGCGTCGTGTCAGTCGATGCAAATGCTGGCTGACCCACCGCCATCGCAGGCAAGCCAGCTCCCACAGGGATCGGGGTGGGTCAGATGGCGAGGCGTACGGGCTGCTCGCCCAATAAACGCTCGACGGCCTGCAACACCGGCTCAGCCTCCGTGCGCACCAACCAATCCGGGCTCACCTGCACAAACGCCACGGTGCCGTCCTGGGCAATCACCACCACCGTCGGTTGCGGCAACTCCCACGTGCCGGTGCCGGTGGTTTCGCCAATGCTGTTGCCCTTGGCCAACGCGGCATTACGCGACGCCTCGTCAAAGCTGTAGAGAATCCCCAGGCGCCGGCCCAGGTTGTTGGCCTGGTCACTGGCCACCAGCAATTGCAGGTTGTGGCGGGTCTTGATCTCCACCAGGCGCTCCGGCACTTGCGGGCTCACGGCCACCAGCGGCACGCCAAGTTCACGCAGGCGTGGGTAGAGCTGACGCTCGTAATAGGGCAGGGCAATGTTGCACGCCGGGCACCCGGCAAAGCGGAAGAACACCAGCACCGCCGGGCCGTCGGCCAGCAGCAGCTCGCGGTTGAGTTCGCCGCCTTCGACGTTGAGCAGGGTAAACGGGTCCAGCTCGTCGCCGACCTGCACGTAGTCGTCCGGCCGGGCCTCATCCAGCAGGCGCTGGCGCTGGTCGATATTGACCTGCAAGGACTCCGGCGCCCAGGTCGCTACACGCTCGGCGTGCAGGTCCGCCAGTTGGCGGTTGAGGGATTCGCTCATGCCAGCGCCTCCTGCTGTTCTTCTACCTCGGCGGCGACGCTGTAACGGTTGGCCGGCACATCGAGGCCAAGGTTGTCGCGCAGGGTGTGGCCGCTGTATTCACTGCGGAACAGGCCGCGCTGTTGCAGCACCGGCACCACCAGTTCGGTGAAGTATTGCAGGCCGTCCGGCAGTACCGAGTTGACGATAAAACCGTCGCTGGCGCCGGTTTCGAACCAGGTCTGGATCGCGTCGGCGACTTGCTCCGGAGTGCCGACAAAGTCACGTTTGGGTCGTGAGAAACGCAAGGCCACTTCGCGCAGGGTCAGGCCTTCGTCCTTGGCCAGTTGCTTTATGCGGTCGGAGCCGCCTTTCTGGCTGTTGGAACCGAGGTCGCCGAGTTCCGGGAACGGGGCGTCCAGCGGGTATTTGCTGAAGTCGTGGTCATTGAACGGGCGGCCGAGGGCGACGATGGCGTCTTCGACGGTGACCAGGTCCACGGCTTGCTGATAGCGGCTTTCCACTTCGGCGGCATCGCGGCCGACAATCGGGCGGATGCCCGGCAGGATCGACAGGCTGTCGGGGTCACGGCCAAAGCCCTTGGCGCGGCGTTTCAGGTCCTGGGCATACGCCAGGCCTTCCTCGATGCTCTCCACATGCACAAAGATTGCATCTGAGTTTTCGGCGGCAAAGTTGCGCCCATCTTCAGAGGTGCCGGCCTGGAAAATCACCGGCTGGCCCTGGCGCGAACGGGCGATGTTCAACGGACCTTTAACCGAGAAAAATTCGCCCTTGTGGTTCAGCGCGTGCAGCTTGCTCGGGGTGAAAAACTCGCCGCTCTGTTTGTCGTAGGCAAAGGCGTCGTCCTCCCAGGAATCCCACAGGCCCTGGACCGCGTGCACGTGTTCCTTGGCGATGCGGTAGCGTACCGCGTGCGGCGGGTGTTCGGCCTTGCCGAAATTGTCGGCGGTGCCACTCAGCCACGAGGTGACCACGTTCCAGCCGGCGCGGCCGCCGCTGATATGGTCCAGGGACGCGAACTGGCGCGCCACCTGGTAGGGCTCGGTATAGCTGACGGTCACGGTGGCGACCAGGCCGATATTCGTGGTGATCGCGGCGAGTGCCGAGAGGATGGTCAGTGGCTCGAAACGGTTGAGGTAATGCGGGCTGGATTTGGCGTGGATATGCAGGCTGTCGGCGATGAACACGAAGTCGAACTTGGCGGCTTCGGCCAGTTCAGTCTGCTGCTTGTAGAAGCCAAAATTCGTGCTGGCGTTCGGTTGGGCGTTCGGATGGCGCCATTCGCCCCAGCCGTGACCGACCCCATGGACCATGGCTCCGAGTTTCAATTGACGTGGCTTGCTCATGTTCTACTCCTTTAGCGCGAGGCTTGATTGAGGGGGGCACGCTTGGCGTTAAAGCTCTTGTCGAAGCCCTGCGACACGTCGATGTGCTTGGTCAGCAGGCCTTCTTGTTGGTAGATGTCGGCGGTGGCTTGCAGGCCGCTGATGACGCTGTCGTCGATGGCGACCGGCGTCAGGCGCGTGTCCTTGGCCACTTCCACATGCACTTCCAGCGGCAGGCCGGTGATCTTGGCTTGCGCTGCGGCGTATTCGTTGGGGTGCGCGTTGGCCCAGGCGTAGGCACGGTCCACGCGCGCGACAAAGTCATCCAGCTGCGGGCGCTTGTCGGCGATGGCCTGGCTGGTGGCGGCGAGGTACAGGTGGTTGCTCAACAGCTGGTTGCCGCTGATCAGCACGCGGGCCTTGCTTTGCGAGGTGACCACGGTGGTGTAGGGGTCCCAGGTGGCCCAGGCGTCGGCGGTGCCGTTATCCAGCACCAGGCGCGATTCGCTGGGCAGCAGGAAAATGAACTGCACATCCTTGGTGGTCAGGCCGGCAGTGGCCAAGGCCTTGATCGCCAGGTAATGGCCGATGGAGCCGCGCCCGGTGACGATCTTCTTGCCCTTCAGGTCGGCGACGGTCTTGATCGGCGAGTCGTGGTTCACCAGCAGTGCGGTGGTATTGCGCCCTTCGGCGTGGATGATGCTGACCACCTTGAGCGAGGCGCCGGCGCCCAGGGCGAAGACGTAAGGCGCATCGCCGAGGGCGCCGATATCCACGGCGCCGGCATTCAGGGCTTCGCCCAAGGGCGAGGCCGAGGGGAATTCCGACCACTGGATTTCATAGGGCACATGCTTGGTTTCGCCGGAGACTTCCAGCAGCGCCTTGATCGTCGATTTCTGATTGGCCACCCGCAGCGGTTGCAGGTCGGCGGCGTGGGCGGTGCCGGTCAGGCCGAGGGCGAGGGCAGTGCCCAGGAGCAGGCGTTTGAAGGGGGTGGTAAAGACCATGGGATGCAGGCTCCAGGCAGATCAAGATAGGGTTCGGCTACCTCCGCCTGGAGAAGGGGTCGGTGAGTAAGTTGAAGTTATTCCCATAAGAACGCTCTGTGAAGTTCTTTTTGGTTATATGTTAATTATTAAAAATATTGATTATGAATCTGTTGATTATTCTTTAATTGCATTTGGTTGCGGGCGGATTCAAGAGCTTTCCTACGTGCGACTCGGAAAGTGTCACCTGAGCATCAGCGTGTCTGCGTGATTTGATCCCGGGCTTTTCAGACAGGGATTGTTGCGCATGACGGATACGCTGTGGGCCGCCCGCGAGGGCGATGCGCTGTTGCACAGCGCGATGCTGGCGGACGTGTTGGGCGGCGTGCTGGAGATAGCGGCGACGGTGGTTGTGACCGCACTGGCCACGGCGGCCGTTGTGGCTGCAACCGGCATCACCGTGGCGACAGGCGGCCTTGGCTGCGTTGTACTGGGCGCTGTGGTGGGTGTGGTGGTCGGGCTCGGCATGGGCGCAACCGGTGCCGACACAGGCCTTTCACGATTATGTGAGTCTTTCGCCAACGCACTGTTCCCACCCGTGATCGATGCATTCATCAGCAGCGGTTCGCCGGATGTTTTTATCAACGGCAAACCGGCTGCGCGGGCGGCCGGAAAAGTCGCCGCCGCCGTGGCAGAAGCGGGCAGTGAACCGACTTATCTGGATATCGCCGAAGGTTTTTTCTCTCAGCTCTGGCGCCCTACGGTCGCTGCACCGGTGGCGGGCGCTGTGCCTTGTCCTGCCGATACAGTCGACTGCAATAAACACCCGCCCATGCCCGAGCAGTACCTCGCCGAAGGTTCCAGCAAGGTCTTCATCAACGGCCAGCCCGCCGTTCGTAGTGGGGATAGAAGCACCTGTGAAGCCACGGTGGGCAAGGTGCAGATTTCGCCCAACGTGGTCATCGGCGGCGCGTCGGTGGTGGTGCGTGAGATTCGCAGCGGCAAGACGCCGGGTGTGGGGCTGGCGGTAACGGCGTTGCTGGCATTGCGGGGCGGTGGGGCGAAGTTCTTCAGCAAGCTGCCCTGCATGGCGGTGGGTGGGATGGTGTCGTGGGGATCCAGCCGGGTGACCAACGCCCTCGCTTCGGCGGTGGTGGGTTCGCCCAATCCGGTGCACTGCGCCACGGGCGCGAAGATCCTCGACGGTGACGACGATCTGGATTTCGCTGTGCCTGGCCGGCTGCCGATCGAGTGGCAGCGCTACTACAGCAGCCGGGATGAGCGCCGTAACGGTCTGTTCGGAGCCAGTTGGAGTGTGGACTATGAGGTGTTCGTCGAGATAGGCCCGCATCCCGACGGTGGCGAGCGTCTGGTCTACACCGATGAGCAGGCTCGCCGGATCGACATGGGCATGATTCCGCTGGGCGGTGCGGTGTTCAGCGCCGGCGAAGGGTTGAGCGTGCGGCGCCATGCTGGCGGCCAACTGCTGATTGAAAGTGTCGATGGGTTGTATCGGCTGTTTGAACCCGCACCGGGCAACCCTGCGCATTTGCGCTTGAGCCAGTTGGGTGATCGCAATGACAACCGCGTCTTCCTTGACTACGACGTACAGGGCCGTCTGAGCCAGTTGCGCGATACCTTTGGCGTTGTGCGAATCGAGTTGGGCTACAGCCAGCAATGGCCCGGGCGGGTCGAGCTGATTGAGCGCTTGTACCCTGATCACCGTCGCGAAACGCTCTCCAGCTATACCTACGACACGCGCGGCGATCTCGCAGCAGTGCGCGATGCCGATGGGCATGTTCAGCGCCGCTTCGCCTATGACAACGCCCAGCGCATGGTCGAACACCAACTGCCCACCGGCCTGCGCTGCTTCTACCAATGGGGCTGTGTGGACGACCGTGAGTGGCGCGTGGTACGGCACTGGACCGATGAGGGCGACGATTATCAGTTTGACTACGACCTGCTGGCCGGGATTACGCGGATTACCGATGGCTTGCTACGGGTCAGTGCACGCCATTGGAATGCGCAGTACCAGATCACCGAATACACCGACAACCTAGGGCACACCTGGCAGTTCGGCTGGAATGATGAGCGCCAGTTGCTGCGGGCTATCGATCCCTTAGGCGGCCAGTGGCGGTTCAGCTACGACGAATCCGGCAACCTGTGCAGGACGCAAGATCCGCTGGGCCGGATTGAATCGACTGTGTGGCTGGAACACTGGTCCCTGCCGTTGGTGGAAACCGATGCAGCCGGCCACAGTTGGCACTATCGATACGATCAGCGCGGCAACTGCGTCAGTGAAACCGACCCGCTGGGACACGTCACGCGCTATCGCCATGATGGGTTTGGGCAGGTCGTAGACATCACCGACGCCACGGGCAAGCGCAAAACCCAGCGCTGGAATGAAACCGGGCAGTTGATCGAGCAGGTCGATTGTTCGGGCTACGCCACTAGGTTCGAGTACGACCGTCGAGGTCATTTACAAACTCTTATCGATGCCGTCGGTGAGCGGCAGCGCTATCAGCACGACAGCCACGGCCGATTGCTGCAAATCGAACGCCCCTACGGTTACATCGAACATTACCTGCGCAACACCAGTGGCCAGTTGAGCGCCTACACCGATGCGGCGGGCCATGTCACCCGCTACCAATACGACCGGCGCGGGCAGCTAGTGCGGCGCATTGATGCCCATGGCCGCCAGATCGAATATCGGCACGATGCCTACGGCCAACTGCAGAGCCTGACCAATGAAAACGGCGAGCACTACCGTTTTACCTGGGATCAGGGCGACCGCCTGACGCAGCAGCAAGACCTGGATGGCAGTATCCGACGTTACGCCTATGACGCGCTGGGTAACCTGATCGCGGTCGAATACCTCCCGTTGGATGATGCTTCTTCCATCGTGCATCGCCTGGAGCGCGACGCCGTCGGCCGCCTGTTGGCCAAGGAGACTGACGATGGTCGAACCGAATACGCCTACGATCTAACCGACCAACTCACTGGCGTCACCTTCAATGGCAACGACCAGACCACCCAGACCTTGGCGTTCGCCTACGACCCGCTGGGTCAACTGCTCAGCGAGCAGAATGCTGCCGGCGTCCTGAACCACCACTACGACGAACTCGGCAACCTTAGCCAGACGCAACTGCCTGACGGCCGCTGGCTCAACCGCCTTTACTACGGCAGCGACCACCTGCACCAGATCAACCTCGACGGGCACGTCGTAAGCGACTTCGAGCGCGACCGCACGCACCGCGAAGTCCTGCGCACCCAAGGCCAGATCACCACCCGCAGTGAATACGACCGTTGCGGCCGGTTGCGCTCGCGCAAACGCAGCCCTACAGGCCAGCCCCGACAGTTGCCGCCCGCGCAACAAAAAACGTTCGAATACGACCCCGCGGACAACCTGATCGGTCGCTTGGAGGGGAGCCAACGCCAACTGCTGCATTACGACGCAATCGGCCGGATCATTGCCACCCAGGACAACGCCCAAGGCCAGCAGGAAACCTTCGCCTACGACGCCGCCGCCAATCTGCTGGATCGCCCTTACGGGCAGGGCGGTTTTGTACGGCACAACCAACTGCTGACCTACCAGGACAAGCGCTACCGCTACGACGGCTTCGGTCGAATGATCGAAAAGCGCAGTGCTCTGCGTGGCCTGCAACGCTTCACCTACGAAGCCGAACATCGCCTGATCGAAGTGCACAACGCCAGCGGCAACGTGGTACGCATGACCTACGACCCGCTGGGACGGCGCATCGCCAAAACCGAGCAGGACAGCAGCGGTCGCCTACTGGGTGAAACCCGCTTCACCTGGGATGGCCTGCGCCTGTTGCAAGAGCATAAGCACAGCCAGACCAGCCTTTACGTCTACGTAGACGAAAGCTACGAGCCGTTGGCGCGCGTCGATGGCATCGGCCCGCAGCAGAAAATCCGCTACTACCACAACGACCTCAACGGCTTGCCGGAGCAGTTGACTGAAACCGATGGGCACAACGTCTGGCGCGCGACATACCGGGTGTGGGGCAGCACGCTGGAAGAGGTGCGCGAGCCTGACTACATTGAAGAACAGAACCTGCGGTTCCAGGGGCAGTATCTGGATCGGGAGATGGGGCTGCACTTCAATACGTTCAGGTTTTTTGATCCAGAGGTGGGGCGGTTTACGACGCCGGATCCGGTTGGGTTAATGGGCGGTCTGAACCTCTTCCAGTACGCACCGAACCCGATTGGCTGGGCTGATCCGTGGGGATGGACATGCTGGGGCACGGCGAGGAAGAATCATTGGAAAGAAGGCGCACGCACAGCTCTCAGTGGTAAGTACTCTACGAAGAATCTGTCGCGGATGTCAGAGGGGAAAGCGCCTAGGATGAAGGTAGAAGTGCGCTACCGTGATAGTGCCAGGAACCGAAGACTCAAGCGTGTCGGCGAGAAGAGGGTGATAGATGTATCGATGGAGCTCAACCATCAGCACATTCCTCAGCGCTCTGGATCGAAGATCGCTCATGAGGATTGGAATCTGACCAGAACCACCCCTTGGGGACATGAGTCTATGGACAAGTATCGTCATACTGGTTGGGATGTGGTGAGAGTTATAAAAACAACGGGTCAATGGTAGCCCGGGTCATATCGGAGAAAACATGAGTGTGTTAACGGATTTTCACGTTTTTTGGGGCGCTGCCATGGGGGTCGCACAAACGCAGTCCGCCTCCATGGAAGCTGACGGTGCAGAGGATTTTGCTCGATTGCTGTATGGCGACTATGTAGCGCAAGGAGCTCCGAAAAATAAAAAAAGATGGCTTTCTGAGCGTCTTAAAAGTGAATTTCTTTGTTTGAACACGAAACCTGTATGGGTTGGAGAACCCGCTTGGCTGTATTACCAGGGGCACCCAATGGTTTTTCTACACCAATTTTCAATATCACCTTCGGCGCAGCACTTAGGAGAAAGAATTCCATTGGGCGATACCCTCTATGTATTTGGCTCAAAGCATATTTTCGAAAAGTCAAAGGAGGGTGATTGGACAGTGGTATATCGAACAGCCGTGCAAACACCTGAAGGTGAAACGGTGACGGAATCTTTATGAGGTCCGTAGGCAACAACTGCAGGCATTGATTTAGGCGTGGACTCTGAAAGTCCATACAGCATCGGCTTCCATGAGTTGGATAAACGTCTTTGAAAACACTGGTGAGCTAGTTGTGAAATATTCATATCGGATAACGAAATATGGGCACTTCAATAACGAATGCCCGATTGACGAGTGGACAAGCTTTCATGATGTCGGAAAAACCGTGTCGGAAGAGGACTATCTGGCTGTCGAGGATGACTACGTACAGGCTCTGATTTCCATCTGTGAATGCTTGGGTGTTTCCTCTCTCATGATTAGCGGCCTTGAGTTGAATTCTGAATGTGAATCCTATTTTGAAGGACAAGAGATTGATCGGGATCGACTCCCCTCCGTTGTCAAAGCTGTCCTGAGAGAGGAAATCTGGTGCAAGCTCAACTCGCCTGTCTGCGAGTTTCATTTTGGTTATGACTTTTACATGTACCTGATATCAGACATTAATGCGGATCCTTGCTTTCCTCGAGAGAAAAGCCGGTTGAATTTTGAAATTTTTCAATCGCCCTATATCGATCAACGTGTTTGAGGCCGGCGTCATACTTTCAGGGTGCCGCCCACACCCCGCGCCAACGCAAATATCCCATCCATCCGCCAATGCTCATTCTGATGCCTGGGATCATCCGCCCATTCATCCCACCCCGAGTCACGGCGGTATTGCCCGAGCAACCCGTCCTCACGCACAGCCACCGGGTCGGGATGGCGCAGGTGTTCGGCGTCGGGGTCCACATACAGCGCGTCGCTGCTGCAATACAGTTCGCACATGAAGCAGGTCTGGCAGGCCTGTTGCTCGGCGATCACGGGTTTGCCCAGCCCGTCGGCGGCCAGCACGTTGGTGGGGCACACGGTGATGCATTGGCCGCAGCCGTTGCACAGGTCGGAGTAGATCAGTTCAATCATGTTGGGTATCTCTTGTGTGTGAATCACTTGTGGCGAGGGAGCTTGCTCCCGCTGGAGTGCGCAGCGCTCCCAAAAAGCCGGCTCCAGCTGCGCTGTCGAACGGGAGCAAGCTCCCTCGCCACAAGGGGCGTCATCAGCCTGGGGAAATGGGGTCGAAGCGCGTTTGTATCTGGTCCACACCGGACACACGCAAGTGCGCGTCATACCTCGCGCTCTGCTGCGGCGTGTCGCTGCGTTGGTGCATGCCGCGGCTCTCCTTGCGCAACGCAGCGGCGGTGTAGCACCAGCGTGCGGTGGCGGCCATGGCGGCGGTTTCGCGGGCGCGCAGGGGGTTGGTGCCAGGCTGTGCGCTGCGCACCTGATCCCAGATGTTGTCGAGTTCGCGCAGCGAACGTGCGAGTTGTTCGCCGCTGCGGAACAGGTTTTTGTCCAGTGGATGGACTTCAGCCTGGATGCGTTGGATCAGTTCAGCACTGCCAGCGGCGGCGCCATCGAACCCCCGCAGTGCGCCGTGATACGCAAGCGTCAGCCGCGCCAACCGTGCCGCCCCACGCCCAGCCCATTGCCCGGTGGACAATGCCCACGCCGAGTTCTGCGCGCCACCACCCGATGTGGCGCCGGCAATCGGTTCACGGCTGGCCGCATCGCCAGCGGCGAATACGCCGGGCACCGTGGTCTGGCAGTCATCATCGAGCAGGCGCAAACCACCCACGCCGCGAATGGTGCCCTCGGGATGCAAGGTCACGGCAAACCGCTGGCGATACGGATCCACCCCGCGCCGATCAAACGGCAGCATCAGGTTGGGCTGGATGCTTGGCAGCTGCGCCCGAATATCCGCAGGCACCCGGTTCAAGCGGCAATACACCGGGCCGTTGAGCAGTGCCCTGGCCAAGTCCTCGGTAAACCCCGGGCCGCCACTGATCGCCAAGGGCCGATCCGCCGCGTCGAAGTAGTCGCCAAAGCTGTACACCATCGAACGGGTCATGCTGCTGCCCGCTGCGGCGATGCAGTAGTAGTTGGAGAACTCCATGCCCGACAGTTCGGCACCGGCTTCGGCGGCCATCAGGTAGCCGTCGCCGGTGTTGGTATGGCTGCCCAGCAGGCGCGAGAGGAATGCGCAACCGCCGGTGGCCAGCACCACTGCATTGGCGCGGATCAGCCAGTCGCCACTGGCCTGGCGCCGCCAGCCACGGGCACCGGCCACGCGGCCGTGGTCGTCGCGCAGCAGTTCCAGGGCGGGGTGGTGGTCGAGGATTGTCACGCCGCTGTCGAGCACGCGGCGGCGCAGGCCGCGCAGGTATTCCGGGCCGCGCAGGCCACGGTATTGGGTTTCGCCCTTGTCGTTTTTCGGGAAGGCGTAGTAGTCGCCAAGGCCCGGCAGGCTGGTCCAGGTGGTGTCGATGGCGCGGGCCATCCAGCGTGCATCGGCCAGGCCGTAGGCGGTGCCCAGGCGCTTGTCGATGGCGGCTTCGCGGGCGCCGGGCGGCACCCACCAGTGGCCGGGGCCGGCGGTGGCGGTGACGCCGCTGGTGCCGCAGTAACCCTTGTCCACCAGGATCACCCTGACCCCTTCGCGGGCCGCCGCGATGGCGGCCCAGGTGCCCGCCAGGCCGCCGCCGATGATCAACACATCGCAGCTCGATTCAGTCATGGCTTAGGCCTCAGAAGTTGTACGCCAGGCGCGTGTAGTAATACGCGCCGCCAACGCCGAACGGCGAGAATTGCCCGTATTCATAGGCCCCGGCCCAGTCCTTGATGCCTTGGTTGCCTGGGGTCGCTTCACGACCCAACGGGAGCAAGCGCCCTCGCCACAGGGGTTCAGCCTCCGCCTGGAGAGGGGTCGGATGTAGGGCCTGCACCCGGTGTGGGTGCAGGTGGATCGGGGTCGGTCAGATCACGTAGAAACCGTGGGTGCCGTCGCGGGCCAGTTGCGCCACCAGGCCGAACTCCCAGTCCAGGTACGCCTGCATGGCTTCCTTGGGGTTGTCGGTGCCTTCGTACGGGCGGCGATAGCGGTCGATACGCGGCGAGGCGAGGTGGGTTTCACCTTCTTCCAGCGGCAGTTGGGCGTTGATCCAGCCAGCGGTGCCGTCTTGCAGCAGGAACACTTGCTTGCCGGTGATGGCTTCAACCTCCGCCACCGCGAGGCGCGCCAACTGGCTGCTGCCGCAGGTCAACACGTAGCGCTCGGCGGCGGGCGCCTTGGCCAGGGCGGCGGGCAGTTGCGCGCGCAAGGCCCACCAGGCGCCGGGGATATGGCGCTTGACGTAGTTGGCGCTGGCGGTGAAATCGAGCACCACGGTGTCGCCATGGGCCAGCCACTCGGCGAGGGTGTGCGGGCTGATCGACTCGGCTTGTGGCGGCGCCGGTACGGGGGCGACCCACGCACCTTGCTCACTGAAGTGCGCCGCTTGCAGGCCGTCCAGCACATGCACTTCCCAACCCAGTTGGGCGAGCCAGGACGCAGACATATTGGCGCGCACACCATCGTCATCCGCCAGCACAATGCGTGCACCGCGCACGCTGGCGACGTGGTCGGTTTCCTGGACCAGTTGGCCGCCCGGTGTGGAGCGTGCGCCGGGCAGGTGGCCGGCTGCGAATTCTTCCGGGGTGCGCACGTCGAACAGGTAGGTGGTGCGCTGTGCTTCCTGCTGCCAGCGCGTAAGGTCGGCGAGGCTGGCGCGGCCGACGCGGGCCTTGTCGGCAACGCGGCGCGCATCGACGGCGGCGACTTGGCGATGCGCTTCCGCGGTCGGTGCAAAGCGGCGCGATTGGCCGTGGGCGAGTTTCTGCCCGGCCAACGTCCAGCCGATGGTACCGTTGCGCAATGCCGACACGGGGTTGGCCACGCCGGCGTTGATCAGCGACTGCGTGCCGATGATGCTGCGGGTGCGTCCGGCGCAATTGACGATGATGCGGGTGGCTGGGTCCGGCGCCAGTTCACGGGCACGCAGGACCAACTCGGCACCGGGCACGCTGATGCCGGTGGGGATGCTCATGGTCTGGTATTCGTCGAAGCGGCGCGCGTCGAGCACCACCACATCGGCCTGGCTGTCGAGCAGGGCCTGCACCTCTTCGGCAGCGAGGGACGGCGTGTGACGCTCGCTTTCCACCAGTTCGCCAAAGGCCTTGCTCGGCACGTTGACGTCGATAAACAGCTCGCCACCGGCCTGGCGCCAACCGTCCAGGCCACCTTCGAGCAGGCTGACCCGGGTGTAGCCCAACGCGACCAGGCGCTCGGCAGCGCGGGCGGCGAGGCCTTCGTCGTTGTCGTACACGGTGACCTGGGTATCACGGCGTGGAATGCGCGAATACACCTCCAGCTCCAGCTTGGACAGCGGGATGTTCGCGGCAAACAGCGGGTGGGATTCAGCGAACGGCGCTTCTTCGCGCACGTCGATCAGGGCGACTTCATGACGGTCCAACAGGGCCTGGCGGATCTGGGCGAAGGTTCGGGTCGATACGGTGCTCATAGGGCAGGGCTCTTTTCTTTGGACAAATCCCAGATATTCGGGAGGAAGGCGTTGGAATAACCGGAGATAAACAGTTTCTCGCTGCCATCGGGCTGGTACACCGCGCGGCGCACTGCACCGATATTGGCGCCGTACACATGGATGCTGATGGACACCTGGTCGCTGTGGGCATTGCTCACCTGATGGATGTCCCCGACCTTGGGCGACACCGCTTCCACCTGGCCCGGCACCAATGCAATCGGCTTGCCTTCGGCCACCAGGCTGCCGTCGGGCGCGCGCGCAAAGCCTTGGGAAAGCTCTGCGCCGCGCAACATGCCGATCAGCCCCCACACCCGATGGTCATGAATCGGCGTGCTTTGCCCCGGCCCCCACACAAAGCTGACGATGCTGAAGCGCTGGCGCGAATCGGCATGCAGCAGGAACTGCTGGTAACGCTCGGGGTTGGGTTGGGCGAATTCGTCGGGGAGCCAGTCATCATGGCTGACCAGTTGCGCCAACAGCTTGCCGCCACGGTGCAACAGGTCGCCTTCGCGTGGATTGCCGTCGATCAGTTCCGCCAGGGCGCCAATAAAGGCTCGGAGTCTTTCGGGGTGCTTGGCCTGGGTCATGGCAATTCCATCAGTCGCTGTTGATAGAGCTTATCTAAGCATAATGTTTATAGTTAATATGCTATTTTTTAATGATTAGCTTATAGCTGAAGGTAATTTAGAACTGCTCCGACTAGGCTTAGACGTTATCGATCACAGCGTGGACTATTCAGATAGCGATCCTGCAACTATGCTTCGCACACATCTTATTGACTGTTCTCTATGTGCGGCCCAAATGAAAATTGACGATATAGACGCCTTTGTCGAAGTGATTCGTTGCCAGTCCATCAGCCATGCCGCCGAATCCTTGCAACTGACCCAGCCTGCCATCACCCGCCGCGTGCAGAACTTCGAGCAGGCGCTGGGGGTGGAGCTGTTCGACCGCAACACCAAGCCGCTCAAGCCCACATTGATCGGCACCCGCGTGTATGAGCAATGCCGGCTGATCCTGCGCGAGATGGATGCCCTGCGCGAACTGGTGGCCACCGACGCACCGCCCACCGGCCTGTTGCGCCTGGGCGTGCCGCAGACCATCGGCGACGTGGTGCTGCTGGATGCCCTCAAGCACCTGCGTACCGAATACGCCGACCTGCGCGCCCAGGTCGCCACCGGCTGGGGCAGCCAACTGGTGGGCAAGATCGAGCGCGGCGAATTGGACGCGGCGGCGGCGTTGTTTCCGGCGGGCAAGATCTTCCCCGACAATATTGTCGGCGAGTCCATCGGCAAGATGGAGTTGGTGGTGGTGTGTGCCAAGGCGCAGTTGCCGAAGAAGCCGTGCAAGCTGGCGGACGTGTACCAGGACGGCTGGATTCTCAACCCGGATGGCTGCGGCTTCCGTGCGGGGTTGCAGCGCACCTTGTCCGATCAGGGCCTGGCCTTGCGGGTGAACCTGGAGACGTTTGGCACCGAGCTGCAATTGGGCCTGGTCGCCGATGGCCTGGGGCTGGGCCTGGTGCCGCGCCCGTTGCTGGAGCGCAGCGCCCACCGTGAGCAACTGGCGGTGATGCCGCTCAAGGACTTCAAGCCGGTGATGGATTTGTGGCTGATCTATCCGCACTTCTTGGGCAACTTGCAGGGGCCGGTGGATGCGTTTGGCAAGTTGGTTGCGGCTTCGTTGCACAAGATTCGCGACGCCGCTTAACCCCAGTGAAGGATGCTTATGTGGGAGCTGGCTTGCCTGCGATAGCGGTGTATCAGTGACAGAGATGTTGGCTGACCCACCGCCATCGCAGGCAAGCCAGCTCCCACATTTGCTCTGTGTTGTTGCTTGATTGGTTATGAAAAAAAATAATAATTAGCTTAGATTAAAATGTGCTTTTTATTATTTTTATCCATCCCCTAGGCTTGCCTGGAAGTCCTTAAGGCCATCCAGGAAGTTTTGCCATGAGCAGCGTCACCTCGATTTCCAGCGTTTCCACCAATGTCCGCCAGCGCGTCACCCCGGAAGAATGGGAAGTGCGCGTCAAGCTGGCCGCCGCGTATCGCCTGGCGGCCTTGTACAAGTGGACCGACCACATCTACACCCACTTCTCCGCCCGCGTGCCGGGCCCGGACGAGCATTTCCTGATCAACGCCTTTGGCTTGTTGTTCGATGAAATCAACGCCTCCAACCTGGTCAAGGTCGACCTCGACGGCACCATCGTCGACGACCCTACCGGTCTGGGCATCAACTACGCCGGCTACGTGATCCACAGCGCCATCCACGGCGCCCGCCATGACCTGCAAGCGGTGCTGCACACCCACACCCGTGACGGCATTGCGGTGTCGGCGCAGAAGGACGGCTTGCTGCCGATCTCCCAGCACTCCATCGGCTTCTCCGGGCGCGTGGCGTACCACGGTTACGAAGGCGTGGCCCTGGACCTGGACGAGCGTGAGCGGTTGGTGGCGGACCTGGGTGACAAGAGCGTGATGATCCTGCGCAATCACGGGCTGTTGACGGCGGGGGTGAGCGTCGAGCATGCGTTCCAGCAACTGCAGCAGCTGGAGCGTGCGTGCAATATCCAGGTGGCGGCGCAGGCGGCGGGGAATGGGGAGTTGATCTTTCCGCCCCAAGAGGTGGTGGAAAAGGTCGAGCAGCAGGCCAAGGTGTTTGCCAGCGGTGAGGGGCCGGGTGTGGCGCGGCATTGGAATGCGTTGATCCGGCAGTTGGAACGTACCGATACCGACTACAAAAACTGATCTTGAATTCAGTAGTGAAGATCTAAACCTGTGGGAACTGGCTTGCCTGCGATAGCATCACCTCGGTATGACTGACAG
>NZ_ANNV01000086.1 GCF_000346755.1 Pseudomonas sp. CBZ-4 | reverse complement strand
TGACTGACCCACCGCTATCGCGGGCAAGCCCGCTCCCACATTTAAACCTCACTAGGCTTTAGATCGCGGCGCGCCACTGGGCCCGAGCGTGCTTCGATCTGCTGCTTGAGGTCATGCCGCAGCCCCACCAGAAACGCCAACTCCGCCACCACAAACAACGGCCCGACGATCAGCCCCGACACATCGTCCACAAACGCCGGCTTTTTACCCTCGTAGTAGTGGCCGACAAACTGAATCACCCAGCCCACCACAAACATCCCGATCCCGCTGCCCAGCCACACCAGCGTGCTCTGCGCCGCCAACACATGCCCGGCCCACACCGACAAGCCCATCAGCACCGTCATCAACACGCCGAGCGCCAGCTCCAGGCGCAGGTAAAACCACGCCGAAAACAACGCGAGCAGCACCGCCGGTGAAACCCACAGCCCACCCACGGCCCATTCGGGACGCGACAGCAACACCGCCACCGCGACCACAATCAACGGGATGCCGATAAAGTGGCTGGCGATATTGCGCGGGTCGCGGTGGTAGGCGGCGTATTGGCTGAGGTGATCGACGAGGCTTTTCATTGTTGTTCCTCCTGTAGGATGTTTGATCATGCCCTGTCAGCCTTTGCCTGACTGTCAGCTGGGCGACAATCTTCGGAGTTCCCATGGATGCAGCGCAATGGCACGCGCAACTGGCGACCGGCCAGTGGTTCAGTCACCTGCCCGCACCGTTTCAGACTAGCTTGCTGGCCCACGCCCGGTTGCGTCAGCTGACGGCGGGGCAATACCTGTTCAAGCGCGGCGACCCGCCGTGCGGCCTGTATGCGGTGCTCGAGGGCAGCCTGCGCATCAGCGCGGTCAATGAACACGGCAAGGAAGCGGTATTGAGCCTGGTGGAGCCGCCTTTCTGGTTTGGCGAGATCTGCCTGTTCGACGGCCTGCCGCGCACCCACGACGCCTGCGCCGTCGGCCCGTGCACGCTGTTGCAGGTGCCGCAGCAGGCGCTGTTGAAAGACCTCGACGAAAATCCGCGCTACTGGCGCGACCTGGCCCTGTTGATGAGCCAGAAACTGCGCCTGAGTTTTATCGGCCTCGAACAGCTGCGCCTGATGCCGGCGTCGGTGCGCCTGGCCCATCGCTTGCTGATGATCATTGACGGTCATGGCGACATCGAGCCCTCGCGGCGCCTCGTGCAACTGCCCCAGGAAGAACTCGCGGCGCTGCTCAGCCTGTCGCGCCAGACCACCAACGCCCTGCTCAAGGACCTGCAAGCCCAAGGCATCGTGCGCCTGGGCTACGGCGCGATCGAAATCCTCGACGCCGGGCGGTTGCGGGAGGCGGCGCACACCTGAGGGTGTTAGCCTGCTGGCCTGATCAATCGAGGTGTCTTATGCGCGTGCTGTTAGTGGAACATGAATCCGACGAGGCACAGCGGATGGCCCAGGGCTTGAACGAGGCCAGCTACAGCGTGGACGTGGCGGCCAACGGCATGGCGGCCCAGCGTCTGGTCGAGGACGGCGAGTACGACCTGGTGATCCTCGATGTGATGCTGCCCGGGCTGAATGCCTGGAAATTGCAGCAGGCGATTCGCCAGAAGGGCGACACGCCGCAGTTGTTCCTGACTACGCCCGGCGGCATTGAAGACCGACTGCGGGGGTTGGAATTGCATGAGGATGACTACCTGCTCAAGCCGTTTGAGGCAAAGGCGTTGGTGGCGCGGGTGAGGTCGGTGTTACGGCGTGATCGTGGGCGTTGACCTTACGGACGCCATCGCGGGCAAGCCCGCTCCCACAGGTGACCGGGTTCCAACCTTGGAATGCAATCAAATGTGGGAGCGGGCTTGCCCGCGATGAGGCCCTCAAAACCAACATAAATCCCCCTACCGCAACCCCTCCCGAAACTGCCCCGGCGTCACCCCCGTCCACCGCTTGAACGCCCGGCTAAAACTGCTGGTATCAGCAAACCCCAACAAATGGCTGATCTCCGCCAACGAACACTGCGGATCGCGCAAGTGCAGCAACGCCAAATTCTCCCGGCACTCATTGAGCAACGCATCAAACCGGCAGCCTTCGTCCGCCAGATGCCGCTGCAAGCTGCGCAAACTCAAGTGCAACGCCTGGGCGACCCGTTCCGCGCTCGGCTCGCCGTCGGGCAATTGCGCTTCGATCACCCGGCGCACCTTGCGCTCCCAGGTCAGCGGTTGCAGCTGGGCGAGGGTGCGTTTGAGCACGGTTTCATTGTGCTCGGCCAGCTCGGGGTTGGCGTCGTCGAGGTGGCTGTCGAAGTCCTGGGCGGCGAATTCCAGGCGGTCTTCCTCGGCGCCAAAAAACACCGGCGCGCGAAACACCGTGTGCCAGGGCTGGGGATCGACCGGCTCGGGGCGCCGCAAATACACGGCTAAGGGGGCGTAGTCCCGACCCAGGCGATTGCGGCATGTACGCACATAAATCGCCGCAAAGGCATCGATGGCTTCGAACGCCGGCGCCGGGCTGCCGGCAGGTTGCAGCAGGCGAAAGCGATAGCGTTCTCCATCACCGTCCAAGGTCAGGGTCAGTGCATCACTGACCACCTGGTGATAACGCACGATGCGCTCGAACACCTCCCGCAGGCTGCCGCTGGCCACCAGCGCATAACCCAGCGCATGAAAGGTGGTGGGGCTGACAAACCGCGACACCCGCAAGCCAATCGCCGGGTCGCCGCTGGCCTGCACCGCCAGTTCCCACAGCCGCGTGGTGGCCGACAGCGGGTAGCGCGCATTCGGGTCGTCCATCTGCTGCGGGTCGAGCCCGGCTTGCGCGCACAGCGCGGCGCTGTCGAGGCCGAGGGCGTCGAGTTGCTTGCGCAGGGCGCGGGTCCAGCTGGCGAGGGAAGTGGGTTCGGGCATGGCGATTGGCGCTTGCGGTCAACAGGTTGGCGTCCGGGGCTAGCGCCCTGCCAGATCGCGTGGGGCAGGATGGACGCATCAATAACCAGAGGATGGAAGCATGGACGGTACTTCTGCAAGTCCCCAGCAGATGAACGCGCAACAGCGTTCGGCGCATATCCGTGAAGTGGTGCTGGCCGAAGGCGTGCGCTTGCGCCAGCAGCACCCCTGGCTGCTGCATCAGGACGCGCTGGGCGCGGGCATCCTCGCGTTTGCGTTGCTCGGCATGGTTGGCTCGGCAGCGCTCTACATCACGGGTCATATGGCCTGGTGGGCGTGCCTGTTGATCAACGCGTTCCTGGCCTCGCTGACCCACGAGCTGGAACACGACCTGATCCACAGCATGTACTTTCGCAAGCAGCGCATCCCCCACCACCTGATGATGGGCCTGGTGTGGCTGGCGCGGCCGAGCACGATCAACCCGTGGATTCGCCGCCACCTGCACCTCAACCATCACAAGGTCTCCGGCACCGAGACGGACATGGAAGAACGCGCCATCACCAACGGCGAGCCCTGGGGTTTTGCGCGGTTGTTGATGGTGGGCGACAACGTCATGTCGGCGTTTATCCGCCTGCTGCGGGCCAAGACCTGGAAGCACAAATTCAGCATCCTCAAGCGCTCGCTGCTGGTGTATGCGCCGCTGGCGCTGCTGCATTGGGGCGCGTGGTATGTGTTCCTCGGCTTCCACGCGGCCAATGGCATCGCCAGCCTGCTGGGCGCGCCCATCGAGTGGTCAGCCAGCACCTTGCAGATGATGCAGGTGATCGATATCGCCGCCGTGGTGATCATCGGCCCCAATGTGCTGCGCACCTTTTGCCTGCACTTTGTCAGCTCCAACATGCACTACTACGGCGATGTGGAACTGGGCAACGTGATCCAGCAGACCCAGGTGTTGAACCCGTGGTGGATGTGGCCGTTGCAGGCGTTCTGCTTCAACTTTGGCAGCACCCATGGCATCCACCATTTTGTGGTGAAGGAGCCGTTCTACATCCGCCAGATGACCGCCAAGGTGGCGCACAAGGTAATGGCGCAGATGGGCGTGCGCTTCAATGACTTTGGGACGTTTGCACGGGCCAATCGGCTTGGTTTTCCACCGCCAGCAACGTCTCGATCAACGCCTTCGCCGCAGGCGACAAGCGCGCCCCAGCGCGGCTGATGATCCCGCAGCGGTTGCTCAAACTGTCGAGGGCGTGGGGCAGGTTGCGCCAGTGCAGCACCTGCAACGCGCCGCTGGCGAAGTCATCGACGAAGGCTTCTTCGGCGCCCAGGCCAATCGCATCGGACTGGCGCACGATGCTCGCCAACGCGGCGAACTGTTCCAGCTCGATGGCCGGCGCAAAGTCGATGCGCCCGCTGAGGTTGGCCAACAGCTTGCGAATGCCCGGCGCGATCAGCGGCGTGGCCAGCGGGTAGCCGAACAGGTCGTTGGTGGACAGGCTGTCCTTGGCCAATAGCGGGTGCCCGGCACGGCAGAAAAACACGCTGCGCCGGGGCGTGAGGGCCTGGGTCTGGAAGTTCGGGTCGGCTTCGAAGTGACGTACATCGGCGATAAAAAATTCGATCTCTTCGCGACTCAGGCTGCGCCCGAGCCGCTCCCAGTTATCCACCTGCAAGGCACTGCGCACCTTCGGGTAGGCGCTGACAAACCGCGCCAGGGCCTCGGGCAGCAGGTTGACCGCCGCCACCACGTCGCAGCCCAAACGCACTTCGCCGGCGTCGAGTTTGGTCATGCGCGTGACTTCGTGGCTGAGCAACGCCGCGCCTTGCACCAGGCTCAGGGCATGTTGCAGCACCACCTGGCCTTCCGGGGTCGGGCGCAGCTCTTTGTGGGCGCGGTCCACCAGCACGCAGCCGAATTCTTGCTCCAGGCCCTGGATGCTGCGGCTGAACGCCGGTTGCGTGATGCCCATGGCGTCGGCGGCGCGCACGAAGCTGCGGTGCTCGTTGAGCGCGATGAAATAGCGCAGTTGGCGAAGATCCATGGGGGGCCCGGCGTCCAAGAGGAGAACCGGGATTTTAAGCGCCGCGCTTATTCCGTCAATGAAGCATATTTGTTTTATCTAGATCTTAAACGCATAACTATAGAGCGGGCGCCGTGCGGTAGGTCGCCGGGCTGAACACCCGCGTGACCACCAGCATCGCCACGGCGGTGACGGCCAGCACCACCCAGGCGCTGATGAAGTTGCCGGTGAGCTCGCGCAGCCAGCCGGTCATCCACGGCGACACGGCATTGATCAAAAAGCCCACGCCTTGCACAAAGGCCGCCAGTTGCCCGGCCTGGCGCGGGTCGCGGTGGTGGTCGAGGGTCAGCAGCAGGCTCAGGGCAAAACACGCGCCGAGGCCAAAGCCACACAACGCGACCCACAGGTGGGGAAATTGCAGCGGCGCCATGATCAGGCCCAGATAGCCCACGGTCTGCGCCAACAGGCTGATGCCGAGCAACGGGCGCCGGTCGATCCCGCGTTGTGCCAGCACCGGCATCAGCAGCGCGGCGAGCACCTGGAAGATGGTCATGAACGCCAGCAACGAGCCGCTGGGCAACACGCCCCAGCCCAGCTGCTGATAAAACGCCGGCAGCCACGCCACCAGGCTCATATAGCCGCAGTTCACCAAACCGAAATACAGCGCCAGCAACCACGCACGACGATTGCGCAGGCCCTTGAACGCCGGGATCTCCTTGACGCTCTTTGCCGCGCCCAGAGGCAACCAGGCCCACAGCAACAACGCGCCCAGCGCCGGCAACAGCCACACGCCCAGGCCCGCCTGCCAATCGCCGAACTGCGTGGCCACCAGCGGGCTGAGCAGCGCCGCGAGCCCGCCGCCGGCCATCAGCGAGGCCGAGTACACGCCCATCGCCACCGGCACGCGGTGCTGGAATTCGCGCTTGATCATCGCCGGCACCAGCGCCTGGATCAGCGCCACGCCAGCGCCGCCCAGCAACGCCGTGACCAGCAGCGCCGCGCCCTGGCCCATCAGCCAGCGGGCGAGGCACGCCAGCAGGATCATCATCAGGCCCAAGGCGATGCCGCGCCGCTCACCCAGCTGCGCCTCGACACGCACGCCGACCAACGCCACCAGGCCCATGCAAATCACCGGCAGGCTGGTGAGCAGGGCGCTGCTCTGGAAACTCAGGCCGGTGGCCAGGCGAATTTCGCCGAGCAACGGGCTGATGGAACTGAGGATCGGCCGCAGGTTGAGGCCCAGCACAATCAGCAGGCCCCAGCCGGCGAGGGATTTATTGAGGGTCATGCAGCGCCCTTGCGGCAGATAAATGAGGCGTGAGTATGGCCAGCGCCGCAGGTATTCTGAAATTAAATATAACCATGAAAACCAGTGGCAAATGGAATGGTGAGCGCCATGTTCGATCCCGTGTTGTTACGCAGCTTTGTCGCCGTGGTGGAGTGCGGCAACTTCACCCGCGCCGCCGAGCGCCTGCACTTGACCCAATCCACCGTGAGCCAGCAGATCCGCCGCCTGGAAGACGTCGCCGGCTGCCAGTTGCTCGACCGCGACCAGCGCCATGTGGTCGCCACCGCCGAGGGTGAACGCCTGCTGGCCTACGCGCGGCGCATCCTCGCGCTGCATGAAGAGGCTGCCGACGTGTTGATCAACCAGCAAAGCGACGGCGTGTTGCGCCTCGGTGTGCCGGAGGATTTTGCCGCCGAGCGCCTGATGCCCTTGCTGTCGGCGTTTGTGCTGGCGTATCCCCGGGTGCGCCTGGAAGTCACCAGCGGCCTTGGCCCGGAGTTGCAGCGCCAGTACCGCAGCGGTGAATTCGACGTGTTGCTGGTCAAGCAGATGGGCGACAGCGACGACTGCCTGGCCTCCTGGCCGGAACCGCTGTGCTGGGTGGACAGCCGCAGCACGCCGTCCCTGGGGCGTGATCCGCTGCCGCTGGTGGCGTTTCCAGTGGGTGGGCTGTACCGCAATGAAATGCTGCAACACCTGGAAGTGGGCGGCTGGCGCTGGCGCATCGGCTATTCCAGCGCGAGCCTGGCCAGTGTGTGCTCGGCGGTGGCGGCGGGGTTGGGGATCAGCTTGTTGCCGCGTCGTGTGGTGCAGGCCGGGCACCGGATCCTTGGCGATGACAGCGGTTTGCCGGCGGTGCAGGGCGTGCGCCTGGCGCTGTATGCACGCAGCGGCTTGGGCGCGGCGGGGCAGTGTTTGCAGAGCGAGTTGTTCGATTTGTGCGCAAACAATCCCCATTGAGGCATGCCTTTACGGAATATTTTGTATGCCTGCAAAGCATTGAAAAAAACCGCCTCGGCGCCAGGCCACGGAAGACGTGGCCTTGGCGTTTCTGAATGTTTCGTTTATTCAGTTTGGATCTATGTATAACTTTAAAGATTACTTTAAGAGATAAGCGTCTGGCCCCGATGATTCAGCCCTCGACGGCCTTCCACACAGGCCCGTCGGTTTTTTGGTTTCAAGACCGTAGGGAGTGAATCAATGGGCAATGTCCAGACCGCCGCCAGTGCACAAGAGGCGCAATGGCGCCAGGCACCGAGTGGTGAGTTGGTCGACCTTGGGCGGCCGCACCGCGCGCCGTTGGGGCAACTGCGCACGCAGCAAACCCCCAAGCGTTTCTCCAGCCGGCGCGAAGGGATTCTGCTGGGCCTGCTGGTGCTGGCCCTGCACGCTGCGGTGATCTACTGGGTGGCGCAGAAGCCCACGCCGGTGCTGCCGATCGTGCCGCCGGAAATTCCGCCGATGACCATCGAATTTTCCCAGCCGGCGCCGCCGGTGGTGGAACCGCCACCGCCCGTGCCGCCACCACCGCCGCCGCCTGTGGTCGAGCCACCGCCGCCGGTGGTGGATGAATTGGCCGCCAAGCCGGCGCCGCCAAAACCGATTCCAAAACCCAAGCCAAAGCCCGTGCCGAAGCCTGAGCCCAAGCCCGCCCCGAAACCGGTCGAGCAGCCGCCCGCGCCACCGACACCCGCACCGCCTGCGCCGCCCGCTCCACCGGCGCCGGCCCCGGTCACACCGGCTTCGGCCAACGCCGCGTACCTGAAGAACCCGGCGCCCGAATACCCGTCACTGGCCCAGCGCCGGGGCTGGGAAGGCACGGTGTTGTTGCGGGTACAGGTGCTGGCCAGCGGCAAGCCGGGCGAGATCCAGATCCAGAAAAGCAGCGGTCGCCAGCAACTCGACGACGCCGCACTGGCCGCGGTGAAGCGCTGGAGCTTCGTGCCAGCCAAGCAGGGCGACGTGGCGCAGAACGGCTGGGTCAGCGTCCCGATCGATTTCAAGATTCACTAACTATTCGGCTGCGGTGTGTCTCACACGCCGCGACCTGCACAGAGGGAACACATCATGGCATTAGCATCTCCACTTGAATCCATCGAAAGCGCGGTGATCTGGCTGCTGGTGGTCTTTTCGGTCGCGACCTGGGGCCTGGCGCTGTTGAAAGGCGTGCAGTTCGGTCGCCTCAAGGCGCAGGATCGCAAGTTCCACAAACAGTTCTGGGCGGCGTCGAGCCTCGACTCGGCTGCCGAGCTGGCGGAAACCCAACCCGGCGCCGCTGCTCGTGTGGCCCAGGCGGGTTACGCGGCAATCCAGGTCGGTGACACCCCGCACGCGGCGGATCTGAGCCAGGCCATCAACCACCAGGACCGCCTCGAACGCGCCCTGCGCCAGCAGATCGTACGTGAGCGTCGCTCTCTGGAAACCGGCCTGGCCGTGGTCGCCAGTATCGGCAGCACCTCGCCGTTCATCGGTCTGTTCGGCACCGTGTGGGGCATCATGGAAGCGCTCAAAGGCATCAGCGCCGCCGGTTCCGCCAGCCTCGAAACCGTGGCCGGGCCGATTGGTGCCGCGCTGGTGGCAACGGGCGTTGGTATTGCCGTCGCCGTGCCAGCGGTGCTGGTCTACAACTACTTCCTGCGTCGCCTCAAGCTGACCGCCGCCGACCTCGACGACTTCGCCCACGACTTCTACAGCCTCGCGCAGAAAAATTCGTTCCGCGTGCTGCTGCACCCGGCGCTGAACAAAACTGCGGCCGGCACCCCGCAAAAAGTGAAGGAGGCGTCCTGACATGGCCTTCTCCACGCAAGACAGCGATGAGGTGCTGAGCGAGATCAACGTCACGCCGCTGGTAGACGTGATGCTGGTGCTGCTGGTGGTGTTTATCGTCACCGCGCCGCTGCTGACCAACGCGATCCCGATCAACCTGCCCAAGACCGAGGCCGTTGCCCCGGTGGAGCAGAAGGACCCGCTGGTGGTGAGCATCGACGGTGCCGGCAAAGTGTTTATCAACAAGGATGAAATCCAGCCGAACCTGCTGGAGTTCAACCTGCAGGCGGCCAAGGCCAAGGATCCCGATGTGCGGGTGCAACTGCAGGCCGATAACGGCGTGAATTATGGCGAAGTGGCGCGAGCCATGGCGTCTATCGAACGCGCGGGGATTACCAAGTTGTCGGTGATTACCGCTCGTTAAGCTACACAAGCCTCGACAATTTTTTGGCCGTCTCCTTGGCAGGGTGCGGCCTTTTTTTTGCGCGCGATTTAACGAAAACCACCTTTTCCAATTTGGAACAGGGTCAATGTGGGAGCTGGCTTGCCTGCGATGCAGACAACTCGGTACATCAGG
>NZ_ANNV01000085.1 GCF_000346755.1 Pseudomonas sp. CBZ-4 | reverse complement strand
CCGCTATCGCGGGCAAGCCCGCTCCCACAGGGTTAGTGTGATGTTTTAGAAGGCATCGCCGGGAATGCGCACAAAGCCCTCCATCAACACCCGCGCACTACGGCTCATGATGGCCTTCTTCACCACCCACTCACCGTTGACTTCACTGGCCTCGGCGCCCACCCGCAACGTGCCGGACGGATGGCCGAAGCGCACCGCATTACGCTCCACACCACCGGCCGCCAGGTTGACCAAGGTCCCGGAAATCGCCGCCGCCGTGCCAATCGCCACCGCTGCCGTGCCCATCATCGCGTGGTGCAGCTTGCCCATGGACAGCGCGCGCACCAGCAAGTCCACATCAGCGGCCTTGATCGCCTTGCCGCTGGAGGCCACGTAGTCCGCAGGCTTGGCGACAAACGCGACTTTCGGCGTGTGCTGGCGCTGGGCGGCTTCGTCCAGGTGCTTGATCAGGCCCATGCGCAGCGCGCCGTAGGCGCGCACGGTTTCGAACATCGCCAGGGCCTTGGGGTCGCTGTTGATCGCGCCTTGCAACTCGGTACCGGTGTAGCCGAGGTCTTCGGCGTTGATAAAAATGGTCGGGATGCCGGCGTTGATCAGCGTCGCCTTGAAGGTGCCGACGCCGGGTACCTCCAGGTCATCCACCAGGTTGCCGGTGGGAAACATCGAACCGCCACCGCCCTCTTCTTCCGCCGCCGGGTCCATGAATTCCAACTGCACTTCGGCGGCCGGGAAGGTCACGCCGTCCAGTTCGAAGTCGCCGGTTTCCTGCACCGCGCCGTCGGTGATCGGCACGTGGGCGATGATGGTCTTGCCGATATTGGCCTGCCACACCCGCACCACGGCCACGCCGTTGTGGGGGATGCGGGACGAATCGACCAGCCCCGCGCTGACGGCGAACGAACCCACCGCCGCCGACAGGTTGCCGCAGTTGCCGCTCCAATCCACAAACGGCTTGTCGATGGATACCTGGCCGAACAGGTAGTCCACGTCGTGATCGGCGCGGGTACTTTTGGCCAGGATCACCGTCTTGCTGGTGCTGGATGTGGCGCCGCCCATGCCGTCGATCTGCTTGTCGTAGGGATCGGGGCTGCCGATCACCCGCAGCAGCAGGGCATCCCGCGCAGCGCCTGGCACCTGCGCCACGGCGGGCAGGTCGGTGAGGCTGAAAAACACGCCCTTGCTGGTGCCGCCACGCATATAGGTGGCGGGAATCTTGATTTGCGCTGCATGTGCCATGGTTACCCCTCAGGCCGTCGCCGCCGATTCCAGGAAGTCCTGGGCAAAACGTTGCAACACGCCGCCCGCCTCGTAGATCGACACTTCTTCGGCGGTGTCCAGGCGGCAGGTCACCGGCACTTCGACACGTTCGCCATTCTTGCGGTTGATCACCAGGGTCAGCGTCGCACGCGGGGTGCGCGCGCCGAGCACGTCATAGGTTTCACTGCCGTCGATCTGCAAGGTGTGGCGGTCGGTGCCCGGCAGGAATTCCAGGGGCAGCACGCCCATGCCCACCAGGTTGGTGCGGTGGATGCGCTCGAACCCTTCGGCGGCAATCGCTTCCACCCCGGCCAGGCGCACGCCCTTGGCCGCCCAGTCGCGGGACGAGCCCTGCCCGTAGTCGGCGCCGGCAATGATGATCAGCGGTTGCTTGCGTTCCATGTAGGTTTCGATGGCTTCCCACATCCGCGTGACCTGGCCTTCAGGCTCGATGCGCGCCAGGGAACCCTGCTTGACCTTGCCGTTTTCCATCACCATTTCGTTGAACAGTTTCGGGTTGGCAAAGGTGGCGCGCTGCGCGGTCAGGTGGTCGCCCCGGTGAGTCGCGTAGGAGTTGAAGTCCACTTCCGGCAAGCCCATTTTCGCCAGGTATTCGCCGGCGGCGCTGTCGAGCATGATCGCGTTGGACGGCGACAGGTGGTCGGTGGTGATGTTGTCCGGCAGCACCGCCAGCGGGCGCATGCCCTTGAGCGGACGCGCCCCGGCCAGCGCGCCTTCCCAGTACGGCGGGCGGCGGATATAGG